>NZ_JAENKO010000042.1 GCF_016599145.1 Tomitella cavernea
TCGTCACCTGCCGTCTCGCGGCCATGTCGATCTTGCCTTCCACATCGGGCAAGCTTTCCTGGCTACGCGCTCAAAATAGGTGAGGCACCACCCGGCGCCACGCGCTCAAAGTAGGTGAGGCACGCCGTTCGCGTGATCACAGCGTGCGCGGTGCCTATCGTGGTGGGATGTCCGCTCGAGTTCTGACCCTGGCCCTTGCGACCGGCGGTCTGCTGGCGCTGGCCGGCTGCGCGTCCACCACCGACGGCGCCGCGTCCGAAGCCCCTCCGACGCCTGCCGCTACCGCCACCGCCACTGATGCCGCCACTGCCACTGATGCCGCCACCGCCACTGATGCCGCGCCGCTGCCCGCGGGGGCGCGCTGCGACGTCGGCCGGCCCGGCACCGAGGGGCTGGTCCTGGGCGGGACGGTGGACTGCGACACCCTGAACTCGGTGTGGTCCCGCGCGGTGGTGGACCCGGCGTTCCCCGTGCACGGCAACCGCAACACGATCACCGTCGACGGTTGGACCTGCCGTGCCCACCAGACCCGCCCGGTGCAGACCGGCTACTGCGAGGATCCGTCGACACAGTCGCGATTCAAGGTGATCCACACCTAGAAGCCGCGGCTACGGAAGTACGACGACCTTCCCGTCGGCGCCCGCCTCCGCACGGGCGTGTGCGGCGGCGGCCTGGTCGAGCGGGTGCTCGGAGTCCACGACCACCTCGAAGCGGCCGTCCGCCGCCAGCCCTGCGGTCAGCTGCAACGCGCCGAACGCCGAGGGGACGGAGGACACGCGCACACCCTTGTCCGGCGCATCGAAGTTCGCCAGCGTCACGACGCGGTCGGGGCCGCCGGCGATCGCGATGAGCTCGTCCAGTGACCCCCTGCCGGAGGCGTCGAGCACCGCGTCGACGCTGTCCGGCTCCAAGGACGCCACGCGATCGTCCAGGCCTGGACCGTGGTCGAGGGGTTCGACGCCCAGGACGCGCAGGCGTTCCTGTTTGGCGGGGGAGGCCGTGCCGAGCACGGCGATGCCGCGAGTCAGCGCCAGCTGCGCCGCGGCGAAACCGACGCTGCCCGAGGCGCCGTCGATCATCAGCGTCGCCCCCTCGCCCACTCCCAGCAGCTCCAGTGCGCGCAGGGCGGCCTCCGCCGCGGTGCTCACCGACGCCGCCTGCGCCCAGGTCCAGGCGGCGGGGCGGACGGCCCAGTGCTCCAGGACGGCGTGCTCGGCGAAAGTGGCGGGCCCCAGCCCGAAGACCTCGTCGCCCACAGCCACTCCGACGGCATCCGCGCCGACCTCGTCGACCACCCCGGACGCCTCCACTCCCGGGATCACGGGCCGCGGCGGGGCTCCGGCGTCCCCGGCGAACATCCCCGCACGCTTCTTCAGGTCGAAGGGGTTGACCGACGCGGCCCGCACACGGATGCGCACCTGCGCGGCACCGGCGTGCGGCACGTCGACGCGGCCGGGGGTGAGCACCGACGGCCCGCCATATGCGCTGTAGGAGACCGCGCGCATGGTGTCAGGGGAATCGTCCATCGTGACCTCCGGGCCGCTTGTGGCTTCGTGCTGCCACCATGCCACGTGGCGCAGGACCGCAGGGCTGGGCCGCGGCGGTTTCGGCGACCGGTGGTCCATCAGTAGCCTCGTGGCGTGAATCAGCTAGCTTTTCGACTGACGGACACCGGCCAGGAATGGCTGATCGACAAACCCGTGCACATCGCGATCACCGTCGTACTCGCGTTGATCGTCCGGTATCTGCTGCACCGGGCGATCGATCACGTGACACGGAACTCGGACGGCGAGGGATCGACCTCGCGCAGGGCACGGCGACGCGAGAAGCGTGCCGCTCGGCTCGCTGCGGCGGAACAGGCCGCGGGCGAGGGCAGCGGCATGGAGAGGGGCAGGGGCACACTGCACGTGGAGGAGGGCGGCGGGATCACCGCCGCGATCCTCAAGAAGAACGCGCGCAAACGCACCTCGGAGGACCTGCGCGCGGAGCGACAGCGCGACGAGCGCCGGGCGCAGCGGCTTGCGACGATCGGCTCGGTGCTCAAGTCGCTGGTGTCGTTCCTGGTGCTGCTGTGGGTGATCTTCGACATTCTCCGGATAGTCGGCGTGAATGTGGCGCCGTTCATCGCCTCCGCCGGCATCGTGGGCGTGGCTCTGGGTTTCGGTGCCCAGGCGCTGGTGCGCGACTTCCTGTCGGGCCTGTTCATGCTCTTCGAAGACCAGTATGGCGTGGGCGATTGGGTGGATCTGGGCGAGGCGTCCGGGACCGTCGAGAACGTCGGCCTCCGGGTGACGTCGGTGCGGGATCTGCACGGCACCATCTGGTATTGCCGTAACGGCGAGATCATGCGGGTGGGCAACTACAGCCAGGACTTCGGCGTCGCGTTCCTGGAGTTCCCGGTGTCCTACGGCGCGGACATCGATCTGGCCTGCAAGGTGGCGTTGGAGACGGCCAAGGAGGCCGCGGCCGAGGAGCCGATGAAGTCCAACCTGCTCTCCGCCCCGGAGTTGCAGGGCGTCAACGCGCTGGACGCGGATTCGTGGACGCTGCGCATGACGGTGGTGACGCGCGCGAACATGCAGTGGGCCACCGAGCGCGAGCTGCGCCGGCGCATCCGCCGGGCGTTCGACACGGCCGGGGTGAGTGCGCCGTACCCGGGAGGCCTGCCGGTGTCGCCACTCAAGGATATGGCTCCGCAGCCCGCGGAGTGATCCACCAGCGGGTCGAACCCCACGCGGCGAAGCAGAGCAGGATCAGGCCCGGAAGCACGCCGGCCACGATGGCGGTGACCTCGCCGGAGGAGTCCAGGCCCGCGAACACCAAGCCGGCGACGCCGCAGGCGCCGACGGCTCCGCCGATCAGGCGGAAGAAGGCAAGCCGGAACAGGCGGGCCATCGGAAAGAAGTGCAGGCCCACGACCACGGACACCCAGGCGACGCCGGCGCGCGGGGCGTCGAGCAGGCCGTTGATGACGGCGAGCCCGCCGAACAGTGCCACCACCTCGGCCGCAACGATCATCCAATAGCCGCGCGCGAGCCCCGGCGGCGCCGTCCGCGCGTCGCCGGGGCCGTCGGACGCGCGGACGGTGCCCACCGCGACCGAGGCTGTCGTCGCGGTGGCGAGGGCGATGGCGGCGATGCGGACGGCCCAGGCGGCGGCGGACGGTAGCGGCCACGAGTTGACCAGCACGTAGATCAGTCCGAATCCGGCGGCGACCAGCGATCCGATGAGCCGGCCGCGAGCAGGCTGCTGCACTGGGTTGTCCTTTCTGCAGGCGCGCGGGCTGACCAACCTACGCCATCGGCAGGTAGTGTCCGTGAGACGAACGGGGCCACGCGCCCCGCGGAAGTGGAGGTGGCAATGTCCTACATCATCTATGCGGCACTGAAGGCCGGCGGCTTCTCGGAGGCGGACGCGCGCTACTGGGCGACGCTGCTGGCGATCAACCCCCAGTAGCCGGCCCGCAGTAGTCGACTCGCAGTACTCCTCGAACCGCCCCGCGGCCGCTGCGGCTGTGCCAATGTGGTCCCCGAAGCCACGGCCGTTTCCAGTGCCGTGCAAGTTCCAGGATGAGGGGCGTCGGGGTATGTACGCGATGTACACGGAGGAACGCGGATTTCCGGAGTCCGCGTCGAAAGCGCGCGCGGCGATCCGGGCGGCGCTGATCACGTCGGCGATCGCGGCGATCGTCCTCGGCGTGATCGCGCTGTTCTGGCCGGGCCCCACCCTGCTCGCGATCGCAGTGCTGTTCGGCCTGTGGCTGGTGATCGGCGGTGTCGTGCGCGTCGCCACCGCCATCACATCGCACTTCCTGTCCACCGGAACGCGTTGGACGCTGGGGATCCTCGGTGCGCTCGTCGCCGCCGCCGGCATCGTGTGCCTGTTCAACCCCGGCAAGGCGCTGTGGGTGCTCACGGTGTTCATCGGCATCAGCTGGATACTCGACGGCGTCATGGCGCTGTTCTCGGGACGCGACCGGGCCACCGTGGGCCCGCGCTGGTTGTACATCGCGGGCGCGGTGGTCTCGGTGATCGCGGGCATCATCGTGCTGGCCATGCCCGGCGTCGCCGTGGCCACGTTCGCGATGTTCGGTGGGATCCTGCTCATCATCATGGGGATCGTCACGCTGTTCACCCTGCCGCCGTCGGAATCGGTGAACCGCGCGTGACCGACGGGTATCGTGACCGCATGCTGATCCGCCCCACACTGCGACTGCAGTCCATTGGTTTCTGCATCGGCTCCACCTTCTTCTTCGTGGGCGCAGTGCCGGGGCTCGCCTCCGTAATGGGGGCATTGACCACCAATATCGTGTTCTTCATCGGATCGTGGTTCTTCACCGGGGCGGCATTCATCCAGTTGTTGCTGGCCGGTCCGCGCTTCGTCGCCTATAAAGGGAGCCGGGCGATCAGCGCGGTGTGGCTGGTGGCATCCGCGCAGTTCGTCGGCACCCTCCTTTTCAACGTGAGCACGGGTGCCGCGATCACCGCGCACGGCACGCGGAGCGAGCAGGTGAACGTGTGGGTGCCGGACGCGGCGGGCTCGGTCGCGTTCCTGGTGAGCGCGTGCTTCGCGATGCTCGGCCTCATCCGTTCTCATGAGTTGATGAAGCTGATCTACCGGGATACGATAAGCGGCTGGTCGAATTGGCTCGGTTGCGTCGCCTTCGGACTGTCCGCCATCGGCGGCTTCGTCTACGCGAACGGAGCCACAGCGGATTCCCACTTGGCGAACCTGGGCACGATGATCGGCGCCATATGCTTCTTCGTCGCGTCGATCTTCTATGTCGGACGCGCGGGGGAGGAGCCCGCCGGTGTTCCCGAGCCGGTGGAGGCCGGTGGCCTGGGAACCGGGTGATCACGTCGCTTCCTCGGGGGTCCGGCCAGGGCCTCGGAAAGGTCGGTTGGCGGTGCTGTGAACTCGGACTTCGCTGCGCGGTCGTCGATCGAGACCGTGCCGACGATCCGCCGGCCCGTGGGCTCGCCGGGCGACTAACGGAGTTTGCGTCGGGGCCGCTTGGAGCGCAACAGGATTCCCGCCTAAGCGAACTCGCCCTTGGGCAGCACGTAGATCCACCGGGAGTGTGCCTCATGGTTGACGGTCCGGCCGGCGGCGTCCGTAGCCACGCGGCGCAACCGGCCGCCGAGCTGGCGCGGTGTGCGTGATCTGCTGCGCAGATCAGACGCCTGCGCTTCCCGGCCTCGCTGTCCGTATGCACCTGCGTGTAGCCGCGCGTCATGGTCGTGTTGCGTTGCCACTCGCGCCAGACGACCGTGTGGTCGCGGCCGATGCCTGCCGCGATACGCGCCCGGTCACCCATCGTCAACTGCCTTGTTGATGCGACGCGAGCGAAAGCCATCGCGGATGCCGAAGAGCCGAATCGGCAGAAGCTGGTGAAGAGAGCAGGTAAGCTAAGCGGACGTTCATCCGATTGGGCAAGTCGTGCCAGCTGATCAGACCGGATTCTGGCCTGTAGCGGTCGAAGTGTGGCCTAGGCGTCACTTATCTGTGCGAACAGTGAGGTGTCCGTACGAGTAACAGCGAAGGAATGTGCATGCGCAACGCCTTTAAGGTGCTACGTCGTGACCTCACGCGCATCCGTAGAGCGCCGAAGTCGTGGGCGATCATAATCGGACTGCTGGTGCTTCCCGCCTTGTACGCTTGGGTGAATATCGTGGCGTTCTGGAATCCTTACGGGAATGCAGACCACATCAATGTCGCCGTCGTCAACCAGGACGAAGGGGCCAGTACCGAGCTCACCGGTGAGGTGAACGTTGGCGAGCAGGTGGTCGACCAACTGAAGACCAACGATCAGCTCGGTTGGCAGTTCATGGATCATGACGATGCGATGGACGCGGTCCGCTCGGGCGCGAGCTACGCCGCCATCGTCATGCCGCCGGATTTCAGCAAAGATCTCCTGACCATCACCACCGGTGACTTCGTGCAGCCGCAGCTCGAGTATTACACCAACGAGAAGGCGAACGCGATCGCCCCCAAGATCACCGAGGTCGGCGCATCGACGCTGGACACGCAGATCAACTCGAAGTTCGTCTCAACGGTGGCGCAGACGATCGCCACGGAGGCCCGACAGGCGGGAATCGATACCGGGCAATGGCTGATCGGCTCGCGCAGTAACACATTGACTGCGTTGGACCAGGCGCTCACCACGGTTCAGGCCGCACGCATGAGCCTGACCGAGCTGCATGACGCACTCGGCCCCGGTGCCGCAGCTGTCTCCGATGCCAGGGCCGCCCTTGAGCGGGTGGACGCCGCCATCGGCGATGTGACCGACGCGGTCTCGGATGCGCAGGGCCTGGTCAACGAGGTGCAGGGGGACCTGTTCGACTTCTCGGAGACTTTGACGGGGGCCTACGTGTCCGGTGCGTCGAACCTCACAGGCGCCACCACACGCCTGAATCAGAGCATCGAGCAAGTCGCCGGAGGTGCCGACGCGGCGCGCTCCGCGCTGACCACGGCGCAACGGGATGTGCAGACAGTGATAGACGCCAACCAGGCGTTGCTGGCCACGATGCGCCCGTTGGAGGCCGCGCTTCCCGATGCAGTACCGATCAAGGCCCAGATTCGGCAAGTGATCAACGAGGTCTCCGCGCAGTCGACTCGTGATCAGGAGCTCCTGGCCATGCTCGGCGACGCAACCGCCGACGTGTCGACGGTGACCGATCAGACTGCCGCGGCCTCAGATGCGATGAGGGCCGTCGAGCGGTCGTCCTCCGCTCTGCACGGCGTACTTGCCGGAACGTTCCCGAGCCTCAACCAGTCCATGTCCTCGTTGTCCTCAAGTGTCGGCGCCTTCTCCTCGGCGCTCGATTCGCAACGTGTGCTCGTGAGCGAGGCCGTGGGAATGCTCTCCGAGCTCGAATCAGTGCTTGACCAGACGGATACGGCCGTGACCTCGCTCGACGGTAATCTGCAGGATGTGCAGTCGGATCTCACCACGTTGCAGACCGACTTGAACGCGATCACTGCTGCGGACATCTGGAACCAGGTCAGCGAGCTGACCTCGCTAGACCCCGAGTCGATCGCGGGGTTCATGGCGGGGCCGGTGCAGGTCCATGAGAACGATTTGTTTCCGGTGCCGGCATACGGATCTGCGATGGCACCGTTGTTCACCAATTTGTCCCTGTGGATCGCAGGGTTCGTGTTGATGGTGCTGTTCAAGCTGGAGGCTGATACCGAGGACGTCGAAGGCCTGACGGTGAGGCAGGCGTACTTCGGCCGTTGGTTGCTGTTCGCGGTGATGAGCGTCATCCAGGGCCTGCTGGTGAGTATCGGAAACGTACTGATCGGTGTGCAGACGGTGAATCCGGTCGTCTACGTGGCGACATGTGTCTTTATCGGGCTCGTCTACATGTCGATCATCTATGCGCTGTCGGTCTCGTTTGGTTACATCGGGAAGGGGATCGCAGTTTTGCTGGTGATCATGCAGATTCCCGGCGCCTCGGGCATCTACCCGATAGAGATGATGCCGGACTTCTTCAGGGCGCTTTTTCCCTTCTTTCCCTTCACCTACGGGATCGATGCGATGCGTGAGACCATCGGCGGATTCTATGGCCTCAACTATCTCCGGTACATGGCCGTTCTCACTCTCTTTGCCGCACTGTCCTTTGTCCTTGGAGTCCTCCTTCGCCAGCGTCTGGGAAACTTTGCGCGGCTGTTCAACAGCAGATTGGCGGACACCGGGCTGTTCCTGAGCGAAGACGTGCAGATATTGGGATCGCGACGTCGCCTCACGCAACTCGTGCGTGCATTGACCAATCGCGACAAGTTCCGCGCCGACAACGACAGGCATCGGAGTTGGCTGGACATGAACCACAAGGCCCTGCAGCGTGCCGCGCTGATCATTGGCCTGGTGGGGACCGTGGTGCTGTTCGTGATCGGGACTGTATTCCCGGACGCCAAGGCCACCGTTCTTGGTCTGTGGGGGCTGCTGTGTCTCCTTGTCATGGCGGCGATCATTCTGGTCGAATACATCAGTCAGAACATCGTCTACGGAACGGAGGTGGCCGACCTCCCCGATGATGAGCTGAAGCGCGAACTGGCTGCTGAGGAGGTCGCGATCCGATCCGATGCGCGCCTTGACCAGCTGGAGTTGCGGGGGCAGGACGCATGAACAACATCGTCACCCTGATCCGTCAGGACTTCGGGCAGGCAACACGCAATGTGATTCCAGCAATGGTGCTCGTCGGGGTCGTGCTGATCCCTTCGTTCTTCGCATGGTTCAACGTACTTTCAAGCTGGAAACCATTCGAAAATGTCAGCAACCTCAAAGTCGCTGTGGCCAGCGCCGATGAGGGATTTGAAAGCAATCTGTTCCCGATGCGGCTCAATGTGGGCGATCAAGTGATATCACAGCTGCGGGCCAACAGCGACATCGACTGGCAGTTCGTCTCCAAGGACGAGGCCATTGATGGCACGAAATCCGAGGAATACTACGCAGCGATCGTTCTGCCTCCGGACTTCAGTCAGAAGATGCTTACTTTTCTGTCGCCCGGCGCGTCGCCTGTGAAGATCGATCTCTATGTGAACGAGAAGAAGAACGCGCTCTCGTCGCTGATCACCGGAGAGGCTGCGACAGAGGTCTCGACGCAAATCAATACAAGTTTCACGCAGACGCTTGACGAGGTCGGCTTAGCCTTGGTGTCGTCTCTGGCCACGCATCTTGAGGATTCAAACGCGCAGGAAACCTTGGATAACCTCGAGTCGGCGGTCGGTAAGATCTCAGTGCAGTTGAACTCCGCTGCCGGCACGGCGGGTATGTTCGCGGGTTTGCTCTCGTCTGCCGATTCCCTCCTGTCGAGCACTGGTTCTCTCGCCTCGTCGGCATCTCAAGCGGTCCAGGACACCACCGGCGCGATCGGTCGGGGGGCGGAGTCCGTGAGCTCGGTGCAGGGCGTGCTGACGTCGGCCTCGGAGCTGTTGTCCAAGGTCTTCACGGTGAATGCCGACAGCTACGACGCGCTTCGCGCTGAGATCAACCGGATTCTCGGTCAGGCGCCTGCGACACAACCGGCTGGAGACGGGCTCGCGCAGGCGTCCGGGATGGTGGATGAACAGGTCGCGGGGTACACGCGGCTACGCGACCAGTTGAGAGCCCAGGAAGCGAAGCCCGGCCTCGACCTCGTGACCAGGGAGGCGGTGGGTCTGCTGGCGGACCGTGTCGATGCCGTCATCGACCGTCAGGAGGCACTCAAGCAGCGGCTCGACGCGGCTGCGTCCTCCGCGTCGCAGGGAAACGTGGATCGTGAGGCAACGCGCAATGCGATACTCCAAGATGTTGATTCCGCGCAGTCCGCGCTCGCCGACGCCCGTGATCAGTACACGAATAGCCTGCAACCGCAGCTCGCCCGTCTCGCTGCCGACCTGCAAGCGGTGCAGGGCAGTTTCGGCGGTATCGGTCGGGATCTGCGCGCAGCGGAGCAATCGCTGGCCGCCGGCGCGGGCTCGCTGAGCGCGGGCCTGTCGGACGGCGAGACTGCGGCCCGGCTGCTGGCGAGCGACCTCGGCGAGTCCGCTGGTACCTTCGCCCAGCTCGAAAAGGCCCTCCAGGATGCGTCGAACTCAGGCGATCTGAGCGAAGTGTCCCGGATCATCGGCTCCGATCCGGCGAAGTTCGCCGCGGAGCTCGCCTCACCGGTCAGCCTGGATACGATCCCGGTGTTCAAGGTTGACAATTTCGGCTCCCAGATGGCGCCGCTGTACTCGGTGCTCGGTCTCTGGGTGGGGGCACTGCTGCTGTCGGTGCTCATCCGCACCGAGGTATCCCGGGATGCTCTTCCGCCGCTGAGCCGTCCGCTTCGCCCGTGGCAGGAGTATTTCGGTCACTACGCGATATTCGGCGGGCTCGCATTCCTGCAGAGCACGATTCTCTTTGCCGGTCTCATCGGCTTTGTCGGTGTCCGCCCCGCCCACCCTTTCCTGTTGATTCTCGCAGGCTGGGTCATGTCGTTCGTCTTCTCGCTCATCACCTATACGCTCGTGCTGGCATTCGGGGAGGCGGGCAAGGCGATAGCAGTCCTCCTGCTGGTCGTGCAGATCTCCGCGGGCGGGGGTGCGTACCCGTTGGCCGTGTTGCCACAGTGGTTCCAGAACATCAGCCCCTTCGTCCCCGTCTCCCACGCGACGAGTGCCGTGCGCGCGGCCATCGCCGGGATCTATGAAGGCGACTACTGGAAGGACCTGGGCTGGCTCCTGCTGTTCATCCTTCCTGTCCTGTTTATCGGTCTGGTGTTGCGCCTGGCGGTGAAGAAGTTCAACGACGACCTGAACTCGTCGCTTGAGGGGACCAAGCTGATGAGTGTGTGATCGCTTCCACGGATAGAAGCCTTACCCTATTATCTGCCAGGCTGAGTTGAGTGGCCTGCTGCGGTGTTCTCGGAAAGTGAAGCCTCTCAGGTGCAGATCGCGGAGCAGTGAGGTCCGTCCGTGTGGACTGCCTCCATCAAACACGGGACACTTCGAAAGAGCCGAAACGATGCCGCGACTGCCCCCGATTCAAGTGAGCCGAAGCCTTATCGCCATGCACTTGCACAGCCTCAGGGGCGACAGGTCCGTCCTTGCCGGTCGCACATGACCCGCGGATCTGTCAGAAGCGCCAGGCTTATTCCGTTTGCGGCATATGCTGCCCGTCGTGCTGCTAAGTTCGCATCATGGCTGAGATTGGCAGCGCCGCAACCGCGGAGCACGCCGCGCGGTGTCCGCGAGTGGGCTCGCAGTGGAAGGGCCGTGGGGCCATTCATTCGGTTCCGTCGACCTCGACCTCGACCTCGACCTCGACCTCGACGTCGCGTCGGGCGGGGTGATGGTGATACCGGCGCCGGTCGGCTGCGTGCGCCACGTGCTCATGCTCACGCTTTGCGGGCGGCAGTATATCCACAGTGGCGAGCTGTCGATCCTCAGCTTCGACAATCAGCCCCGCAATGTTTTCGCGCAGTCGATGATCGTCCGGATGGACGCAGTGGACGAGATCGAACGGTCTGTGCGCGTGCGCGAACTCATCGAGGAGGAGCGGCGCTGGAACTCGTCACTGTCGGCACGGCGCAACCGCATGTACACGATGGAGCGCCTCCACCCGCCCGTGGAGGTGTGACAGGCAAGGCACGCACGCGCACATTCGAGAACCAGGCATTGATGCTTCAACCACGGAGGGAACACTTACCATGACGCTTCCACGCACCAGCGGGCCCAACCGCACCGGTACCATCGCCCCCGCATACACCGGGCGGCTGAGCACCGATCCGATTCCACGCCTGCGGATGCCGGACTCGGAGATGGAGCCGGCGGCGGCCTACCGGTTCATCCACGACGAGCTCATGCTCGACGGCAACTCACGGCTCAACCTCGCCACATTCGTCAGCACGTGGATGGACCCCGAGGCCGACAAGCTCATGGCCGAGTCCTTCGACAAGAACATGATCGACAAGGACGAGTACCCCTCGACTGCTGCGATCGAGGCCCGGACCGTCGCGATGGTGGCCGACCTGTTCCACGCGCAGGGCCTGTCCGAGACGGACCCGGCCACGGCCACCGGGGTGAGCACCATCGGCTCGTCGGAGGCGGTGATGCTGGCGGGGCTGGCGCTGAAGTGGCGTTGGCGGCAGCGCCGGGAGGCCGCCGGCCAGGACGCCACCAGGCCCAACCTGGTGCTCGGGTCCAACGTGCAGGTCGTGTGGGAGAAGTTCTGCCGCTACTTCGACGTGGAGGCGAAGTACCTCCCTATGGAGCCGGGCCGGTATGTCATCACCCCCGAGCAGGTACGGGAAGCGGTGGACGAGAACACGATCGGCGTCTGCGCGATCCTCGGCACCACCTTCACCGGCGAGTTCGAGCCCATCGGGGCGATCTCCGAGGTGCTCGACAAGCTGGCAGCGGACGGCGGACCGGACGTGCCACTGCACGTCGACGGCGCATCCGGCGGGTTCGTCGCCCCCTTCCTGCATCCCGACCTGGAGTGGGACTTCCGCAACCCGCGCGTGGTGTCGATCAACGTCAGCGGTCACAAGTACGGGCTGACCTATCCGGGCATCGGGTTCGTGGTGTGGCGCAGCGCGGAGTACCTGCCGGATGACCTGGTGTTCCGCGTCAACTACCTGGGCGGCGACATGCCCACCTTCACGCTGAACTTCTCTCGCCCCGGAAACCAGGTGGTCGGCCAGTACTACAACTTCATCCGGCTCGGCCGCGAGGGATACCAAGCGATCATGGAGACGCTGCGGGACACCGCGGTGTGGATCGGAAAACAGGTCGATCAGATCGACGGACTGCGCCTCGTCAGCGACGGCACGGCCATCCCGGTGCTCGCATTCGAGCGCGACACGACGGACGGTTACACGGTGTTCGACGTCTCCCACGAGCTGCGGTCCCTGGGGTGGCAGGTGCCGGCCTACACGATGCCGGAGGGCGCCGAAGACGTCGCGGTGCTGCGCGTGGTGGTGCGCGAAGGGTTCAGCAGGGACCTCGCGGCGCGGATGGTGGACGACCTGAAGACGGTGTGCAAGAGGCTCGAAGGGGGCGTGGAGATCAAGTCGGCGGCCAGGCACTTCGCCCACTGAAGCACGGCGGTGCCCGAACACTCCCCGCCGGACGGGACGCATGACCGCGACTACGTCCACAGGGTGCTCGATGCGGCGTTGCGCGTCGGCTCATTGCTGCTGTCGAGCAATTCGGGCACCGCGGATGTCGCGGCGACGATGTCCGCCATCACCGGGGCCTACGGGCTGCGGCACACGCAACTGGACGTCACCGCGACGACGATCATCCTGTCGGTGCCGCGCGGCGTCGAGGGCGCGCCCCTGACGGCCATGTGGCACGTCCGTGGGCGCTCCCTCGACTACACCAGGCTGCACGCCGTCCTGGATTTTGCGCAGCAGGTGGCCGACGAGCGGCCGGACCTGGACTGGGTGCACGAGCGGATCGACGAGCTGGATTCGGCCCCGCCCCCGTACAACACCTGGGTGTCCACCGTGGCGCTGGGCGTCATGGCGGCGAGCTTCTCGGTGCTGCTCGGCGCCGGTCTGGTCGTGGTGGTGATCGCGGCGGTGACGACGTCGATGATCGACAGGATCGGCAGGTTCCTCGCCGGCCGCGGCCTGCCGTTGCTGTTCCAGCAGGCAGTGGCCGGGCTCGTCGCGACAGGCGTGACCCTCTCGCTCGACGCCGTCGGCAAGCTCCCCGAGGGCGCCAACCCGTCGCTCGTCGTCGCGGCGAACATCGTCGCGTTGATGTCCGGCATGGCCATCGTGTCCTCCGTGCAGGACTCGATCACCGGCTACTACCTGACGTCCGTCGGCCGGATCATGGAGATCCTGCTGTCGATGGTGGGGATCTTCGTCGGGGTGGGGGCGGCGCTGCGTATCGGCGACGCGCTCCACATCGACGCCTCGGTGAGCCCCGAGTCCGTGGCCGGTTGGCTGAGCGTGCCGGTGATGGTGGCGGCGGGCGCGGTGGGCGCGGCGGCAGCCGCCGTGTCCAGCTACGCCCCGGCCCGCGCCGCCGGGGCGGCGGGCGCCGCCGGGTCGCTCGGCGCGTTGATCTACTTCGGGATGATGCACCTGCACGCCGGCAACGTGGCCAGCTCGTTCGTCGCCGCCACCGCGATCGGCCTGGCCGGCGCGGTGGTCGCGCATCGATTCTCGGTGCCGCCGCTGGTCATCGTCATGTCCGGGATCGTTCCGCTGGTGCCCGGGGTGACCACCTACCGGGGATTCGTCACGCTCGTCGACGGGCATTCGGCGCAGGGCCTCGGCACGCTCGTGGTGGCGGCAGGCACCGCGGTGGCCCTGGCGGCGGGCGTCGTCTTCGGTCCACTGCTGGCACCGGTGACGCGCCGCGAGATCCGGCAGATGCGGCGGCTGGGGGCCGAACTGGGGCCGCGGTTCGACAGCCGGTGGTCGCGAGTGCCGACGCTGGCGGGCATCGATCTGCGCCGTCGGCACTTCACACACCACCATCGGCGGCGGCCGCGGTGACGGCCGATCCGGTGGCGCCGGGGCCGATACGATGCGGGCATGACCGCTGAGCACGCCGCGACCGCAGACGCCGACCGGACGGACCCGGACCTCGCCCGTATCGTCCGCGACACGGTCGCCGTCGTGGACGCGCCGGAACAGGACGGTACGGCCGTGGCCGTCTGGCACATAGACGTGGGCCCGGACATCGGCCTGGCACGTCCGTGCGGCGCGTGGCTGCTGGACGGAGACGACAACGGGGACCAGGTACGGGCCCTCGTCCGCGGCCGCAGGATCCTGGCCACCGCGGCGGGCGCGCGCGCCCTGGCGAGCCTGCACCCGGAGATCGACGGCTGGATCGACGGCGACGCGACGGTGCGGGGCGTGCACGACGAGATCGACGCGTTGCAGCAGGCGTTCGAGCAGCATCTGCGGGAGACCGGCCGCAGTTTCGTCGCGCCGGGGTGGCCGCAGGTGCCCGCGGGGCTCGACCCGGACGCGTCGGCCGTCCTGCAGATGGCGGCGGACACGACGGGGGGCGACGACGGGACCGGGGCGGCGCTCGCGCTCAGCCGCCGTCTCGCGGATCTCGCCGACACCTGGCAGAAGGTGGAGAGGCAACGGCTGGCCAGGCAGTTCTTGCGGGGCCGCGGCGGCGACGCCCACCGAGCGCTGCCCGTCGCGCTGCGCCCCGGTGGGCGGTCCGCAGGTGAGGGTGCGGCCGCCGGGAAGGATTGACGGCGCAGGGGGGTTGTCCGAAGAGACGCTGGTTTCTCCGCACGAGAGGATTCGACATGGGCAAGATCCATAGCAACGTCACCGAGCTGGTCGGCGGGACGCCACTGGTGCGGCTGAACCGGCTCACCGACGGGGCGGGCGCCACCGTCGTCGCCAAACTCGAATTCTTCGGCCCGGCCAACAGCGTCAAGGACCGGATCGGCGTGTCCATCGTCGACGCGGCGGAGAAGGCCGGCGACCTGCGTCCCGGCGGCACGATCGTCGAGGGCACCAGCGGGAACACCGGCATCGCACTGGCCATGGTGGGCGCGGCCCGCGGCTACAAGGTGGTGCTGACGATGCCGGACACGATGTCCACCGAGCGCCGGATGATGCTGCGGGCGTTCGGGGCGGAGATCGTGCTCACCCCCGGTTCCGAGGGCATGAGCGGCGCCCTCGAGAAGGCGGAGGAGATCGTCGCCGCCACCGACAACGCCATCCTCGCGCGCCAGTTCGCCAACCCCGCCAACCCGGACATCCACGACGCGACCACCGGCGAGGAGGTGTGGGCGGACACCGACGGCGAGGTCGACATCTTCGTCGCCGGCATCGGCACCGGCGGCACACTCACCGGCGTGGGCCGCAACCTCAAGCGCCGCAAGCCGGAGGTGCGCGTGGTAGGAGTGGAGCCGGTCGACTCGGCGATCCTCAACGGCGGTGCCCCCGGTCCGCACAAGATCCAGGGCTTGGGAGCCAACTTCGTGCCCGAGGTGCTCGACCGCGAGGTGTACGACGAGATCATCGATGCCGGATTCGAGGACTCGGTGCGGGTGTCCCGCGAACTCGCGACCCGCGAGGGGATCCTGGGCGGCATCTCCGCGGGGGCGAACGTGTGGGCGGCGCTGGAACTGGCCAAGCGACCGGAGAACGCCGGCAAGCTCATCGTCGTCGTCGTCCCCGACTTCGGCGAACGCTACTTCTCCACGCCGCTGTTCGACCACATCCGGGAGTGACGGCGGTGGGGCTCACCGGATTGCGGGGCCTGTCGGTGGCCGTACGCGAGGACCTGGCCGCGGCACGGTCGCACGACCCGGCCGCGCGCGGCGACCTGGAGAACGCGTTCGTCTACTCGGGCCTGCACGCTATCTGGGCGTACCGCGCCGCGCACGCGATGTGGCGGAGGCCGGGGCTGCGAGCGCCGGCACGCCTGCTCTCGCAGCTGGTGCGCGGGCTCACCGGCATCGAGATCCACCCGGGCGCGCGGATCGGCCGCCGCTTCTTCATCGACCACGGCATGGGCGTGGTGATCGGCGAGACCGCGGAGATCGGCGACGACGTGATGATCTATCACGGCGTCACCCTGGGCGGCACGTCGCTGGAACGCGCCAAGCGGCACCCCACGCTGGGCGACCGGGTCACCGTCGGCGCGGGCGCGAAGATCCTGGGCCCAGTGACGATCGGGGCGGACAGCGCGGTGGGCGCCAACGCGGTGGTCACCCGCGACGCCCCGGCGGACTCCATCGTCGTCGGCATCCCCGCGCAGGCCCGCGCCCGCAAACCCGCGCAGCATGAGCCGCTGGTCGACCCCACCAGCTATGTCGATCCGGCGATGTACATCTGAGAGGCCCGCACGGTCGACTGCGCTGTACATTCGGGACCGTGGAGAAACACGCCCGGGTGGCCGTCATCGGCGCGGGGCAGGCGGGACTCTCCGCCGCCCACCACTTGATCCGGCGCGGGCTGAACAGGGACCGGCTGGTGGTCCTCGACGCCTACCCGGGCCCCGGTGGGGCGTGGCGCCACCGCTGGCCTTCCCTCACGCTGAGCACCGTCAACGGGGTGCACGACCTGCCGGGCATGCCGTTCACCGAGGTACTCGACGCCGGGCAGGACCCGTCGTCGGTGCCGGCGGCGGAGGCGGTGCCGCGCTACTATTCCGCGTACGAGGAGCGCGAGGGCATCGCCGTGCGCAGGCCGGTGCGTGTCCACTGTGTGAGTGGCGGCGGGGTGAGCGACGGCGCCGACGAACGGTTCCGCATCGAGGCCATCGGCCCGGACGGCGTTATGGAGGCCTGCGTCGACGGGCTGGTCAACGCCACGGGCAGCTGGGAGCGTCCGTTCATCCCGCACTATCCGGGCGCGGAACTGTTCCGCGGGCGGCAGATGCACACCAGGGACTACCGCGGGCCCGACGAACTGGCGGGGAAGCGGGTCGTCGTCGTGGGCGGCGGCATCTCCGCGGTGGACATCCTCGCCGAGGTATCGCAGACGGCGGACACGCTGTGGGTGACGCGCACCCCACCGCGGTTCTCCGACGAGCCCTTCACGGCGGAGGTCGGCCGGCGCGCCGTCGCCCGGGTGGAGGACAGGGTGCGGCGCGGCCTGCCCCCGGGCTCGGTCGTCTCCGTGACGGGAATCCCGTGGAACCCGCGATACCGCGACGCGCAGCGGCGGGGAGCGCTGCAACGTCGCCCCATGTTCACCTCGATCACCGAGCACGGGGTGCGGTGGGCGGACCCGGCCTGCGACGAGCATGCCGACGTCATCGTGTGGGCCACGGGATTCCGCAGCGCGCTCGACCACCTGGCGCCGCTGCGGCTGCGCGGACCGGGCGGTGGGATCACGATGACCGGCCGGCTCGCGACGCGGGTTGCGGGGCGCCCCCGGCTGCATCTGATCGGTTACGGGCCGTCGGCCAGCACCATCGGCGCCAACCGGGCGGGACGCGCGGTGGCGGCGGAGCTGCTGGAGGCACTGACGATACCGGTTTCCGATGGTCCGGGTTCCGATGAGTAGGACTCCGGCGCGGAGGGTGCGCGACGCCGGTTAGGTTCCGTCGTAGGAAATCGGGCCGGGGAGGGGCGGCCGCCGAGGACCGCGCGCACGCTGGCCGTAGCTGATTACTCGCTACGGCCAGCTGTTTTCCTGAGGGGCCCGGCGCGCTGCGGATCACACCCGCGGAATTTGCCTCGTCGGCCGTCGCGGCTGCTATGATTGTTGTGGCTTTCCTTCGGCTATGTCCATTGGGTATTCCGGGAAACGTCAGCACACTGGTCAACGTCGCCCAGTGGGGTCGGTGGTCGGCGCGCAATTCTGCTGCGCGCGGCCGGACGAGTGTGCCTATCTTTCTTCCCTCATCGGTCGAGGTTCTCTCGTCCCCGGGTGCCCAGCCCCGGTGACCAGCCCGCCGGATCTTCGAGATTCCGCGCGTCGTCCACCTGACCTGCTGAAACACCAGTACGCAGCGAGAAGGGAACGACGATGGGACAGTCGACGGGAACAATGCGGCCCGGACGGACGGGGTTGTACGACCCCGCCCACGAGCACGATGCCTGCGGCGTCGCCTTCGTCGTCGACATGCACGGCAGGCGCAGCCGGGACATCGTGGACAAGGCGCTCACCGCCCTGGCCAACCTGGAGCACCGGGGTGCCGCCGGCGCGGAGGCCACCAGCGGCGACGGCGCCGGCATCCTCCTCCAGGTGCCGGACGCACTGCTGCGCGCGGTGGCCGGCGTTGCGCTGCCCGCGGCGGGCGAATACGCCACGGGCATCGCGTTCCTCCCCGACGACGCCGCCGAGGCGGACGCCGCCGCCGCGCGCGTCGACGCAATCGCGGCGGAGGAGGGCATGACTGTGCTCGGCTGGCGCGAGGTGCCGGTGGACCCGTCGAGCCTGGGCGCCATGGCACGCTCGGCGATGCCGTCGTTCCGGCAGGTGTTCCTCAGCGGAACCCGCGAGGCGCCGCTGGCCGGCATGGACCTCGAGCGGCGGGCGTACGTGGTGCGCAAACGCGTGGAGCGAGACAACCCCGACGGTGCGGTGTACTTCCCCAGCCTGTCGGCGCGCACCCTGGTCTACAAGGGCATGCTCACCACGCCGCAGCTGCCGGAATTCTTCACCGACCTGCGCGACCCGCGGATGGAGAGCGCCCTGGGCCTGGTGCACTCGCGCTTCTCCACCAACACGTTCCCGTCCTGGCCGCTGGCGCACCCGTTCCGCACAGTGGCGCACAACGGTGAGATCAACACGGTGATCGGCAACGAGAACTGGATGCGGGCGCGCGAAACCCTCATCGACACCGCGGTGTTCGCCCGCCCGGGGGCGGCCGGTGCGACGCCGGACATCTTCCCCACCTGCACGCCGGGCGGTTCGGACACCGCACGGTTCGACGAGGTGCTCGAGCTGCTGCACCTGGGCGGGCGCAGCCTGCCGCACGCGGTGCTGATGATGATTCCGGAGGCCTGGCAGCACCACGAGGGCATGGACCCCGCGCGCAGAGCCTTCTACGAGTACCACTCAGCGTTGATGGAACCGTGGGACGGTCCGGCGTCGGTGGCCTTCACCGACGGCACGGTCATCGGCGCGGTGCTCGACCGGAACGGCCTGCGTCCCAGCCGCGTCTGGGTGACGGACGACGGACTGGTGGTCATGGCGTCCGAGGTGGGCGTCCTCGACATCGACCCGGCGCGGGTGGTGCGCAAGATGCGCTTGCAGCCCGGCCGGATGTTCCTGGTGGACACCGGGCGCGGGAGGATCGTCGACGACGACGAGATCAAAGCCGAGCTGGCGGCGGAGCACCCGTACCGCGAGTGGATCGAGGAGAACGTCGCCCACCTGGCCGACCTGCCCGACCACCCCTACAAGTACATGCCGCATGAACGGGTGGTGCTGCGCCACCAGGTGTTCGGCTACACCGAGGAGGAGGTCTCGCGCCTGATCCGGCCGATGGCGGTCACCGGCGCGGAGGCGCTCGGTTCGATGGGGACGGACACGCCCATCGCGGTGCTCTCGGACCGTCCACGGATCCTGTTCGACTACTTCGCCCAGATGTTCGCGCAGGTGACCAACCCGCCCCTGGACGCGATCCGCGAGCAGCTCGTGACCAGCCTCGCCTCGGGCATCGGGCCGGAGGGCGACCTGCTGCACGCCGCCCCGGAGTCGACCCGGCGCATCGTGCTGTCCAACCCGATCCTCGACAACGACGAGTTCACCAAGCTGGTGCACGTCAACAACCCGGACGGCAGCGGTGACGATCTGCACGGCGAAGGCGGGGGCGGGCGGTTCCCCGATTTCCGCAGCGTCGTGGTCCGCGGCCTCTACAAGGTGGCCGACGACGGCGAGGGGCTGCGCCGCGCGCTGGAGGACGTGCGCCGGCAGGTCTCGGATGCCATCGCCGACGGCATCGGCATCGTGGTGCTCTCCGACCGCGAGTCCGACGAGCATTGGGCGCCGATCCCGTCGCTGCTGCTCACCGCGGCGGTGCACCACCACCTGGTACGGGAACGCACGCGCACCCGGGTGGGCCTGGTCATCGAGTCCGGTGATGCGCGCGAGGTCCACCATATGGCGATGCTGGTCGGCTACGGCGCCGCCGCGATCAACCCGTACATGGCGTTCGAGGCGATCGACGAGTTGCACCTGCGCGGCGACCTGCCGGGGCTCACCCGCGACGAGGCGGTGGCCAACTACGTCAAGGCCGCCGGCAAAGGCGTGCTCAAGGTGATGAGCAAGATGGGCATCTCCACCATCGCCTCCTACACCGGTGCGCAACTGTTCGACGCCGTGGGGCTCTCGCAGGAGCTGGTCGGCGAGTACTTCCCGGGCACCAGCTCGCGCATCGGCGGCATCGGCCTGCCGCAGATCGCCGCGGACGTGGCGCGCCGGCACGCACTGGCGTTCACGGACCGGCCCACCGAGCGCGCGCACCGGGAGCTCGAGGTGGGCGGCGACTACCAGTGGCGCCGCGAGGGTGAATACCACCTGTTCAACCCGGACACGGTGTTCCTGCTGCAGCACGCCACCCGCACCGGGCAGTACCGCGTGTTCAAGGACTACACGAAGAAGGTCGACGACCAGTCCGAGAGGCTCGCCACGCTGCGCGGCCTGCTGCGGTTCCGCGAGGGTGCCCGCCCGCCCGTGCCGCTCGACGAGGTGGAACCGGTGAGCGCGATCGTGCAGCGGTTCTCCACGGGCGCGATGAGCTACGGTTCGATCTCGGCCGAGGCGCACGAGACGCTCGCCATCGCGATGAACCGCCTGAAGGCGCGCTCCAACTCGGGCGAGGGGGGCGAGGACGCCGCGCGCTTCACCCCCGACGCGGGCGGAGACCTGCGCCGGTCGGCCATCAAGCAGGTGGCGTCGGGCCGGTTCGGCGTCACCTCGCACTACCTGAGCAACTGCACCGACATCCAGATCAAGATGGCGCAGGGCGCCAAACCGGGCGAGGGCGGCCAGCTGCCGGGCGGCAAGGTGTACCCGTGGATCGCCGAGGTGCGGCATTCGACGCCGGGCGTCGGCCTGATCTCGCCGCCACCGCACCACGACATCTATTCGATCGAGGATCTCGCACAGCTGATCCACGACCTCAAGAACGCGAACCCGCAGGCGCGCGTGCACGTCAAGCTGGTCTCGCAGCTGGGTGTGGGCACGGTGGCCGCGGGCGTGTCCAAGGCGCACGCCGACGTCGTCCTCATCTCCGGACACGACGGCGGCACCGGCGCCGCGCCGCTCACCTCTCTCAAGCACGCGGGCGGCCCGTGGGAGCTGGGCCTGGCCGAAACGCAGCAGACGCTGCTGCTCAACGGCCTGCGCGACCGCATCTCGGTGCAATGCGACGGCCAGCTCAAGACGGGCCGCGACGTGATGATCGCGGCGCTGCTGGGCGCCGAGGAGTTCGGTTTCGCCACGGCCCCGCTGGTGGTCTCCGGCTGCGTGATGATGCGCGTGTGCCACCTCGACACCTGCCCGGTGGGCATCGCCACGCAGAATCCGGCGCTGCGGGAGCGGTTCACCGGCAGCCCCGAGTTCGTCGTGAACTTCTTCGAGTACATCGCCGAGGAGGTGCGCGAGCTGCTGGCGCAGCTGGGCTTCCGGACGCTCGAGGAGGCGGTGGGCCAGGTCGGGATGCTCGACACGGCAGCCGCAGTGGAGCACTACGGCTCGGCCGAGCACTACAAGGCCGGCGCGCTGGACCTGAGCCCCATCCTGGAACCGGTGCTGGGCGGCTCGCTGTACCCGAACCAGGATCTGCACTGCACCCAGGCGCAGGACCACGGGCTGGACAAGGCCCTCGACAACACGCTGATCGCGCAGGCGCGCGCGGCGATCGACGGCGGCGGGCCGGTGCAGATCACCACCCCGATCACCAACGTGAACCGGACGGTGGGCACCATGCTCGGCCACGAGGTGACGTTGGCGCACGGGGCGCAGGGACTGCCCGACGGCACGATCGACATCACGTGCACCGGCTCGGCCGGCAACAGCTTCGGCGCGTTCGTTCCGCGGGGCGTGACGCTGCGGCTGTCGGGCGACGCCAACGACTACGTGGGCAAGGGGCTCTCCGGCGGGCGCATCGTGGTGCGGCCCCCGGCCGACGTCCCGGAGACATTTCGCGCGCAAGACAACGTGATCGCCGGCAACGTGCTCCTCTACGGGGCCACCGGCGGCGAGGCGTTGATCCGCGGCCTGGTGGGCGAGCGGTTCTGCGTGCGCAACTCGGGCGCGACCGCCGTCGTCGAGGGCGTGGGCGACCACGGCTGCGAATACATGACCGGCGGCAAGGTCGTCGTGCTCGGGCCCACCGGGCGCAACTTCGCGGCGGGCATGTCCGGCGGCGAGGCGTTCGTCTACGACCCGGACGGCGCGCTGCCCGCCAACCTCAACGACGAGATGGTCGAGCTCGAGGACGTCGACGACGGCACGGCGGACGCCGACTGGCTCCGTGGACTGCTGGTGCGCCACCACGTGGAGACCGGCTCGGAGGTGGCCGAGTACGTGCTCGCCAACTGGCCGGGAGTGCTGGCGCACTTCGTCAAGGTGATGCCCCGCGACTACAAGCGGGTGCTGCAGGCCATGGAGCGCGCGCAGGCCGAAGGAACAGATGTGAACGACGCGATCATGGTGGTGTCCAATGGGTGATATCCGAGGCTTCATGAAGTACGAGCGGTCCGTGCCCGCGCGTCGCCCCGTCCCGCTGCGGCTGATGGACTGGCGCGAGGTCTACGAGCCGTCCGACCCGGACGCGCTCAAGGTCCAGGCGAGCCGGTGCATGGACTGCGGCGTGCCGTTCTGCCACGACGGATGCCCGCTGGGCAACCTCATCCCCGAGTGGAACGAACTGGTCACCAAGGGCGACTGGCGCGCGGCGAGCGAGCGGCTGCACGCCACCAACAACTTCCCCGACTTCACGGGGCGGCTGTGCCCGGCGCCGTGCGAATCGGCCTGCGTGCTCGGCATCAACCGGGATCCGGTGACCATCAAGCAAGTCGAGCACGACATCGTCGACGTCGCGTTCGACGAGGGCTGGATCAAGCCGATGCTGCCCGCGAAGTCGACGGGCAAGCGGGTGGCGGTGGTGGGCTCGGGCCCGTCGGGGCTCGCGGCCGCGCAACAACTCACCCGCGCCGGCCACGATGTCACGGTGTTCGAGCGGGCCGACCGCATCGGCGGGCTGCTGCGCTATGGCATTCCCGAGTTCAAGATGGAAAAGCACCATATCGACCGCCGGTTGGCGCAGATGGCGGCGGAGGGCACGCGCTTCGAGACGAACGTGAACGTGGGCGGCGGCGAGGACGGCGCGCTGCCGGTGGAGCAGTTGCGCGAGCGGTTCGACGCGGTGGTGCTGGCGGTCGGCTCCACCGTGGGCCGCGACCTGCCCGCGCCGGGCCGCGATCTCGACGGTGTCCACCAGGCGATGGAATACCTGCCGCATTCCAACCGGGTGCAGGAGGGCGACGTCACCGTGCCCGCGATCGACGCGAAGGGCAAGAGCGTCGTCATCATCGGCGGCGGCGACACGGGCGCCGACTGCCTGGGCACCGCGCTGCGTCAGGGCGCCGCGTCGGTGCACCAGTTCGAGATCATGCCGCGGCCGCCGCAGACGCGTGCCGATGCGACGCCGTGGCCCACCTACCCGCTGATGTACCGGGTGTCGTCCGCGCACGAGGAGGGCGGCGAACGGGTGTTCTCGGTGAACACCGAGGCGTTCGTCGGCGACGGCGGCGGAAAGCTCACCGGGCTGCGTTACCACGAGGTGGAGTCGGTGGACGGGACGTTCCGGAAGGTCGAGGACACCGATTCGGTGCTCGACTGCGAGCTCGTCCTGCTGGCCATGGGGTTCACGGGACCCGAGCGCGACGGGCTGCTCGACGGGCTCGGCGTGGAGTACACGGCGCGCGGCAACGTGGCGCGCGGCGCGGATGCGGGCGAGACCTGGTCCGGCGGCAGCGACTGGGCCACCAGCGCCGACGGCGTGTTCGTGGCCGGCGACGCGGGCCGCGGACAGTCGCTGATCGTGTGGGCGATCGCCGAGGGGCGTTCGTGCGCGGCGGCCGTCGACGAGTACCTGACCGGCGCCACCGACCTGCCCGCGCCGGTGCGCACCACGGACGTGGCGATGCGCGCTCCCGCCGTGTAGCCGGGAACGCGTAGCCGGGAGGGCGTAGCCGGGAAGGCGTAGCCGGGAAGGAGCCGTGTAGTCCGAACGGCGGAATCGGCGCGACGAAAGCGGGACACCGTCGCAATGCGTCGGGCCGGAGATATATCCTGACTATGCTTGGTGCGGGCTGTGACGCGGATCGCATGAAACTGTTCGCAGCCCGCCGCGTTCGGGTGTATGGAGGAATATCGATGCGTCTACGGCGTGGAGCGGATTCGAGCGGGACTGCGGCACGGGGGCCACGTGCGCGTACGTGGGCCGGCCGTGCGGCGGCTCTGGGCGCTACGGCGCTCGGTGCGGCCGCGATGGTCGTCGGCACCGGCGGAGTGGCCTCCGCGGCGCCTGCCGGGTGCGTCTCGCTCGACGTGATAGCCATCCCCGGCACGTGGGAGACCAGCGACAACGGTGCGCCGGGCGGTTCGCCGGGCATGCTCGGGGCGGTCACGTACAACCTGCCGTCGAACATGCGCGCAGATTATGTCTCCTACGCGGCCACCGCGTTCCCCTGGGAGTCGAAGGTCTACGGCGCGTCCAAGCACGAGGCGATCACCAATGCCGGCAACCTGATCGGTGACATCGCTGCGCGCTGCCCCGACACCCGCTTCGCGCTCATCGGCTACAGCCAGGGCGCGGACGCGGCGGGCGACCTGGCCGCGCAGATCGGCCACGGCAACGGTCCGGTGCCGGCGAGCAAGGTGGCGGCGGTCGGCCTCATCTCGGACCCGCGGCGTTCGGTCTTCGACAACCTCGTGGGCCCGCCCGTCGTCGGCAACGGATCCGGCGGGGCACGCATCGGTGGCTTCGGCGCGCTGGGCGACGACGTGCGCACCTTCTGTTCGCCCGGAGACCTCTACTGCGCGGCGCCGCCCGGCGACTTCATGGCGCGGATGGCCGGGTACCTGGTGCAGCAATCCGATCCGGGATCCTCGGAGCGGGACCGGTACAAGCCGGAGGGGGTCGCGCTGTACGACGCGATCATGGAGGCCGGGGGCATCCCGACGCTCGGCCAGCAGATCTCCGAGGTCACCTTGTGGGCGCACATCGACAAGTACAAGGACTTCCTCGACTCGGGCATCCACCAGGACTACACGACGTTCCCGGTGACCTCGGACGGCACCTCGGCGACGCAGTGGCTGCGCAGCTGGCTGATCAGCAAGGCCTGACCGGGCCCGGCGTGCGCGGCCGCGTCCATGCGCGATGATGGTGCCGTGAGTGAATCCGACGCACCCGCGGTGCCCATCCGCGACGCCGCCATCCGGCTGGGCCAGTTCCTCAAACTGGCGAACCTGTTGGACAGCGGGGCCGAAGCCAAGCAGGTGATCGCCGAGGGCGAGGTGGCAGTGAACGGCGAGACGGAGACCCGGCGCGGCCGTCAGCTCCGCGACGGCGACGTGGTCTCCGTGTTCGGCACGGAGGCGCGCGTGGAGGGGCCCTGACCGGACCACCCGACGGCCGCCGTCAGCAGCTCGGTGATGCGCGCGAGCAGCTCCGGCGAATCGTCCTCCACCGCGATGGTGCTCGTGAACAGCGCCGCGCCGGCGGCCATCGCGAGCACAGCGCGGGCGTCCAGGTCGGCATCCGCGTGCCCCGTCGGCCCGGAACCCGTCTGCCGCTGGGCCGTCTGCCGCTGGGCGTACAGTGCCGCCGCGGGCCCGCCGAAGCCCTGCCAGAGCGCCGCCCGCAGCCGGTCGTTCTCGCGCAGCGCGGTGAGCAGGCCCGGCACCGCGGCCCGGACGTCGGGGCGGTGGAACAACTCGTGGCTTCCGCGCACCACCCACCCGACCCAGCCCGCCAGGTCGGTGCCCTCGAACGGGCCCAGGTCCGGCTCGGCGCCCAGCACCGCGTGCAGTACCAGCTCTGCCTTGGTGGACCAGCGCCGGCTGATGCTGGCGCGGCCCACACCCACCCGCGTGGCGACCGCCCGGATGCTCAGCGCCTCCCAGCCCGCCTCCGCCAGGAGATCGCGCGTGGCCTCGAGGACGCGCGCGTCGATCGACGCATCGCGCGGCCGGCCGGCGGGCCGCTCCGGTGCCCCGTCGTCGGTCACCGGGTTCCGCCCCGAAGGAACGTGCGCAGGTAGCCGGGCAGGCGCCGCGCGGGAACGGGGCGCGGCCAGTCGTCGGGGCGGACCAGCGCGTCGGTGCCGCCGTCGACGAACACGATGCTTCCGCACTGGAAGTCCGCGGCGTCGGTGAGCATGAAGCATGCCCATTGCGCGAGGGAGTCCGGCGCGCCGAATCCTCCGACGGGGATGGGGAACCTGCGGACGGCCTTGCCCTCGAGCGGGTCGTCGAGCTGTTGCTGCAGGAGCGGGGTCAGGACGGCTCCCGGGGCGAGCGCGTTGAGGCGGATCCCGGCGCCCGCCCACTGCGGCTGCACTGCGGTGCGGCGCACCCATCGGCTCAGTGCGATCTTCGAGGCCGCATACACCACCGCGGGGCGCCCGGGGCCGAGCAGGCGGGTGGCGCGCAGGGCCTTGTCGACGTCGCCGGCCAGCAGCGCGCGCACGGCGCGGCCGGGCACAAGCGGTGTCGTCGTCGCGGAGTTGCTGGCGATCACCACCGCCTTGCCCGGGCGCCCGGCGGCGAGCGCGGGCTGCCACTGTGCGAGCAGCTCCACCGCGCCGAGGTAGTTGACCTCGGCGATGAGCCGCGGATGCCGGCCGCCGCCGACGGGACCGACACCGGCGGCGAGAATGGCGCCGGCGAGCTCACCGCCGGCGATGTCGAGGACCTGTGCCGCCGCGGCGCTCCGGCCCGCCGGGGTGGCGAGGTCGGCGGTCACCTCGGAATCCAGGCGGCCGGTGGTGTGCAGGTCGACTCCGATGACGCTGTGCCCCTGCGCGCGGAGCAGGTCGGCCGTGGCCCGCCCGATGCCGGACGCCGAGCCGGTGACGGCGTAGGTGCCCGGCCGCGTGGGCACGGCCGCCGTCACGATGCCGCCAGCACGCAGCGGGTGCGCGAGTAGATGGTGGGCATGCAGCGGTTGCAGTGGATGCACAGGGACCGCGTGCGCTGGTCGGCCTCCACCCGGCGGATCAGGTCCGGCTCGCGCAGCAGCGCGCGGCCCATGGCGACGAAGTCGAAGCCCTCGCCCATCGCGCGGGTCATGCCCGCGTAGTCGGTGACCCCGCCGAGAAGGATGAGCGGCATGGACAAGGCCGCGCGGAACTGCCGTGCCTGTTCGAGCATGTAGAGCGGCTCATAGGGGTAGGTCTTGAGGAAGAACCGGCCGACGGCGCGCAGCCCCGCGCGCTGCGGCTGCGGCATCGCGGCGGCGAATTCGCGCACCGGCGCGTCGCCGCGGAACAGGTACAGCGGGTTCTTCAGCGAGCTCCCGCATGTGAGCTCCAGCGCGTCGAGCGTGCCGTCCGATTCGAGCCACTGCGCCACCCGCAGCGATTCGTCGAGCCAGAAGCCGCCGGGCACGCCGTCGTCCATGTTGAGTTTGGCGGTCACCGCGATCTCGTCGCGCACCTCGTCGCGGACGGCACGGGCCACCTGCCGGGCCACCCGGGCCCGGTTCTGCAGCGATCCGCCGTACTCGTCGGTGCGCTTGTTGAGGGCGGGGCTCAGGAACGCACTGGTGAAGTAGTTGTGGCCGAAGTGGATCTCCACCGCGTCGAATCCGGACTCGATCGCGATGCGTGCGGCCCGGGCGTGGTCGGCGGTGATGCGGCGGATGTCGGCCCGGGTGGCGGCGCGGGTGAGGCGGAGGCTGAGCGGGCTGAGCTGATTGCTGGGCGCGAGGGCCTTGGCCCGGTTGGACCGGGCGTTGGCGACGGGGCCGGCATGCCCGATCTGGGCGGAGGCCTTGGCGCCCTCGACGTGCACCGCGTCGGTGAGGCGGCGCAACCCGGGGACCGCCTCGGGGCGCATGAAGATCTGGTGGCGGTCGGTGCGGCCCTCGGGGGAGGCGGCGCAGTAGGCGACGGTGGTCATTCCCGCGCCGCCGGCCGCGACCGTGCGGTGGAACGCGATGAGGTCGTCGGTGACCAGGGCGTCCGGGGTCATCCCCTCGAACGTGGCCGCCTTGATCGTGCGGTTGCGCAGGGTCAGCGGGCCCAGGCGCGCGGGCGCGAAGACGTCCGCCCCGTCCTCGGTGCGCGGTGTTGTCACGGATCCCCCTCCCGCGGCGCGGGCCGCCCCGTGCCGCATTGCGATGCCAGTGGAACCGAAATCTAGCACGGGGCGGAATCTCGCGCGGTCGAGGGACTGCATCCAGTGGACATGTGATGGTGACGGCGGCAAGGCACGCGTCAGAGCGGGGTGACCGCCTCGACGCGCACCGCGGCGACGGCCTTGGGGGCCGCCCCGCAGCTGGACGTGCGCGGCGCAAGCGGCTCGGTGCGCGTGGCGATGCGCCACTGGCGTCCGTCCCGGTGGGCGACGGTGCGCGAGTCGGGTCCGTCGCTGTGGACCACCAGCGCGTTCAACGGAACACGCTCGGCCGCAAGGCGTTCACGTACGGCGAGCTCGGCGGCCTGGCCGGGCTGGTCCCAGCAGCTGCGCCCGCGCAGTCCTGCCGTCGGAAGCGTGCCGCCGGCGATGCCGCGCACGGCGGCCTCCGCCTCGTCCGCGCCGACGCGCCCGTAGGAGTAGCCGGTGGGCAGCACGATCATCGACGGCGCGAACCGGTGCCCGCCCGTGTGCGAGCACTCCCAGACGTGCTCTGCCGTCGGGTGCGGTGCGCCGGCCAGCGTTGCGGCGATGGGGCGCCCGTCGATCGCACAGCACACGTCGCGGCGGCCGTGCGTGCACACGAGGGTGACTGGATCTGTGACGGCGTGCCCGGGCGGCGTCGCGGCGGGATCGGTGGCCCAGGTGAGGTCGACGTCGAGCAGGTCGCGGGGCGTGTCCACTGTGAGCCGCGCGCACTGCACGCGGTCCGGGTGCGAGCGCGCAAGATAGACGGCGCGTCCGGTTCCGGCGTCGCCAGCGGGACGCCCCGGGCGGCGGATGAGCATCAGCCGGGTGCCGGCGTCGTCGACGCGGGCCTTGAGCAGCGCGGTGAGCTCGTCGCCGAACGCCGTGCCGTCGAAGATGTCGCGCCCCCACGGCGCCGGATGCTCCAGGCACAGCCACGCGCCGACGTGCGTGGCGGTGCCGCGGAGCGGTTCGTCCAGCGCGGAGATCTGCGAACAGCGGAGTGGGTCCGCTGCAGGAGTGGTCACAGGAAGCAGTGTCCCTCACCGCGGTAGGTGCGGGTGACCTCGAGTACCTCGCCGCCGCGCACCATGTGGATCTCGTTGAACCGCTCGAGCAGTTCGCCCGACTTGGCGTGCCGCAACCACACGCGGTCGCCGAAGCGCAGCGCGCCCGCCCCGTGCAGCGGCGTCTGCACCTCGCCGGCGCCCTCGTCACCGTCGAACGAGAGTCTCTCCGGCAGCGAAGGCGCGGGTGCGCGGTCCGGTCCCGGCACGCCCGAGGCGATGTAGCCGCCGCCGAGGATCGTCGCCACCGTGGGCAGCGGCTTGCGGACCACGGGCATGGCGTAGGCGACGGCGGGTTCGAGGCGTAGCGAACGGTAGCGGTCGAACAGCAGGGGGTCGAACAGGCCGGAGCCCGCCGACAGTTCGGTGGCCGCGCCCACGGCGGAGGTGCGCTGCAGGCTGCCGGAGCCGCCGCCGTTGACCAGCTCCAGTGGTGCGGCGTCGTGCTCGGCCAGTGTCGACTCGATGGCGGCGAGCACCAGCGGCAGGCGCCGGGCGATCTCGCGCAGCGACGCGGCCTGCATTCCGCGCACCGCCAGCTGCCGCAGTGGCCGGCCGGGGACGATGTCGCCGACGCCCGCGATGTGGCCCTCGTAGGCGAGTACCGAGGTGAGCTCGACACCCTTGGTGCGGCAGGCGAGGGCCGTGAGCTCCGCGGCCTGCTGTGGGGTGCGCACGGGGGAACGCTTGGGGCCGATCCTGGCGAGCCGGCCGCCCAGGGGCCACCATCCCAGGTCGATCTCCGCGCACACGGGAACGGTCTGCCCCATCGCGTGCGCGGCGATGAACCGGATGTGCTCGGGCGAGTCGACGAGCAGGCGGATACGGGAGCCGGTGGCCTGGGAGGTTTCCACCACGTGTTCCACGGCGGCGCCGTCGGCGGTGGGGTAGGCGACGAGGATGTCGTCGACCCCCGCCTGCGCCAGGTGGCAGGCCTCGTCGGGCGTGAATGCGAGCACGCCCCGGAACCCGGGGTGTTCGCGCAGCACGTGGGAGATCAGCTCGGTGCAGCGGATGGACTTGCTGGCCAGACGGATCGGCAGCCCGCCGGCCGCAGCGACGAGGAAGCGCGCGTTGGCGTCGAGCGCGTCCAGGTCGACGGCCGCCAGCGGCGCCGTGACGGAGGCGGTGGCCGCGTCGAGCCGGCGCAGGCTCGCGGTTCCCCCGGTGACGCTCATTCTTCGCGGACCACGATGCCGTCGTCGTCGCTGTAGAGCATCTCGCCGGGGACGAACTCGACCCCGCCGATACGGACGACGAGGTCCCGGCGGCCCGCGCCGGTCTTGCCGGACTTGCGGGGGTTGGTGCCCAGCGCCTTGCAGCCGATGTCGAGGGTGCGGATGATGGCCGAATCGCGGATGGCCCCGTTGACGATGAGGCCGGACCACCCGTTGTTCATGCCCAACCCGGCGATGACGTCGCCGACGAGGGCGGTGTGCACCGAGGCGTCGCCGTCGATCACCAGCACGCCGCCGTCGCCCGGCTCGCCCAGGACCTTCTTGAGCAGGGCGTTGTCCTGGAAGCATGAGACGGTGGTGATGCGTCCCGAAAAGCGCGTGCGGCCGCCGTGCTGGGTGAACTGGGTGTCGCAGCTGCGCACCTCCGGGCCGATCTCATCGACCAGGTCGGCGGTGGCGGGCACGTCGGGTAGGGCGGCTTCGGTCATGGAGTACTCCCCGTCTCGCGTCGGTGCGCACCGGGCACGCGCGCCCGGGCTCGATGGTGACGCGTCAACTCTAAGGCTAAGTCTGCGTGGACGAACGATCAAGACGAGCGATCAAGACAGCCGATCAAGGGTGTGGGGTGCTCAGTGCGAGTAGTCGCGGAAGGTCATCGCGGCGCCGAGGACGCCGATGATGAACAGGACGGTGTACACCGGAATCTGCACGGCCTTGCCCACGTCCGTCGTGGCCACCACCGCGCCGACCACCATGACCCCGATCATCATCGCGATCCCGTAGAACGGGGTGCGCTGGGGGTGATCGCCGCGTGCCATGACTCCAGTGTGCGCCGGTGCGGGCGGCCGGCGCAGGCCGCGGCCGCGCCGCGGGCGGCGTGTCGGACCTACTTCACGCACGGCACGCCGCCCGCAGCGATCTGCGAAAGATCCGTCGGCTGCGGATCCTCGCTCGTGGACAGGGCCTCCCGGGGCGCCGGACCGCCCGCGTCCGGATCCGACTGGTCCGGCGTCGCATCGTCGCTGAATTTCTGTCTCAACGTAGCCGGAGCGGACGCGGTCAGATGCCGGGCCACGGGATTGTTCACGAGGTCCAGACCGGCGATGAACTGGAGAGACCCGGGCGCGATGGCCGCGTCCTCGGTGACGTCGTCGATCCCGAGGTAGTCGGCCAGCGACCGGGCGTCGGCGCGTTCGCCCGGCGCGAAGTGGACGGCGGAACGGTGCTGCACGGCGTCAGCCGTGGTCGCCGCGCCGGGCTCGCCGCCGTACGGGGACGCCTCGGCGGCGAGCCCGTCGGCGAGAGCGCCGGCGAGCCCGTCGATCCCGGTGGCGTTGGCGACGTCGATACGCGTCGCCGACACGTCCAACACCGTGCGCGAAGTCCCGGCGTCCAGGCCAGGGGGATCCTTCGCGCCTGCGTCCGGTCCGGCGGCAGGGGGCTGGAGCAGTAGGGCCACGGTGCGGCGGATCTCGGCGGTATCGACCGTGTTGACCTCGGAACCGTCGTCGAGGGTGGCGAACCCCGTGATCGGCAGCGTGTAGGACTCGACCGTCGCCGGGTCGATCGACGACGCGAGAGCGAACGCCCCGGCGAGGTCGAGGTTCTTGTCCAACGTGAGATGCGAGCGCGCGATGTCCGTCAGACGGCCGCGTGCCCCGGAATCGGTCACCAGGTTCTTCCCGCCGAGCTGCTTCGCCACCGACAACAGGAACGCCTGCTGACGCCGGCTGCGATCGATGTCGGTGAAGTTGAGGGCCGGGTTCACATCGCGGCGCTGGCGGACGAAGGCCATCGCCTGGGCGGCGTCGATCTGCTGTTTTCCGGCACGGAAGTCCGCGCCCGAAAACGGATCGTAGGTGTCCTGCTGCAGGCACACGGTGATCGGCTCGACCGTGCGCGCGAGCTCGTAGAAGGCACCCATGGTGACCTCGACGAAGTTGTCGATCGGCACGTCGCCGAGGAACCGGGACACGGTGGCGGTGACCGACTTGCGGCCGGCCTCCCGGGCACCCCGTTCCAGCGCCGCGCCGTCCTGGGATTGTTCGTGCGCGCCGCGGTACTCGGAGAACGCGTGGCCGTACGATTCCTTGATCTTCGCCTGACAGACGCCGTCCGGGCACCCGGGGATCTCGACGTAGTCATCACGCGGAATGCCGATGAGCTTCGCCCGGCCGTCCGCGCCTACGTGGACCAGCATGAGCGTGTTCGCGTTGTAGCCGCCGACGCTCTCGTCGCCCGCGTGGATCCGGTCGTACACCTCCTGCGGCAGCGGCTTCCCGTCCTTGTCGAGGCGGCTGTCGAGCCCGATGATGAGGATGTTGCGCTCTTTCCCCTCGGATGCGGACACGCCGTCGAGGGCATCGGAGGTGGCGATCGCGCCGTTGATGTCGTTCCACTGCCACCAGGCGACGCCGGTGCCCAGCAGCACGACCGCCGACGTGCAGGCCGTGATCAGGCGCGTCGCTGCGAACACGGCGCCACCGCCGCGGCGCGTGGCGGTGCGGCTTCGCCGGGGGCTGCGGGTTCGGCGGGGGGCGAGGGTTCGGCGGGCCCGTGCGGCGCGGTGCCGACCTGTTCCGCCGCGACTGGCAACCTGAGGCGGGGGGACGTACTCCGCCCGCCGCGTCGGATCGACGCCGTCTTCCGTCACAGTTGAGGCGCCCTTCTCGTCTCCCGCCCGGGACCATGAACCACGGCAAGAGTACGGGGCGACGCGGCGAGCGCACCCCGAGGGGGCGCCCGCCCTCCCGCGCTCAGGCCCCGCCCTCAGCCCTCGCGGGTGAAGTACTCGAGCACCAGCCGGTTGAACGACTCGCGCTGTTCGATCATCGCCCAGTGCCCGCAGTTGCTGAACACGTGCAGCTCGGCGTCGGGCAGGTGCCGGTAAGCGAAGTGCGCCCCCTCGTACGGCAGCATCCTGTCGTCGCGGCCCCAGATGAGCAGAGTCGGCTGGGTGATGCCCTCCGCGCGTGCCCACAGGGGGAGGGTCTTGAACTCGGGATTGAAGATGGAACCGAAGATCCCCATCGTCTGCGCGATGACGCCGGGCTCGAGGGCGCGACGGGTGCGGTCGGCGATGAGCTCGGGGGAGACTACGTCGCGATTGCCCACCATCGTGTCCACCCAGGCCTCCATGGCCTCCTCGGACGGGTTCTTGAGGAAGTCGAACAGCCGCCGCGACCCCTCGCTGGGGTTGGGTGCGAAGAGGTTCTCGGCCAGCCCGCCCGGGCCCATCAGCGCCATGCGGCGGACCCTGCCCGGGGTGGCGAGGGCGGCCTCGCAGGCGACGTTGCCGCCCATCGAGTTGCCGACGATATCGGCCTTCTCGATGCCCAGCTCGTCGAGCAGCGCGGCGACGGCCTCGGCGGCCACGCGCGGGTAGGCGGCGTCCCACTCGAGCGCGGGGCTGCTGCCGAACCCGGGCATGTCGAGGATGATCGTGCGCCGCTGCTCGGCGAACGCGGCGAAGTTGCCGGAGAAGTTCGACCAGCCGTTGACGCCGGGGCCCGAGCCGTGCAGGAACAGGACCGGGGTTCCCGGCTTGTCCGCGCCGGCCTCGTTGTAGTGCAGCTCGAATCGTCCGGCGGTGATTGTGCGGGTCGTGCTGTCGAAGTCGGTCTGCTCGCTCACTGAGGTGCCTTCCCGGTGGATCCCTGCCGATCGGCGGATTGCCGAGTCGCATCGTGCGCCATTGGAACATGTTCCATTCGGCGCTGGGCAGGGTGGTGACCCGATCAGGAGGAGGACGCGTCAGCGTCCGAACCGGTCCTCGTACTCGCGGCGCAGCGCATAGTCCTTCTCGTGCGCCCACCAGTCGGCCAGATCGGGGTCCAGGCCGTGCACCTGCAGTCGGTGGCGGCGGTAGACGCGCCCCAGGACGAAGGAGAAGTACACGAACGGCAGGAAGATCGGCAGTGTCATCCCCACGTGCACGAACAGGCTGGCGGGGATCAGCCACATCAGGCCCAGGCCCACGAACGCGGGCAGGATCAGGCGGATCGCCATCCGGAAGTTCGCGCCCGGCCCTCCCAGGTCGCGAATCACCCACTCGCGGTACTGGGGCGGCAGGACCTTTCCGTAGGAGTAGGCGATGTACTGCCAGAATCCGGGCCGCTCGCGCGCCGTGCGGGGACCGCCGTCCATGTGCATCGTTCCTGTCGTCGGCGGGCCCGTCAGCGGCGGACCCCCTCACATCGAGGATATACGGCGGAGCCGATGCGCGGCCGCCCGCGCCGGAATGCGCTGCGCGCGGGCGGCAGGCCCACTCAGGCGGGCGCTTCGGCGTTCGCGAGGATCACGTCGCGCAGGTACTGCGCCAGCCCGGGCGCGACGTCGTCGTAGTGCTTGCGGAATCGTTCGTCTGCGATGTACATCTCCGCCAGGCAGCACTGCATCTCGTGCGAGCAGTCGTAGAATTGCTCGATGCCCGCCCGGTGCCGCTCGGCCAGCGCGTTCGCCCGCTCCCCGCCGGCGGGCGCCCCGTCGGCCATGGCCGCGGCCAGGTCCGCCTCGAGCGCATCCGTCTCGGTCTTGATGCGCCTCCAGTCGTCCTTGGTGTACCGGGCTGCACGCTGTTCCGACTGCTTCCATGCGTCGGTGCCGCCCCAGCGCTCCTGCGCCTCCGCCTCGTACTCGTCGCCCAGCCAGTCGTCGCCGAACACCTCGCGCTGTTCTTGCGGGGTGAGCTGAATGCCCATCGTCTTCGCCTCCATCATCGTGTCCACGGCCGTAGCCATCTGCTGCAAACGCGCGATCCGCTCGTCGATCAGTCGGCGCTGCCGCCGCAGGTGCACCATGGCGTCGGCATCCGGGTCGTCGAGCAGGCTGCGGATCTGCTGGAGCTCGAATCCCACCTCGCGGTAGGTGAGCACCCGGTGCAGCCGCTCGATGTCCGGCGCCGTGTACACGCGGTACCCGGCGGCCGTGCGTGCGCCGGGCGAGGCCAGGCCCACCTGGTCCCAGTGGTGCAGCGTGCGGACGCTGACCCCGATGAGGCGGGCCGTGGCTCCGACGGTGAGTTCCGCATCCCGGACGGGCGTTTCGTCGTTCACGGGTCCCACCTTCCGGCCTCCCGCCGCGTGAGGGTCAAATGTCGGTGCGCGGACGGTTCCACGGTAGGCCGGGCCGGGCCGCAGCGGCGGGATTCGCGGCCCCGCGGCTGTCTGTGACCGCGGGTAGTGTGTGACGCACAGAACCGAGACGGTGAACCGGAGGGGAACAGATGCCCGCGCCCACCAAGGAGACGTTCGCGCGTCTCGCCAAGCTTGTCGCCATCGACGCAGCAGATCAGCGGCCCACGAGGGACATCGCGGAGGTGTTCACGGGCCGCACGCTGGCGACGATCCCCGTCGGCACGGCGGACGACGCCCGGGCCGCGGTCGAGCGCGCCCGGGTGGCGCAGCGGCTGTGGGCCCGCCGCAGCCCCACGCAGCGCGCGGAGGTGTTCTTCCGCTACCACGACATGGTCCTGGCCCACCGCGACGCGCTCATGGACATGGCGCAGGCGGAGACGGGCAAGTCGCGCGCATCCGCGCTCGAGGAGGTCCTCGACATCGCGATGACCGCCCGCTATTACGCGCGCACGGGACCCAAGACGCTGAAGAGCCGCAGGGTGCCGGGCATGATCCCCGGCGCCACCAAGACGCAGGTCCACTACCAGCCCAAGGGTGCGGTGGGTGTGATCTCGCCGTGGAACTACCCGATGACGCTGGCGGTGTCCGACGCGGTGGCCGCGCTTATGGCAGGCAATGCCGTCGTGCTCAAGCCGGACAGCCAGACGCCTTACTGCGCGCTGGCGTGCGTGGAGCTGCTCTACCGGGCCGGGCTGCCGCGCGACCTGTTCGCGGTGGTCCCCGGGCCGGGGTCCGTGGTGGGCACCGAGCTGGTCGAGACCACCGACTACCTCATGTTCACCGGCTCCACCGCCACCGGCAAGCACCTGGCGGAGCAGGCCGGCCGGCGGCTCATCGGGTACTCGGCGGAGCTGGGCGGCAAGAACCCCATGATCGTCACCGCGGGCGCCGATCTGGGCAGGGTGGCGGAGGCGGCCACCCGCGCGTGCTTCTCCAATTCCGGGCAGCTGTGCATCTCGGTCGAGCGCATCTACGTGGAGCAGGCCGTGGCCGACGAGTTCACGCGCGTGTTGGCCAAGCGGGTGCAGGCGATGACGCTGGGCGCCGGATACGCGTTCGGCACCGAGATGGGCAGCATGATTTCGAAGAGCCAGCTCGAGACCGTCACCCACCACGTGGAGGACGCTGTGGGCAAGGGCGCCACGGTGGTCGCGGGGGGCAATGCGCGCCCGGACCTGGGCCCGCTGTTCTTCGAGCCGACCCTGCTCACCGGGGTGACCGCGGAGATGGAATGCGCAGCGGGGGAGACCTTCGGGCCGCTCGTGTCGATCTACCCGGTGACCGACGTCGAGGACGCGATCGCGCGCGCCAACAACACCGAATACGGCCTCAACGCCAGCGTGTGGGCCGGATCGGCGGCCGAGGGCGAGGCCATCGCGCAGCGCCTGCGCGCCGGCACGGTCAACGTCAACGAGGGCTACGCGCCCGCCTGGGGAAGCACGGCGGCCCCGATGGGCGGGATGGGCGATTCCGGCGTGGGGCGCCGGCACGGGGCCGACGGCCTGCTCAAGTACACCGAGCCGCAGACGGTGGCCACGCAGCGGGTGACGGGCATGGCGGGCCCGGCGTGGATGCCGCCCAAGGTGTGGGCCAAGACGCTGCCGGTGGCCATCAAGGCGCTGAGCTACGTGCCCGGACGCTGATCCCGCCGCCGAGCCGGGGTCTACCGGTGCTCGCGCTGCGGTGCGGCACCGCGGAACCACCGACTCGGCGTGGAAGAAGGGCGTCAGTCCGGGTGGTCAGTCCTCGCCGGCGTCGTCCCCGGCGCGGCGCCGCGCCCGCATCAGCAGCACGACCGCCAGCACGCCGCCCAGGATCGCCGCGAGGATCATCGGCATGAGGTTCGACTCGGGCGCCTCGTAGCTCTCATATGCGGGGGCCGGGCGCTCGGTCGGCGGCGTGGGCTCGGTCGCGGGAAGGGGCGCAGGTTCCATTTCCGCGGGCAGTGCGTGGCGCGGGCCGGACGACTTCCGGGGCGTTCCTTCGCTCTCGGCCATAAGCGTCTCCTGTCTCGTGGCTGGGCTGTCCGGTCGACTCGGCTGTCACGGTGCGGGGCCGCCCGGCTGCAGGGCGCTGCGCCGTCGGCCAGTTCGCGTCGTGCCATCGAACACAACCTGTCGACCACAACATACTGTGTCGTCGGACACGGCCGGAGAGGACGTCGGGCCCAACCTATCGTGCACAGGGGCCGCGGCGCGGCGGTACGGGCGCGGTGGGCCCATCCCCGGTGCAGGGGCGGAGACGGCGTAATGTGACGGCCAACCTCATCCGCCGATGGCTCCGGCGCCCGGTCCGCCGGGACGGCGCCACCGATTCGCGCGCCGCGGGGGCACACGTTGCCGTGCCCGGTCCGGCGCGGCGAGTCTGAGCACGAAAGATCGGAACACACTCGATGACCGCTGAAATCACGCCGACCACGGGCAGCCACTCGGCGATTCTGAGCTTGGGCGTCTACCGGCCCGAGCGTGTCGTCACCAACGAGGAGGTCTGCAAGACGATCGACTCGACGGACGAGTGGATCCGCACCCGGTCCGGCATCCGGTCACGCAGGTTCGCAGGGCCCGGTGAGACGTCGGTGACGATGGCCACCTCGGCCGGCCGCAAGGCCATCGCTGCGTCGGGGCTCGACACCGAGCAGATCGACTGCATCATCATGGCCACCTCCTCGCATTACAACCAGACGCCGCAGGCGGCCACGCTGGTGGCGGACGCGCTGGGCCTGCCGGGGCCGGGGTCGTTCGACCTCAGCGCCGGGTGCGCAGGATTCTGCCACGGGCTGGCGGTGGCCGCCGACCTGGTCCGGGCCGGCAGCTCCCGGCACGTGCTGGTGATCGGCGTCGACCACATGAGCGTGGGCCTGGACATGACCGACCGAACCTCGGCGTTCATCTTCGGCGACGGCGCGGGAGCCGTGGTCGTCGGACCGTCGGACACGCCGAAGATCGGTCCGGTGGTGTGGGGCTCGGACGGCGGCCAGGCCAATGCCATCCGCCAGGAGCCGTCGTGGATGGACATCGTCAACAGCGGCGACTACGAGCGCCCGTCCCTGCGGATGGAGGGACAGTCGGTGTTCCGCTGGGCGGCGTTCACCATCGGCAAGGTGGCCAAGGACGCGCTCGACGCGTCCGGGGTGGGCGTCGAGGACCTCGACGCGTTCGTCCCGCACCAGGCCAACCAGCGCATCAACGAGCTGATCGTGCGCGGCCTCAAGCTGCCGGAGACGGTCCCCGTGGCGGACGACATCATCGAAACCGCCAACACGTCGGCCGCCTCGGTGCCGCTGGCGATGGAGAAGATGCTGCGCGAGGGGCAGGCGCCGGCGGGCGGCCTGGCGCTGCTCGTCGGGTTCGGCGCGGGCCTGTCCTACGCAGGCCAGGTGGTGCGGCTTCCCGAAGCGCCGGTCGAGTCCTGACGGCGCACGCCTTCAGTTCCTGAAAACGCCTGTGCGGCGGGTCCGTCTGGACCCGCCGCACAGACGTTCGTCGAGTTCAGTCGTCGTCGCCGGGGCTGCGCAACGCGAACCACAGCCCGCCGCCGAACAGGACGACCGCCGGGATGACGAACCACCACCACTGCACTCCGCCGCCGGAATCCGACCCTTCGTCGGTGTCGGAGGCGTCGGCCTTGGGGCCGGGCGTGCCGTCGCCGGGCTGCGTCAGCTCGAAGCTGCGCGTGTAGCCGACGACGTGGCCGTCGGCCGAGGTCACCTTCACCGCCACGGTGTACGTGCCCGCGGGCCCGAGCGCACCGACGGGGACGGAGATGGTGTTGCCGGACACCGTCGGCTCGCTCCGCGACCACAGGTTGCCGTCCGGGCCCACCACCGTGAGGTTGGCGTAATCGGGCGAGATCGCCTCATTGAACGTGAGCGTCACCCGGTCCGGCCCGGCGTCGACCGCGGACCCGTCGGGCGGGCTCATCTCGATGATCGCCGAGTGCGCGGAGGCGACGCCGGCTCCGAGCGTGGCGGCGGCCGCGGCCAAGAAGACCGCGAGCATCGCCGCAGCCGCCGACCGTCGCGTGCCGCGCCGGCGCCGCTCCGGCGCGGTGCGGCCCGGAACTGCTCTCCTGCCCATCGTCATGACCTCCTGCGGACGATGTTGCCGAGAGCGAGCGCCAAGGCCAGGGCGCCGAGCACCAGGCCGGCCCCGCCGAGCCACCGGGCGACGGAGTCGTCGCCCGGCCCCGCATCGTCCGCCTCCGTATCCGCTGTCGCGGATTGCCCGCCGTGCGCATGGCTGCTCTCGGCGGACGCGGGTTCGAGGGTGAGGGACGGCGCCGGATGCTCGGGCTCCGTACCGTCCGCCGCCCGCTGCTGGTCCCATTCGACGACGGAGCCGTCGGAATAGGTCTGCACGGCGGGGAAAACCACCGTGGCCGAGTCCGGCAGCGGTCCGGCGGATACGCGGAACTCGCCGAACTGTCCGGGGCCCACCTCCACGCCCGGATCGGCCGTCCACGTCACGGAGGTGGCCAGGGCGGATTCGGGGTCCTTGGTCACCGCCGAGTGCCAGCCGGGCATCGGCTCGGTGCGCGCCGAACGCAGGCCGGGGAGCGTGACGGTGAGCCCGGTGGTGCCCGCGGTGTCGGACTCGGTGGGCACCCGGAACGTGAGTACCTCGTAGCCGCCTTGCGTCGCCCCCGGGGCGGAGACCGTGACGTGTGCCGCGGCCAGCCCGGAGCCGGCCAGCGCGAGTGCGCCGATCATCGAACCGGCGCACAACGCGCGTCGTGAGAAAACCTTCATCGTGCGAAATCCTTCTTTCTTCTGCGCGCCCGCAGTCTGCCATCGGGCGCGCGCGACGTCGCGCGGCGTGACGTCCGGCGAGGCGCCGGTCACGCCGCGGAATGCGGATGTCGGGGGGCGG
>NZ_JAENKO010000003.1 GCF_016599145.1 Tomitella cavernea
AGCGGCGGGCGTTCCGGCGGCCCTCGGTCCGGCGCCGCCGGCTCAGGTCGCGGCGGGGAGCAGTCCGCCGCCCGCCAGGGCCAGAGCCGGTCCCGGCAGACGCAGAACCCGTCCCGGCAGCCGCAGGGCCGCCGCAGGGCCACGCGCGCATCCGGCCGTCCGCAGGGCTGAGACGGCTCGGGCCCCGGACGGCCCGTTCCCGCGAGAGGGGCGTACGAGGATTCCTCGTACGCCCCTCTCGCGTCCCACCGCAGGACGAGATCCAGTCCATAACGCCCCTCCGCTGTGCTATAAATCACTTCATCGAATTCAATGCCGCAGGGACCGCAGGTCGGGGTCGATGCATGTCCGCAGCGGCTGACTGAAAGGAAGTCGATGGCACAATCAAGGCGGAGAAGGCTCGGGACCGGCGCAGTCGCACTGTTCGCGAGCGCCGCACTGCTCGCAGGCTGTTCCAGTGGCGGCGACTCCGGTTCCGGCGGCGAGAGCGGAAGCTCGGGCGGAGGATCGAGTGATGCTACCCAAGCGGGCATCATCGGCGACCAGCCGGAAGCCGGGGACCCCGTCAGCGGCGGCACTCTGAGCTTCGCCGGGTTCTCGATGCCGTCGAGCCTCGACCCCACCAAGACCCAGCCCGCCGGCTCCACCGGCGGCACGGAAATGGCGAACATCTACGACCTGCTCGTGCGCTACGACGCCGACAAACAGCAGTACGTGCCGCAACTGGCGAAGTCGCTCACCGAAAGCGACGACCACCTGACGTGGACCATCGGCCTGCGTGAAGGGGTGACGTTCTCCGACGGCACCCCGCTCGACGCCCAGGCCGTGGTGGACAGCATGAACCGCTACACCGAGAACCGCGGCGCCAACAGCCAGCAGTTCAAGGCCGGCGTCAAGAGCATCGAGGCCACCGACCCGCAGACGGTCACAGTCACACTCAACGCACCGTGGTCCGAGTTCCCCGCGGTGCTCACCTTCGGCTACGGCATGATCCTGGCCCCGGCCGCCTACGCCGACCCGAACGACTTCAAGCCCATCGGCGCCGGACCCTTCACCGTCACCGAGTTCGCCCCCGCGCGCTCACTGGAGCTCGCACCGCGCGAGGACTACTGGGACGGCAAGCCCTACCTCGACACCCTGAAGTTCGTCGACATCGCCGGCGGACAGCCGCGCATCCAGGCGATGGACTCCGGCGGCGTCCAGATGACCTTCCTGCGTTCGCCGGAGTGGGTGACCGCTGCCAAGGCGAAATACCCCGGCTTCTACGAGCCGCTCAACGCGGCCGACGTCCTCCAGATCAACAACCGCGAAGGCCGTCCGGGCGCGGATCCGAACATCCGCAAGGCCATCGCGCTGGCGATGAACCCCGACGTGATCAACCAGCGCGCCTTCGGCGGCGACGGCCACCCGACCACCAAGGTGTTCGCCGAGTGGTCCAAGTGGCACAACGACGTGCCCGCGTTCACCCAGGACACCGCCCAGGCCAAGCAGCTCGTCGACGCCGCCAAGGCGAACGGATTCGACGGCAACATCACCTACGTCACAGTGAACAACCCGGTGTCGCAGGCGATCGCCACCTCCACCCAGGCAATGCTCAACGCGGTGGGCTTCAACGTGGACGTCCAATACACCGCCACGGTCACCGACATGGTCAAACGTCTCTACGTCGACCACGATTTCGACATCACCTACTCGTCGTACAGCATCTCCGACGCGGTGCCGTTCATGCGTCTGGACGCCGCGCTGCGCAGCGACTCGTCCAACAACATCCTCGGCTACAACAGCCCCGAGATGGACAAGCTGCTCGACACGGCCCAGCACGCCACCACCGACGACGCCGAAAAGGCGGCACTGAAGGCGATCGAGCAGAAGATCCACAACGACGTGCCGTATCTGAACCTCGGCTGGGGCTCGAACTTCGTCGCCTGGAAGCCGAACGTCTACGGCGCGATGCCCAGCAACGACGGCATCACGCTGCTGGGCAACACCTGGATCCAGCAGTGACTCTGCGCTGACGTCGCAGCAGTCGCTTCCGCCGGCGTGGCGGTCGGGGATCCCCCGGTCGCCACGCCGGCGTGCGTCGGCAGCCGAAAGTTCCCGGCCAGTGGGACCCGGCACGTATCGCTGTGCACCTCGTCACAGACTGTGACATCGGAGACGGTCGGCACGTCCGTCGAAGACTCAGGCGATCGGGAGGAACCCATGGCACGCACGTTTCGGGCCAGAAGGATAGGAGTGGCCGCCGCCGCGATGCTCGCAAGCACCGCGCTGTTGGCGGGCTGCGCCAGTGGCGGCGACTCCGGTTCCGGCGGCGAAAGCGGAAGCTCGGGCGGAGGATCGAGTGATGCTACCCAAGCGGGCATCATCGGCGACCAGCCGGAAGCCGGGGACCCCGTCAGCGGCGGCACTCTGAGCTTCGCCGGCTACTCGATGCCGTCGAGCCTCGACCCCACCAAGACCCAGCCCGCCGGCTCCACCGGCGGCACGGAAATGGCGAACATCTACGACCTGCTCGTGCGCTACGACGCCGACAAACAGCAGTACGTGCCGCAACTGGCGAAGTCGCTCACCGAAAGCGACGACCACCTGACGTGGACCATCGGCCTGCGTGAAGGGGTGACGTTCTCCGACGGCACCCCGCTCGACGCCCAGGCCGTGGTGGACAGCATGAACCGCTACACCGAGAACCGCGGCGCCAACAGCCAGCAGTTCAAGGCCGGCGTCAAGAGCATCGAGGCCACCGACCCGCAGACGGTCACAGTCACACTCAACGCACCGTGGTCCGAGTTCCCCGCGGTGCTCACCTTCGGCTACGGCATGATCCTGGCCCCGGCCGCCTACGCCGACCCGAACGACTTCAAGCCCATCGGCGCCGGACCCTTCACCGTCACCGAGTTCGCCCCCGCGCGCTCACTGGAGCTCGCACCGCGCGAGGACTACTGGGACGGCAAGCCCTACCTCGACACCCTGAAGTTCGTCGACATCGCCGGCGGACAGCCGCGCATCCAGGCGATGGACTCCGGCGGCGTCCAGATGACCTTCCTGCGTTCGCCGGAGTGGGTGACCGCTGCCAAGGCGAAATACCCCGGCTTCTACGAGCCGCTCAACGCGGCCGACGTCCTCCAGATCAACAACCGCGAAGGCCGTCCGGGCGCGGATCCGAACATCCGCAAGGCCATCGCGCTGGCGATGAACCCCGACGTGATCAACCAGCGCGCCTTCGGCGGCGACGGCCACCCGACCACCAAGGTGTTCGCCGAGTGGTCCAAGTGGCACAACGACGTGCCCGCGTTCACCCAGGACACCGCCCAGGCCAAGCAGCTCGTCGACGCCGCCAAGGCGAACGGATTCGACGGCAACATCACCTACGTCACAGTGAACAACCCGGTGTCGCAGGCGATCGCCACCTCCACCCAGGCAATGCTCAACGCGGTGGGCTTCAACGTGGACGTCCAATACACCGCCACGGTCACCGACATGGTCAAACGTCTCTACGTCGACCACGATTTCGACATCACCTACTCGTCGTACAGCATCTCCGACGCGGTGCCGTTCATGCGTCTGGACGCCGCGCTGCGCAGCGACTCGTCCAACAACATCCTCGGCTACAACAGCCCCGAGATGGACAAGCTGCTCGACACGGCCCAGCACGCCACCACCGACGACGCCGAAAAGGCGGCACTGAAGGCGATCGAGCAGAAGATCCACAACGACGTGCCGTATCTGAACCTCGGCTGGGGCTCGAACTTCGTCGCCTGGAAGCCGAACGTCTACGGCGCGATGCCCAGCAACGACGGCATCATGCTGTTGGGCAACACCTGGATCCAGCAGTGACTCTGCGCTGACAACGGTCCCGGCGACGCGAAGGGCGGGTGCTCTCCTTACGGAGCATCCGCCCTTCGCGTGTCGCCGCTTTCAGTCGCCCGCTGGACACCTTTGGGGTGCCCGCCGCCGTCGGCGTGGATCGTATTGCCCGTGACGTAGCGGGCACCGTCGCCGGCCAGGAACTCCGTCGCCGGCCCGATGTCGTCGACCGCCGATCCTCCCCGTCGGGTTCGCCGAATCCATGCTGGCCGCCATCTCGAAAACCGCCGCGTATCTGTTCGTCGGTGATGTTCTCGAGCCGCGCGTATCCGCTTGGCCTCCACGCGTTGTTGACCAGGATGTCGAGACGACCGAACCTTTCCACAACGACGTCCACCATCGCGTGCACGTCGTCCGTGCTGCTGACATCGGTGCTGCTGACATCGGTGCGCAGCGCGTGCGCGGGCGAATGTGTGCGCGATGCCCCGGCCGATGCCGATCGCGCCGCCGGCGACGATGGCGGCGCGCCCGTCGAGTGTTCCCATCTGTGCCCGCTCTCGCCTGCCTGATCGGGCGTCGACATCTCCGAACTGTCCCGGCTATCCGGTCAGTGGGTGGCCATCGCGATCCGCGCTTTCTCGGTCGGTGAGATGTCGCGCGCCTGCGGCAGCTCCACGTGCACGTGCCGCAGCGCCGGGCCGAAGGCGAACGGCCCGCGGCCCGCGTACTCGGGGCTCACCGCGCTGCCGCGGTTGCGCCCCACGTCGAACTGCTCGTTCATGCTGAACATGGCGCGCACCGTCCGTGCGATCCGGCCCGATGCGACGGCCGCTCCGTCGACGGATAGCGTCAGCTCTCCCCCCTTGCCGAATCCGGCCCCGTCATAGACGAAGTCGGCGGACACTGTCCGCGCGCCCGCAGGCAACACGTCGTCACCCCGGATGTGGGTGAGTTCCCGGCCGACGAAGTTGTAGCAGAACACCGGCCGACCCTCGAGCACGTAGAAGGCGAATCCGGCGAACCGGCCGCCGATGCTCGCCAGCAGCCCCTGCGCGCCGGCGCCGCCCTCGAAGCCCGGCGCCAGGGCCGCGGTGAGTGTGAAGGAACGGTTGAAGAAGTTCGGTGCCGCCTTCTCCACCAGCCCGTCCATGTGCGGGTACAGGGTGATCGCTGTGCGGCCGCGCAACGGATGCGGCGGGCCGGACGCCGGGTCCGGGTAGCGGCCCACGGTGCGGTCGTCGAGCGGCAGCACCTGGTGGCGCGCCGCCTCGGCGAGGAACTTGCCCTGCAGTTCGGCGAGCTTGCCGGGATGCTCCGCCGACAGGTCCCGGGCCTGCGACCAGTCGACGGTGGTGTCGTACAGCTCCCACCGGTCCTCGTCCATGGAGGGCAGGTCCTTGACCGGCGTGGCCATCAGCCACGGTGCACGGTGCGCGGTCACCGCGGTCCAGCCGTGGTCGTAGATGCCCCGGTTGCCGAAGATCTCGAAGTACTGGGTGACATGCCGGTCCTCGGCGTCGGGCGCGTTGAACGAATAGTTCATCGCCGTGCCCTCCATAGGCTTCTGCCGTACCCCGTCCACGCTCTGCGGCGCCGGGATGCCCGCGGCCTCGAGGATCGTCGGGGTGATGTCGACGCAGTGGTGCCATTGGTGCCGTAGCCCGGGCTCGGCGATCCCCTGGGGCCAATGCACGATCAGCCCGTTACGGGTGCCCCCGTAGTGGGAGGCCACCTGCTTTGCCCACTGGTAGGGCGTGTCCAGCGCCAGCGCCCACGACGAGGGGAAGTGCGCATAGCTCGACGGGCGGCCGATCTCGTCGATCCGCTCGAGCGACTCCTGTGTGCCGCTGCGGTAGCCGTTGAGGTTCGCCAGGTAATTGAACGCCCCCTCCATGCCGCCCTCCGCGGAGGCGCCGTTGTCGCCGATCATGTAGATGACCAGCGTGTTGTCGAGGTCGCCGCGCTCGCGCAGCGCATCCACCATGCGGCCCACCTGGTCGTCGGTGTGCTCCAGGAACGCTGCGTAGACCTCCATGAACCGCGCCGCGACGGTGCGCTGGTCGTCGTCCAGCTCGTCCCAGTGCGGCAGGCCCGGGGCCCACGGCGCCAGCACCGTGTCCTCCGGCACAACGCCCAACTCCTTCTGCCGGGCGAGGGTGATCTCCCGCTGACGGTCCCAGCCGTGATCGAATGCGCCACGGTACTTGTCCAGGTATTCGTCGGGCACCTGTAACGGGGCGTGGCACGCGCCGAAGGGCAGATAGCACATCCACTGCTTGTCCGGGTCCATCGTCTCCACCGAGTCGATCCACTCGATCGCACGGTCGACCAGGTCCTCGGACAGGTGGTAGCCCTCCTCCGGCGTGGCCGGCGGGTCCACGGTGCGGAAACCGTCGTAGAGCACCGGCTCGAACTGGTCCGATTCCGCCCCGAGGAACCCGTAGAACTTCTCGAACCCTTCCCGCAGCGGCCAGCGGTCGAAGGGGCCTGCCGGGCTGATCTCCCACGGCGGCGTCTGGTGCATCTTGCCGAACGCGCCTGTGGCATACCCGTTGCCCTGCAGCACGCGGGCCACGGTGGCCGCGGACGCGGGCCGCGTCCCGTTGTATCCGGGGGCCTGACCCGCCATCTCCGCGATGACGCCGAAGCCGACGCTGTGGTGGTTGCGCCCCGTCAGCGTCGCCGCGCGGGTGGGCGAACACAGCGCGGTCGTGTGGAACCGGGTGTATGTGAGCCCGCCCTCGGCCAGCCGCTCGGCAGCGGGGGTCCGACAGGGGCCGCCGAAGGCGGACGCTGCGCCGAAGCCGACGTCGTCGATCATCACCAGCAGCACATTCGGGGCACCCGCCGGCGGGCGGATCGGGTCGGGGCGCCGGAAGGGCGGATTCTGGCTGCGGTAGTCGACGGCGGCGGGGGTCGCCGATTCTGGTGTTTCGATCGGGATGGAGTACCGGTTGACCACGGCGGCTCGCTTTCGTGTCGTGGAAGGAGTGTAGAGACTGCGGGGCACTGCACTGTAGTCAGACGGCTACAAGCGCGAGCACAACCACTGTAGCCGGTCGACTACAGTCGGAGGCGTGCAATCGAGACCAGAGCCGGAACGCCCCACCGGCCGTGACGCGGTACGCCGGTCGATCCTCCGCGCGGCGCGACACCACTTCGCCCGGGAGGGGCCCCGCGCCGCACTGCGCGACATCGCCGCGACCGCCGGGGTCAACGCCGGACTTATCCACCGGCACTTCGGCCGCAAGGAACAGCTGATCAGCGAAGTCATCGAGGACACGCTGGAATCGAGCACGCGGCACGTCGCCGCCAACGGGGCCGTGCGGTCGATGTTCCTCGACTCCACCACGCAGACGGACTTCGTCCGGATGATCGCGTGGATGGCCCTCGAGCGCGGCCCCGACGGCGCGTCGCCGCTCGCATCCGCCCCGCACCGCACCATCGCCGAAGTGCGCGGGGCACCGGACACTGATCCGGACCGGGACGCCCGGCTGATGATCGCCCTCACCGTCATCTACGGCTGGTCGGTGTTCAGCCGCGAGATGCTCTCCGCCTTCGACGTGGAGGAGGACCGCCGCGGCGAGTTCGAGCACCGTATCGCGGACCTGCTCGCCGCACTGACAGCTCCGGAGAAGGTGGCGAATCCATGACCGACCCGACCCCCGCGGCCGCAACACCGCGCCCTTGCTGCGCGGCGCGCGCACAAGCCGGGTCCGCCACCGTGCCCGGCGGACCCGCCCCCTGCGGACCCGCCGGCGGCGTCACCCGCAACCCGCGGAGCACGAAGGGGCAGGTGCCGCTGACCGGCGGCGTGTTCACGATGGGCGACCACTTCGACGAGGGATACCCCGACGACGGCGAGACCCCCGTGCACGCCGTGGAGCTCGCACCGTTCCACATCGACGAGACGGCCGTCACCAACAGAGCCTTCGCCAGGTTCGTCCGCGCCACCGGATACGTCACCGAGTCCGAGCGCTTCGGGGTGTCCGCGGTGTTCCACCTCGCCGTCGAGGCCGGCCCGGAGGACATCCTGCACCGGCTCGACACCACCTACTGGTGGGTCGCCGTGCGGGGTGCCGACTGGCGGCATCCCGAAGGCCCGCGGTCATCCGTCGGCGAGCGTTCGAACCATCCGGTGGTACACGTGTCGTGGAACGACGCCGCAGCGTATGCGGCGTGGGCCGGCAAACGGCTGCCCACCGAGGCGGAGTGGGAGTACGCCGCGCGCGGCGGGCTCACCGGGCGCCGGTACGCCTGGGGCGACGAGCTCACGCCGCGGGGCGAGTGGCGCTGCAACATCTGGCAGGGCCGGTTCCCGGACGTCAACACGTGCGACGACGGACACCTGACCACCGCCCCGGTCAAGTCCTACCGTCCCAACGGATACGGGCTCTGGGGGACCGCCGGCAACGTGTGGGAATGGTGCGCGGACCACTTCGACCCCGGCTATTATGCGTATGCGCCCCGGCACGATCCGCGGGGCCCGCTCGAGGCCACCGGCGCGCGGGTGATGCGCGGCGGTTCGTTCCTGTGCCACGACTCCTACTGCAACCGCTACCGGGTGGCGGCGCGCTCGTCGAACACACCGGACTCGGCCTCGGCCAACCTGGGATTCCGCTGCGCCAACGACGCGTGAGCCCAGGTGACCACCGCGCGGCTCAGACCGCGCTGCCGGCCACCCAGGTGTCCCACGGCACGGACCAGTCGCCGTTCTGCCACAGCTGCAGCGGCGACCCGCCGGTGTTGATGACCTTGACCACGTCGCCGATGCGGGAGAAGTTGTAGAACCATTCCGCGTTGGACGGCGAGAGGTTCAAGCAGCCGTGGCTGGTGTCCGTGTTGCCCTGCGCCCACATGGTGGAGGCGAGGGCGTGCAGGTAGATCCCGTCATTGGAGATCCGGGTGGCCCAGTTGATCGATTCCTTGTAGCCCAGGCGCGAGTTGATCGGCAGGCCGTAGGTCGACGAGTCCATCACCACAGGATTCGCCTTGCCCAGCACGGTGTAGGTACCCGGCTGGGTCCAGAATGACAACGTCTGGCCGTTGACGGTCTGTGTGCCGCCCATGCCCATCGACGTCGGCATGGTGCGGACCACCTGACCGTTGTTCTTGACAGTGACCACCTTGGTGTTGTCGTCCGCCACCGAGATGTGGGCGTCGCCGATGGTGAACGAGATCGACTCGTCCTCCTGGCCGTACATCCCGCCGCCCACGTCGACGCCGTACAGCTTGGCGTCCACCGTCACCTTGGTGCCGGGCGCGTAGAAGTCCTTGGGACGCCAGTGCGCGGCGGAATCGCTCACCCAGTTCCACTCGCCGTCCACATGCGGGCTCGTCGTCACGGTCAGCGTCTTCTGCGCGGCGGCCTTGTCCTCGATGGGTTCGTCGAAGTGGGCGACGATCACCATCCCGACGCCGTACGTGGCGCCGTCCTGCATCGCCCCGCCGCCCGTCGTCTCGAAGTACAGCTTGGTCTTGTTGCTGGGAGTGAGGGTCGTGACGGTCTTGGTGACGTCGGTCGACAGGCCCTTCGCGTCCACCGCAGTCGCCTGGATCGTGTACTTCTTCGCGTAGCCCAGCGGCTCGGTGGTCTTCCACGAGATCTTGTCCGGGGTCATCACCCCCTCGACCTTCTCGCCCTCCGGGTTGGTCATGACGACGTCGGTGAGCGAGCCCTGCTCCACCTTCACCACGACCGGGTCGGTGGGGTTGACAGGGGTGTCCGGTCCCGGGTTCACCGTGATCCGCGCGTCACTGGTCGGCGGCGGCGCCTCTGTGGCGCCGGCGGCTCCGCCACCGCCCGCTCCGCCGATCGTGCATCCCGCCAGCGTCGCCACCGCCAACAGCGCGCACACGAGCCCGAAAAACATCCGCCGGGACGCCCGCATCTTCACTCCTCGCCCGCGGTCCGCCCACTGTGCGCAGCGCACTGCACTCGGCGGCGCCCGCACTTGCTTCCGCACGCAGCACCCACCCCGGTTACGCGCGGTGCCCCCGCACACCGCACGGCCGTCCCAGGGTGATCGCCTTACCGGACAAGATTACCGGCCCGCCCGGAGTTCCACCGGCCGGGATCCCGAACCGAACCGGTCATATGTCGCATCTCGCGCACCCGAGGGCCCAGACTGGAACCCGTGGCACACCTCTCCGATTCCGAGCAAGAGCCCCTCTGTTCCGCCCGCGGCTGCCGGGAGGCCGCGCGGTGGGCGGTGGTCTGGAACAACCCTCGGATCCACACCCCGGACCGCGAGAAGATCTGGGCCGCCTGCGACGTGCACAGGACGACGCTCGCGGATTTCCTCTCGGCCCGCTCGATGCTCCTGCGCGTCGATCAGTTCGGCGCGTGACGGCCGGCGCGCCGAACCGCGCCGAGGCCGTCAGCTCTTGTCGTGCCGGGCCAGCGCCTTCTCCACTGCGGCCAGCACGATGCAGGTGGCCACGCCGTCCATCGCGGTCCGCAGTTCGCCGAGCGACGGGTAGCTGGGTGCCAGGCGGATGTTGCTGTCGGTGGGGTCGTTCTTGTACGGGAAGGCGGATCCCGCCGCCGTAAGCGCAATCCCCGCCCCCGCGGCCAGGTCGATGACGCGCCGAGCGGTGCCTTCCGCGACGTCCACGCTGATGAAGTAGCCGCCCTCCGGCGTCGTCCAGGATGCCGCCTTGTTGGCGCCCAGCCGGTCCTCAAGGATCTCGATCACGGCACGGAACTTGGGCGCGAGCAGCTCCCGGTGCCGCTCCATGTGCGTCCGCACGCCGTCGGCGTCGCCGAAGAACTTCAGGTGCCGCAGCTGATTGACCTTGTCCGGCCCGATCGTCTTCTTGCCCACCAGCCCCAGATACCACTCCAGGTTGGCGGCGGACGAGGCGAAGAACCCGACACCCGCGCCGGCGAAGGTGATCTTCGAGGTGGATGCGAACACGTAGGGGCGGTCGGGGTTGCCGGCCTCGGCGGCCATGCCGAGCACGTCGAGCACCGGCGCGGGCTCGCCCACCAGAGAATGCACCGCGTAGGCGTTGTCCCAGAACAGTCGGAAATCCGGCGCAGCGGCGGGCATCGACACGAGCTCGCGCACCACGTCCTCGGAATAGACGGCGCCGGTGGGGTTGGAGTAGTTGGGGATGGCCCACATGCCGCGGATCGACGGGTCCGAGGCGACCAGCCCGGCGACGCGGTGCATGTCGGGGCCGTCCTCGAGCATGGGAACCGGGATCATCTCGATTCCGTACTGCTCGCAGATGGCGAAGTGCCTGTCATACCCCGGGCTGGGGCACAGGAACTTCACACCCGGCTCCTGCGACCACGGGCGCGGCGCATCGTGCGCGCCCTTGAGCAGGGAGAACACGATGAGATCGTGCATGATCTCCAGGCTGGCGTTACCCCCGGCGATGATGTTCGCGGTGGGCACGTGCAGCAGCTCGCCGAAGATCGCGCGCAGCGCAGGCAACCCCTCGACTCCGCCATAGTTGCGGCAGTCCGTCCCGTCCGGATCCGAATAGTCCTCTTCACCAGGCAGCGCAAGCAGACCGTTGGCCAAGTCCAGCTGCTCCGGCGACGGCTTGCCCCGCGTGAGGTTCAGCGCGAGCTCGGCGTCCACGAGGGCCTCGTAGTTCGCGCTCTGGCGCTGATGCTCGACGACGAGTTCGTCACGACCGAGTGAATCGATCCACATGGGGAGCCTTTCCCGGGGCCAGACACACATGCGTACCGCGAGGCGAGTGCCGTCAGCACCCGGACTTAAGGGGGCAGAAGCATACAAAGTGAAGGACCCCGCGCACCCGCCAGAGCCCGTTGACCCTTGCTGCCTTCCGGCCCTGGGGGAGTTCACAGGATGGACGCCGCGCGGGGTCCGAGGACAGTCTAACGGGCCCGTGCGCGCGCGAACACCCGCACCCCCTTCTACGCGATAGCCGCAGGTGGAAACACTGGCGCGCGGCCACCGCGGGGCGATGTGCATTCGCGGCGGCCCACCGGTTATGCTTCTCGCGGAGGATTCGCCTAGTGGCCTATGGCGCTCGCCTGGAACGCGGGTTGGGTTAACGCCCTCAGGGGTTCGAATCCCCTATCCTCCGCCGATGAACGACGCCCGCGGACCGTGCACACGGTCCGCGGGCGTTTTCGCGTTCGCGGCCCTGCACAGGCAGGGCGCATGCGATCCTGACGGTTCCGGGACGGCGAGTTCCGTTGCATAGGATTACTGCCGCCGACATACCGTCGAAGAAGAAGGGCTTTCATGCCGGATCATCCGTACGCACCCCGCCGCACTGTCCGCCGACCGGCCACACTGCTCGCCGGGGCCGTCGCCCTCGGAACCTGCGCAGCGCTGTCGGCGGCGCCCGCCGGCGCCGCCCCCGTGGACAACGGCTCCATGGGCAGTATCACCGACCAATCGAGCCTCGACGGCACGCCGCTCGGCGAGAACGGCACCCAGAGCCTCGGCAGCGCAGGAAGCCTCAGCACCGCGGGCAGCAGCGCGCTCGGCGCACTCACCGCCCCGCTCGAGGGCGGCGGCAGCCTGTCCAGCCTGGCCAGCACCGGTCTGAGCGACAGCTTCGGCGGCGGCTCGCTCGGCTGCGCGCTCGGCAGCACCGGGGTGACTGGCAGCGGCAGCGTCGGCTCCTCGGGCGGCCCCATGCACTCGGTGCCCTGGCTCAACGGACAGGACGGGATGCTGCCGCAGGTGAACGGCATCACCGAGGCCGTCGCGCACATCACCGGGCCGTCCGGCACCAACAGCACCGTGCCCCGGTTCAACGTGATCGGCACCGACCTGGGCATCATGTGGGACAACGGCAGCGGGCAGACGCTGCTCGCCTTCGGCGACACCACCGGCGCCAACGACGACCCCGTCTGCAACGGGCTCGTGGGGCATTGGCGCTCCAACGTGCTGCTGCGCAGCGACGACGACGACCTCTCCGACGGGATGAGCATCGACAGCGCGGCGATGGCCTCCCCCGGCCAGGCCAAGGAGATCCTGCCGAGCCTCAAAGTGCCCGGCGTCGAGCACACCGTGATCCCCACCGCGGGCATCGCCGTGCCGCACGCCGGCGCCGCCGGGGGATTCCGCCAGTACGTCGAGTTCATGTCGGTCAAGAGCTGGGGCGCACCCGGCGAGTGGACCACCAACTATTCGGCCCTGGCCTACTCGGACGACAACGGGGAGAACTGGGTCACGCCCACCTTCGGGTCCGTCCCGGACATGCTCGGCGACGCCGCCGCTCCCGGCACCGGGGCCAAGGCGTTGAGGACCGCCACGGCCGCGATGTCGTCCGTGCGGCTGAACGCCGGCGGCAATGCGAACTTCCAGATGGGCGCCTTCGTCCGCACGCACGACGCCGACGTGGGCGACCCGGACAGCTACGTGTACTTCTTCGGCACGCCGTCCGGGCGCAGCGGCTCGGCGCGCCTGTCTCGCGTGCAGCAGAAGGACATCGAAAACGCCGCCGCCTACACCTACTGGGACGGCGCCGGCTGGGCCGCCACGCCCGAGCAGGCCGCGGTGGTGATCGACGGCAAGGTGAGCGAACTCTCCGTCGCCTACAACACCTACCTGGGCAAGTACATCGCCATGTACACCCACCCGGTCAAGGGCCTCGTCGTGCGCACCGCGGACAGCCTCACCGGGCCGTGGAGCGGCACGACCACGCTCATCAGCCCTCTCCAGGTACCGGCCTTCTACGGCGCGTTCATGCATCCGGAGTCGAGCGACTCGGACAGCAGGTACCTGTACTTCACCGGCACCACGTGGTCCGACTACAACGTGATGCTGCTGCGCACCGACCTCAGCGCACTGCGCGACTGACACCGACGCGACTGACACCGACCCGCACACGCGGACGAACACGGACGGGCAGGGCGCCGGGGCGACATGTCCACCCCGGCGCCCTGCCCGTCCGATCCGCGCTACGCACCACCCCCAGCGGGCCCCTCGACCACGTCCTGCTCGATGAGGTCCTCTCCGACGTCGAGCGGCTTGCTCGAGTAGAGGAACCAAACCACGACGGCCGCGAGCGCTCCACCGATCAGCGGTGCGACGATGAACAGCCACAGCTGGTTCAGCGCGTCCCCGCCGACGAAGATCGCCGGGCCGATGCTGCGGGCCGGGTTCACCGAGGTGCCGGTGACCGCGACGCCGACCAGGTGCACCGTCGCCAGCGCCAACCCGATCGCCGCGCCCGAAGCCGCCGTGGAACCGACCTTCGTCGTCACGGCGAGGACCACCGAGACGAAGATGAACGTCAACACGATCTCGATGAAGAACGCACCGACCCAGTCGACTCCGATGAACGAGACGCCCTCGCCCCACCCGTTGGTTCCCAGGCCCACTTTGTCGGTGCTGTAAAAGTCCGTGGTGGCGAAGATCCCGCGCAGCACGCCCGCGCCGATGATGCCGCCGGCGATCTGCGCCACCCAATAGGCGACAGCCTCGGTGATCCGCATCCTTCCGGATACGACGAAGCCGAGGGTCACCGCCGGATTGATGTGCGCGCCCGAGATCGGACCGATCGCGTACGCCATGATCAGCATGATCAGGCCGAACGCCAGTGCGGTGGCTACGATCCCGGCGGCCGGGGACTGCCCGGTGAGCCCGAAGCCGAACGACAACGTCGCCACTCCGACACCGACGAACACCAGAAGCGCGGTGCCCAGCGCCTCCGCCAACAGCTTTCTCGGATCCATACTCGGCCTCCTGCCGTCCGAACGGGAACGCCGAGCCGGATAGCGGCCCGGCGGCCGGCGACGGACGTCCCGGCAGTTCACACCGTATTGACAACCGGACGGATCACCTGTGCGACGCGCCGCAGCGCACGGACGTATTCAGCGCGGGGCACAATCGTGGGCGATGCCCCCGCACCGCTCCCACCCCCGTCCGCAGTCCGAGCCCGGCCCGCAGTCCGAAGGCGCAGCCCCGCAGTCCGAAGGCGCAGCCCCGCCGCACGACGGCCCCGCGGCGGGCCGGTTCGCCCCCAGTCCGTCGGGCGACCTGCACATGGGGAACCTGCGCACCGCACTGCTGGCGTGGCTGTTCGCCCGCACCACCGGCCGCGGGTTCCTGCTGCGGGTCGAGGACCTCGACCGCGTGCGTCCGGGCGCCGAGGATCGCCAGCTCGCGGACCTGCGCGCGCTGGGGCTCGACTGGGACGGGCCGGTGTCACACCAATCGCAGCGCCGCGTCGGTTACGACGAGGCCATCGGCAAGCTGGCCGCGGCGGGACTCGTCTACGAGTGTTACTGCACACGCAGGGAGATCCTGCATGCCCCGTCCGCGCCCCACGCGCCGGACGGCGCGTACCCCGGGACCTGCCGCGACCTCACCCCGGTGCAGCGGGCGGAGCGCCGCGCGGCACGCCCCTGCCCCGCACTGCGGCTGCGGTCGGGGGTCGCCGAGTACACGGTGACCGACGTCCTGCACGGCGAGTACACGGGGATGGTCGACGATCTTGTGCTGCGCCGCGGCGACGGCACCCCGGCCTACAACCTCGCGGTGGTGGTGGACGACGCTGCGCAGGGTATCGACCAGGTGGTGCGGGGCGACGACCTGCTCAGTTCGGCCCCGCGCCAGGCCCACCTCGCCGCGACGCTGGGGCTCACGGTGCCCGAGTACGCGCACGTGCCGCTGGTGCTGGGCCCGCTGGGCAAACGCCTGGCCAAGCGCGATGGCGCCGTGACCCTCGCCGACCTCGCCGCCGCAGACTCGGACGCCGGTGCGGAGCCGGGGGCCGTCGCCGCGCGGGCGCTGTCCTCCATCGCCGTCTCCCTGCGCCTGGCCGAACCCGGCGAGGCGGTCACCGTGGAGACGCTGCGCGCACGCTTCTCCCCGTCGTCGCTCCCCCGCGGGCCGTGGGTGTATCACCCGGCCTGACGGGTGTTTCAATTGACCACGTGACTTCCTCCGACCGCGTCCCGCCGGCGACCCCGGCCGAGCCCGGCCCCGCGGACCGCGCCGCCGGCGGGGCGGCCTTCGCCGCGGTCACCCGCTCGTACTATCCGGCGATCATCGCGATCTTCGCGCCCCTGCTGCTGATCTCCAACCTCTGCGCCACCAAGGGCGTCGCGTTCGGCCCGATCGTGGGCGACTGGTCGATCATCACCGACGGCGGCTTCTTCCTTTTCCCCCTCGCCTACGTGCTGGGCGACGTGTTGAGCGAGGTCTACGGCTTCCGCGCCACGCGCCGCGCCATCCTCCTCGGATTCGGCGTGGCGGCACTCGGCGCGCTGGCCTTCTGGGTGACGTCGATCCTGCCCGCCGCGGACTTCTATGCGAACCAGGACGCGTTCGACACCGTCACCCAGGCGTACTTCCAGGTCCTTGCCGCCAGCCTGGCCGGATACCTGGTGGGCCAGACGCTCAACGCCTACGTCCTGGTCCGTATCAAGGAGGTCACGCGCGAGCGCCACCTGTGGGCGCGCCTGATCGGTTCCACGGTGGTGGGCGAGCTCGCGGACACGCTGGTGTTCTGCCTCATCGCGGCGGGCGCCATCGGGCTCAGCGGGGCAGGCGACATGACGACCTACGTGGTGCTCGGCTTCGTCTACAAGACCGCCGTCGAGGTGCTGCTCATGCCGGTCACCTACCGCGTGATCGCGGCGCTCAAGGCGCGTGAGCCCAGTTACGCCGTCCGTCCCCGCGGCGACGGCTGACCCGTCATTTCCCGCCCGCGAACCTCCCGAGCACCTCCTGCTTGTACTCCGCGTACTCGCCGCGGTCGATGGCCGTGCGGATGCCGTCGACCATCCGCACGGTGAAGCGCTCGTTGTGGATCGTCGCGAGCGTCGCCGCCAGGTGCTCCTTGGCCTTGAACAGGTGATGCAGGTAGGCGCGTGAATAGTGCGCGCAGGTGTAGCAGTCGCAGTCGGCGTCGACGGGGCCGAAGTCGCGCCGGTTGCGCGCCGTGGTGATATTGAATCGGCCGTCGGGGGCGTACAGCGCGGCGTTGCGCGCCACCCGCGACGGTTGGACGCAGTCGAACGTGTCGGCCCCGTTCTCGACAGCGACGAACAGGTCCTCCGGTTCGCTGATGCCCAGCAGGTGCCGCGGCTTGTCCTCCGGTAGCTCCTGGCTCACCCAGCCGACGATGGTGCCCAGGTTCCGCTTCTCCAGCGCACCGCCGATTCCGTACCCGTCGAACCCGCCGCCGTCGGCGTCCTCCAGTGCGACGAGCCCCTTGGCCGCCTGCCGACGCAGGTCCTCGTACTGCGCGCCCTGCACCACGCCGAACAGCGCCTGACGTGGACTGCCGGAACGCTCCGCGGTGAGCCGGTGGTGCTCGTCGAGGCACCGTTGCGCCCACCGTCGGGTGCGCTCCACCGACCCCTCCTGGTAGCCGCGCGTGTTCATCAGCGTGGTCAGCTCGTCGAAGGCGAAAATGATGTCGGCCCCCAGCCGGTGCTGGATGCCCATCGAGATCTCGGGGGTGAACCTGTGGCGCGAGCCGTCGAGGTGCGACTTGAACGTGACTCCGTCGTCGTCGACGTGCGCCAGGCGCTCCTTGCCCGCCGCGATCACGTCGTCGGCCTGCATCGCCACCGACTCCATGGTGAGCACCTTCTTGAACCCCGCCCCCAGCGACAGCACCTGGAAGCCGCCGCTGTCGGTGAACGTGGGGCCCGGCCAGTTCATGAACGCGCCCAGTCCGCCGGCCTCCTCGACGATGTCCGACCCCGGCTGCAGGTAGAGGTGGTAGGCGTTGGCGAGCACCGCCTGCGCTCCGAGCTCCGTCATCGCCTCCGGCAGCACCGCCTTGACCGTGGCCTTGGTGCCGACGGCGATGAAGGCGGGCGTGCGGATGTCGCCGTGCGGCGTGCGTATCCTGCCGGTGCGGCCGAGGCCCGATTCCATCCGGGTGCGGACGCTGAAGAGATCGCCGGTGTCGGTCACCGGGACATCAAACCAAACGCACACAGGCCGTCGACCGCGGGAGTGGCCCGTCATACCCCCAGTGGGTACCATGAAGTGCACAGGAGAACCCCCGCGGAGAACCGCCCCGGGACCGGACGGAAGGCCAGGCAACGACATGACGCACTCCACCGACGCGGCCGGCACCGACGAAGTCCCCGGCACGCCAGGCAAGGCCGATACCCCGGGCAAGGCCGGCACGCCGGGTTACGCGGCGGACAAGGCGGCCATGCGCACACGTCTCCGCCGCGTCGAGGGGCAGGTGCGCGGCATCCAGCGCATGGTGGAGGGGGACACCTATTGCATCGACGTGCTCACCCAGATCTCCGCCGTGAACCGCGCCCTGGAATCCGTCGCCCTCGCACTGCTGGACGACCACCTGCACCACTGCGTCTCGCACGCGATCTCCTCCGGCGAGAACGCAGACGAGAAGCTCGACGAGGCCACCGCCGCGATCCGGCGGCTCGTGCGCTCCTGACTGCCGCCTCCTGCCCCCGGCGCGCGCTCACCAATCGTCGAGCGAGACGAGGCCATCTTGCAGCGCGCGCACCACCAGCGCGGCCTTGGTGGAGGCGACACGCCCGGCCTTCGCATACTTGGTGCGCACCCGGGCCAGATGGGTGTTCAGCGTGCCCACGGAGATATAGAGTTCCCGTGCGGCCTCCACCTTGGATTCCGATCGGAACCAGGCCAGCAGCACCTCCACCTCGCGCGCCGAGAGCGCCGGGGCCGGTGCCGGTGCCGGTGCCGTGACAGGCTCGCCGCCGACCAGCCGCAGCCGCCGCTCCTCGCAACCGTCAGGTAGTCCGCCCCCGGCCGGGAGAGCGTGCCCGTCGGAAACGCCTCGCGCAATCGATCCGTTCACAGTCATGCCCACTCCCATCCCTTTCCGCCCCGTCGCGCAGGCGCAAGCGCATTTGCAATTCACCGGATTCAAAGGCGGACGCCTTCATCGTTGCCCATGGGGGCGACAACTTCGGCATCCCGCGGCGTACCCGTACTAACTCCATACGGACCCCATCCCCATACACCGCCACGACCAGTGCCTTCCTTGGTATACCGGTCGGTAATTCTTTAATGTTGAACAGGTGACATCGTATGGCCATACGTCTGCGGACACGCACCACGGAGCCCCCGCCGCACCCGAGGGCGTCGCCTCACGGGCCGATCTCGCCGCGGCGCTCACCGTGCTGCGGACGTCCGCGGGGCTGAGCGTCCGGGAGGTCGTCGCCCGCTCCGGCGGCCTGCACGGCACCATCTCCGGGTGGCTGTCCGGTCAGCACCTGCCCAACAAAGCGAGCTTCGCCATGTTCGACGCCGTACTCGGCGCGTGCGGCGTTACCGACGAGGCCGGGCAGGCCCGATGGCACGACGCCGTCGCCCGCGCCCGCGGGGGTCGCTTGCGCCGGGCGCCGCAGCCCGCCCTGCCGTACCGCGGGCTGGAGCCGTTCCAGGAGATCGACGCCGAGTGGTTCTTCGGCCGTTCGGAGCTGACGTGGACGATCGTCGACCGTCTCGGCGGCGCCGTGTACGACGGCACCCCTGTCATCGTCATCGGTCCGTCCGGCTCCGGAAAGTCGTCGGTGCTGCGCGCCGGCGTGGCTCCCCTCCTCCGGAACCCGGCAACGGGCCCTGCAGGCGAGGTCACGGTGACGACGCCACAGCACGCACTCGAGGCCCTGGCCGGGATCCGGGCCGAGGTGCGTGCCGGTGCCCGTACGGCCACCGACCCCGTGCTCATCGTCGACCAGTTCGAGGAGCTCTGGACCCTCGGGCCGTCCGAATCCGCGCGCGCGGAGGTCATCAGTGCGCTCACCACGACGTCCGACCGGCCCCCCGTGCAAGTCGTGCTGGCCTTGCGGGCCGATTTCTACGGCAACGCCGCCGCCGAGCCTGCACTGGTGACCGCGCTCGAGTCGCCGGTGGTGGTGGGTCCGATGACCGACGACCAGCTCCGCGAAATCATCGCCGAACCGGCGCGCCAGGCCGGGGCCGCCGTCGATGAGGCACTGGTGCAGCTGCTCATCGACGAATCGCGTCCGGCCGGCTCCGGCCCAGGCGCCGGACGCCCGGGAATGCTTCCGCTGCTGTCACACGCGCTGCTGATCACCTGGACTAGGTCACGGCATAAGACGCTCACCGTCGCCGATTACTTCGCGTCCGGCGGCATCGGCGGCGCAGTCGAGATGAGCGCTGAGTCGGTCTACGCCACGCTGAGCCCTGCGCAGCGGAGAACGGCGCAACGCGTGTTCCTGCGCCTGATCACCATCGGCGAGGACGCCGACATCGTACTTCGCAGGCGCGCCACGCTCGGCGAACTCGCCGGCGGCGCTCACGGTTCAGATGGCTACGGCGACGCCGGCGAGGTGATCGACGCTTTCGTCGAGCGCAGGCTGCTCACCGTCGGCGACGACACGATCGAGCTCTCCCACGAGGCTCTGCTCACCGCGTGGCGACGCCTGCACAACTGGATCGACGACAACAGAGCCGGGCTCGTCCTCCGCCGCCAGCTGACCGAGTCGGCCGGGTTGTGGCTGGACTCCGGCCGCGACCCGGGCGCGTTGCTGTCCGACAACCGGCTGGCGATCATGCGCGAATGGTCCGATGCGGTGGGGTCTGCACAAGTCATCAGCCCCGCCGAACGCGAGTACCTCGATGCGTCCACCGCCGAGGAGAACGCGCGCGCCGACCAGGATCACCGCCGCTTCCTGGTGCTCCGCAGACTGGTCGTCGCCCTGGCGGTCGTCTCCATCGTCGCCGTCACGGCCGCCGTCGTCGCCGGGGTGTCGCAATACCAGGCCAACAGCGCGCGCGGCGCGGCTGTCACCGCGCGTAACGAGGCGATGGCCCGTCAGATCGCCACCGAGTCGCAGAAGCTGCGCTCCGCGGATCCGGCCCTGGCCGCCCAGATGGCGCTCGCGTCGTACCGGGTGGCGCCGGTGCTCGAGGCACGGTCCGCGCTTCTCGACGCCACGGCGGTGCATTCCGCCACCCGCATCGTGGGCACGGCCGGGGGGATGACGGCGGTGCCCGCCCCCGACGGCACCTGGTTCGCCACCGCGACGTCCGACGGCGCCGTGCGCATCTACCGCACGGCCGACAGTGGAACCCACCCCGCGCCGCTGTCCGTGCTAGATGCGTTCGACGCGGCCGCGCCGCCGTACGCGCTGGCGGTCGGCCCGTCAGGCGACCTGGCCGCCGTGGGCGGAGAGGGCGGCACCCAGCTGTGGGACGTGTCCGACCTCGCATCCCCCCGGCTGCTCGCCGGCTTCAACCCGCCTGCCGACGGGGCCGTCCAGGACCTCGAATTCACCCCCGACGGCCGGCACCTGCTGGCGGGCACGAGCGGCTCCGCGCTGCTGCGCTGGGACATCACCGACCCCGTCCGCCCACGGGCCTTGCCCGCGGTCACCGTCCCCGGCAGCGGGCGGGAGGTGCTGGCGGTAAGCGCCGACGGTCGGCTCCTCGCCACCGGGGGCACGCATGACACGCTGCGCATCTGGGACGCCACCCGCATCGCGGAGCCGGACATGGGGGCTCCGCTCTTCGAGATCCCCCCCGATCCGCAGTCGACCGACGCCAGGCTGTCTCTCGTATTCACACCCGACAGCTCCACCCTGCTCGCGGGGACCACGGCTCGCCGGGTGGAGCGTTGGTCGGTGAACGACCCGCAGGCCCCGCAGCTCCTGCCACCTCTGACGGGTTTCACAAGCTACGTCAACTCCGTCACCGTCAGCGCCGACGGGATGCAGGTGGCGGCGGGCAGTTCCGACAACACGATCCGGATCTGGTCGACCGTGGACGACACGCTCACCGACACGCTGTCCGGCCGTTCCGTCGTGACCTCCACACGGTTCATGTCCGACGGCGCGCGGCTGCTGAGCGCCGGAGTGGACGGCGTAACCCGCCTGTGGCCGCTGCCCGGCCCGGTGCTCGGGGGTGCGGAGGACACGATCTTCACCAACCCCATCGACGCCACAGGCACCGTGCTGCTGGTGGGCGCGGGCGCCCACGACCCCGGCCAGCACTTGTGGGACATATCCGCACCCGACGCGGCGCGGCGGCTGGCCGACCTGGCCCCGGACGGCGAGGACCGGTTCACCGGCGCCACCGCTCTGGGCACCACCGCGGCGGGACGCCGGCTCGCCGCGGTGGGAGCCGCCACCGGGGCGGTGTACCTGTGGGATGTCACCACGCCGGACACCCCGCTGAAGCTCAGCAGGCTGGGCGGGGTCGTCGACGGCATCGTGGCCGTGATGTCGTTCGGCCCAGTCGCCCGGCTACTGGCGGTGTCCGACCAGTCCGCGAAGACGGTGCACCTGCTCGACGTCACCGACCCGGCCCGCCCGCGCCCAGTGGGGCGGTTCGACGCCGCCAACTACCCGCAGTCCATAGCGTTCTCCCCCGCCGGCGGCACGGTCGCGGTCGCGACCGCCGACAACACGGTGGAACTGTGGAACATCTCGGCGCCCGCGCATCCTGTCCTGCGCACCGTCCTCACCGGGTTCACCACATACGCGCAGGCCGTCGCATTCAGCCCGGACGGCACACTGCTCGCCGCGGGCGGCGCCGACCAGACCGTGCGCGAATGGGACGTCAGCGACATCGACTCCCCGCAGGAGATCGGCGCGCTCCCGGACACCGGCGGCGCCGTCTACTCGCTCGATTACAACGTCGACGGCACCCGGCTGGTCGCGGCGTCGAGCAGCGGCACGGTGCGGATGTGGAACGTCGACGGCACCGCCATGCCCACCATCGCAGCGAAGCTCACCGCCTACGTGGGCAGGACGTTCGACGCGCAATTCGGCCGCGACGGGCTGCTCGCGGCGGGCGGGCCCGACGGCACCGTACGGCTGTGGGCGACGGACCCCGTCGCGGCCGCCGCAGAGATCTGCGCAACCCGCGGCACGCCGCTGACCGCCGACGAATGGGACCGCTACCTGCCCGGGGTGCCCAGGCAACCGCTGTGCGGATGAGAGCGGTCCGGCTTGGATGAGCGGATCGCCCTTACCCCGATCCGAGCACCGTTTCCCACCGACACCCCGGGATCCGCCGTTCGGGCTGCGCAGGGGTGCCGGGCTGCCGCAAGAAAAAAGTGCCGAGGCCCCGTCCATACGGGGCCCCGGCACCTCCGGCGCGGTGGCGGTGGGATTTGAACCCACGGAGGGTTGCCCCTCACTCGCTTTCGAGGCGAGCTCCTTCGGCCGCTCGGTCACGCCACCGGGAAGTACTGTACACGGACACCGTGGTCATCACACAACCGACGCCGTGACCTGCATAGACACTGCCGTGTAGGCACCCTGCCTCAGCGACGCTCGTGGAAGAATTGCTCCAGCACGCCGGCGCACTCGCGCTCCAGCACGCCGCCGCGCACTTCGGGGCGATGCGTGAGCCGCCGGTCGCGGACCACGTCCCACAGCGACCCGACGGCCCCCGTCTTGGGCTCCCACGCCCCGAACACCACGCGGTCCACCCGCGCCAGTACCAGTGCGCCCGCGCACATGGTGCACGGTTCCAGAGTGACGGCGAGCGTGGTGCCGGCCAGGCGCCATCCGTCGCCGTGCACGCGCGCCGCCTCCCGCAACGCGAGGATCTCGGCGTGCGCGGTGGGATCGTCCAGGGCCTCGCGCGCGTTGACCGCGCGCGCCAGCTCCCGCCCGTCGGCGCTGAAGACGACGGCCCCGACGGGGACGTCGGTGCCGCCCACAGCACTACCGCCCCCCACGGCTCTACCGGCGAGCGCCGCGTCGAGGGCAGTCCGCATCATCGCCTCGTCGCGCCGCCCGGGGCCGCCCCGCGGCGCCGACTCCGGCCCACGCACCGGCCTGCGTTCGTTCAGCGGCCGGTCGTTCAGTGGTCGATCCTGTCGAGCACCGCGGCGAACTCGTCGGCGAATCCGAGGTTCTGCGCGATGGTGCCCAGCTGCTCATCCGGATACAGGTCCACCTCGTCCATGATCACGCTGAGCACCGGCTCCGGCAGGCCCAGGTCGGCCAGCACGGCGAGGTCGCCCTCCGGCCACGGATCCGCATCGTCCACCTCGTCGGATGTGAGGTCCGGGACGTCCACGCCGAGCACGTCGAGGATGTCCGCGGCCAGGTCGTAGTCGATGGCGCAGACCGCGTCGGACAGCGCCAGGTGCACCGTCTCCGGGCCGGGCCGCACGATGGCGAAGAAGGACTCGTCGACGTCGAGCAGGCCGAACACCGGCCCCGCGGCGCGCATGCCGCGCAGCTCGGTCACAGCCGCATCGAGGCTCTCGCGCGCATCGTCGCCCATCGGCGTGCACGACCAGCGGCCGTCGTCGTACACCACCGCCACGGCGAAGCCGTACAGCTCGTCGGAACCGTCCGCGGAGTCCCCCGCGCCGTCGACGGACCCGCGTTCGGCGTCCGTGTCCACACCCTGTGCAGCCATGCCGCAACGGTAGCCGCTGATGGCACCGTTTACGACCCCCGCCTCGTATGTGCCAACCTGGAACCGTGACGACGCCATCGCAAGCCGACATGCCGCCGGTCGCCGGCCGCGCGGCCGGCGACCCGGACCGGGCCGACGGACCCCCGGGCCGCCCCGAGGTGTGCGTACTGGGTTTGGGCCTCATCGGAGGATCGCTGCTGCGTGCGGCCGCCGCGGCCGACCGCACCGTGTGGGGGTGGAACCGCTCCGCGGAGGCGGTGCGCGAGGCGGCGGAGGCGGGCTACGACGTGTCGGGCGACCTTCCGGCGGTCCTGCGCCGCGCGGCCGCCGCGCAGGCGCTGATAGTCATCGCGGTGCCGCTGCCCGCCGTCGACGGGATCGCCGCCGCCATCGCGCTGCACGCCCCGCACTGCCCGATCACCGACGTGGTCAGTGTCAAGCAGCCGGTGGCCGACGCACTGGCCACCCACGGTCTCGACGCGCACTACGTGGGTGGCCACCCCATGGCCGGCACGGCGCAATCCGGGTGGGCCGCCGGCGACGGCGCACTCTTCGATGGCGCGGTGTGGGTGGTGGCAGCCGACGACGGCGCCGACCCCGACGTGTGGACCCGGGTGGCCGTACTGGCCGAGGACTGCGGCTCGGTGGTGGTGCCGGCCGGGTCCGCGGAGCACGACGCCGCCGTCGCCCGGATCTCGCACCTGCCGCACGTCCTCGCCGAGGCCCTCGCGGTCGCCGGAGCGGGCGACCAGCTTGCGCTTTCGCTGGCCGCCGGGTCGTTCCGCGACGGTACCCGCGTGGCCGCGACGGACCCGCTGCTGGTGCGCGCGATGTGCGAGGGCAACGCGGACGCGCTGGTGGCGGCGCTGGACGAGACCCTGGCACTACTCACCACGGCGCGCGACGCCCTGGCCGCGGGGGACGGGATCGCCGACCTGGCGGGCCGCGGGCATGTGGCGCGCCGCGAGTACGAGCACACCCGCCGTTCACGCATAGACGGGCTGCAGCCGGGGGTGCCCGGGTGGATCGAACAGCTCCGCGACGCGGGACGCGCGGGCGGAGTGTGGTCGTGCCCGGACGGGACGGACCTGCCGGACGGAGGCCTCGGATGAGCCTGCGGGAACTGGCCACGGCGCTGGCGCGCAAAGAGGTCACCGTCACCGCGCACGTCGAGCAGGTGCTGCGCGCGCTCGACGGGCTCTCCGGGACCCCGTGGGAGAACCTCGTGCCGGCGCGCAGGGACGACGCCGCGCTGGCGGAGGCCGCGCTGCTGGACACCGAGATCGCCGCCGACCGCTGGCGCAGCCCCTTGCACGGGGTGGCCGTGGCGGTCAAGGACAACATCGACGTGGCCGGGCTGCCCACGCGCTGCGGCAGCGCGGCGCTCGAGGACGCGCCGCCGGCCGACCGCGATGCCGACATCGTCGCCCGCCTCCGCGAGGCCGGCGCGATCGTCGTCGCCAAGTCGCACCTGCACGAATTCGCCTACGGCTGCACCGGGGAAGAGAACGCCGACGGCCCCTCCGCCCACCCGCACGACCCGGCGCGCATCACGGGCGGTTCGTCCTCGGGCTCGGCCGCCCTCGTGGCGCGCAAGACCGTGCCGTTGGCCGTCGGGACCGACACCGGCTGCAGCGTGCGCACCCCGGCCGCGCTGTGCGGCGTGGTGGGGTTCAAGCCGGGCATATCGGCCCTGCCCACCCGGGGCGCATTCCCGCTGTCGACGACGCTCGACCACATCGGCCTGCTCACCGGGGACGTCGTGGATGCCGGGCTGGCCTGGGGCGCGATCCCCGGCGTCGCGCGCACCCCGTGGCCGGTGGCCGGCATGCGGGTGGGACGGCTGCGCGGCGCGGTATTCGAAACGCACGACCCGGTGATCACCGACGCCGTCGACCGGGCGTGCGCGGCACTGACCGGGGCCGGCGCCGAGGTGGTGGACGTCGAGCTGCCGCACGCCGCCGAACTGTCCGCCGCGTATCCGGTGATCGTCGGGTCGGAGGCCTACGAGACCCACACGGATCCGCAGGGCGTGCTGCCCGACGCTGCGATCGAGCGGTACACGCCCGGCGTGGCCGGACGGGTGCGCGCCCAGGCGGGGAGGCCGGCCGTCGACTACCTGCGCGCGCTGCGGTCGGTGCGGCGCATGCGCGGCGAGGCCCTTCACACCCTCCACCGCGAGCGGGGCCTGTCCGGGCTGATCTGCGCGACGACGCCGATCCGCGCCACCCGCCTCGGACAGGACACGACGACGCAGGCCGACGGCCGTCCGGGGCTGTCGGTGCGCTCCGAACTGCTGCGAATGTGCGTCCCGTTCAACCTGCTCGGCATCCCCGCCGTCTCGGTCCCCGCGCCAGACGCCCCCGGGCTGCCCGCAGGGATCCAGCTCGCCGGCCTGGGCGTCCCGCCGGGCGGGGAACGGATCCCGGGCACCCACCCCGCCGAGGCCATCGCACTCGGACTCGGGCTCGCCGTCGGCGGCTGAGGGGCAAGACAGAGGCAGGCGGGCGGGGCCTACTCTTCCTCTTCCGACGGATAGGTCTCTTCCGGCGGATAGGTGATCGCGAGGCCGTCCACCGCCGCGAAGCTCGTCAACCTGTGCGACTTGGCCTGCGTGGGGCTCATGATGTCGAGGACCGTGTCCCCACGCACCAGCAGCGCGTCGCCGATCAGCGAACGGTGGCAGCGCCAGGGCACAGCCTCCGCGCACATCACAGCCACCGGAGCCTCCGCAGCGATCGTGCGCAGGCGGTCGATGCCCTCGGCGAAGGCGGCGGTCTGCATGTAGTCCGCGTAGCCGCGGAACGAGGCGTTGCGCCACGCCCCGTTGACCGACGCTTTCGTCGTGTGCCGCAACCCGCCGAGTTCCTTCATCCGCACGTATCCGATCCCGGCGTCGCGCAGCGTCGCCGCCAGCGTGTCCTCCCCGAACTGCGGGTTGTGGCGCGACTTGGCGATGGTGCGCACGTCCGCGATCCTCTGCACCCCGTGCGCCCGCAGCAGCGCTACGAACTCCCCGGAGGCGTGCGTGGAATGCCCGACGGTGTAGACGGTGAGGCCGGCGCCTGCGCCCACTGCGCAGTCCGCCCTGCCCGCATCGCCGTGACCGGCACCGGATCCAGCTGCCATGGATCCACACTATCTCCACCGATCCGTGAGCCACGTCGCACCGAATACCTCGTACAAGACGGACGGGAAGACCTCTCGCCCCGAGTGTGAGGAGTTGGTAACGATGCGCACGAACGAAACCATGCGCAGGACGCTGCAGCTGACCGCCACGGCGGCACTCGCGGCAGTCCCCTTGGCCATCGGCATCCCGGCGACAGCCGCCGCCGATACGCCCGCCGACAGCGGAGGGGGCGGCACCTACTACCAGGCGATCCTCAACCCCCTCAACGGCTCCGGCGGCAAGGGGCAGCTGATGATCAAAGTGCAGGGCGATCAGGCCTGGGTGTCGGAGAATGTGCAGGGCCTCGCCGCAACATTCCAAAACGGGCCGTACCCGCACGTCCAGCACATCCACATCGGCGGCCAGGGGACGTGCCCCGCTCCGGGCGCCGATACGAACGGCGACGGCATCGTGGACACGGCCGAAGGCAAACCGGCCTACGGCGCCGTGAACACCACGCTGACCACGACCGGTGACACCAGCGCGAAGGCCGCAACCGACATCACGACCGCTCCCAGCGGCGGCAGCTTCAAGTACGAACGGACAATCACGCTTTCACCGGAGACGTTGAATGCGATGAAGGACGGCAGTGCCGTCGCGGTGGTGCACGGGCTCGACCCCGCCACCCTGTCCCCGCAGGCGCAGGGCGAGAAGAGCAATCTCGCACCGGAGCTGCCGCTGGCCGCGACCGCGCCCGCACTGTGCGGGACGATCACCGCCTCTCAGATGAGTCAGGTGCCCGGAGGCGGTGTCGACACCGGCGGCGGTGCGACGTCCGGCGTCGAGTACGGCTGGGTGTTCGGTGTGGGTGGCGCCGCGTTCGTGGCGGCAGGCGGCGCGCTCGCGGTGAGCAGGCGGCGCGACGGCGCACACCGCGGGTGACGGCGCCATGACCGACCGGAACGGACGACGACGGCGACGGGCGGCGGCGGTCGCCGCCGTCCTCCTCGCGGCCATCGGGATCGCGGCGGCCGCCGTCGGGGCGACGCTGCAGGAATCGCCGCCGCAACCGCCGGCCGCGGCGGCGGCATCGGTTGCTGCACCGTCGTCCACCGCATCCGCGGCTCGGCCCGCTCCGGTCACGCCTGTGCCGGCCGCGCCCGTACCAGCCCCCGTCGCCATCGACGTCCCCGCCATCGACGTGCACCACGCGCTGATGCGACTGGGCCGGAACCCGGACGGCACCCTGCAGGTGCCGCCTCTCGACCAGGTGGACGTGCCCGGGTGGGACACCCTCTCGCCTGCGCCCGGCGCGCCCGGCCCCGCCGTCATCGTCGGGCACGTCGACTCGGCCGAGCAGGGCGAGGGGGTGTTCTTCGACCTCGGAGCACTGAGGCCCGGCGACACTGTGGACGTCACCCGCGCCGACGGCACCATGGCGGTCTTCGACATCACGGAAGTGCGGCAGTTCGCCAAGGCGGAGTTTCCGACGCTGCGCGTGTACGGCAACACCGAGGCCCCGGAACTACGGCTGATCACGTGCGGCGGGGCATTCGACGCGCGAAGCCGCAACTACGAGGACAACATCGTGGTCTTCGCCTCGCTCGTCGATACGCGCCCGGGGTAAACCGACGCGCGATGAACCGCAGAACCCCGGACGGCAACCGTCCGGGGTTCTGCGGATTGTGCGCCCGAAGGGATTCGAACCCCTAACCTTCTGATCCGTAGTCAGATGCTCTATCCGTTGAGCTACGGGCGCGTATTGTGTTGTGGCCGTACAGGTGTATCCCTGCGCTCGGCCGAACCGAAGTTCCGTGAAGAACTATAGTCCACCCTGCGGCCGGCGACGAAACCGGCCCCGCGGAGGCGAGAGGATTTGAACCTCCGGTCCCCGGATAGAGGACAACTCATTAGCAGTGAGTCCCATTCGGCCGCTCTGGCACGCCTCCTGAGGCCCGCGGGCCCCGCGGTGACCGCACGGCCACCAGCACGAGAGCCTACACAGCGCGCCCGACGCTTGGCAAAACGCCTCGACGGCGGGTGCTGGTGCGACGGCATGGCGGCGGCGGACATACTGGAGGACGTGACTGAACCGGCCGTGACTGAACCCGCGCTGCCCCGCACCCGTCCCGACCTCGACGCGCTGCCCCCCTACGTCCCCGGGCGGACGGTGCCCGGCGCGGTGAAGCTCGCGAGCAACGAAACCACTGCGGGCCCGCTGCCCAGCGTGGCGCGGGCGATCGCCGAGGCCGCCGCCACCGCCAACCGCTACCCGGACAGCGGCGCCGCCGAGTTGACCTCCCGGCTGGCGGCCCGGGCCGGGGTGCCGCCCGGCAGCGTCGCGGTGGGCTGCGGTTCGGTGGGCCTGTGCCAGCAGCTCGTGCAGGCCACCTGCGCCCCGGGCGACGAGGTCGTCTTCGCGTGGCGCTCGTTCGAGGCGTACCCGATCGTCACGCAGGTGGCGCTGGCCTCCCCCGTCCCCGTGCCGCTGGACGGCGACGACGCGCACGACCTCGACGCGATGGCCGCCGCGGTCACCGACCGCACGAGGGTGGTGTTCCTGTGCAACCCCAACAACCCCACTGGGACGTTCGTGGGTGAGAAGGCGATCGAGGAGTTCCTCGCGAAGATCCCGCCGCACGTGGTGGTGGCCCTCGATGAGGCCTACATCGAGTATGCTCGGCCCGGCGACGGGCGCACCGACACGCCGGATCCCGCCCTGCCGGATGCCGCCGTCCCGGACTCGCTCGCCCTCGCGCGGCGGCACCCCAACGTGCTCATCCTGCGCACGTTCTCCAAGGCGTACGGCCTCGCCGGGGTGCGTGTCGGCTATGCGATCGGGCACCCCTCCCTCATCGGGGCCCTGCGCAAGGTCTTCGTGCCGTTCAGCGTGTCGACACTCGCGCAGGCCGCCGCCCTCGCCTGCCTGGACGCCGAGGAGGAGCTGCTCGAGCGCACCGGGCACGTCGTGGCGGAACGCGGTCGGATGGCCGCGGCCCTGGCCGGCGCCGGCTACCTCGTGGCTCCGAGCGCCGCGAACTTCCTGTGGCTGCCTCTGGGCGCCCGTTCCGCCGAGTACTCGGGCCGCAGCGCCGACGCCAAGGTGATCATCCGCCCCTACGGCGACGACGGGGTGCGCATCACCGTGGGCACTCCGGAGGAGAACGACGCTTTCCTCGCGTTCGCCACCGGGGCCGAGGCACTGCGCATCGCCGGGATGTGAGGGCCCGGCGCCGGCCTCCGCCGCGCCGCACCTGCCACGATTCATCGGCCCTGAAAAACGTGACCGAAACGTGTTCTACGGACGTACGATCGGTGACCAGTTCGTGACCTCGACGGTGCATGGTGATTGAGGCTCGTCCGGCGTCCGCGCGGGCCCCGGGGAATCCAGGAAATCAGCGTCCAGGAGAACAGGAGCGACGTGACGGCAGGCGATGATGTGCGCAGGCGCATGGGCCGTCCCTTACGCGTCGCTGCCGCCGCCGCGCTGGCCCTGGCCACTGCAGCCGTCGCACCGTCTGCGGCCATGCCCGCTGCAGCCGCCGCACCCGCGGACCACACCGAGGTCCGCATGATGGCCATCAACGGCTTCGAGGGCAATCTCCGTCCACCCGGGGACACGGGCGGCGCCGGATACCTCTCCTCCTACCTGGACCAACTGCGCGGTGCGGCCGACGCCTCGCTGCTGTTCTCCACCGGCGACAACGTCGGCGACACCCCGTTCGAGTCGGCCTACTTCCACGACGAGCCGTCGATAGAGTTCCTCAACTCCCAGGGGCTCACCGCGTCGGCGATCGGCAACCACGACCTCGACCACGGGTTCGCGGAACTGCGCCGGCTCCAGACGGGCGGATGCCATCCCGTCGACGGCTGCCGGTTCACCCCGCAGTTCTCCGGAGCCGCGTTCCCCATGGTGGGCTCGAATCTGAAGCTCGACAGCGGCCTTCCCGCGACGCTCCCGTTCGCCGTGAGCTACGCGGGGTCCACGCCGGTCGGCACCATCGCCATCACCCAGAAAGACCTGGCGACACGGGTCGCCCCCGCCGGGATCGCCGACGTCACCGTGGCCGACCCGTTGCAAACCATCAACCGCACCGCGGAACTGCTGCGATTCCTGGGCGTGCGCGCCATCGTGCTGCTCATGCACGAGGATCTCGAGGTCCCCGCGGACACCGCCGACGGGTGTGCCCGCGCCACCGGACCCGCGCGTCCCATCATCGACAACGCCTCGCCCGCGGTGGACATCATCTTCACCGGAGGCTCGTCCCAGTCGTTCGCGTGCACCTTCCTCGACCCGGACAACCGCCCGCGCACCGTGGTCCAGGCGACGCCCGGCGGCACCGGCGTGGCCGTCGCGGACGTGACCATCGACCCGGCCACCGGCGACGTCCTGCGAGACCGCGTCAGCGCCTTCAACCAGGTTGTGCGCCACGACATCTCTCCGGATCCGGCCGCCGTCGCCCTCGTCGACCGTGCCACGGCGATGGCCGCCGAGAACGGCCGCCGTACGGTGGGCGCCGCGCCGGTCGCGCTCACCCGCAAGACCGACGCCGCCGGCGAATCCACCCTCGGCGAGCTCATCGCGGACGCCCAGCTGGCCGCCACCCGCGGTGCGGGCGCGCAGGTGGCGCTCACCAACCCGGGCGGTATCCGCGCCGACCTGCCGGCCGGGCGGATCACGTACTCGGATGTGTTCTCCGCCCAGCCCTTCCGCAACCGGCTGCACACGCTCACCCTCACAGGGGCGCAGCTCGACGCGGCGCTGGAGCAGCAGTTCCGGCCCGCCGGCGGGGACGACCCCGACGGCAATGGCCGCACGCGGATCGTGCTGCAACCGTCCGCCGGCCTCACCTACACCGTGGACCCGGCGGCTCCCCTCGGGCACCGGGTGAGCGACATCCGTCTGCACGGCACCGTCCTGCCGGCGGACGCCCCGATCCGGGTCACCGTCAACGCCTTCCTCGCCGAGGGCGGCGACGGGTTCAGTGCCTTCACCCTCGGCACCGACCCTGTCATCGGAGTCCTCGACACCGAAGCATTGGCCGACCACCTGCACGGCCGGTCGCCGGTCACACCGCCGGACCGGGACCGCATCACCGTCCGGTGAGCGGGGTGGACGTGCGCGCGTCGAGCCAGGCGGCCACGTCGTCGAACACCTCGGCCCTGTTGATCTCGCCGAACATCTCGTGCCGCCCGCCCGGGTACACCAGCGCGGTGAAGTCCGGGTGGCCCGCCGCCTCGAGTTCGTGCACGATCCGCCGCAGCGCCGGCCGGCCGCCCAGCGGGTCCTCGGATCCTGAGACGAACAGCACCGGCGTGCGCAGCCGGTGCAGCGCCGCCACCCCGCCCACGTTGCGGCACCCCACCATGAGATCGCGGGACAGTGACAGCGTCGCCGGGAAGCCGCAGAGCGGATCGGCCAGGTTGGCATCGACGTAATCCGGGTCGCGGCTGAGCCAATCGCTGCCGGTGCGCTGCGGCGTGAACTTCCGGCCCAGGCGGCCGCCCAGATGCTCCACCAGCGGGCTGACGGCCCGGCTTCCCCCACGGCCGCGCGCACGAATCGCCACCGTGAGTCCCGCGATACCGGCCGCCGCCATCGGCTTGTTCATGTAGGTGGTGCCGGAGAGGATCGCGCCGTCCACCGCGTCGGGCCCCGCCGGATGGTCGTCGAGGTGCTGGCGCACCAGCATCGAGCCCAGGCTGTGGCCCAGCAGGAAGTACGGGACCCCCGGGAACCGCCGCGCGCCGATCCTGCGCAGGGCGCACACGTCGCGGGCCGCCGTCTCCCAGCCTCCCTCCGCCGCGAAGAAGCCCAGTTCGCCCGGGCCCAGCGCCGTCTCGCCGTGGCCGAGGAGATCCGCGCCGAGCACCGCGAAGCCGTCTGCCGTGAGATGCGCCGCGAGCTCCCCGTACCGCGCGATCCGGTCTGCCATGCCGTGCACGATCTGCACGACGGCGTGCGGCTCACCCGGCGGGTCCCATTGGTCCACGTGCAAGCGGTGGATACCGTCGGATCCGGCGAATCGCCACTGGGAATCGGGTCGCCTGCTCGCCATCGCCGCCACGCCGCCCAGGGTAGCCGCGGCTCCCCGGCACGCCGCGCACGCTTTGCACCGGATCGCCCGGGAATCGGCGCTCGGACGGTGCACGCGGCGCGCGGATCGGCGCAAAAAACCAGCCGGAATTGCGGAAGCGGAGGGATTTGAACCCCCGGTCCGGTTAAGGACGCTCGCTTTCAAGGCGAGTGCATTCGGCCGCTCTGCCACGCTTCCCCGCCGCCGACGGCCGGTGCCGCCCGCAGCGCCCCGTAGCCTACCGGGTCCCGCAGGCCCGCACGCAGCCCCACCGCCGGGCCGGCCCCGGGGTTCCCGGGCGCACGGGGCCGCGGCATCGTATGGTGGCCGCTACCCACTCAATACCTTCAGAAACGCCGGGCTCCCGCCGGCGCCGGGTAATCCGAGGAGGACACCATCGCACCCGATCTGACCAGACGCGCCTTCTTCCGCCGTGCCGGCATCGTCGGCGCCGTCGTCGCATCCCCCCTCGGCGCAGGCACGGCGTACGCCGAGGGCAGCCTGGGCAGCCTGGGCTCCCTCGGCTCGACGGGTTCCGGGTCGCCAGGACCCGCCCCCGCCCCGCGGTTCGTCACGCGCCCCGACCTGGCACCGCCCGCCATCACCGTGGCACCCGGAGGCGCCCCGCCGCTCGGCCACGTGTTCCTCGCCCCCAAGCAGGTGGGGGTGCCGGGGCCGGGGCAGGGGCCGCTCATCGTCGACGGTGCGGGCGAGCCGGTGTGGATCCACCCGGGCGACGGGGTGGAGTTCAACATCGGCTTCCACCCGCAGACCTATCGCGGCAGGCCGGTGCTGGCATGGTGGCACGGCCGCATCCCCTACTCGCACGGGTACGGCAGCGTGACCGTCCTCGACGAGCACTACAACCTGATCACCGAGGTGCACGCCGGCAACGGCGAGCAGGCGGACCTGCACGAGGTCACGATCACCGACGACGACACGATGCTGCTCCTGGCGTATTCGACGCGGCAGGCCGACCTCGGCCCGATCGGCGGACCGGCCGACGGGTGGGTGTACGAGGGCGTCGTACAGGAGATCGCCATCGACAGCGGCGCGGTGCTCATGGAGTGGCGCAGCCTCGCCGAAATCCCGGTCGCCGACTCCTACTTCCCGCTCGGAGGCCACGGCGCGCACAACGATCCCTACGACTACCTGCACATCAATTCCGCCCGCGTCGCGCCGGACGGGAACATCGTCATCTCGTGCCGCCACACCGGCACCGTCTACAAGATCGCGCGGGACGGTTCGCGCGTGCTGTGGCGACTGGGCGGCAAGAGCTCGGATTTCCCGGTACCGCCCGACGCCTCCTTCTCCTGGCAGCATTGCGCCGTCCAGCACGCCGACGGCACCCTGTCCCTGTTCGACAACAGCCTGCGCACCCCGCCGTCCCCGGGAGCACCGTCACCGGCCTCGAGTGCCCTCGTCCTCGACGTCGACGAAGACGCGCGCACAGTGCGGCTGCGGCGGCGGCTGCACCACCCGGTCCCGCTCTACGCCGACACGCAGGGCAGCATGCAGACACTGCCGGACGGCTCCGCCTTCGTCGGCTGGGGCGCGGCACCGTACGCGTCACTTTTCGACGCGAGCGGGAACATGGTGTGGGACGCGCACATCGCGGAGCCCTGGCACAGCTATCGCGCCCACGTCGACGATTGGGCCGGCACCCCCGACGACGCCCCCGCGGTCGCCGCACGTCGCGCACGGACCGGCGGGGTCACGGTCTACGCCAGCTGGAACGGTGCGACGGAGGTCGCGTCCTGGCGCATCCTCACCGGAGACGCCCCCGGGGCGCTGCACGCGGTCGCGGACATGCCGCGCACCGGGTTCGAGAGCGCGGCGCCGGTGCCCGACGCGCAGACCTGGTTGGCGGCGGCGGCACTCGATGCGGCCGGCAACGAACTGGGGCGTTCGGAACCGGTCAGGTCCGCGGAAAGCTGATCCGGGGCGCGCCGCGCTGGACGAGCCCGGACGGTCCCCACCGGCGCTACCGTCGAGGGATGTATGCGATCACGCTTCCCTCCTTCGGCGGCCCGGACGCGATGCGGTGGGCGCAGGTGCCGGATCCCGCCCCCGGCCCCGGAGAAGTGCTCGTCGACGTCGCCGCCTCCGCGGTCAACCGCGCCGACCTGCTGCAACGCCAGGGCCACTATCCGCCGCCGGATGGCGTGTCCGACGTTCCGGGGCTCGAATGCTCGGGCACGATCGCCGAGCTGGGCGCCGGGGTGACAGGCTGGGAGCCCGGGCAGCGGGTGTGTGCACTGCTTGCGGGCGGCGGCTACGCCGAGCGTGTCGTGGTGCCCGCGACCCAGCTCCTGCCGGTGCCGGAGGGCGTCGGGCTGGTCGAGGCGGCAGGCATTCCGGAGGTCGCCTGCACCGTCTGGTCCAACGTGGTGATGCGCGCCGGACTGTCCGCGGGGCAGACGTTGCTGGTGCACGGCGGCTCCGGCGGCATCGGCACCCACGCGATCCAGGTGGCCGCGGCGCTGGGGGCCACGGTGGCCACCACCGCTGGGTCCCCCGACAGGCTGCCCCGCTGCCGCGAACTGGGCGCCGCCATCGCCGTCGACCACCGCACAGGCGACTTCGCCGGGGCGCTGGGCGAGGTGGGCGGCGCCGACGTCATCCTCGACAACATGGGCGCGAAGTACCTGCGCAAAAACCTCGAGGCGCTCGCCCCGGACGGTTGGCTGACGATCATCGGCATGCAGGGCGGCGCCACCGGCGAACTGCCGATCGGCGCGATGCTCGCCAAGCGGGCCCGCATCACGGCCATGGGGCTGCGCGGCCGACCGCTGGACGGCCCCGCGGGCAAGGCGGAGATCGTCCGCGAGGTGACGCGGAACGTGCTGCCGATGTACGCCGATGGGCGCGTACGCACCGTCGTGCACGCCACCGTCCCCATGGCCGACGCCGCGGAGGCGCATCGGCTTCTCGAATCCGGCGGGGTTTTCGGCAAGATCCTGCTGCGGCGCGATGGCAGCCGTGCCAGTGTGGAGGCACCGTAGGCAGGGTCGGTACAGGCGGAAGAGTCGGTACGGACGGAAGGGGCCGTCATGGGCGACGACGTCGGGCATCGCGTCTTCACCCGTCAAGACCGCCGCGCCTTCCGCGAGAAGGTACAGCTGTGTCTGGATGCGATGGCCCGCATGCTGGCCGACGACCAGTTCGAGCTGTCCGAGCCGCGCATCGGCATGGAGGTGGAGCTCAACCTGGTCGACACCGCGATGCGACCGGCGATGGCCAACTCCGAGGTGCTCGAGGCCATCGCGGACGACGCCTTCCAGACCGAGCTGGGCCGGTTCAACATCGAGATCAACATGCCCCCGCACCGACTGCGCGACCGGCACGTGTTCGACTTGGAGGAGTCGCTGCGCGCGTCGCTGAACTCCGCAGACGCCCGCGCCGCCCGTTCCGGCAGCCGCCTGGCCATGGTCGGCATCCTGCCGACGCTGCGGGCCGAGGATCTCACCGCCCAGTCGATCTCCGCCAACCCGCGCTACGCGCTGCTCAACAACCGGATGCTGGAGACGCGGGGCGAGGACATCGAGTTGCGCATCGTCGGCACCGCCCTGCCGGGCGCGGCCGCCCCCGAGCGCCTGGAGACCGTGTTCGACTCGATCCTGCCCGAGGCCGCATGCACCTCCCTGCAACTGCACCTGCAGGTGGGACCGGACGAGTTCGCGGCGCACTGGAACGCCGCCCAGGCCATCGCGGGCGTGCAGGTGTCGCTGGCCGCCAACTCGCCGTTTCTCATCGGCAAGGCCCTCTGGCACGAAACACGGCTGCCGCTGTTCCAGCAGGCCACCGACACCCGGCCGCAGGAACTGGTCAATCAGGGCGTGCGGCCGCGAGTGTGGTTCGGCGAACGCTGGATCACCTCCATCTTCGACCTGTTCGAGGAGAACTCCCGGTACTTCCCCTCGCTGCTGCCCATCGTCAGCGACGAAGATCCGCTGGCCGTGCTCGACGCGGGCGGCGACCCGGCGCTCACCGAGCTGCGCATGCACAACGGCACCATCTACCGGTGGAACAGGCCCATCTACGACACCACCGACGGCGGCCATCACATCCGCCTGGAGAACCGCGTGCTGCCGGCCGGACCCACCGTCGTCGACACCCTCGCGGACGCGCTGTTCTTCTACGGCACCGCACGCGCCCTTGTCGACGCCGATCGCCCTCTGTGGTCGCAGATGTCGTTCGACGCGGCGCGCGAGAACCTCGAATCGGCGGCGCGCAGCGGATTCTCGGCCAGGCTGTACTGGCCGGAGGTGGGGTGGGTCAGCCCGCAGGAGCTCGTGCTGCGCCGGCTGCTGCCGATGGCGCACGCGGGGCTCGCCGCCTACGGCGTGGCGGAGGACGTGGTTGAGAAGTACCTGGGCGTCATCGAGGCGCGGTGCCTGGCCGGGCGCACCGGCGCGGACTGGCAGCGCAGCGCCGTCGCACTGCGGGAACGGGCGGGCGACGACCGCCCCGCGGCCCTGGCCGGGATGCTGGCCGACTACCTCACGCTGATGGGCGAGGGCGCACCGGTGCACGGCTGGGAGCTGTGATGCGCGCTCGCCCCCGCCCCGCCTTTCTCTGCCCCGCTCACCCCAGCGACGCGACCACCCGCACCAGCTGGTCCACCTCGTGCACCGTCGAATAGTGGCCCAGGCCCACCGTCACCGCGCCGCCGACCTCGCCGACGCCGATCGCTTCGAGCACCCGCGACCCGCCGCGCGAGGTGAGCGCGCAGATGCCGTTGTCCGCCAGGCGCTGCGTCACGCGGTGGGCGGGCACCCCCGCGACGGTGAAGCTGAGCATGGGTACGCTGGCCGACCGCGCGCCCAGCACCATCACCAGCGGCAGCGACCGCAGCGAGCCCACCAGGTGGTCGAACAGGCCGGCCTGGTGGGCGCGCAGAGCGGACATGGACCGCACGATGCGCTCGCGCCGCGGTTCCGGCGCCGCCGCGCCGCGGTATCCCGGCGATGGGGACGAGGCGAGGCCGGCGAGCACCTCGATCGAGGCGACCATGCCCGCCAGCATCGCGTACTGGTGCGCACCCACCTCGAGCATCGCCGGGCCGGTGGCCGTCGGGTCGATCGCGACGCGCTCGAGCCGGTCGATCACCGCGGGGTCGCGGAACACCAGCGCACCGACGGGCGGCCCGCCCCAGATGGCGGAGTCGAGTGCCAGCACGTCGACGCCGAGCTCGTGGATGTCCACCGGCTCGTACGGCGCCAGGAACGCGGCGTCGACCACTGTCAGGGCGCCCGCCGCGGAAGCGAGCTTGGCCACTGCCGCCACCTCCGGCTTGACACCGAGCGTCGACGAGGCCGCTGTGACGGCGACAAGAGCCGTGGCCTCGCCGACCAGTTCCGCATACTGCCAGGTGGGCAGCTCGAAGTTCTCGATGTCCACCTCGGCCCACTTGACGTAAGAGCCGTAGAGGTGGGCGGCGCGCAACCAGGGGGTGATGTTCTCCTCGTCATCCACCCGGGAGAGCACGACCTCGGTGCCTATTCCCAGGCGCCGCCGCGAGGCCTCAGCCAGCCGCGCCAGCAGCGTCGCACGGTTGGGGCCCAGCACCACGCCGGCCGGGTCCGCCCCCACCAGGTCGGCGACCGCGGCGCGCGCGGTATCGAGGATCCCCGCACTGCGCCGCGCGGAGGGGTATGCGCCCGAGGGGTCCGAGACCGAGGTGCGGAACGCCGTCGACACGGTGCGCGCCACCGAGTCCGCGATCTGCATCCCCACTTGCGCGTCCAGGTGGATCCAGCCGTCTCCCAACGACGGGAACAGCCCGCGCACCCCCCAGACGTCGTATTCCATGCCGTACAGACTATGTGGCAGCGGGGCGCTGATTCCACCCGCGCGCGATCGGCCGATCGCGCGCATACCCGAGTACTGACCCGCACCCCGGGCTGCACGGACCTCATCCGTTCGATGTACACCGACCACGTGCTCAGAGTAGTGGACAGCCGTCCGCCCGACGACAGCCGCGTCGAACGGCGGGGGCGGGCGCCCGGACCTGCGGCGCGCCGGTGTACCGGGCGTGCACAATCGGACCCGGCGGGCACAATGGCCACCACGCGAGCGAGGACGGGAAACGTATGAGTGAGAGCCCAGGCGACAGCGCCGGCGCCGGAAGCGGCGGCCCCGGTGGGGACGGTTCCAGTGGGGACGGTTCCGAGAACGGCTACGTCATCGTCGGACGCGACGCCGAGACGCCTTCGGACGAGCCGCACTCCCCGGACGAGGGGGCCGATGGGGGCGAGGACGACGACGGCAACGCCCTGACCTCGATGGTCGAGCAGCCCGCCAAGGTCATGCGTATCGGAACGATGATCAAGCAGCTGCTCGAGGAGGTCCGCTCGGCCCCGCTCGACGACGCCAGCCGTAGCCGCATGCGCGAGATCTACGCCACCTCCATCCGAGAGCTGGAGCAGGGCCTGTCCGGTGAGCTGCGCGACGAGCTCGAGCGGCTCACCCTGCCCTTCGGCGACGAGTCCGTCCCCTCCGACGCCGAGCTGCGGATCGCCCAAGCGCAGCTGGTGGGCTGGCTAGAGGGGTTGTTCCACGGCATCCAGACGGCACTGATGGCCCAACAAATGGCCGCACAGGCGCAGCTCAAGCAGATGCGGCACGCGCTGCCGCCGGGCGCCGCCCCGCAGCAGGGGCCGCACGGGGGACAGATGCCGGGCACCGGCCAGTACCTGTGACCCGCCGCCGCGCCGCGAACGGCGACGGGCCCGCGGCGGCGGCCGACTAGTACTGTTGGCTCCCGTGTCCGATCCCGTCACCACCGCCCCGCACGATCCTGCCCCGCGCATCACGGGTTCGCGCACGTTCGCGCGCGCGTTCGCGGACATGCGGCTCGGCTGGTCGCAACGTGAACTGTGGCTGATCCTCGGCTTGCAGGACATCAAGCAGAAGTACCGCCGGTCCGTCATCGGCCCGTTCTGGATCACCATCGCCACGGGCGTCATGGCCACCGCGCTGGGACTGCTGTATTCGCTGATCCTCGACCAGGATCTGGCCTACTTCCTGCCTTACCTCACCGTCGGCCTGATCATCTGGGGCCTCATCCAGGGCGCCATCGTGGACGGCTCGGAGGTGTTCATCGCCAATGAGGGCCTGATCAAACAGCTCCCCGCCCCGCTGAGCGTGCACGTCTACCGCCTGGTGTGGCGGCAGGTCCTGCTGTTGGCGCACAACCTCATCATCTACGTGATCCTGCTCGCGGTGTTCTGGACGTCGCTTGACCTGGGCTGGTCGTCGCTGCTCGCCATTCCGGCGATGCTGCTGCTGATCGTGAACGCCGTGTGGGTCACGATGCTGTTCGGCATCGTCTCCACCCGATTCCGCGATATCGCGCCGTTACTCGGCAGCATGACCCAACTGCTGTTCTACGTCACCCCCATCGTGTGGACCACCAAGGTGTTCGCGGACCGCCCCGGCGCCGCCGAGCGGGCCAAGCTCGCCGAGATCAACCCGCTGTTCCACTACCTGGAGATCGTCCGCGCGCCCATGCTCGGTGAGACCGCGGCCGCCTACCACTGGTACATCGTGCTGGGACTCACCGTCGTCGGCTGGGCGGCGGCGCTGCTGGCCATGCGCAAGTACCGCGCGCGTGTGCCGTACTGGGTGTGAGCCCGTCGCACGACAGAGCCTGCCGCACACGACCACCGGAGCCGCCGCATGAGCACAGGATCAGCAACATGAGCACAGGGACATCGGTATGAGCACAGGGACATCCGCATGAGCACAGTCAGCATCGACACGCACGGGGCCTGCGTCGACTTCCCCATCTTCGACGCCAGCACCCGGTCGCTCAAAAAGTCCGTGCTGGGCAGGGCCGGCGGCACCATCGGCAAGACCGACTCGAATGTGGTGACGATCGAGGCGCTGCGCGACATCACCGTGTCGTTCCGCGAGGGCGATCGCGTCGGCCTCGTCGGCCACAACGGCGCGGGCAAGTCCACGCTGCTGCGCCTGCTGTCCGGCATCTACGAGCCCACCCGCGGTTCCGCGGACGTCCGCGGCAGGGTGGCGCCGGTGTTCGACCTCGGCGTGGGCATGGACCCGGAGATCTCCGGCTACGAGAACATCATCATCCGCGGGCTGTTCCTGGGCATGACGCGCAAGCAGATGAACGACCGGATGGACGACATCGCCGAGTTCACCGAGTTGGGCGACTACCTGGCGATGCCGCTGCGCACCTACTCGACGGGAATGCGGGTGCGCCTGGCGATGGGCGTCGTCACCAGCATCGACCCGGAGATCCTGCTGCTGGACGAGGGCATCGGCGCGGTCGACGCGGAATTCATGAAGAAGGCGCGCATCCGGCTGCAGAAGCTCGTCGCGCGCTCCGGGATCCTTGTCTTCGCCAGCCACTCCAACGAATTCCTGGCTCAGCTGTGCAACACCGCGATGTGGATCGACCGCGGCGAAATCCGCCAGCGCGGCGGGATCGACGAGATCATCGGAGCCTACGAGGGCCCCGAGGCCGCTCAGCACGTCCGCACCGTGATGGCGGAGATGCGCCGCGAACAGCAGGCCACCGAGAGTGGCCGTGACCGTGTCTGACTCTGGTGGAAAGCGGCCTGACATCGGCGGAAAGCGGCCTGACACCGAGCGGATCGTCGGCGTCGTCGTCACCCACCGGCGCCGCGCGCTGCTGGCCGAGTCGCTCCGCGTGCTCGCCGCACAGACCCGCCCACTGGACCACCTCGTGGTGATCGACAACGCCGACGAGCCGGAGGTGCGCGCGCTCGTCGAGTCGCAGCCGATCCCGGCCACCTGCATCGGGTCGCGGCACAACCTCGGCGGCGCGGGCGGCTTCGCGCTGGGGATGCTGCACGCTCTGGCGCTAGGCGCGGACAGAGTGTGGCTGGCCGACGACGACGGCCGCCCCGACGGCCCAGACGTGCTGGCCACCCTGCTCGACTGCGCGCGCCGGCACGGGCTGGCCGAGGTCTCGCCCGTGGTGTGCGACATCGCCGAGCCCAGAAAACTCGCCTTCCCGCTGCGCCGGGGGCTCACCTGGCGACGGCACCGCAGCGCGCTCCGGCACCCCGAAGACCCGGAATCCGACCTGCTGCCCGGCATCGCGTCGCTGTTCAACGGCGCCCTGTTCACCGCGGCGGCCATCGACGCGGTAGGGGTGCCCGACCTACGCCTGTTCGTCCGCGGAGACGAGGTGGATGTGCACCGGCGTCTGGTGCGTTCCAGGCTGCCGTTCGGCACCTGCCTGGACGCCGCATACCTGCATCCCGACGGCGCCGACGAGTTCAAGCCGATCCTCGGCGGCCGCATGCACACCCAGTACCCGGACAACCCCGGCAAACGGTTCTTCACCTACCGCAACCGCGGATACCTCATGGCACAGCCCGGCATGCGGCGGCTCCTCCCGCAGGAGTACGCGCGGTTCGGGTGGTTCTTCCTGGTGCAGCGGCGCGACATCGCCGGATTCCGCGAGTGGATGCGACTGCGCGGGCTCGGACGGCGCGAACGGTTCACCAAGCCGTAGCGGCGGGGGCCTCCGCGCTGCGGGTGACCGTCGGCGCCGGCCTCTTCGTTGCGCTCGAAGTTCGGGCGTGACGAGGACGTGACGCCCGAAGTTCGAACGCGACGACACGTCGCGCCCGCAGTTGCGCCCACTGGTCCGTAGTTACGGACTGCACCCCGCAACAACGAACGTCACGCCGTGTCGCGCTCGAAGTTCGGGCGCGACGCCGACTTTGCGCCCGAAGTTCGAACGCCACAACACGTGCCCTTCGAACTTCGAACGCGACGCCGGCGTTCCCCGTCAGCCGCGCAGCAGGGACAGCCGGACCTCACGGTCCGGATTGTCGACGTTGAGGTCCACCAGCGTGATGGACTGCCACGTGCCCAGCAGCAGCCGGCCGCCGACGACCGGCACCGTGGCATACGGCGGGATCAGCGCCGGCATGACGTGCGACCGGCCGTGTCCGGGTGTGCCGTGCTGGTGCCGCCACCTGTCGTCGGCCGGGAGCAGGTCGCGCAGCGTTGCCAGCAGGTCGTCGTCACTGCCTGCACCCGTCTCGATGATCGCGATGCCCGCCGTCGCGTGCGGCACGAACACGTGCAGCAGGCCGTCGCCGTCCCCCGCCGCGAACTCGCGGCACCGGCCGGTGAGGTCGTACACCACCTCGTCGGCACCGGTGTGGACGGAGAACGTCTCGGATTTCACTGCATGCACCTCCTACGCACCATCATGCCCGGCGGGCGCACGTTGCGTGCGTCCGCCGGGCATGGGGCCCTGTCCAGGCGGGGGCCCAGTCAGGCGTCGTGGATGATGACGCCGCGGATGTTCTTACCGTCGCGCAGGTCTTGGTATCCCTCGTTGACCTGCTCGAGGGTGTACCGCTTGGTGACGAGCTCGTCCAGCTTGAGGTCGCCCGAGTCGTACAGGCGCAGCAGCTTGACGATGTCCCACTGCGGGTTCATCGAGCCGAACAACGTTCCCATGATCGTCTTCTGGTTCAGCGTCAGGTCCGCGCCGGAGACGTGCACCGTCAGTTTGGCCGGGTCGGCGAGGCCGGTGATGACGACCCGCCCGCCCTTGCCGATCACCGCCGTGGCAGCGGAGACCACCTGCTCGTCCACCGTGCCCACCAGGATCAGTGCGGCGTCCGCGCCCTGGCCCCACGTCAGTTCATTGACCTTGGCCGCTGCCTCCTCCGCGGTGGCGAACGCGTGGGTGGCGCCGAACTTGAGCGCAGTCTCGCGCTTGAGCTGGACCGGGTCGACGACGACGACGTACTTGCACCCGGCGCCGACGGCGCCCTGCACCGCGTTGATACCGAGGCCGCCGATGCCGTAGATGACGGCAGTGTCGCCGTTGCGGAGGTTGCCGGCGTTCACCGCGGTGCCCCAGCCGGAGGGCACCCCGCAGCCGACGAGCACTGCGGTCTCCAGTGGAAGCCAGTCGTCCACCTTGACCACAGAGTGCTGCGAGATCGTGGCCCGCTCGGAGAAGGTGCCCAGCATGCACATGCCGCCGAAGTCCTTGCCGTCGCCGTGGAAGCGGAAGGTGCCGTCCGGCAGGTAGCCCTCGAGGATGGTGGCGCCCATGTCGCACAGGTTCTGGCGCCCCGTCGAGCAGTACCGGCAGGTGCCGCAGTTCGGGATGAAGCTGCACACCACGTGGTCGCCCGGCTTGACCTTGGTGACGCCGGGGCCGACCTCTTCGATGATCCCGGAGCCCTCGTGGCCGCCGACGATGGGATAGCGCGGCGGCAGGTCGCCGTCGGTCAGGTGCAGGTCCGAGTGGCACAGGCCCGCGGCGGTGTATTTGATGAGCACCTCGCCGGGGCCGGGGCCGTCGAGGTCGAGCTCCATGATCTCGAACGGCCTGCCGGCCTCCAGGAGCACTGCTGCCTTGGTCTTCATGGTGTCCTCCTTTGTCAGAGCACGAGGGTGCTCACAGCGCGATGTTGACGGATTTCGTGGTGGTGTAGAGGTCGAGGGCGCCCGCGCCCAGTTCGCGTCCCCAGCCGGACTGCTTGTAGCCGCCGAAGGGCATGGCCGTGTCGAAGCCGTTGTACTGGTTGACCCACACCGAGCCGGCCTTGACCTGGCGCGCGGTGCGGTGGGCCTTGGAGACGTCTTTGGTCCAGATCCCGGCGGCCAGCCCGTAGATCGAGTCGTTGGCCGCGGCCACCACGCCTTCGTCGGCGTTGAAGGGCAGCGCCGCCACCACGGGCCCGAAGATCTCCTCGCGCACCACGGAGAAGTCCGGCTGCACATCCACCAGCACGGTGGGTTCGACGAAGTAGCCGCTTTCGCCCCAGCGCCCGCCGCCGGAGAGTGCGCGCGCGCCGTCGGCGAGGCCGTCGCGCAAGTAGCCGGTGACCTTGTCGAACTGTTCTTGCGAGATCAGCGGGCCGAGTTCGGTGGCCGGGTCCATGCCGGGGCCGATCCGCACCTTCGAGGCGGCCTCGGCGACCGCCGCGGTGAACTCGTCGAAGATCGTGTCCTCGACGTACATCCGCGTGCCGGCGACACAGCACTGCCCGTGGTTGAACAGCCACGCGTTGAGCGAGCCCGGCACCGCGGCCTCGAGATCCGCGTCGGCGAACACGATGTTGGGGCTCTTGCCGCCGAGTTCGAGCGAGACCTTCTTGAGGTTGCCCTTGGCGGCGTCGACGATCTTCTTGCCTACCTCGGTGGAGCCGGTGAACGCGATCTTGTCGACTGCGTCGTGGCCGGACAGGGCGGCGCCCGCGTCGCCGAATCCGGTGACGATGTTGACGACGCCGGGCGGGAATCCGGCCTCGGTGAACACCTCGCCCAACAGCAGCGCGCTCAGCGGCGTCTGCTCCGCGGGCTTGAGGATCACCGTGTTGCCCGCCGCGAGCGCCGGCGCCAGCTTCCAGGCGGCCATGAGGATCGGGAAGTTCCACGGGACGATGAGCCCGCACACGCCGACGGGCTCGCGCAGCGTGTAGGCATGGAACTGTCCGCCGGGCGCGAACGGCATCGACACGTTGACCGTCGAGCCCTCGATCTTGGTCGCCCACCCCGCGTAGTAGCGGAACACGTCGGCGGCCCAGGCCACGTCCACGGCGGTCGCGATGCCCACGGATTTGCCATTGTCGAGCGCTTCGAGCTGGCCGAACTCCTCGGCGCGTTCGCTGAGGATGTCACCGATCCGCCACAGCAGCCGCTCACGCCCGTTGGGCTTCATGTGCGGCCACGGACCCTCGTCGAATGCACGGCGCGCCGCCCGCACCGCCCGGTCCACGTCGGCGGCCTCGCCGTGCGCCACCTGCGCGAGCTCCCTGCCGGTGGCGGGGTCCTCGGTGCCGAACGTGCGCCCGGACGCCGCGTCCGCCCACTCGCCGCCGATGAGCAATTGCTTGCGGCCGGACAGGAATCGCCGTACTGCGGGCACCACCGACTGCGGGCCGTGTTCGATGAGCGCGGTCATGAAACCTCCTCGACTGGATGTGTTCTGCAACACACCTATCGTCGATCACGAACGGCGACCGCAGGTGTTCAGACTCTGGACACCGCACCCGAGCGACCGTCCAGCGCCGAGGCGGCCGGCCTCAGACCTTCAGCGTGCGCATCCGGGCGTAGAGCGTGGTCCGGCTGATCCCGAGCTCCTCGGCGGCTTGCCTCTTGTTGCCTCCCTTCGCTGCGAGCGCCGCGACGATTGCGGCGCGTTCGGCGCGTTCCATCCCGGTCAGCCGGGCCGCCGTCGCACCCCGTCGCACGTGCTCCGGGAGGTCGTCGACGGTCACCGTGCCGCCGCTCCTGTGCACGGCGGCGGCCAGGACCGCGCGCAGTTCGGTGATGTTCCCCGGCCACGGATACGACGCCAGGACCGTCGCCACGCCGGGCGGCACCCGCGCGCCGCCGTCCGGGTCGAGCTCCGCGAGAACGCCGGCGACGATCCGGGGGAACTCCGATTGCCGTTCGCGCAGCGGCGGTACCGCCGCTCGGCGATCGCACAGCGCGGCCAGCGCCTCGCCGGCGCCGGTACCGGTGCGCACTGTGACGACCAGGCGCGCGCGTCCGGCGCCGCCCGCGAGCGCCCGCGAGACCCGGCGCAGCAGCCGATCCGGCAGCAGATCGGCGTGCTCGATGAGCACCACCGCCGCGTCGTCACGCTCCGCATCACGGAGAGCGTCCGCGAACCGGCCGCCCCAGACTCGCTCGCCGTCGGCGCCGAGCTCCACCGCGTCCACTTCCACCGCGTCGAGAAGCGTCAGCCGCAGCAGGTCCGCGGCCACGGGTTCCCCCGCCCCGCCCGCACCGTCGATGAGGCGCAGCGCGGCGGTCGTCACCCCACTTCCCGGCTCCCCGACCACCGCGACGGTCCCCGCCGGCCCTGCCTCAGATGGTCTTGCCTCGGATGGTCCCGCCACTGTCGGCACAGCCGCGGCCCGCGGCGCCCCGGCCACCGCCTCGATCCGGAACACCGTGCCCGCGCCCGCGCCCTCGACCCGCGTCATCTCGACCCGCACAGGCGCCCCCGAGACGAGCACCGCGTCCGTCGTCAACGGCCGGCCGGCGGCCAGGCCGCGTGCCAGTCCGCGCAGCATCGGGTGGTCGCGCGGGTCCACGAGATCGAGCGCGGCCGGATCGGCGAGCGCCAGCTCGGCGCCCAGCCCGACGACGGCCGCATCGGAACGGGAACGTCGACGGGCCCGCTGGTATGCGGACATCAGCCTGAGGTCTTCGACGCGCGCGCCCTCGACCAGCCTGCGTTCGATCTCCTCGACTGCGCGGACCACCAGCGGCAGGTAGAGGGGATTGGCCGTGGCCTGAACCCCGGTGATGTCGACGACGCCCTCGACCCGGCGGGTCAGCGGATGGCGGATGGGATGGCCGTAGCAGCTGAAACCTTTCAGCGACTCGAGGAAGTGCTCGGTCCCGTGGATGGCCACGCCGCGCCCGAGCTCCAGCGCGGTTCCCAGGCCGTTCGTTCCGGCCTGTTCCTCGCTGTACAGCATGCCGGGGATCACGCCGCGACGCTCCAACGCGCGCTCGGCGGCCCCGGTGTCGGACCAGCGGTCGACGATGACGCCGTCGCAGTCGCCCAGCAGCAGTGCCACCCCCGTACCGGCGGTGTGCCGGGCGAGCTCCTCGAGCACCGGCGCCGCCGCACGCCGGACTGCGGCCGATCCGGGGCCGCCGGTGAACGCCGTGATGGCGTGGTCCGGCTCCAACCCGCACATGACCGAGCGCTGCCACGACCGCGCGATATCCGCGCGCAAGTCCCGCGCCCCGCCGCGTGCGGGACCACCGAGTGGACGATCTGGCATCACACACCCTGCCCGTCGACGACGCACTCCGGCGCGGGAGCCGCGCAGACCCAACGGCACCGGACGCACTGGCCACCCTGCTCGACCGGCCACGCCGCTGAACGGGCCGTGTTGCTGAACGGGCCATGTTGCGGAATGAGCCGACCGACTCACGGTGCGCGCCGCGCACGCCCCGTGATACGGATCACGATACCGTAGTATCCGCGGGCCCGATCCCGTAGAGGCGCGCCCAGTTCTCCCTGCTCGTCAGCGTCGGGACGGCGGCGCGGTAGGCGTCCTGCGCGGCGGGCCCCTCTGCGACGAAGCGCCGCAGGGTGGACGCCAGCCGCTTCGTGAGGGCCTTCGCCTGCGCCGCGTCCCGGCGCCTGCGGCGCACTCCTCCCTGCGACGCGTCCGTCACATACACCTCGCCGAACGCGGACACGTGCCACCAGAACGAATCCTCGTACGGGACCGCCACCGGGCCCGCCTCGACGCGCCCGGACAGCTGACGCGCCGCCTTCTTGGCCAGCACCAGGTCCGCTTTGTCCTCGTCCAGCGGCCCGACGACCCGGCGCACCTGGGCGGAGGCGGGCATCGCCGACACCGGCAGCCGCTGCGTTTCCGGGTGGCCGGACCGCAGCTCGCGCACGCGGGCCAGCAGCTCCTGGCCGCCGTCAGCGAGCGCGTCCGGCCCTTCGAGGAACGCGTCGACGGCCGCCAGCAGCGTCTCGGCGAACCCGTACTGCATCGCGACGATCGTGCTGAGCACCCGGCGCGACAGTTCCTTGCTCAGATCGCGCACGTCGAAACCGCTGTGGACTGCCGCGGTGATCAGGGAATTGCGCAGGCCGAAAAACTGCCCGAAGTCGTCGCCGTCCTTCCAGTAGAAGTCGGCGTGCCACACCGACGCGCCGGGCAACGTCACGGTGGGGAAGCCCCGGCCCCGTGCGCGGATGCCGTACTCGATGTCGTCCCACTGGAAGAAGTACGGCATCGGCAGGCCGATCTCACGGATCACCGACGCCGGGATCAGGCAGGACCACCAGGCGTTGTAAGGGGCGTCGATGCGGCGCTCCTGCACGTTGTCGATCACCGACTGGTCGTGCAGCGCCTCGGCGTCGGCGGGCAGGCCGGCCTTGAGCGCGGACAGGTCGTCCCCCTCCGCGGACAGCAGCAGATAGTCGGGGTTGTAGAGATACAGCATCTGGGCGCCGACGAGCATCGGCGACGCGGTGTGGTCGGCGAACGCGGTCATGCGCAACACCGTCTCCGGTTCGACGCGGACGTCGTCGTCCATCAGAAGCACGTTCGCCTGGCCGGCGCGCCCGGTCACCTCGTACATGCCGCGGCTGAATCCGCCAGCGCCGCCGAGGTTCGGCTGACGCAGGTAGTGCAGGCGTTCGCCCAGCACTGCGGCGGCACCGGTGAAGACCGGCCGCGAGTCGACAGTGTCGGTGCCTTGGTCGGTGACGTAGACGTGGTCGATCACGCCCAGCACCTCCGGGTCCGACGCGAGGGCCGCCACCGTGGCAGCGCAGTCGTCGGCCCGGTTGAATGTGCAGATCGCGACGGCGTTCGGCAACCGCCCTTCGCGCGCGTCGTCGGCGCCGACGGTCCAGTGCACGCCGTCGACGGTGAGCGGCAGGTCGCCCGCGCGGAACTCCAGCCACATTGCCCCGCCGTCGAGGAACTTGTCGATCGGTGCGTCGAACTCGACGGCGACGGGCCCGTCACCGGGGGCGGCGTCGACGGACGCGAAGTCCACGGTGCGCTCGTGGCCCGCGATGTCCGACGCCCGTACCCGCACGGTCCCGTGCGCCCCCACCGGCTCCGCCGAGTCCGGCCGGCCCACCCGCACCTCGGCCCGCACGCGCACGGCGGTCACCCCCGTCCACCGCTGCCAGTAGGAGGCCTCGAAGCGGCCGAAGTAGGCGTTGGTGTGGGCCTCCGCCCCGGGCTGCAGGGCGATCTCGGAGCGCAGCCTGCGGGCCACGCCGTGCGTCACCTTGCTGTAGAGGTCCTCGCTGACCCAGTCCTCGGGGCCCGCGAAGTGGTTGCGCTGCACCAGCCTGCGCGCGTTCGCCGTCTGCACTCTGTCGCCTCACTTGTCTTCCGGGTCCGTCCGCCGGCCCGCCGCTGATTCCGCCGTCGCAGTCCGATGCCGCCGTCGCCTTGCTGCTGTTGTGATGCTGAAGTTCGCTGTCTTGACGTTGAAGGTCGTTATTTGATGTTGAAGATGACGACCCGCTGCACGACGAAGTTGATGACAGTGGCCGTGCCCTGGGCGACGCAGTATGCGATGAACGTGTAAAGGATGCCCTCCGGCAGCGCCGTGAACATCACGTCGAACAGGCCCACCTGCACGACGAAGGTGACCGCGTACAGCACCGCCACCGCTATGAACCGCGCCGTCGACGGCGGCGCCTGGAACGTCCAGCGTCTGTTTATCAGGTACGCGGTGGTGGTCCCGCAGATGAAGCCGACGGCTTTTGCGGGCGTGTGCCCCATGCCTAGCCGCATGAGAAGCACGGTGAGGCCGAAGTCGACTATCCCCGACAGTGCACCCGTGATGATGAACCGCACGATCTGGGTTTTCAGCCCCAGGTCGGTGGCGCCCACGTTGTCGGTGACGGGAATCTCCGCAGGCATCGGGTACTCGTGCGCATGCGGGTCCCGGGCGCTCGGATTGGTTTCGGACACGTGGGACAGGGTAGCCGCAGCGGCCCTGCCCGCCATGTGCGTCACCCCACGTGCCGCCGTCGCCACGTGACCACGCGGTAGCCTCTACCCGATGTCCACAACCGCTGACAGCAGCACCACCGGCGACGCGGAGGCGTCCGCGGAGGCCGCCCGTTCCCGCCGGCTTTCGACCACGCAGCGCACCCTCACCGGCTGGGGCCGCACGGCCGCCAGTACGGCGCAGGTCCTGAGCACGCCCGACGTCGACGTCATCGCGCGCGCCGTGGCCGAGGCCGCGGACCGGTCCTCCGACAAGCCGCCGCACTTGCGTCGCGGCATAATCGCCCGTGGCCTGGGCCGTTCCTACGGAGACCCGGCGCAGAACGCGGGCGGCCTGGTGGTGGACATGACCCCGCTCAGCCGCATCCACCGGATCGACAGCGACACCCGCCTGGTGGATGTGGACGCCGGCGTCTCGCTGGACCAGCTGATGAAGGCAGCGCTGCCGTTCGGCCTGTGGGTCCCGGTGCTGCCTGGCACGCGCCAAGTGACGGTGGGCGGCGCCATCGGCTCGGACATCCACGGCAAGAACCACCACAGCGCGGGCAGCTTCGGCGACCATGTCACGGCGATCGACCTGCTCACGGCGGACGGCCAGGTGCGCAGGCTCACGCCCCGCGGCGGCAAGAACGATCCCAAGGGCGCCCTGTTCTGGGCGACCGTCGGCGGCATGGGGCTCACCGGCATCATCCTGCGCGCCACGATCCGGATGACGCGCACGGAGACGGCGTATTTCATCGCCGACGGCGACCGCACCGAGACGCTCGACGAGACCATCGCCCTGCACAGCGACGGCAGCGAGAGCCAGTACGACTACTCGTCGGCATGGTTCGACGCGATCGCCGCCCCGCCCAAGCTGGGCCGCGCGGCGGTGTCCCGCGGATCGCTGGCCACGCTGGACCAGCTCCCGAAGAAGCTGCAGAAGGATCCGTTGAAGTTCGACGCCCCCACGCTGCTCACGCTGCCGGACGTATTCCCCGACGGGCTGGCCAACAAGTACACCTTCAGCGCCATCGGCGAGGTGTGGTTCCGCAAGGCCGGCACCTACCGCGGCAAAGTGCAGAATCTGACGCAGTTCTATCACCCCCTGGACCTGTTCGGCGAGTGGAATCGCGCCTACGGGCCCGCCGGGTTCCTGCAGTACCAGTTCGTGGTGCCCACCGAGGCGGTCGAGGAGTTCAAGCGGATCATCCGCGACATCCAGGCCTCCGGACACTACTCGTTCCTCAACGTGTTCAAGCTGTTCGGCGAGGGCAACAAGGCCCCGCTGAGTTTTCCCATGCCCGGCTGGAACATCTGCGTCGACTTCCGCATCAAGCCGGGACTGCACGAGTTCGTCACCGAACTCGACCGGAGGGTGCTCGAGTTCGGCGGCCGGCTGTACACCGCGAAGGATTCACGCACCTCCGCGGAGACCTTCCACGCTATGTACCCGCGGATCGACGAGTGGATCTCCGTGCGCCGCGAGGTGGATCCGACCGGGGTGTTCATGTCCGATATGGCCAGGAGGCTGGAGCTCAAGTGATCGACGCCGTAGGAAACCCCACATCCGTGCTGCTGCTGGGCGGCTGCTCTGAGATCGCGCTGGCGATCGCCTCCGAGTACCTGGCCAAGGCGCCGTTGCGGGTGGTGTTGGCCGACCGGCCCGAGGCCCCCCGTGCGGAGGCCGCCGAGGCGCTGCGCGCCGCGGGCGCCACCGACGTGCGGATCGTCGACTTCGAGGCGCTCGACACCGAGGCGCACCCGGCGATGATGGACGAGGCGTTCGCCGGCGGCGACATCGACGTCGCGGTGGTGGCCTTCGGCCTGCTCGGCGACGCCGAGGAACTGTGGCAGAGCCAGCCGAAGGCCGTGCGCATCGCGGGCGTCAACTACACGGCCGCCGTGTCGGTGGGCGTGCTGCTCGGCGAGCACATGAAGGCCCAGGGGCACGGCCGCATCATCGCCATGTCCTCGGTGGCCGGCGAGCGCGTGCGCCGTTCCAACTTCGTCTACGGCTCCACCAAGGCCGGGCTCGACGGGTTCTACCTGGGCCTGGGAGAGGCGCTCGCACCGGGCGGCGTGCACGTCACCGTCATCAGACCCGGCCAGGTGCGCACGCAGACCACCGTCGACTACTGGAAGTCCGCGGGCATCGACGAGGCCCCGCTCACCGTCGACAAAGAGGACGTGGCGAAGCTGGCCGTGTCCGCGTCCGCCAAGGGCAAGGAGATCGTCTGGGCGCCCGGCACGTTCCGCTACGTGATGATGGTGCTGCGGCACGTGCCGCGCAAGATCTTCCGGCGCCTCCCGGTGTGATGCCGTGACGGCGACCACCAGCGACGACCATCCGGCCGGCGCCACCGACAGCGGCGGCGCCGGTACTGCCGGTGCGCCCTCCGCGTCCCCGCCGCATCGCGGGGACGCTCCCGTGCGGGGCGCGCTCGGCTCGCTCGCGGGCGCGGGGATCGTCGCGGCCGCCGTCACCGGCGCCGGCCTCGTCGTCATCGACCGCACCAACCTGCCCGCGTTCACCACCTCCAACATGGCGCAGGCGCTCACCACGCTGCTCCAGGTGGCCGCCCTGCTGGTGGTCACTGCGGGCGTGCTGCTGCTGCGGCGCGACGTGCGCAGCCGCGGCGGCCGGCTGCTCTCCTGGGCCGGACTGTCCGCGTTCGCCACCGTGACGCTCGCGGTGCCGCTGTCCGCCACCCGCCTGTACCTGTTCGGCATCTCCGTCGACCAGGAGTTCCGCACGCAGTTCCTCACGCGTATGACGGCGACGGCCGGGCTGCACGACATGAACTACGCGGACCTGCCCTCCTACTACCCGGCCGGCTGGTTCTGGGTGGGCGGCCGGCTCGCCGACCTGCTCGACATGCCCGGCTGGGAGTTCTACAAGCCGTACGCCATCGGTTCGCTCGCGGTGGCGATCGTCGTGGCCGCCGCGCTGTGGTCCCGCCTCATCCGCGCCGACCTGGCCGTCATGATCGCCACGGCGCAGGCGGCGATCGTGCTGGCCTACGGCTCGCCGGAGGCCTACGGCGCCATCGTCGCCGTGCTCATCCCCCCGGTGATGGTCCTCGCCTGGTCGGGCCTGCGGGCGTCGCTGCGCCCGGGCGCCCGCCGCCGCACCGGATGGGCGGCGGTGATCGCCACCGGGGTGTTCCTCGGCGTCTCCGCCTGCATGTACACGCTGTACACGGCGTTCGCCGCCTTCGCGGTGGTGCTCATGGCGCTGGCGGCCGCGGTCGCCACGGCCTATCGGCACGCGCACGCGGCCGGCCGGGACGCGAGCACTGGAGGCCCCGGCACTGCTGCGATTCCTTTGTGGCGCCGCATGCTGGCCCCCGCTGCCCTGCGCACTTCAGTGTCGCCGCTGGTGCGGCTCGCCGCGGCCGGGGTCGTCGCGGGGCTCATCGCCCTGATCGTGTGGGCCCCCTACCTGGTGCGGATGCTCGACCACCCCACAGTCGACTCGACCGCCATGCACTACCTTCCCGAGTCCGGCGCGCTGCTCCCGCTGCCGATGTTCAACGTGAGCCTGCTGGGCGCGCTGACGCTGCTGGGCCTGCTGTGGACCGTCCTGAAGTTCCGCTCTTCAGTGCGGGCCCAGGCGCTGGGCATCGCGGTCGCGGCGATCTACCTGTGGACGCTGCTGTCGATGGCGTGGACGGTTCTCGGCTCGACGCTGCTCAGTTTCCGCCTCGAGCCTGTGCTGCTGCTGCTGCTCGGCGCAGCGGGCGTGTTCGCCGTCGTCGACATCGCCCGTTGGACCGTCGCCCGGGCCCGCCTGTACCAGCCGGCCGCCGTCGCCGCGGTGCGCGCGCGCCGCACCCGCACCGTGATCACCGTGCTCGGCATCGTCGCGGCCATCATGTTCGCCCAGAACATCCCGCACGTGCTGCAGACAGAGATCTCCGTCGCGTACTCCGACACCGACGGCTACGGCGAACGCGCCGACCGGTACCCGCCGGGCGCCGCCGCCTACTTCGACGAGGTCGACGCCGCGATCATGGACCGGGTCGACACACCACGCGACGACACCGTCGTGCTCACCACCGATTTCCCGTTCCTCAGCTACTACCCGTACCTGGGGTTCCAGGCGATCACGTCGCACTATGCCAACCCGCTGGGCGACTTCGCCGCGCGCACCGACGCGATCAAGCAGTGGTCCCGGGCGGACAGTTCCGCGGAGCTCATCAGCGAACTCGACTCCGTCCCGTGGCGGCCGCCACAGGCGTTCATCATGCGCAGCTCCGCCGACGGCTACACCCTCCGCCTGTCCGCGGACGTCTACCCCAACGACCCCAACGTCAAGGTTTTCACCGTGACGTTCCCCCGCGCACTCTTCGACAGCCCGGAGTTCACTACGACGGAGATCGGACCGTTCACCGTCATCGTGAGGAAATGACCGTTCAACCCCCTGAGCCGGCCCGCACCACCGCGGGGTCCGCGCCGTTTCAGGCCGACTAGGATGCCAGGACGTGCCCACTGCCGTGACCGATAATGACAAGCCGCCCAGCGACGATCCGCGCGCCGACGCGCGCCGACGACTGCGCATCGCCAGGCTCCTCGCAGCGGTCACGGGGCTCGCGGGCTTCGTGCTCGCCCTGCTCATCCCGCTGCTGCCGGTCACGCAGACGACGGTGCACCTGAACTGGCCGCAGAATTCCTCGCTGAACCCGGTGAGCGCGCCCGCCGTCGGCTACCAGCCCATCACGCTCGACGCGACGATCCCATGCACCGCGATCGCCGACCTCGCCGAACGCGACGGCACCGCGGTGGCGCTGTCCACCGCACCCGCTTCGGCGGGCGAGGACGCGCACGCGCGCGGACTGTTCGTCACGGTCGACGACGGCTCGGTGCAGGTCCGCACCCGCAACCACCTGGTCGTCCAGGCGCCGGTCGACGCCGTCGCAGCGCCGGGGGCCTGCTCCGAGCTGCACATCGACTCGAACCCCGAGCGCACCGTGGGGACATTCACCGGGCTGACGAACGCGGACGGGGCGCCGGTCAGCGGCACGGTGTCCGGCGACGTGCGCCCGCAGATCGTCGGCGTGTACACCGACATGACCGGCGCGGTGCCCCAGGGCCTGCACTTCGACGCCGAGATCGACAGCCGCTACTCCACCACGCCTACCCTGCTCAAGGGCCTCGCGATGATCTTCGCCGTGGCGCTGACGATCTCGTCGCTGGTGGCGTTGAGCCGCTTCGACGCCGTGGACGGCCGCAAGCACCGGCGGTTCCTGCCGTCGCGTTGGTGGCGCTTCGACCTCAAGGACCTGCTCGTCATCGGCGTGCTCGTGATCTGGCACTTCATCGGCGCCAACACCGCCGACGACGGCTACATCATGACGATGGCGCGGGCCGCAGAGCACTCCGGCTACATGTCGAACTACTACCGGTGGTTCGCCGCCCCGGAAGCCCCGTTCGGCATGTCGTACTACATGTTCACGGCGCTCTCGCACATCTCCACGGCCAGCCCGCTGCTGCGCCTGCCAGCGCTCATCGCCGGGATCCTGTGCTGGATGGTCATCAGCCGGGAGGTGATCCCACGCCTGGGACGGCTTGCGCGGCGGCGCAGCCTCGTCACGTGGACGGCGGGCCTGGTGTTCCTGGCGTTCTGGATGCCGTTCAACAACGGCCTGCGCCCCGAGCCCTACATCGCGCTCGGTGCGCTGCTCACCTGGTGCTCGGTGGAGCGCGCGATCGCCACCCGCCGCGTGCTGCCCATCGCGGCCGCGCTGCTCATCGCCGCGTTCACGCTGTCCGTCGGTCCGACGGGCACCATCTGCATCGCCGCGCTCATCGCCGGCTCGCGCCCGATGCTGCAGATCATCATCAGACGCGCCAAACAGGTGGGCTGGCTGGCTACGCTGGGGCCGCTGCTGGCCTCGGGCACCGTGGTGCTGGTCCTCGTCTTCGGCGACACCACCATCAAGTCCGTGCTGCAGGCGACGAACATGAAGACCGACCTCGGCCCGTCCGAGGAGTGGTACATGGAGTACCTGCGGTACGAGGCGCTGATGACGTTCTCGCCGGACGGCTCCGTCGCCCGTCGGTTCGCCGTGTTCTCGATGCTGCTGTGCCTGATCGTCTGCGCGGCGATGCTCTACCGCAAGCGCGCCATCCCCGGGGTGTCGCTGGGGCCGAGCCGCCGCATCGTCGGCATCACCGCGATGTCGTTGGCCCTGATGATGTTCAACCCCACCAAGTGGAGCCACCACTTCGGCGTGTACGCGGGCCTGGCGGGGGCGCTGGCGGCGCTGACGACGTTGGCCATCCTCTCGTCGGCACTGCGATCCGGGCGCAACCGCGCGCTGTTCGTGGCCGCGCTGATGTTCGTGATGGCGATCAGCTTCGAATCGTCGAACAGCTGGTGGTACGTCTCCAACTACGGCATCCCGTGGGGCGGCGAGAAGCCTCAGCTGGCCGGGATCGCCTTCGCCCAGGTCTTCATCGCGCTCACCGTGATCTCACTGCTGGTGGCGCTGTACCTGCACTACCGCGAGCCGTACATACTCGCCGCACGAGAACGGGGCGAAAAGCCCCGGACACGCCGGCTGCTGCGCGGCAGGCTCGACGGGCTCCTCGCCGCGCCGCTGACGGTGACGGCCGCGTTCATGGTGCTCCTCGAGACGCTGTCGATGGCCGCCGGGATGGCCATCCAATACCCCGCGTACACCGTCGGCAAAGGCAACCTGCGCGCGCTTACAGGCAACCCCTGCGCGCAGGGCGACCAGATCCTGGTCGAGCCGGACGCCAACGCCGGCATGCTCACGCCCATCGGCGCCGCACCGGCCGTCGCGCTCGGCGGATTCCTCAACGAGAATTTCGGGCCCAACGGCATCCCCACCGACCTCACCTCGGACAAGGAGTACGTGCAGCCGGGGGTGGTCGGCACCGGTGAGCAGTCCAACACCAAGTCCAACAGCGCCGGCACCGGCGGCGGCCTCATCGACGAGCCTGGCATCAACGGCTCGCTGGCGCGGCTGCCCTTCGGCCTCGACCCGGACACGACGCCGGTCATCGGCAGCTTCCACACCGCCGACCAGCCCATCTCGCACGCGGTGTCGTCCTGGTACCGGCTGCCTCCGCGGGCCGACGACCAGTTGCTGGTGATCTCCGCCGCCGGGCGCATCAACCCCGCGAACTTCCAGGTGCTCTTCGGCACCACGAATCCGGAAGGCGCCGTCACCGCCGTCGGTTCGCCCATCGCGATGATGGACACCGGCCCGGATCCGTCGTGGCGCAACCTCCGGCTGCCCATGGAACGCGCACCCCGGGGGGCCGACGCGGTGCAGATCCTCGCGTACGACTCCAACCCGGCGCTCAACGAGTGGCTGGCGTTCACGCCGCCGCGCATAGCGCAGCTCGAGACGATGCAGAGCTACATCGGATCGACCACCCCCGTGCTGCTGGACTGGGCGGTGGCGCTGGCCTTCCCGTGCCTGCGGCCGTTCAAGCACCTCAACGGTATCGCGGAAATCCCGAAGTTCCGCGTACTGCCGGACAGGGGCCTCGCCGTGAGCTCCACCAACACTTGGCAGGACGCCTACGGCGGTGGCCCGCTCGGCTGGACCGAGCTGCTGCTCACCGCGGAGACGGTGCCCGCGTACCAGGACAACGACTGGGGCCGAGACTGGGGCTCGCTCGAGAAGTTCTCGCTGCGGGTGCCGGACAGCACCGTCGCGGAGCTGGACCTGGGCACCGCGACCCGCTCCGGGCTCTGGTCGCCGGGACCGATCCGGCACGGCTGGGGCTGAGCCGGCCCCCGCGTGCACCGCCCCGCGCCCTGGGAACGGGGTGCGGGGCGGTGCACGTCGGGCCCGTCAGACGATGCGTTCGACAGTGTCGTTGAGCCGCCGGCCGATCCGGATCAGCTCACCGAGCTGCGTGCGGGTGAGCTTGTCCACCACCAGACGGCGCACGTTCTCCACGTACCCCGGCGCCGCCTGCACCACCACGTCGTGACCTGCGTCGGTGAGGCGCGCGAAGGTGACGCGCCGGTCCTCGGGACACGGATGGCGCTCCACCCACCCTCGGTCCTGCAGACGCTTGACCACGTGGGAAAGTCGCGACAGCGAACCCCCCGCCAGCGTCGCGAGAGTGCTCATGCGCAGGCTCCGGTCCTGCGCCTCCGAGAGCCGGGAGAGCACCTCGTACTCGAAGTGCGTGAGGTGCGAATCACGCAGGAGCTGTGCATCCAGCTCACCGGGCAGGTGCATCATCAGCATGGCCACCTGGACCCACGCCTCTAGCTCCTCGGGGTCGAGCCAGCGTGGCTCTCCAGTCCCCGACCGGGCCGTCCCCGCGTCCTGCCGCTCCGTGTGCTCCACGGGCCCAGGCTACGTCGCATCACTTGACGCTTCAAGTTTCAAGCCCTACGCTCACCCTAGTTAGATGAAGCATCAACCAATTCACGGCGTGCCACCGCGGAGTCGTCGGCTCCACCCCCGCCGGACCGAAACGTGAGGGGATCCACCTCCATGAACCGACCCACCGGCTCCATCCGATCGATCGGCCTGTTGCTCGCCCGCGTGGGCATCGGCGCAGTCTTCCTCGCCCACGGGCTGCAGAAGCTCAACACCTGGGGGCACGCGGGCACCGCCGCGGCTTTCGACACCATGGGGGCGCCCCTGCCGGACGTGTCGGCATACCTGGCCACGTGGGTGGAGATCCTCGGCGGCGCGGCGCTCATCGCGGGGCTGCTCGTGCCGCTTGCCGGCATCCTGCTCGCCGTCGACATGATCGGCGCCATCCTCGTCGCACACATCGGCAACGGAATCTGGGTGGGCGACGGCGGATTCGAACTCGCGCTCGCCCTGGGCGCGGGCGCGCTGGGGCTCGCGGTGGCCGGGCCCGGACGCATCAGCGTCGACGCGCTGCTGTTCTCGCGGGCGCGCGGACGGCTAGGCCGCGTCCTCGCCCCGGCCGTTTAGCGGCTGAGGACGCGCGCCGCAAAGGCGAATCGTGCCGTTCCGGACTACCGGAACGGCACGAATCGCCTGTCGAGTGTGTGGCAGGCCCGCCGTCTCCGCTTACACCGGCATGAGCTTGTGCTTGCGCTGCGGCTCGAGCACGTGCTTGTCACGCAGCAGCCGGAAGGCCTTGCGCAGCTCCAGCCGGGTGGACGAAGGTTCGATGACCCCGTCGATGTACCCGCGCTCGGCTGCCACATACGGGGTGGCGATGAACTCGTTGTACATCTTGATCAGCTGCGCCTTGAGCTCCTCGCCCTTGTCGCCGGCCGCCTCGATCTCGCGCTTGCGCAGCAGCGTCACCGCGCCTTCAGCCCCCATCACCGCGATGCGGGCGGTGGGCCAGGCGAAGTTGAGGTCGGCGCCGAGCTGCTTGCAGCCCATCACCGCGTAGCCGCCGCCGTACGCCTTGCGGATGACCACCGTCACCTTCGGCACCGTCGCCTCGACGAAGGAGAACAGGAACCGACCGCCGCGGCGGATGACGCCGATCCGCTCCTGCTCTGCGCCGGGCAGGAAGCCGGGAGTGTCGACGAGGAACACCAGCGGGATCGAGTACACGTCGCACAGCCGCACGAACCGGGTGGCCTTGTCCGCGGCCTCGGCGTCGAGGGCCCCGGACAGGAACATCGGCTGGTTGGCCACCACGCCCACCGGGGAGCCGTCGATGCGGGCGAACCCGGTGATGACGTTGTTCGCCGTCTGGGCCGCCATTTCGTGGAAGGCGCCGTCGTCGAAGATGCGCACGATGATGTCGTGCATGTCGTAGCCGGAGTTGTCGGCGTCCGGGATGATCGCGTCGAGCTCGAGGTCGCTGTCGGTGACCTCCGGCTCCAGCCCCGGGTTGACCACGGGCGGCTGCTCGAAGGCGTTGGACGGCATGTAGCTGAGGTACTCGCGCACCCACGCGAACGCCTCGGCCTCATCCTTGGCCACGTGGTGCACGTTGCCGTTCTTGAGCTGCTGGTAGGCCCCGCCGAGTTCCTCGAGGGTGATGTCCTCGCCTGTGACCGAGCGGATGACTTCGGGGCCGGTGACGAACATGTGCGACTCGGCCGTGGCCACCACGACGTCGGTGTTGATGGGCGAGTACACCGCGCCGCCGGCGCAGTTCCCCAGCATGATCGAGATCTGCGGCACCACGCCCACCAGCTGCGCGTGCCGCGGGCCCATCTCGGCGTACCATGCCAGCGAGGTGACGGCGTCCTGCACGCGCGCGCCGCCCGAGTCGTTGATGCCGATCATGGGGCAGCCCACCTTGGCGGCGTGCTCCATGGTGGCCACCACCTTGCGGCCGAACGCCTCGCCGATGCTGCCGCCGAAGACGGTCTGGTCGTGCGAGAAGACCGCGACGGGCCGCCCCTCCACGGTGCCGTGCCCGGTGACGACGCCGTCGCCGAAGGGGTTGTCGGCGTTGCCGGGCGATTTCGCGAGCGCCCCGATCTCCTGGAAGGACCCGGGGTCCAGCAGCGATTCAATGCGCTGGCGCGCGCTGGGCCGGCCCGCCGCCCGGCGACGCTCGATGGCGCGAGGGCTGCCGGGCTCACGCGCCTTGTCGAGCTTCTCCCGCAGCTCGGCCAGCTTGTCCGCCGTCGTGGTCACCACTCGTTCACTCCTTCTGGCCGTCCGCCGCGCCGCGGCGCGACTCGATCTCGCGCAGGCGCCGCCCCATGTGGGCGCCGACCTTCGCAATGTAGGGCTCGTCGACGATGGCGAGATGGTCGCCCCCGACCTGCACGACCTCGAGGTCCGGCAGCACCCCGCCCCAGCCGCCGTCCGCGGCGCGAGTCGCGTACGCGGGTTCGAGTTCGATGGCGCCCTCGTGGTAGCTGTCCGCCATGTAGAGCACGGCGGGACCGTCGTATTCGGTGAGGTTCGCCGCCGCCCGGGCCAGCGCGCGGTTCTCCAGGAAGGAGGTGCGCTGGTGCTCGATGACGCCGCCGGGGATCGGCAGTTCCACGCCCGAGAGCATGTCCATGAGGATCTTCACCGCGCCCTCGTCGTCGGTCTTCGCCAGCTCGTCCACCGGCAACGGGACCTCCACGCCGTAGGTCTTCTCCGCGAAGGCGATGTAGCGGTTCCAGCGGGCGCGGCGTTCGTCCTCGGTGTCGGGGATCGGCTCGCCGGGCATGACCACGTCGATGAGCCCCACCAGCGCCACCTCCTCACCGGCGTCGCGCAACAGCTTGGCCACCGCGTAGGCGAGCACCCCGCCGAGCGACCAGCCCGCCAGCACGTACGGTCCATGCGGCTGGATCTCCCGCAGCGGCGCCAGATACTGCTCGGCACGCTCGGCGATCTCGCCCTCGACGCGTTCGAACCCGTACATCGGCGTGCCCTCGGGCAGCCTGCGCAGCAGCGGTTCGTAGACCACCGTGGAGCCGCCTGCCGGGTGGAAGACGAACACCGGGGTGGCGTCGCCGCCCTCGGGCCGGGCGCGCAGCGTGCGCACCAGACCCACATCGTCGCCCTCGAGGTGCTCGCGGACCGGGCCGGACAGCTCCTCGACGGTGCCGGCAGAGCGGATCTGTTCCGCGGTGATCTCCCCGCCCGCGCGCTCGGTGAGCCGCGCTGCCAGGGCGTCCGCCGTGGCGTCGTCCAGCGTCTCAAGCGGCGTGAAGATGCCCTTCGCCGAACGTCCGACGACCAGGGCCCAGGTGCCGAAGGTCAGCCGCTCGGCCGCGTCCCGTGGTGGCACGTCCTGGGCCCTGTCGGCGGCGGGCGCCGCGGCGGCAGGGGCAGCCGCAGCTTCTGCCCTCTCCGTCGCCGGCTCTGACTCCGCCGCTGCGTCTGCCTCTGATTCCGACGCTGCGTCAGTTTCACGCCGCTGCTGCTCGGCCAGCGCGGCCACCTCCTCGCGGTTGTCCACCGCGTACCGCAGGTAACCGGCCACCTCCTGCAGGTTGGCGTCGCGCACCGCCTGCAGCTGCAGCTGGGGGATGTCGAACTCGTATTCCACGCGGTTCTTGATGCGCACGGCCATCAGCGAATCGAGGCCCAGCTCGATGAGCGGGATCTCCCGCGGCAGGTCCTCGGCCGCGAACCCCATGGACTCGGCGACGATCTGGGTCAGCCTGTCGTCGAGGCTCACCGGACCGTCCGGATCCCACCGCTCGGGGGCGGACTCCGCATCGGCGAACTCGTCGTCCGCCGCGCCCTCGTCCATCGCCGCCACTGCCGCCGGCGGGGCGAGGACAGCCCGCTCGGGCAGGGGCGCCGGAGATGTGACCACCGCCTCGGTGAGCAGACGGAACGCCCCGTCGGCACCGCGCGCGTGCACTTGCACGGACGCGCCGCCCAGGTGCGGGGTCAGCGTGGTGGTCAGGGTGTCCGCGCCGTCCGCGTCGCCGTGGTGCTGCACCGCCCCCAGCGCCGGCTCCGACAGCAGTTGCCCTGCTGCGGCCACCACCAGTCGGTTGGCGTCCGGTACCGCCGAAGCTGCGATCTCCCAGGCATGGCGGCCGTCCGGCAGCGCCACGTGCGTCCCGGGGATGCGCCCGACTCCCCCTCCGCCCACGCGCACGTCCACCCAGTGCGGCTTGCGCAGCCACGGCGTCCGCGGCGGATCCGCATACGGCCCGGGCGCGAACAGCGTCGTCAGATCCACCTTGTGGCCGTGCACGTACAACGACGCCAACGCCCGCAACACGTTCAGCGGTTCGTCCTCCTTGCGCTTGAGCGTCTGGATCAGCTGCGGCTCGGTCACGCCGGCGTCGAAGGAGGTCATGGCGATGGACATGAGCGTCACCGGGTTGGGCGCGAATTCGACGAACGTCGTGTGCCCCGCGGCCAGGGCGTTCTTGGCGCCCTGGTCGAAATACACGCTGTGCCGCATGTTCTTCGACCAGTGGGCCTCGTCGTGCAGCCCGTCGGTGCCGGCGGGGAACCGCTGACCCTCATGCACCGAGGAGAACAGGGCCGTCGTCAGCGGGAACGTCTCCAGCCCGGCCAGCTCGGCCACCAGCTCGCCGAGGATCGGGTCCACCTGCGAGGTGTGGCTGGCCGCGTTGGTCTTGAGCACGTGGTGGAACTTGCCCAGCTCCTCGCACCGGGCCACCATCGCCTGCACCTGCGGCTCGGGCCCGCCGATCACCGTCTGGTTGGGGGCCGCGTAGACGCACACCTCCAGGTCGGGGAACTCGCTGAGCGCGTCATGGATCTCGCCCGCGCTGTACTCGACGATCGCCATCTTGCGGATGTCGTCGCCGGTGACGGTCTTCTCGCCCTCGTCCATGAGCCGTGAGCGCACGCAGATCACTCGTGTGGCGTCCTCGAGGGACAGCCCGCCGGAAACGTAGGCGGCGGACGCCTCCCCCATTGAATGCCCCAGCACGCCGGCCGGCTCGGCGCCGTGGTGGCGCAGCAGGATCGACAGCGCCACCTGGATGGCGTAGATCCCCACCTGCGAGGTCTCGATGCCGTAGTCCTGGGCGTCGTCCATGATCATCTCGCCGACTCGGAAGCCGGACTCGGCGTCGATGTACTCGTCGATCTCATCGATGGCGGCGCGGAACACCGCGTTGGCCTGATAGAGCTGTTTGGCCATCTTGCGGTGCTGGGATCCGTATCCGGAGTACACCCAGATGGGGCCCTCCGCAGCGGGCGCGTCCGCGACCAGCACGTTGGGCGCGGGCTTGCCGGTAGCCACGGCCCGCAGCCCGGCAATGGCCTCGGAGCGGGTGGCGGCGAGCACCACGGCGCGGGAGCGGCCGTGGTTGCGTCGCGAGAGTGTGCGACCGACGTTCACCAACGGAGTACGGCTGCCCTCGGCGGTTTCGAGCCAGTTGGCCAGCTCGGCAGCAGCGCGGCGGCGACGCGACGGCATCGGTCCGGACACCGCCAGCAGGACGGCCTCCGCCGCCTCGTCCTGTGCGGGCTCCTGCGGCGCCTCGACGCCCGCGACCTGTCCGGCCGCCTCTTCATCCGGCTCGTCGGCCGGCACGTGCTCGCGGAGCACCACGTGCGCGTTGGTGCCGCCGAATCCGAAACCCGACACGCCCGCCACCGCCGTGCCGCCGTACCGGGGCCACGGGGTGTTCTGCGTGACCATCCGCAGGTGTGCGGACTCGAAGTCGATGTGCGGGTTGGAGGCGCGGAAATGCAGCGACGCCGGAATGGTGCCGTGCGACATGCCCAGTGCCACTTTGATCAGCCCCGCCGCGCCGGCGGCCGCCTCGAGGTGCCCGAAATTGGTCTTGGCGGAGCCGAGCAGCGCCGGCGCATCGGCCGCGCGGCCCGCGCCCACGACCCGCCCCAGCGCCCCGGCCTCGATGGGGTCGCCCAGCACCGTGCCGGTGCCGTGCGCCTCGATGTAGTCCACCCGGCTCGGGACGATGCCCGCGTCCCGGTACGCCTGGCGCAGCACGTCCACCTGTGCCTCCGGGTTGGGTGCGGTGAGACCGTTGGACCGGCCGTCCTGGTTGACGGCGCTACCCGCGATCACCGCAAGGATGCTGTCGCCGTCCCGCTCGGCGTCCGCGACGCGCTTGAGAACCAGCATGCCGCCGCCCTCGGACCGGATCATGCCGTCGGCGTCGTCGGAGAACGCCTTGATGCGGCCGTCGGGGGCCATGACGCCGAGCTCGGAGAAGCCGAGGCTGGCCGGCGGGGCCACGAGCATGTTGGTGCCGCCGGCGACGGCCAGCTCCGCTTCGCCCGACCGCAGTGCGCGCACCGCCTGGTGCACGGCCACGAGCGACGACGAGCACGCGGTATCCAGCGCCACCGAGGGGCCCCGGAAGTCGAAGAAATAGGAGATGCGGTTGGCGACGATCGCCGTGGAGTTTCCGGTGATCCCGTACGGGTGCGACACGGCGGGGTCGGCGGCCTCCAACAGCGCATAGTCGTTCGCCGAGGTGCCGACGAACACTCCGACGCGCGCGCCCCGCAGCTCGTTGGCCGGCAGGTGCGCGTGCTCCAGCGCCTCCCAGGTGAGCTCCATCGCCAGGCGCTGCTGCGGGTCCACGTGCTCAACCTCGCGCGGCGACATCGAGAAGAACTCCGCGTCGAACCCCTTGACGTCGTCCAGGTATCCGCCGCGGGTGTTCGCAGCGTCGATGGCGGCGGCCACCGCGGGGTCCGAGCGATACTCCTCCCAACGGCCGTCGGGCAGGTCGCCGATGCCGTCGCGGCCCGCGGCCAGCATCTCCCACATCTCGCCCGGAGTGGTGCCGGCGCCGGGGAACCGAGTCGCCACGCCCACGATCGCAATGTCGTGGGCATCGGCCCCGCCGATGCCGCCGCCCTGCAGGAAGTACGCGTCGTCCAGCGGCAGCGGCTCGTCTGCCGCCGGGCCGTCGACGATCCGCTGCGCCAGGGAGGCGATGGTGGGGTGCTGGTAGACGATGGTGGCGTCGAGAACGGTGCCCACGCGGTCCTCGATCTCACCGCTGAGCGTCACCGCGTCGCGGGACGACAGGCCGAACTCCTCCATCGGGCGGTGCTCGTCCACCTCGGCCCGTGCCAGGCCTGTGGCCTCCACGACCCAGTCGACCAGCCAGGCCCGCAGTGCGCCCACCGTCATCGGCGCGGCACTGTCACCCCCCGCGCCCTGCACTGTCCCTGCGGTGTTGTCCGACCGGCTATCCGTCATGCCACCTGCTTCGTGTGTTCGTCGGGTGTCGTGCGTGTGCGGGGCCGCGCCGGGCGCCGCTGCGGTGGTGCCGTACCACCGGGCCCGCTGCTACTCGTGGCTGTCCGGGAAGGCCTGCTGCGTGTAGCCGCCGCGCAGCGTGCCCTCGATGTAGGCCGCCTTGCAGGCCCGCCTTGCGATCTTGCCACTCGAGGTGCGCGGGATCGACCCCGCAGGAACCAGCAGCACGTCCCGGGCGGTCACCCCGTGCCGCGTGGAGATCGCGCCCCGCACCGCGTCCGCGATGGGGACCGGGTCGGCCTTGCCCTTGCCGGGCGCCCGCTCGGCCACCACCACGAGCTGTTCGGAGGCATCGTCGCGGTCCGGGGCCAGCCCGCTGCCGGCGTGCCCGAACACCTCCGGCGGCAGCTGGTTGAGCGGCACGGAGAACGCCGCCGCGAAGCCGGGGCGGATGGCCGCGGACTCTTCTTGGGCGGTGATCTCGAGGTCCTGCGGGTAGTGGTTGCGGCCGTCCACGATGACGAGGTCCTTGACGCGGCCGGTGATGAACAGCTGCCCGTCGAAGTACACGCCGTAGTCGCCGGTGCGCATCCACTGGGCCTCGTCGGGTGCGCCCTGCGCGTGGGTGCCGTCCTCGATGCGCTTGACCAGACGATTGCGGAAGGTCTGCTCGGTCTCGTCGGGGCGGGCCCAGTACCCCAGGCCGATGTTGTCGCCGTGCAGCCAGATCTCGCCCACGTGGCCGTCGGCCTGTTCCACGCCGGTGTCGGGGTCGACGATGGCGGCCCACTGGCTCACCGCGACGTGCCCGCACGCCACCTGCGGCACGGCGCCGGGCGCATCCTGGGCCACCGGCATCATGCGCCCACGCCCCAGCTCCGTCCGGTCCACGTACACCACGCGCGCCGGGGTGGCGGCCGCGGTGGTGGACACGAACAGTGTCGCCTCGGCCATGCCGTAGCTGGGCTTGATCGCCGTCGGCGAGAGCCCGTACGGCTCGAACGCTTCGTTGAACTTGCGCATGGACGTGGTGGTGACCGGCTCCGAGCCGTTGATCAGCCCGATCACGTTGCTCAGGTCCAGCACCTCGCCGTCCTTCGGCACACCGCGCACCGCGGCGTGCTCGAAGGCGAAGTTGGGGGCCGCCGCGAACGTGGGGGCGCCGTCGCCGGAGGCCGCGAGCTCACGTATCCAGCGGCCGGGCCGCTGCACGAACGCGCGCGGCGACATGATGGTCACATACCGGCCGCCCACCGCGGGAAGGATCACGGTGAGCAGGCCCATGTCGTGGAACAGCGGCAGCCAGGTGACGCCCCGCGACTCCAGCGTGAGCCCGATGCCGTCCGCCATCTGCGCCGCGTTGGTCAGCACGCCGCGGTGGGTGATCTCCACGCCGGCGGGCGTGCGCGTGGAACCGGAGGTGTACTGGAGGTAGGCGATGGAGTCCAGCGCGGCCTCGGGGCTGGTCCAGGAGTCCGCGACGTCGTCGGGGATCGCATCGACGGCGATGATCCGCGGGCGCTCCTTGGCGGGCAGATGCCGGAACAGCTTGCGCACCCCGGCCGCCGAGCCGGTGGCCGTGAGGATGGCGGCGGGCGTGCAGTCGCCCAGGACGGCCTCGAGCCGATCACCATGGCCGGGCTCGTCCGGGTCGAACAACGGCACCGCGATGGTGCCCGCGTAGATCGCGGCGAAGAAGGAGATGACGTAGTCGAGGCCCTGCGGCGCGAGGATCGCGACGCGGTCGCCCGGCTGCGTGACCTGCTGCAGGCGCGCGGCGATGGCACGCGACCGCACCCCGAATTGTTCCCAGGTGAGTTCGTGCACCTCGCCGTCCCGCGACGTCGAGTAGTCGATGTACCTGTAGGCGAGCGTCCCCGCGGAGGTGACGGTGTTCTCCTCGACGTAGTCGACCAGCGTGCGCCCCGGGTCGAGGCTCACCTGCCCGTTGTCGTCGTAGAAGTCGCCGATCAGTTCCATCCCTACTCCTGTCAGTCCCGCTCGAGGCACGCGGACACCCCGGCGCCCTCCTGCGCCGCCGCGCCCTCGGTTCCGCCACCGGCCACCACCGCGCGCGCATGCATCGGGACCTCCCCGGCCGCACGCCCGCGTCCTCCGTAGCCGACGCAGATCACGAACATGTTACTGAAGCGTCCGCACGGGCGCGAAACCAGTACCCGCGACGCGGTGTAGCACACCGGCCCGGCCGGCTCCGCGTCCCAGCCTGCGCCGCCCCCGCGGGAGCACGACCGAAGCCCGTGGTCACCATACCGGCATCGCGGCGCATCCACCGCGCCGGAGGCGCCCCTAGTCGTGCGCCGGATGCGGCGCTCCCTCGATGAGATCCTCCGCCCAGCCGGTCAGGTACTGGGTGGCCGTCCGCCCGCCGGGCAGGATCGGGTTGGAGCCGTAAAGCGCGTGCACCGGGGCCGAGACCGCCGTGCCGAGCTTGGTCAGCGTGCCGATGAGGTCGCCGGCGAGGTTCGCGGGCGCGTCGCAGATGAGATCGCCGGGCGCGCAGATCTGCACGGTGCGGTCGGCGAGCACGCCGAACCCGTCGGGCCGCGCGCCGGTCATCGTGGTCCCCGGAAAACCCGGAACGTCGTGCAGTCCGCCCAGCATCACCTCGGCACCGACACCGGTGGGCACACCCAGCTGCGTCGTCGCCGCGCCGGGCGCATCCGCGTCGCGACGCCCGTCGGCGACGAGCCCCACTCCCAGCACGAGGTCTGCCGGCACCGGGCCGTTACCGTGCCCGATCTGCGCGGCCACGTCCCCCGCGATCACCGCGCCCTGCGAGAACCCGATGAGCACGTAGCTCGTCAATGGGCACTCGGAATAGCGGTCGGCCAGGATCTGCCGCGTGGCCTCGGTGCCCGCCTCACGGCTGGCGTCGTAGGTGGTCTCCGGCGGCGCGAACGGCCGCGCGAACTGCGCCACATACGGGACCGTCACCACGTCCACCCGGCCGCCTTCGTCGTCGCCGGAGCCGGCGCCGAATTTGTCCTGCACCGGCTGCGTCACGCCTAGCAGCAGCGCGTTCGGGTTGAACTCGGGGTGGTGCGGGTCGTCGTCGGGCGAGCTCTCCCACGTGCCCGGCACCGCCACCATCTGCACGTCGGGGCACGATGCCGGTTGTGCCTGTGGAGGCGGCGTGGTGGGCGCCGGTCCCGGCCCGGGGGGCGGCGGGGCGGACGGCCGCTGCTGCAACCATACGGCGACGGCCGCGACCACGACGACGATCGCGAGCAGCACGAGCGCCGACAGCCACCGCCGGCCGCGCGTGCGCCCACGCCTGGACCTGCGGGCGGCCATCATCGCGCGCGCCCGGCGTGCGACGCGAACGGACCCGCTCCGAACCTCACGGGCCTCGTCACGTGCAGAGCTTGCTCTGCGCGGTGGCGATGAATGCCGCGGCGTCCTTCTCCGCGTCCACTTGCGCGCCCCGCGACTGGGCGTCGAGCGCGATGGTCGCCAGGACCGTCGCATGAATCTGGTCGGCCGGGGTATCGCTGCTCTCCGCGGCGCACACGTAGTTGCCCGTGCTCACCGCCGAGTCGGAGGCTTCGGCGAAGCCGATCTTCTGGCTGCGCAGCGCGTCGAGGAACACCTCGTCGCGCTGTGTCAACGCGGTGTCGGTGGGCCCGGGGTAGTCGCTGGGCAGCGCCTGCGGCGTCTCCGGCGGTGCCGTCTTCGGCACCGCAGTGGGACGCGGGTCCACGGGCCGGGCCGTCGCGTCCGCGCTCGTTGCACCGCTCCCGGCAGCCGCGGTGGTCGCAGGCGCCGAGGTCGCGGCGCTGGGCGTAGAGCTCACCGTCGAATCGTTGCCGCCGCACGCGGACAGGCCGCCTGCGAGGGCGACCACCGCCGCCGCAGCCGCGACCGCGCCGAACCTGCTGCGGTGTGCTGTGCTCTTCATCGGGACCTCACCACTACGGAAACGCTCCGCCTCTCGACCTGCCCTGCCACGTCCGCCCGACCTGCCACTCCTGCGCATTCCATCGTTCCGGCGCGACCCGTCACTTCTGCGCGACCTCGGTCTTGCCGTCCGCCACTGTAATGGTGCCGTGCTCGAAGTCCTGGGCCACGCCGCCCGGGACCGCGCGCTGGTCGCCCGTGGGGAATCCGAGGGGGCCGTTCTCGAAGCCCTGCTCCTCCCAGGCGTCGAAGATCGGGCCGTACTGGATCGACCAGGCCCCGGTGCCGGCGGTCCAGTAGACGATCCCCTTGTCGAACCGGTTGTACTTGCCGATGCCGTTGGGCGTGGTCGTCTCGTCGGACGTGGGCACGCCCATCGCACCGCCCTCGGCGCCCAGGGTGTTGTACTTGTCGCGGATGGCCCCCTGCACCTCGTAGGCGCCCTTGTCGGTGACGTAGATGGAGCCGACCTGGAAGTCCTGCACGGTGCCGGAGGCGCCGTCCATCGGGCGCGGGTCGGACGTCGGGTAGCCGAGGATCCCGGCCTCCCAGCCCAGCGAGCCCCACTTGTCGAGCACCGGCCCCTTGACCATGTGCGCCCCGGTCTGCGGCATCCAGTAGATGGACCCGTTCTGGAAGGCGTTGTACCGCCCGTGCCCGTCCGGCGTCGCCAGCTCGTTGCTCACGGGCAGCCCCAGGTCGCCGCCCGGGCCGCCGACCTGCTGGTAGCGCCCGCCGATCGCGCCCGCCACGATCTTCGCTCCCGTGCCGGCGCTCCAGAACACACGGCCCGCGGCGAAGTCCTGCGCACGGCCGCCGGGCACGTCGTATTCGGGCGTGACGCAGCGGCCCAGCCAGGGCACGCCGTTGGCGAGGTCGCCGATGGCCCCGGTGGCGCGGCAGTCCGGCGCGTCCGGGTCCACGTCGAGCGCCTTCGCGATCTGCGGCCACGACTGGTGCATCTCGAATTGCCAGTACGGCCACGAATGCGTGCCGGACGGCCGATAGACCACGTTGGCCGGGATGCCCTTCTTGTTCAGCTCCGCGGCGAAGTTCTGCGAGGTCATCCGCGAGAGGATCTCGAGGCCCATGCCCGCGATGTTCGTGGAGATGCCGGGGATGCCGGACTGTTGGTCGTACGGGCCGGCGAACCCGTTGCCGCTGGAGACGTAGATGCTCATCCCCTTGAGCTTGTCCACGTGCAGCAGCGGGTCCTGTTCGGTCCAGCGCGGGTCGGACGGCAGGCCCCACATGTTCTGCGAGTGGAAACCGCCCGCGTCGAGCATCGCGAACTGGATCGCCTGCGGCATGCCCAGGGAAGTCGTGGACAGGATGCCGGAGTACGAGGCGACGAAGTCGAACATGTCCGGGTGCCGCTCGGCCAGCATCATCGCGGCGGTGCCGCCCATCGACAGGCCGGCGATCGCGGCCTTGTCGGTGCTCGTGCGCCAGTCGTTGTGCAGGATCGGCGGCAGCTCCTTGGTCAGGAACGTCTCCCACTGGTAGTTCTTGCCGTTGTCCGGCTTGTCCCAGTTCGTGTAGAAGCTCGACTGCCCGCCCACCGGCAGGACCACGTTGACGTTCTTGTCGGCGAAGAAGTCGACGATGTCGGTCTCGATGGTCCAGCCGCTCTGGTCGTCGCGGGCACGCAGCCCGTCGAGCATGAGCAGCTCGGGGTAGTCCTTGTCGGGGGCGATGTGCCAGTCGCGCCCGACCAGGATCTGCACCTGGATGTCCTCGTTCATGGCGGGGGAATGCACCCAGACCGCTACACGGCGGTCGGACAGCCACTGCACCTTGGTCACCTTGACCCCGGCGGGAACCGCCTCGCCGGCGGGCGCGGCGTGGGCGACGGGCGCGGCCTGCGGCAGCACCTGCGCGGTCACCGGGAGCGCCAGAGCCGCGGCGAGCGGCACCGCGCCCCACGCGATGAGCCGGCGGCGCAGCCCCGCCCGCGGACGCCCGTCACGGGACTCCCCGCGATTCCACGACGTGTCAGAGCGCATCAAGACTTCCTCGCTTCGATCCGAAAAAGCGGAAACGACCCGACCACCGTTTCCCGATCACCGTCACAGTAATGCCCACAAGGACAAATCACATCATTCACACGCCGAACATCAGTCACATCGGGCTGGAGCGGTGCACGGCCGTTCCGGCGCCGACGGTCGTCCCCGGACGCGGAGAGGCGCGCGTCTGCGGACGCGCGCCTCTCCGTTCGTCACGTGTGTGCGGGGCGGATCACCAGCCGTTCGTGGCGTCCAGGATCTGCGGCCTGGCCTTGTCCAGCTCCGCGCTCCAGTTGTTCCACGAGTGGATGCCCACCGGCGGGAACGAATAGGTGGCGGGGATGTTCAGCGAGTTCAGCCGTGCCTGGAAGATGCGGGAGTTCGCCAGCGCCAGCCCTTCGAGCGCCATGCCGTTGGTGGTGTTGTAGTAGTCCAGCAGCGACTGGGGCCGGTCGCCGTTGACGGGGTCCGGGTTGGGCAGCGCGCTGGCCGCCGAGATGTACAGCGAGATGCCGCGCAGCTCGGGTGCGAAGTTGAACGGGTCGTGCGAGACCCACTCCGGGTTGAGCGACGAGGCGGAGCCGTACATGTCGCCCGCGTTGAAGCTGCCCGCGTCGAGCATGCCGATGCTGATGCCGGCGGGCATGCCGATCATCGAGTTGTGCAGGTAGCCGGAGAACGAACCGGCGAACGAGTAGTACGGCTTGTACTTGGCCGCGAAGTAGAGCGCCGCGCTGCCGCCCATCGACAGGCCCGCGATGGCGTTGTGGTCACGGGCGATGCCGTGCACGTTCGCCAGATAGTTCGGCAGCTCCACGCTCAGGAACGTCTCCCACTTGTAGGTGAAGTCCTGGCCGTTGATGGCGCTCGGCGCGTTCCAGTCCGCGTACCAGCTGGACTGGCCGCCGATGGGCATGACGACGTTGATGTTGTCGTTGCGGAACTTGTCGAAGGCGTTGGTCTCGATATCCCAGCCGCTGAAGTCGTCGCGGGCGCGCAGGCCGTCCAGCAGGATCAGCGCGTGGTTGCCGCCGCGCGCCGACGGCATGAAGGAGACCGGGATGTTGCGGGCCATGGCGTCCGACCACACGTACTCCTTGACGATGCGGCCGTCGTCGTTCCACGACCACGCGGACGCCGTGCCGGCGGTGGCGACCCCGGTCAGCATCGCCAGCGAGAACGCGATCGCAGCGAATCCGAGGAGCCGGGCGCGCACGCGCCGGAGAAACCGTGGTTCCGCATTGGTCATCGGCCTGAACCTCTTCCTGTGGGCAGCCTCGGAGAACTTCGGAAATGCACCCGGTTCACCGCACTGCTGCGTGTCGACCTTCCAGTCGGTCACGGCTCGTGGACACCCGCCTGCATCGTCGGTCAAAGTTAAACGCCCTGACCTGGCAATGCAACTCGCCGTCCGGACCGCGGCCGGCGCGCGCACGTCCGTCACCGCACTCGCCTGGATCCTGTTGTGTATCGACCGTTCGTCGCAATCCGTTACCTGCCCGTGACACTCCGCACGTCGACGCATTGAAATCGCGTGCTGCCGTGTCCCGCACCCGTGTCCGTCCGGCCCCTGCGACACCCGCCCGCGACGCGCCGGGCCCGTCTAGTGAGGTTACTCACAACCGAGGCCCGGTGTGGGCGAACGCGCGCGCCGGACTCAGCGCGGGGGCGTGTCGAGCGGCGGCGGCACCAGGTCGCAGCGTTCGATCTCGTACTCCGGATCCGGGTCGATCTGATAGGCCGCCAGCGACCATGCGTGGCGGAAGTTCTCCCACCACCGCCCCCAGGTCAGCTCGCCGGTGTACGAGTCGAGCAGGTACTCGGTCTGTGGGCAGGTGATGGCGGTCTCCGCCTGCTTCACCCAGTCCTCGTCGAGCCACTGCGGCATCCCCTCCTCGTGGGTGTCCGCGAGCCCCTGCAGCGCGATCACCCAGTCCGGCGGGAGGTTCTTGTCGTGCCCGATACGCCCGTAGGTGATCCGCGGCGTATGCGCTGCAAGCGGGAACGCCAGCCCCACGGTGTCGTACACCTTGACGTCCAGCGGCGTGTTCATACCCGGCATCCCGAGGTTGATGAAGTACACGGTGTGCTGCGCCTCGCCGGGCGGGGGCGGAACCGCGGGCGGGATCACCGTCCAGGAGTTCAGGCTGCCGTTCTGGATGAGCAATCCGCCCTCCGGCGTGGCCCGGATCGTGTCCACCAGCGCACGCATCCGCGGAAAGTCCAGGTAGTCCTGCGAGGTGATGGGGTGCGCGTGCCCGGTGGCGGTCACGTAGAAGGCCCGCTCGTCCACGATCCCGTCACGGGTGAGCGTGCCCGGGCGCGCCGCTCCCGGAACGTTGACGATCGTCAGCGCCCAGGCGATCACACCGATCCACCCCAGCACCGGGACCGCGGTGCGCGCCGCCGGGGCCAACACGCCGCGCAGCCCCGCCGCGGCGTCGGCCGGGCGCAGGTCCCGACAGCGCGGAATCGGCACGGGGATCATCGCCAGCGGGGCGATCAGCAGGAACACCACGGGCAGCAGCACGCGACCGTGCATGAAGTCGCCGCCCACCCGCAGCACGTACACCAACCACACCAGAGCGACGGCGACGATCAGCGCGGTGACCGTGACCGGCGAGTGCAGCCGGTCCTGAGCGCGGCGCAGGCGCGCCGCCACGGGGCGCGCGATACGCCGCGGGGGGCGATACTCCCCCGGAACGCCCGGCGCTCCGGCCGCGGCGCCGTCCGCCGCGGACCCTGCACCCTTGGCCCCGGCACCCTTGACCCCGGAACCCTTGGCCCTGGCCCAGGCCGCGCCCGCCGACACCGCGCGCACGGCGGCCGGACCCCACATCACCGCGGCGATCACCACCAGCAGCACCAGCGGCACCCACAGCACGTACGGCTGCACCAGGTCCGCCAGGTAGATCAGGCCCTTGCCCCACTTGGCCTCGCCCGCATCCTTCGCCACGGCGGTGTTCGGGTACGGCAACGCGTAGTAGCCCATGCGCCAGATCTGGTAGCCCACAGGCACCAATCCGGACACGCCGACGAGCACCGCCCTGCGCCGCCACGACTGGCGGACGCAGAACAGCAGCAGCAGCACCGGCGCTCCCAGCAGCACGGTTTCCGGCCGCACCAGCCAACTCAACCCGGCCAGGAAACCCAACGACAGCACCGACGCCGTGGACGGCCGCTCCGTGGTCGCCCAGCGCACCAACAGCCACCACACCGCGCCCAGCCAGCACAGCAGCAACCCCACCTCGAGCCCACTGGTGGCGAAGTCGCGGGCCGGCGGCAGCGCCGCGTAGATGAAGACGCCGCCCGGGAGCAACAGCACCGGGCCCCTCACCCGGCGCGCCCACGCGGAATGCCGCAGCAGACGGGCCGAGCCGAGCATCACGAACACCATGGCGGCGATACTCAGCGCCAGACACACGCCCACCGCGACGTACTCGAGCCGCGCGCGGGTGATCCACCCGAACAGCCACATCACGTACGTCCAGGCGGTACTGGTGTTGACCTCCACGCGCTCGCCCGCGTTGAACACCGGGCCGTTGCCCGCCAGCAGGTTGCGCACGGTGCGCAGGACGATGAGGCCGTCGTCGGCCATCCACCGCCGCTGCCACCCGCCATAGCCGAACAACCCGGCCGCGACGATGATGCCGAGCATCGTCACCGCGCCCTGCGGTCCCCACCGGTTCAGCGCACCCCGCACCCGTTCGGACCAGGCGCTGCGCGGCGGGGTGCCGGCGCCGGGCTCGTCAGATATGCGGTACGACATAGGCGGCGACGCCGACGATCACGATCCACGCGACCGCGAGCAGCTGCAGGGCCCGGTCGCGGCGCGCGATATCCTCCGGGGCGCCCGCCACGCCGCCGTCGACATCCACCGCGTACCGGAGGATGGCGATGACGAACGGGATCATCGAGATCGCGTACCACGCGCCGCCGCGGAGCGCGTCCTGCTCGAAGGCCCACAGCCCGTAGCAGAGCACCACGGCGGTGGCCGAGAGCGTCCAGACGAACCGCAGATAAGTAGTGGTGTAGCCCTCCAGCGACTTGCGGATCTTCGCGCCCGTCCGTTCGGCCAGCTGCAGCTCCGCGTAGCGCTTGCCCGCGGCCATGAACAGCGAGCCGAAGGCCATGATCAGCAGGAACCACTGCGAGAGTCCGATCGCGGCCGCCACGCCGCCCGCCATGGCGCGCAGCAGGAAGCCCGACGACACGATGCAGATGTCGAGCACCGCCTGGTGCTTCAGGCCGAAGCAGTACGCGAGCTGCACCGCGATGTACACGGCCACGACGATGGCCAGGCGGTAGTTCGCGACGAACGACAACGCGATGGCCGCCGCCACCAGCACGACCGACGCCGCGTACGCCACGCCCACCGGCAGCGCCCCGGCGGCGATGGGCCGGTAGCGCTTGACCGGGTGCGCGCGGTCGGCCTCGACATCACGCGCGTCGTTGATGAGGTAGATGGACGAGGCGGCCAGGCAGAACACCACGAACGCGATGAGCGACGGCCACAGCACGTCCCACTCGAAGACGTTCCCCGCCGCGACGGGGGCCGCCAACACCAGGACGTTCTTGATCCACTGCCACGGGCGCATCGCCTTGACCAGCGCGGCCAGGGCGTTACGCGGAACCTTGGCAGCGGCCGCGACGGACTCGGCGTCCGTCGGCTGCTCGACCGGCTCGAGCCCCACCAGATGATCGGCGCTTTCGCTCATCGTCTGTTGTTTCCTTCCGACCCCGCCACCCTAGGCCGTGGCTCATCGCGGAGCACCGGCACCCGACGCCGGAGCCGGTCCGTCGCCACCGCCGCGAGCGCGCCGATGGCACTGCCGGCGACGACGTCCGACGGGTAGTGCACGCCCAGCAGCAGCCGGGACAGCGCCATGGCCGGCACCACGGCGGCCGCCACGGGCACCCCGCTCGCCCGCCCGATCAGCAGCGCCGCGGCCGTCGACGAGGTGGCATGCGATGACGGAAAACTCAGCCTGCTCGGGGTGGACACGCCCACCCGCACCATCGGATCCTGCGGGCGCGGCCGACGCACCACACGTTTGACGGCGATCGACGCGGCGTGCGCGCCCACCGCACCCGCACCCACCGCCAGCCACCGGCCGCGCCGAGACCGGTCCACCGCGGCGCCCGCCGCCGACACGGCCATCCAGCCCAGCGCGTGTTCGCCGAAGTGCGACATGCCGCGGGCCGTCGTCAACACCCCCGGACGATCGATGAGCACGTCCTGCACCGCGGCCAGCACGGGCGTCTCGGCAGCGGCGGCCGCCGCGACCAGGTCATCCTTCGCCGACACGGGTCTCCCATCCCTCGAAAACGCCGGACCAGCGCTCGCGGCTCGTCAAGCCGGGGGCCGCCGCGCGGTAGGCCTGCTTCATCTCCGGGAACCGCGTGTTCAGCTCGCGCAGCAGGCGCAGAGACTCGCGCAGCAGCACGGCCGCCTTCTCCCGGTCGCGCTGGCGGTACACCACGCCCCGCCCGTCGGCTGTGGTGACGGTGACGCCGTCCACCTGCGAGAGCAGGAACCAGCGCGCGTCCAGGGTGGGCACGTTGAGCTGCGGTGTGCGGTGCGTGGACTCGTCGGCCAGGCGGGCGTTGCGGGCCAGCCCCTTTGCCAGCCGCACCACCTTGGACACCGGGTTCGACGGCAGCGACACCGCGCCCACGCCGGCGTGCGACGGCAACGGCAGCTCGGTGGACGACGGCAGCACCACCGCGTCCGGGTACTCGCTGCGCATCCGCCGCACCATGGGCATCGCGGATTCGAGGATCGACGTGATGTGCTCCGGGCCGGCGAGGAAGTCCCGGATGGCCTGGTTCTGGATGGCCACCGTGGAGTATTCGAGGCACAGCAGGTGCTTGACGGTGGCCTTGAGCGCGTTCTGCATGAGCCCGCGGTGCCCGCCGTCCATGTGCAGCGATGCCACGACCAGCCTGTTGCGCAGGTGGAAGTAGGCCTGCCAGTCGATGGCGTCGTCCTTGTCCGACCACGCCATGTGCCAGATCGCCGCGCCCGGCATCGTCACCGTCGGGTAACCGGCCTTGCGGGCACGCAGTCCGTACTCGGCGTCGTCCCATTTGATGAACAGCGGCAGCGGCTGGCCGATCTCCTCCGCGACCGAGCGCGGGATCATGCACATCCACCAGCCGTTGAAGTCGACGTCGATGCGCCGGTGCAGATCCTTGGACTCCTCCCGGTCGCGCAGCGGGCGCGTGGAGAAGTCGTGGTCGTATTCCACGTGCGGCGCGGCACCCCACATGAATATATCGCGCCGCACCACCTCGCCCATCGTGTGCAGGTGGCTGCGCTCCTGCAGGTTGAGCATCTGCCCGCCCACCAGGGTGGGCACCTTGGCGAAGCGCGAGAACGCGAGCGCCCGCAGGATCGAATCCGGCTCGATCTGGATGTCGTCGTCCATGAACAGGATCTGCTCGCAGTCCGTGTTCTTCACGGCCTCGAGCATGATGCGGCTGTACCCGCCGGAGCCGCCCAGGTTGGGCTGGTCGTACATCCGCAGCCGCTCGCCCAGCAGCGCCGACGTCTCGGCGAAGTCGTCCTGATCGCGCACCTTGTCGGCGCCCTGGTCGGGCACGATGATCGTGTCCACCACGTCCATCACGAGCGGGTCGGAGGCGATGGCGCGCAGCGCGGCCACGCAGTCGGCGGGCCGGTTGAACGTGGGGATGCCCAGGGCCACCGCGGCGCGGCCGGGCGCCGCGGTGGGCGCGTACCAGCCGGCCGAGAGCACCTCGGTCTTCGTGGCGGTGGTGACGTCGAACCAGATCCAGCCGCCGTCCTCGAACGGCGCGAGCGACACGGAGAACTCGAGGACCCGGGTCTCGCCGGCCGCCTCGTCCGGGCCGGCCGCGGAATCGTCATCGACCCGCTGCCCCTCGACGTGGATCCGGCTGCCGTCCGCCTTGGAGCGGTAGACGTCCACCCGGCAACCGCCCCGGACCTCGATCCGCAGCACCACCGCGTCCAGCACCGTCCACCGGCGCCAGTAACTGGCGGGGAACGCGTTGAAGTAGGTGGCGAACGACACCTCGGACTCCGCGCCCAGGCGCACCGAGGTGCGTGAGGTGGCGTGCGCCCGGCGCGCGTTGGTCTCCGACTCCTCCAGGTACAGCGTTCGCACGTCCAGCGGCTCGCCGCCGCGGGGAAGCAGGATCCGCTGCAGCAGCGACTGTGCGGCGGCCATCAGTTGCCGGCCGCCGTACGTCCGAGGGAATCGGCGAGGTGGTTGTCGAACATGCTCATCGCGCTGGCGATGGCCATGTGCATGTCCAGGTACTGGTAGGTGCCCAGCCGCCCGCCGAAGAACACGCCGTTGTCCTGCGTCTCCGCCTTCGCCAGCGCACGGTAGGCGTCGAGCTTGGCGCGGTCGTCGGCGGTGTTGATCGGATAGTACGGCTCGTCGTCCTCCTCGGCCGCACGGGAGAACTCGCGCATGATCACGGTCTTGTCCGACGGGTAGTCGCGCTCAGGGTGGAAATGCCGGAACTCGTGGATGCGCGTGTAGGCGACGTCCGCGTCCGCATAGTTCATCACCGGCGTGCCCTGGAAGTCCCCGCAGTCGCTCAGAACCTCCTCCTCGAAGTCCAGCGTGCGCCAGCCCAGCCGGCCCTCGCTGTGGTCGAAGTAGCGGTCCAGCGGGCCCGTGTACACCACCGGGGCGTCGGGGGAGGCGGCGCGCAGGTCTTCGCGCACGGCGAACCAGTCGGTGTCCAGCCGCACCTCGATGAGCTCGTGCGCCGCCATGTTCTCCAACCACGCGGTGTACCCGTCGGTGGGCAGGCCCTCGTAGGTGTCGGTGAAGTAGCCGTTGTCGAACGTGTAGCGCACGGGCAGGCGCGTGATGATCCCGGCCGGCAGCTCCTTGGGGTCGGTCTGCCACTGCTTGGCCGTGTAGTTCTTGACGAACGCCTCGTAGAGGGGGCGGCCGATAAGCGAGATCGCCTTCTCCTCGAGGTTCTGCGCGTCGGCGGTGTCGATCTCAGCGGCCTGCTCGGCGATGAGTGCACGAGCCTCGGTGGGCGAGTAGTAGCGCCCGAAGAACTCCGAGATCAGCCCCAACCCCATCGGGAACTGGTACACCTGCCCGTTGTGGTTGGTGACCACGCGGTGCCGGTAGCCGGTGAATGTGGTGAAGCGGTTCACGTAGTCCCACACACGCTTGTTGGAGGTGTGGAACAGGTGCGCGCCGTAGCGGTGCACCTCGATCCCGGTGGTCGGCTCCGCCTCCGAGTAGGCGTTGCCGCCGATGTGGTGGCGACGGTCCAGCACCAGCACCCGCTTGCCCAGCTCGGAGGCGGCGCGCTCGGCCACGGTGAGCCCGAAGAATCCGGAGCCGACGACGATCAGGTCGTACTCGCCGGCCGCTTGCCGCTTGGCGTTCGTCTCAATATCACTCGACACAGAAGCCCAGGGTAACGGAAGTCGCCCGGGCGGGACGCCCGCAGTCTGCCGCGGCCCGCCGCACGGTGACGGACGCCACCATGCGGCGGGCCGCGGGATGCAGCGCGGCAGGCCGCGGGATGCAGCGCGGCGGGCCGTCGGATGCAGCGCGGCGGGCCGGGTCGTCAGGGCTCGGGCTGTTCCGGCGGGCCCTCGCCGCGTGCGTCCGTGTAGGCCTGGAGGCCGTCGGCTGCCACGCCGCCGATCGCGTCGATCGCGCTACCGAGCTTCGAGTCGGCCCCCATCGCGCCGGAGAGCGCATCCGCCGCGCGCCGGATGTCCTCCGCCGTCAGCCCCGCGCCGCCGACGATGTCGAGCGGACCGGATTCGCCACCACCGCTCTCGGGTGCCTGGCCGGAGGAGTCGGGGACGGCCGGGGGCAGCACACCCGACGAGTCCGGGATGAGGCCCGACGACTCCGGCGGGATCACCGACGCCGCCGGACCCTGGCCGTCGATCGTGAACCAGTCCGACTTGAGGCCCAGTCCGGTGCGGACCTCCGGGCCGGACACCTCCACCGTCTTGTCCGCGCCCACCACGCGCATCGTCACCACGCGCCCGCCGTCGGCGCCGAGCCCGTTGCGTGCTGTCACCGTCATCTCCTGGAGCGGCCCCACTCCGAACGCCTCCGACACCTGCTGAGCGGTGACGGTCTGCGTCCAGTCGTGCACTGGTGAGGCGGTGTCGCCCGCGTCTTCGACGGCCGGGAAATCGCCGCCGGCGGTCCAGCCGCCGGTCGACGCGGAGAACTCGGTGGCCACCGGTTGTCCCCCACGCGTGACCACCATGCCCGCGGTGTCCGCCACGGCCGCGTCGGTGCGCGGATCCTCCTCGGCGGTGCCGCCGTAGACCTGGCACGCCTGCGTGTCGCACGTTTCCGCGTACGCGTAGCGGTCCTCGGCGGCCGCGTACGAGCGGGCGGCGATCGCCTGCGCGCGCAGCGCCTCGCCCGCGCCCTTGTCGGCCCAGCCCGCGGAGATCTCCTCGGGCAGCACGCCGCGCAGATAGTCCGCCATACCCACGTGGTTCACGGTGCGCGGCGCGCCGCCGTCGAGGGCGACGCCCAGGTCGCCGCGGTAGGTGTTGCCGCCGCACACGGTGAGCTTCGCGCCGCCGGCCGGCGAGACGCGCGGATCCCCCACGGCGAACGAGTCAGTGGGGGCGCCGCCGCACCCCTGCGTGACGGTCACGTCCGCGCCGCCGGGGGTGGGGCGCAGGGTCACCGCGGCGCCGGCGGGCACCTCGTGGCCGTCGACCGTCATCGGCCCGTCCGAGGTGACGGACAGGTCCTCACCGTCGAGCCCCATCAGCCGCACGGAGATCCCGCCGGTGTCGATCCGCTGCAGCTCGGTGCCGCCGTAGTAGTGGCCGATGATCTGCTCGGCGCTCCATCCGTGGTCCTTGGCGTAGCCGTACGCGCCCCACTGCCCCATGCCCCGGCCGTGCCCGTGGCCGTGCCCGCGCAGGGTGAACACCGTTTGCGCATCGACCACCGGGACCGTATCGAGGTGCGCAGCCGCGGCGCCGTCCGTCCCGCCGGCACCGCCCGCCGTCACCGACACCGCGACGGCCGCCACCGCCAGCATCGGTGCCGACACCGCGGCGGACAGCTTCGCGGCGGCCGCCCGTCGCCGTCGGCGTGACGCGTCCGGGCCGCGGGCGGTCGACAGCGGCCGCCGGACGGCGCGCAGGGCGTTCCTCAGCGGTGATCGATGCATCGGCGTTCTCCTCGTCGAAGGGGCGATTCCGCGTGCAGCACCACCGAGCAAAGCACACTCGAGTCACAGTTGTCACACGAACATCACACGCCACATAAATCACATGCACGTAGTTCTACCTGCACGAACAAGCGCGGGTCTTCAGCCCCACCAGCGTTCGAGAACCAGCGCGACGCCGCTGTCATTATTTGAGCCGGTGACCTCGTCGGCCACCGCCAGCAGCTCCGGATGCGCGTTCTGCATCGCCACCCCGTGCCGCGCCCACGAAAGCATCGACACGTCGTTGGGCATGTCCCCGAACGCGATCACATCCGACGCCGCCACGTCCATGCCGCCGGTGATGTCCGCCAGCCCCATCGCCTTGGTCACCCCCGGCGCTGCGATCTCGATAAGCCCGTCATCCGTGGAGAACGTCAGGTCCACCCGCCGGCCCAGCACGGGCTCCAGCGCGTCACGCATCACCGCGCTGGGCGTCCCCGGTGCACGGACCAGCAGCTTCACCGCAGGGGCGGCCGCGATCTCCGCATCGGCCACCTCCACGCCGCGCGGATGCTCCCACGCGTGCTCGTAGCGGGGGGTGGTGACGAACTCCATGTGCAACGCAGAACGCGCGCCCGGCTCGATCCGCTCGGCCGCCAGCGCCGCAATCGGCAGTGCGCCGGCCACCGCCTCCGCGACCCACTCCAGCGTGGCGGGCTCGAGCACGTGCGCGGCCAGCACACGGTCGGTGGCACTGTCGAACACCATGGCCCCGTTGGCGCACACTGCAAGGGGCGGATGCTCGAGCTGGTCGGCGATCTGGCGGATCCAGCGCGGCGGGCGGCCGGTGCACAGCACGAAGTGCACGCCGTCCTCCACCGCGCCCGCCACGGCGGCGCGATTGCGGGCACTCACCCGCATCGCATCATCGACCAACGTGCCATCGACATCGCTCGCAATGAGCAGCGGGCGTTTCACCAGACTTCCGGGCCCTTCCTCTTCCTGCGCGCGGCGGTGCGGCGCGCCTTCGCCTCGTGCAGCCGACCCCGCACACCCGCCTCATCTTCCCGCCCCGGCCGCTCGGCGACCACCGCAGGGTCCCCGTCGGCGCCGCGCCCGGTCTGCGCCGCGCGGCGCGCCTTGCGCGCGGCGGTGTCCGCCTCGTCCAGCGCGGTGGCCTCCTCCAGTGAGGGGGCGCCGCCGCCCAGCGACCGCGGCACCCAGTATTCGCCCGCCGGGTACGGGCCGAACTCGGCGGCGTACTCGGTGCGCAGCTCATCGAGGATGCGCGACATCGACGCCTTCACCCGGCCGGTGAGCTCCTCCGGGGTGCCCTCCGGGGCTATATGCGCGCCGGTGCGGATGAGGATCGGCAGATTGGTCCGGCCGAGGTTCTTCGGGTGCCCCTTGGTCCACACGCGCTGCGACCCCCAGATGACCACGGGCACTATCGGCACGCCGGCTTCGAGAGCCATGCGCGCCGCACCCGTCTTGAACTCCTTGAGCTCGAAGCTGCGGCTGATCGTCGCCTCCGGGAACACGCCCACCAGCTCGCCGGCACGAAGGCGCTGCACCGCCTCGGCATAGGAGCCGCCGCCGCTGGCCCGATCCACCGGGATATGCCGCATGCCGCGCATCAGCGGGCCCGACACCTTGTGGTCGAACACCTCCTTCTTCGCCATGAACCGGATGAACCGGTGCACGTCGAAGGCCGCGTAGCCCGCGTAGGTGAAATCCATGTAGCCGGTGTGGTTGATCGTGATCACCGCGCCGCCGTCCGTCGGGATGTTCCGCGATCCGGTGCGGGTGAACCGGAGCCCCTCGAAAGCGAAGACTCCCTTGGCGAGACGGATGACCGAGCCGTAGACAGGTTCCACCCGGCCACCCTATCCGCCGCGCCCGCACCCGAGCCATGCCCCGGCCGGGGGGGCGTCACCGGCCGGGGCCCCCACGTGTCGCACGCGCACCTTCCTACGCGCAGCCCGCCGCCGACGCTGTAACTTCGCATCGCTGCCCGTATCCTTGCGACCGAACAACATCCAACTCGGAGGTACTCCACCGTGCAGGTCACCAGCCTCGGACATGCCGGCTTTCACATCCAGACGGGGGCAGGCTCGATCCTGTGCGACCCGTGGGTGAATCCCGCATACTTCGCATCCTGGTTCCCGTTCCCGGACAACACCGGACTCAACTGGGCCGCGCTGGGCGACTGTGACTACCTCTACGTCTCCCACCTGCACAAAGACCACTTCGACCCGCAGCTGTTGCGCGAGCACGTCAACAAGGACGCCACCGTGCTGCTGCCGGACTACCCGGTGCCGGACCTCAAACGCGAACTCGAGGCGCTGGGCTTCCACAAGTTCTACGAGACCGAGGACTCGGTCAAGCACACGGTCACCGGCCCCAAGGGCGTGCTGGAACTCATGATCATCGCCCTACGCGCGCCCGCGGACGGGCCGCTGGGAGATTCGGCGCTGGTCGTCTCCGACGGCACCACCACCGCGTTCAACATGAACGACGCCCGCCCGGTGGACCTGGACGTGGTGGGCGAGAACTTCGGCCGCATCGACGTGCACATGCTCCAGTACTCGGGCGCCATCTGGTATCCGTGGGTGTACGAGATGTCCGAGCGCACCAAACGCGCCCACGGCGAGCAAAAGAGGCAGCGGCAGATGGACCGCGCCCGCAGCTACGTCGAGACCGTGGGCGCCCTGCACGTGATCCCCTCGGCCGGACCGCCGGTGTTCCTGGACGACGACCTGCGCTTCCTCAACGACGACGCCGGCGACCCGGCCAACATCTTCCCGGACCAGACGGTGTTCCTCGGCGAGCTCGCCAAGCACGGAATCGACGGCGGCATCCTCATGATCCCGGGCACCACCGCGGAGTTCGACCACGACTCGGTGACGGTCACCCACCCGATCCCCGATTCACAGGTGCAGAAGATCTTCACCGACAAGGCCGCCTACATCGAGGACATGGCCACCCGGATGGCCCCGGTGATCGCCGCCGAGAAGGCCGCCTGGGCGCCCTCCGCGGGCGAGTCGCTCTACGAGCCGCTGCGCGAACTGTTCGAGCCCATCATGAAGCAGACCGACCAGATCAGCGAGGGTATCGGCTACCCGGTGGCGCTGCAGATGACCGAGGGCGGCGCGATCGTCGAGACGGTGGTCCTCGACTTCCCTGAGCGCACCGTGCGCCCGCGCAAGGAGGTGGAGCGCCGCTTCCGCTACGGGTTCACCATGGACCGCTCGCTGGTGCGCACCGTGCTGCGCGACGGCGAGCCGGACTGGGTCAACTCGATCTTCCTGTCCATCCGGTTCCGCACCTGGCGCATCGGCGGATACAACGAGTACCTTTACACGTTCTTCAAGTGCCTCACCGACGAGCGCATCGCCTACGCGGACGGCTGGTTCGCCGAGGGCAAGGACGATTCCGACACCATCGACCTCGGCGATTGGCAGATGCAGCGCCGGTGCCCGCACTTGAAAGCCGACCTGTCCAAGTTCGGCGTCATCGAGGGCACCACCCTCACCTGCAACATGCACGGGTGGCAGTGGGACCTGGAAACCGGGCGGTGCAAGACCTCCCGCGGGCACGAGCTTCGGTGCGCGCCGGTCGATGGCGGGCAGGGCGCGGAGGATTCCGCCGCGAGCGGCGCCGATTGAGCCGCGCGTTCGCGGCGAGTCGGAGCATCGGCCAGCCGTCCAGCACAAGGCGATCGCCTTGTTCACCTCGAGGTGATCTCCGGCCCGTCCCAGGGCATGCGCCACCACCCGCTCGGCCTCCGATGCAGTGCGCCGCGCCGCCCGCTCGATGACACGCCGCGCGAGCGACACCCCGCGGCAACCGGCATCGCGGTAGCAGCATTCGAGCAATTCCTCGTAGCGTTCGTCGCTGCGGGAATACTCGTCCACGATCCGTTCGGCCGTTTGCGTGTCCAACATCGGCACCGAACCGAAGATCGCGCGGGCGATGGCCCACCACCGGCGGGTCGAACGCCCACGAACCCGGCCCGGGCAGTTCCTTGCGGGTGACCGCGAACCATCCGGGACTTTGCAGTCGGATGCTCGGCGGCACCGTCACGTGCACCCGTTCCGGTTCGTCGATCAGTCCCCACAGCCAGGCCGCCGAGGCATGGCTGAACGTGGCGTCCGCGCGCCACAGGCTCACCGCCCGGCAACGGTCGACCCCGTGCGGCTCGGCGTCGGCATAAACCCCGCGCATCACCTGCACGTATCGGCCGCTCCGGCATCTGCGGGCGACAGTGCTGCGCGACTCGTGTTCAGTCAGTTGCGCCATCGTCTTGATCCAAGTCGCCCCGCGTGCGCTCCCGTCCTCCCCCCATGCGGCCAGCGTGCCGGAACAGACCGCCGGGCGCATTCGGCCCTGTGGACAACTCTCGGCCGCGATTCGTCGTACGGTACGGGAGACGCTTCGGAGAGTTCCGCCCCGCACAGAGGAGACCTGGTGACCGCTGAGCACTCGCGCACGCATTCGTGGGCCGACCCGGCCGACATCGCCGAGGCCCGCGAGGGGCTGACCGGGTTGGAGTTCATGGAACGGCTGCACTCCGGGGAGATCCCGTACCCGCCGTCGGGCGGCGCGCTGGACTTCCGGATCGCGGCGCTGGCACGCGGGTCCGTGACCTTGGAGGCCGAGCCCGGCGAGTACCAGTACAACGCGGTGGGCACCGTGCACGGGGGCGTGCTCAGCGCGTGGCTGGACTCGGCGATGGGCTATTCGATCCAGTCCACCCTGGAGGCCGGCGAGGGGTTCACCACGCTGGATCTCACGGTCCGGTTCATCCGCGGGGTCACCACGGAGACGGGTCCGGTGCGGGCCGTGGGCAAGGTGGAACACCGCGGCGGGCGCACCGCCACGGCGCGCGGCGAGCTGCGGGACAGCGACGGCGCCCTGCTGGCCTCGGGCACCGCCACCGGCATGATCCTGCGCTGAGAGGCCGGCCCATCAGCGGACCACGAGCACCGGCCCTTGCGCGTGCCCCAGCAGCGCGTGCACCGTGGAGCCGAGCCGCATCGCCCTGAAGCCGCCGCTGCCGCGCGCGCCCACGACCACCGTCTCGGCTGTCGCGGACACGCGGGCCAGCACCTCGGCGGGCGGCCCTTCCAGGAGTTCGGTGGTCGCCTGCACATCGGGGTGCGATGCGGCCACCGAGTCCAGGCACTGCGCGAGGACCCCACGCACGGCATCCGGGTCGTCGCCCGCGCGCGAGTCCGCGTCGAAGTCGGGGCCCGCGACCGCCGCGACGACAAGCGGCAGGTTCCGGCGATGCGCGGCGTCCGCGGCTGCGGACAGCGCCGGGCTGGCCGGGCCGGAGGCGTCGATGCCCACCACGATCCGGCCGCTGTAGTCCGGTTCCCTGTGCGCCGGGGCGTCCACGCGCCGCGGCACCAACAGGACCGGGCAGGCGGCGTGCGCAGGCAGCGCCGCGGCCACCGACCCCAGCAGCCGGCCCATGAACCCGCCGCGCCCCCGCGCGCCCACCACGACCAGCGCCGCGGTGCGCGACTGTTCGAGCAGCACCCCGGAGGCGTCGCCCGAGTGCACCGAGGTGGTCACGTCCGCGCCCGCGTCGCGGGCCTGCTCCGCGGCCTCGGCAAGGATCGCGAAGGCCTCATCGCGGACCACCTTCTCGTATTCGACGGCGACGCTGTGCCGCCGCACGGCCGGTGCGTGGTAGGCCGCCACCAGGTGCAGCGGGGCCTTCCTGCTTGTCGCCTCCGTGATCGCCGCGTCCAAGGCCACCCGCGCATTGTCGGATCCGTCGACCCCTACGACCACTGCACTCTCGTTGCCCATGCGCCCATCTTCCCGGGTGCACGGCCCGTGCGCAGCGGTACGTGCTCAGAAGCCAGTCGGGGATCCCACGCGCACAACATGGAACGTGGTGGATCCGACGCGCCCGAAGTTGTCGTCCTCGACGAGGACCAGCGTGCGGGCACCGTCGGGCAGGTCCGGGCCCAGGGTGATGCCCTCCACGTTGCCCATCAGCCCTTCTGTTTCGAACAGCTTCGTTTTGTGCATGGCCGTCTCGCCGCCGGTCAGCGCGTCGGCGCCCGCGACGTCCGTGGCGCCGTCGGTGGTGGTCAGGTAGATGCTGGTGACGAACCCGCGGGGCAGTGCCAGGCTGCGCTCCACCGTGAGGAAGGCCGCGGGCCCCACCTGTGTCATCGCGGACACGCCGGCGACGGCGGGCCCGATCGCCGTCCCCGTGGTCCGTAGCGGGTCCGCCTCGTAGACGTATTCGCCGGTCACGGCGCCGGTGGCGCGGTCGAGCTGCAGCAGCCGCGACGGACTCGGGGTTTCCGCGGCCGCGGCCGGCCCGTCCTGCACCAGAGCGTTCTCGGTGATCGCGGAGATGGTGCGGCCGTCCGGGGCGAGCGCCAGTCCCTCGAACCCCAGGTTCTCCCGCATGCCGCGCACCTGGTCGCCGTCGGGCCCCGATGCCGGGAGGTAGTACGGGGGCAGCGGGTAGTCGCGCCGCAGTGTCCCGTCGGGTTCCGCGGAGCGGATGAACGGCGTGAGGGCGCCGGTGGCGTCTCCCTCGCTGCCGTAGACGACGCCCCCGTCGGGGGCCCAGCGGATCGATTCGGTGTCGCTGGTGCCCGGGGCGTATGGGCCGTCGGGCCCGGCGAGCGGGATCATCGACAGGAACCGCGGCTGCCCGGGCCGGCCGTCCGGCCCCAGCGGCAGGTCCAGGGTGTAGGCGCGGGTGGGCCCGTGCGCGCCCCGGTCGTCGCTGATCACCACGTACCGCCCGGTGGCCGGGTCATAGTCGATGCCGGACAGCCCGCCGACTGTCGTGCCCTGGAACCGCATCCCCTCGGGCACCGTCACCGAGCCGACCAGCCGCATGCCGTCGTCGGGGGCGGCGGCCTCCGGGGAATCGGGAGCGGGGGCATCGGCGGCGGTGGTATCGGGGCCCGGCTCCGGGGCCTGTCCGCCGCCGCATCCCGCCGTCAGCAGTACGGCGAGCGCGCCCAGCGCGGCGCAGGCGCGCGCGGCCGAGTGCAGGTCAGGACCCCGTCGGGCGCAGCACATCGGTGCCGACGAACGGCTGGAGCGCGGCGGGCACGCGCACGGTGCCGTCGGGCTGCTGGTGGTTCTCGAGGATCGCGACGATCCACCGCGTGGTAGCCAGCGTGCCGTTGAGGGTGGCGGCGATCCGCGGCTTGCCGTCGTCGCCCCGGTACCGCACGCTCAGGCGCCGCGCCTGGAAGGTGGTGCAGTTGGACGTGGAGGTGAGCTCGCGGTAGGCGCCCTGACTGGGGACCCACGCCTCGCAGTCGAACTTGCGGGCCGCGGAACTGCCCAGGTCGCCGCCCGCCACGTCGATCACCCGATAGGGCACCTCGACGGCGGCGAGCATCTCCTTCTCCCACCCCAGCAGGCGCTGGTGCTCGGCGTCGGCCTCCTCGGGGCGGCAATAGCTGAACATCTCCACCTTGTCGAACTGGTGGACGCGGATGATGCCGCGGGTGTCCTTGCCGTAGCTGCCGGCCTCGCGGCGGAAGCACGACGACCAGCCCGCATACCGCTTGGGCCCGGCGGTCAGGTCCAGGATCTCGTCCGAGTGGTAGCCGGCCAGGGGGACCTCCGAGGTGCCGACCAGGTAGAGGTCGTCCTCGTCGAGGTGGTAGATCTCGTCCGAGTGGGCGCCCAGGAAACCGGTGCCCGCCATGATCTCCGGGCGCACCAGCACCGGCGGGATCATCATGGTGAAGCCGTTCGCCACGGCCTTCTGCGCGGCGAGCTGCAGGAGCCCCAACTGCAGCAGCGCGCCCGCGCCGGTGAGGAAGTAGAAGCGCGACCCGGACACCTTGGATCCGCGCTTCATGTCGATCAGTCCCAGCTCCTCGCCCAGGTCCAGGTGGTCCTTGGGCTCGTCGATGGCGGGGGGCTCGCCGATGTGCTCGAGGACGACGAAGTCCTGCTCGCCGCCGGCCGGGGCGCCGTCCTGCACCACGTTGGAGATGGCGCGGTGGGCCTCGTCCAGCGTGGCCTTGGCGGCGGCCTCGTCGGCGCCGGCCTTCTTGACCGCGTCGGACAGCTCCTTGGCGCGTTCCAGCAGCGCAGGGCGCTCCTCCGGCGTGGCCTTGCCGACCGTGCGCCCGTGCGCCTTCTGCTCCGCGCGCAGCTCGTCGGCCGCGGCGATGGCGGACCGGCGCGCGGCATCCGCCTCCAGCAGCGTGTCCACCAGCGCCGGGTCCTCGCCGCGGGTGCGCTGCGACTCTCGCACGGCGTCGGGGTTCTCGCGAAGGAACTTCAGGTCAATCACACCGCATGACCTTACTTGCCGGTCCCGTCGGCCGCCCCGTCGACCGGCGACGATACGCCGCCGCACCCCTGATCGACGGCTACTGTGCGCATTGTCGGCGTGCACCAGGCATCATTGTGGGCGATGTCCATCTTCCGCCGCCGTCGCAGCACCCCCGACGCTGCTGCTCGCGATTCTGCAGCCCTCGATGCCGCTGCCCCGGATGCCGCTGCCCCGGATGCCGCTGCCCCGGAGGTCCCTGCTCCGGATACCCTTGCCCCGGATACCCCTGCCCCGGAGGTCCCCGCGCCGCAGCACCACCCGCACCTGACCGCGCAGAACATGCGGCGCTCCCTGATCCTGGTGGCGCTCGGGTCGCTGGCGGCCGCGGTGATCACGCTGGTGTCCACCGGCAACCTCGACAGCGTCTTCGGCTCGTCGGAGCCCTCGGTGGCGGCGAATGCGGGGGACGCACCCGTCAAGACCGGCTCCGCGGAGGGCCCCGCTTTCAGCGATGCGCGGCCCGGCACCTGCCTGACCTGGCAGGACCAGGAGAACCCGGAGATCACCGAGGTGGACTGCGCCCGGCCGCACCTGTTCGAGGTGGCGCAGCGGGTGGATCTGAGCAACTTCCCCAGCAGCGAGTTCGGGCCGCACGCGCAGGTCACGGACGCGCAGCGATATGCCACGCTGCGCGATTCGGTGTGCGCCCCCGCCGTGGGCCGCTACCTGGACGGGCGGCTGGACCCGTCGGGCCGGTTCACCGTGGGCCTGATCCACCCGGGCGGCAAGGGCTGGTCGCAGGGCGAGCGCACGGTGCTGTGCGGGCTGCAGGAGACAGGGGTGGACGGCGCCTCGTTCCAGCCGATCACCGGCACCGTGGCCGGCCAGGACCAGTCGCGTGTGCATCCGCCCGGCACGTGCCTGGGCATCGAGAACGGGCTGCCGACGGATCCGGTGGACTGCGCCACCGACCACTCTGTGGAGGTGACCGGGCAGGTGGACCTGGCCGCGCAGTTCCCGGGCGACTGGCCCCCGCTGGATAAGCAGGACGAGTTCCTGGGTGAAGCATGCCGCACAATCAGCGAGGACTACCTGGGCGGCGAGGACGCCCTGCACAACACCACGCTCACCGTCTACTGGAGCACGCAGTCGCTGCCCAGCTGGCTGGCGGGCAGCCGCAAGGTGGACTGCACTGTGGGGTTCGGCGCGTCGGAGGGGGCGTACGCGGTGCTCACGGGGTCGGCCAAGAGCGGGTTGATGATCGACGGCAAGGTGCCCGAGCCGAAGCCGCTGCCCCCGCCGGGTCGGGCGGTGGCCCCGCCGCTGCCGTCGGCGGGAGAGTAGGAGCGGGCCGTGCCGATCACCGTGAGCGAGGAGCGTTTCGAGGAGCTGGTCTCGGACGCGCTGGACACCCTGCCGGAGAAGCTGATCGCGGCGGTGGACAACGTGGTCGTGCTGGTGGAGGACCGCAACCCCGACGAGCCGGACATCCTGGGCCTGTACGAAGGCGTGGCACTGACCGAGCGCGACAGTTGGTACGCCGGCTCGCTGCCGGACGCCATCTTCATCTACCGCGCGCCGCTAATGGAGATGTGCGACGACGAGGACGAACTGGTGCACGAGGTGCGGGTGACGGTGATCCACGAGTTCGCCCACCACTTCGGTATCGACGACGAGCAGTTGCACCGGCTCGGCTGGGCCTGAGAATACGACCGCTGAACTTCACCGACCGTTCACGCGGACAATCACGCCGGGAAACCCGTGTACGGGACGGTTGCCTCACCGACACGTGGAGAGGGAGCCGATACATGGTGGAGCGGATCCGGCGATCGTTGCCGATGGCGGGGCTGACGCGGGGCAAACGCAGCCCGGTGACATGCCAGTTCAAGTGCGCGAACGCGTGCACCCGACCGGTGTGCAACGACTCGCCCAACGAGTACTTCCGCGACATCGTCTCGGCCGGGTTCTCGCGGCGCAGTCTGCTCGGAGCGGGGGCCGTGGGGGCGATGGCGGTGACGCTCGCCGCGTGCAGTGCGAGCGGAGCCGCCACGACAGGATCGGCGGGCAGCGCGGCAGGCGGCGCCGGATCCGCAGGCGGGGCCGCCGGAACGGGCGGCCCGCTGGCCTTCTCCCCTATCGCGCCGGTGGACAAGTCCGTCGACGCCTTCACCGTCCCCGGCGGATACGACTGGCGGCCGATCCTGCGCTGGGGCGACCCGCTGTTCACCGACTCCCCCGCGTTCGATCTGCACGCGCAGTCCGCGAAGGCCCAGGCGCTCCAGTTCGGCTACAACAACGACTACCTGGAGATCCTGCGCACCAAGGACGGGCGCAAGGCGTTGCTGTACTGCAATCACGAGTACGTCAACCCGGACCTGATGTTCCCGGAGACCGGCGGCCCGGCGGAGACCGAGCGGCACGGCATCGCGAAGGCGGCGCACGGAGGGTCGGTGGTGGAGCTGGAACGCGCGTCTGCGAGCGAGCCGTGGACGTATGTGCGCGGCGGACGGCTGAACTGGCGGATCACCGCGGACACGGAGTTCGAACTCACCGGTGCCGCCGCGGGTTCGGAGATGATGACGACGGCCGATGATCCGTCCGGGCGCCGGGTGCGCGGGATGGTCGGCAACTGTGCCGGCGGCACCACCCCGTGGGGCACGATCCTGTCCGGCGAGGAGAACTTCGACGGGTACTTCCGCGCGGAGGGCACGAGCACTGGGGAGAAGAGGTACGGCCTCAACGCGGAGGAGACTTCGAACGGTTGGGAGAAGACGGATCGGCGGTTCGACGCCCGCCGGCCCGACTTCCGCAACGAGCCCAACAGGTTCGGCTACATCGTGGAGATCGACCCGAACGATCCGACGTCGACCCCGGTCAAGCACACCGCGCTGGGCCGGATGAAGCACGAGGGGGCGACGGTCGCACTGGCGCGCAACGGCAAGGCGGTGGCCTACATGGGCGACGACGAGCGGTTCGACTATCTCTACAAGTTCGTCTCCAAACGCAAGTACCGGAAGGGCGACCGCGCCCACAACAAGAAGCTGCTCACCGAGGGCGACCTGTACGTGGCGCGTTTCCAGGGAGATTCCGACCCGGCGCAGATCGACGGCAGCGGGGCGCTCCCGTCCGACGGCAGGTTCGACGGCTCGGGCATGTGGCTGCCGCTGATCAAGAACGGCAAGTCCGCGGCGCCGGGCATGTCCGTCGAGCAGGTGCTGGTGTACACACGCCTGGCCGGGGACAAGGTGGGCGCCACCAAGATGGACCGCTGTGAGGACGTCGAGCCCAACCCCGAGACGGGGCGCGTCTACGTCGCCTGCACCAACAACACCAAGCGCGGCACGGACGGCGAGGCCGGCGCCGACGAGGCCAACCCGCGGCACGAGAACCGTGACGGGCACGTCGTGGAGATCGAGGAGGCGGGCGGCGACGCCACGGCGGAGAGGTTCGGGTGGAACCTGCTGCTGGTCTGCGGCGACCCTGCCGACGATGACGCGACCTACTTCGGCGGCTACCCGGCGGACAAGGTCTCGGCGATCTCGTGCCCGGACAACCTCGCTTTCGACCGCTCGGGCAACCTGTGGATCTCCACCGACGGACAGCCGGGCACGATCGGCTGCAACGACGGGCTGTTCCGCGTGGCGCTCGACGGGGACCGACGCGGGTTCGTCGAACAGTTCCTCGCCGTCCCCCGCGAGGCCGAGACCTGCGGGCCCCTCGTCCACGAGGAGGAGGGCAACGTGTTCGTGGCGGTGCAGCACCCGGGCGAGGACGGCTCGTTCGCCGAGCCGCACTCGCTGTTCCCGGACTACGTGAGCGGTACGCCGCAGCCCGGCCAGGCGGCGACGCCGCGGCCGTCGGTGGTGCAGGTGTTCCGCACGGCGTGACGCACCCGCCACGCCACGATCGGGCACCCGACGTTCCGTGCCCCGGACCCTTCCAAAAGGGGGTCGGCCGCCCTAAAATGACCGGTCAACCGGCCCGACGAGAGGAGCAATCATGATGGGACGGCACATGAGAACGCTCGGAACCGCCGTAGCGGCGGGCGGCTGCGCGGCCGTGCTCGCCGTCGGCGGCGCCGGAACCGCGGGCGCGGAACTGAATTCGGATGTGGTGCCGATGGACCAGCCGTGCATCGGGCTGAGTCCCTACATCGTCGACCAGCCGTTCGCGTTCAGCCAGGTCTACGTTCTCCAGGACACCGAGGTACCCGGGCAGGCGAAGATCGATTTCAACCCCAGCAGCCTTTGGTTCTTCGCGGGCGGGTACGCCTCGGACTTCACCATGGACTGGACCAACCTGCAGACAGGCGCGTCCGGAACCGTCCGCGACTCGATGCGCGTGGCCAATCCGGGGTCGAACGCGACGCAGGGGTACGTCATCGACAGCGGTCCGGGCGATGTGGCGCTGACGTTCAACTCCTTCAACCACCACCAGTTGTGGGGTTTCCCGTCGATCACGTGCCACGGGACGATCCGCGTGGACTGATCAGTCTTCTCACCTTTTGAGATTCTCATTCCATAGGTTGGCGGCAACGCCGTAGCGTCGGAGGTGCATCCACGTCCGACGCTAGGAGCACCCGTGTCGCACTCTCAACGCTCCCCCGGCCCGTGCTCCACCGGCGCCGCCGTCTACACGCACGGCCACCACGAGTCGGTGCTGCGCTCGCACACTGTGCGCACCGCCGCGGATTCGGCCGCCTACCTGCTGCCGCACCTACGCAGCGGGATGGCCTTGCTCGACGTGGGCAGCGGGCCGGGCACCATCACCGCGGACCTGGCGGAGGCCGTCGCGCCCGGCCGCGTCACGGCCGTGGAGGCCACCGACCAGGCGATGGCGCTCACCCGCGCGACGTGTGCCGCACGGGGCGTCGACGTGCGGTGCCTCGTGTCGGATGCGCACCGGCTGGAACTTCCCGACGGCGCGTTCGACGTGATCCATGCCCACCAGGTGCTCCAGCACGTCGGCGACCCGGTGCAGGCGCTGCGGGAGATGCGTCGCGTATGTCGGCCCGGTGGCGTCGTCGCCGTACGCGACGCCGACTATGCCGGTTTCACATGGTTCCCCCGGTTGCCCGAGCTCGACCGATGGTTGGAGTTGTACCGCCGGGCGGCGTGGGCGAACGGCGGGGAGCCCGACGCGGGCAGGCGCCTACCAGCCTGGGCGCGTGCCGCCGGGTTCGCCGAGGTCGACACCTCTTCGAGCACATGGTGTTTCGCCGATCCGGAGTCCCGGGCCTGGTGGGGCGGGATGTGGGCGGAACGGATCCTGCGGTCGGCGATCGCGACCCAGCTCGCCGGTGCAGGTTGGGCGACGCGGGCCGAGCTGGAGGAGATTTCCGCGGCCTGGCTGCGCTGGGCGGACGATCCTGACGGGGTGCTCGTCGTCCCGCACGTGGAGGTGCTGGCGCGGAGGTGACGGGCCCTGCCCTACTACACCACTTCGCACTTCTCACCATTGCGCGTGTAGATTCTGCGATCATGCGCAGATATCAAATCCTATTCGTGGCAGGACTTTCCACCACAATCGGCGCATCCGGTTGTTCAAGCCCCGCTGACACGCACGCCCTCTTCGCAACATCTCCTAGTGCGTCCTCACATCTCGCCACTGGTGCACGGCAGGATTCCGGCGCATCAACCCGAGAAGAAGAACTCATCAGGTCCGCCGAGGACCTGGACCATCTGGCAGCGGACGGCGAGGCCGAGGCAGCGTGGGCCTACTATTCGCAACGCTGCAAAGACCTTATCGGCGGTTTGAGTTCCTACCGTGCACTGCTGAACCACATTTTCAAAGATCGGACACCCGAATATGGCGGTGTGACGGTTCGTATCGACGGTTCCTCGGCGCAAGTGGTGACTGTTGATAATTCGCCAACCGCTCCTGCCGGTTCAATGGACCCACGGACATGGACCTACATCGACGGCCGCTGGCAGTTCGATAACTGCTGACAACTTCGCCCCGACAGGCTGAGCGCGGACTCGGCTGTGCCTGTTCAGGTGAATCCCCATCGGCTAGAGTCGCTCCCGGCGGCCGCTCCGTGCCACGGCCCGCAGAAAGGGGCCCGGTTCATGCGCGTGTTCGCCCTGCTCGACGCTGCCACTCCCTCGACTGGCGTCGCCGCCGCGGTGTCCCGCTTCGAGTCGCTGGGCTACGACGGCGTGCACGTGCCCGAGACTGAGCATGATTCACTTCTGATCGCACTGCTCGCGGCCCAGGCGAGCAGCACGCTCACCGTGCGCACGGCGGTGACTGTGGCCTTCCCTCGCAGCCCCATGACGATGGCGCTCGCGGCCCGTGACCTGGCCGAGGCCTCTGCAGGGCGGTTCGAGCTGGGCCTGGGCACGCAGGTGCGCGGCAACATCGTGGGACGATTCGGCATGGACTGGACCGAGCCCCTGGGCCGGATGCGGGACTACGTGGGTGCGGTACGCGCGGCGTGGGACGCGTTCGATGCCGGCGGCGGCATCGATTACCGCTCGGAGCACTACACGCTGACCCGCCTGCAGCCCTACTTCACGCCCGCTCCCATCGGGCATCCGCGGATCCCGATCCACCTGGGCGGGGTGGGCGCCGGGATGTGCCGACTGGCCGGGACCGTTGCCGACGGCCTCATCACCCACCCCACCAGCGCTCTTCCCGTCGTGCTCGAGGAGGCGGCCGATCTGGCCCGGACCGCTGCGGCCGACGCGGGGCGCACGGTGACGATCACCGCGTCGGCCCAGTACATCAGCGGCGGCAACGCCCGCGCCGCTGCCGAGGCGCGGGAAGCGAAGCGCCGCTCGATGGCGTTCCTGTACTCGACGCCCGCCTACCGCGGCACGCTCGAACGGCTTGATCTCGGCGACCGGGCCGAGCGGCTGCAGGCCGAGGCGCGAGCCGGCGACTGGCCGGCGATGGCGGACGTGGTGGACGACACGATGCTCGACGCGCTGGCGCCCCAGGTGCCCTACCGCGAGCTGGCCGCGATGCTGCGCGAACGGTACGGGGGCCTCGCCGACGATCTGGTGGTGGCCCCGCCGGCCGACCCTGCCGAGGACCGGTTCTTCGCGCCGGCGCTGGCCGAGCTGCGAGAGTAGCCGGATCAGGCGAGCACTCCCGTGATCCTCTCGTGCCGCTGCTCCAACAGCGGGCCGACGAGGTGAACCAGCCGGACGCGGTGCTCATCATCCCGTACGTCGAGTTGCCGGCGCGGAGGCGACAGGCGCCCGCCAGTACTCCCGCACGCATGCATCCTGTCAGCCGACCGGGCGTCGCCACACCGCCGGCAATGGCTGCGTGACGTCGACGGTCACGCATCGCTCGTCCCACCCCGGGACCTCCAGATCCGCATATTGGGAGGCGAGTAGCGCCGCGGGCATGAAGTGTCCTTTGCGCGCCGCGATGCGCTCGGCCACCACCTCTTTCGGCGCGGCGGGGTGCACGAACACCACCGTCGGCGCGTGAGCGCGGATCGCATCGCGATAGCGGCGCTTGAGCGCCGAGCACGCGATCACCAACCCCGCCGCACCGGCGTAGGCCAGCTCCTCGCCGACCCGGTCCAGCCACGGCCACCGGTCGTCGTCGCCGAGCGGCCGCCCGACCGCCATCTTCGCTGCGTTCGCCGTCGTGTGGAGGTCGTCGCCGTCGATGAACGGGATGTGGAGGCGTTCGGCCAGCCGTGTTCCGATCGTGGTCTTGCCGCACCCGGACACCCCCATCACGACGACGAGCGGCTCCGTCTCCGCCACCCGTTGCACGGTGGCGGCCAGTCCGGCAACGTCAACGACGTCGTCACCAGTCATGCATCGTGCCGTCCGCGAGCCGGTTGTACGGCAGGTACGCGGTGGCGTACGGGTAGTTTCCGGCCTCGTTCACGTCGAGGTCGACCCCGAGCCCCGGCGCGTCGCCCGGGTGCAGGTATCCGTCGGTGAACCGCATCGACTGTCGGAAGACGCTGTTGGTCTTCTCCCCGTGCTCCATGTACTCCTGCAGGCCGAAGTTGTGGATCGCCATGCCCACGTGGAGCTGCGCGGCGAACCCGACCGGCGAGATGTCGGTGGGGCCGTGGAATCCCGACTTGATCTGGTACATCGCCGCGAAGTCGGCGAGCTTCTTCAGCGGCGTGATCCCGCCGAAGTGGGTCGACGCGGCGCGCACGTAGTCGATGAGTTGCTCGGTGATGAGCGTCTGGAAATCCCATGCCGCGTTGAACACTTCGCCGATGGCCAGCGGCGTGGTGGTGTGCCGGCGCACCAGCCGCAGCGCCTCCTGGTTCTCCGCCGGGGTGCAGTCCTCCAGCCACACGAGGTCATAGGGCTCCAGGGACTTGCCGAGCCGCGCCGCCTGCAGTGGCGTCATCCGGTGGTGCGCATCGTGCAGCAGGGGCAGCTCGGGTCCGAACTCGCCCCGCACCGCCTCGAACACGTCGGGCACGTGCCGCAGGTAGGCGCGGGTGTCCCAGTCCTCCTGCATCGGCAGGGCGCCGCGCTGGGCGGGTTCGTGGTCGTAGCGCACGCCCTCGTTGCCGGGCAGGCCGTGGTTGGAGGCGATGCCGTAGATCGATTCCAGCCCGGGCACCCCGGTCTGCACGCGGATGGATCGGTAACCGCTCTCCTGGTGGGACCGGATCGAGTCGAACAGCTCGGGGATCTCCTTGCCGGAGGCGTGCCCGTACGCCATCAGCCCGCGGCGGGACGCGCCGCCGAGCAGCTGATACACCGGCATCCCCGCCGTCTTGCCCTTGATGTCCCACAGCGCCATGTCCACCGCCGCGATCGACGCCATGGTCACGGGCCCGCGGCGCCAGTAACCGCCGCGGTAGAGGAACTGCCAGGTGTCCTCGATGTTCGCCGGGTCGCGGCCGATCAGCAACGGCACCACGTGCTCGTCGAGGTAGGCCACGCAGGCGAGTTCGCGGCCGTTGAGCGTAGCGTCGCCCAGGCCGGTGACGCCGTCGTCGGTGGTGAGCTTGAGGGTGACGAAGTTCCGATCCGGGCTGGTGACGATCACCTCGGCCTTGTCGATCTTCATGGAATCTCCTGGGTGAGGGGAGGAATCGGGGCGGGTCGGGCGGTGCAGGTCAGGCGGGACGGGTCGGCGTCAGGCGGTGCCGCCGGTCCACCGCCGGCGCAGCGCGTGCGCGGCGGCCTTGGGCTTGCGATCGCGGGTGAACACGCCCTTCTTGTTGCCGTCCACTCGGATGATCCCGGCCGAGGTCTGGAAGTCGGCGAAATTCCACACGTGCTCGCCGATCATGGCGGGGATGCGATCGTGCACACGGTGGAACATGTCCAGCAGCGCCACCTGGTACTCCTCGGTCCACGGGGTGTCCCACACCGAGTGCATCCCCTGCATGGTGTCCGCCCCGTACTCGGTCATGATCATCGGCTTGCCATACATCTCCTGCCACTGCGACAGTTCCTGTTCCAGGCCGGCTTCCGCGCTGACGAGGTCGCCGGTGTCGACGTACCAGCCGTAGTAGCGGTTGAGGCAGAGGACGTCGAACAGGTCGCAGATCTTGTCCTGGCCAGCCACCGCGAGCATCATGTTCACGAAGGTCACCGGACGGGTCGGGTCGAGCTCCCGGGTGAGCTCCACGAGCGGTTCGAAGTACTCCCGGGAGCCGTCCTCGTGCGATCCGGGCTCGTTGGCGACGGACCACATCACCACCGAAGGGTGGTTCTTGTCGCGGGCGACGAGTTCCCGGATGTGCTCCTTGTGCACTGCTTGGGTCTCGTCGTTGATGTACTCGGGACTGAAGGTCCGCTTCGCCTCCGTGCCGAACAGCCCGCTGGCCACGCCGAGGTTGAGCCCCACGGCGGCGACCTCGTCGATCACGACGATGCCGTGCCGGTCGGCGAAGTCCATCACCTCCTCCGCGTACGGGTAGTGGGAGGTGCGGAACGAGTTGGCGCCCATCCACCCCATCAGCTGGAAGTCGTGGACCAGGTAGGCGTTGTCGTGCCCCTTGCCGCGCACCGGGGTGTCCTCGTGACGGCCGAACCCGGTGAAGCGGAAGGGTTCCCCGTTGATGAGGAACTCCGCGCCGCGCACCTCCACGGTGCGCACGCCCACGGGCAGCGTGTACTCGTCAGCGAGGCGACCGCCGTCGAGGGCCTCGATCGTCAGCTCGTACAGGTACGCCGCACCCGGCTGCCACAGCGTCACGTCATCGATCGTCAACCGCGCGTGCGCGCCGTCCGCGCGGGCGACGACCTCCCTGTCCGCGTCGCGCAGAGTGAGCCGGACGTCTCCGCCGTCGCCGCTGAGTGTCGTTGCGACGTCGACGGATCCGGTGGCGCCGGCCCCGTTCGTGCCGGAATAGCCGGTGGTGACGGTGACGTCGGAGACGTGCAGCGCCGGTCGAGCGGCCAGCCACACCGACCGCGCCAGGCCCGCGTAGTTGTAGAAGTCGTGGTAGTACTTCTGCTTCCTGCGGCCCCGGGCGTCGACGGTGACCTCCCCCGGCGGGATCGTCACGTTCGACAGTTCGTTGTTCACCGCGATCGTCAGCCGGAACTCCGCGCCGGGCTCCACGTGCGTGCTGATGTCCGCCTCGAACGGCGTGTAGCCGCCGGTGTCATGGTGGGCCACGCGGACGTCGTCGACGTAAACGATGCCCTCGTGGGTGGCCGAGTCGACGCGGACGATGATCTGCTGCCCGTCCCAGCCCCGCGGCACCCGGACGGTGCGCTGGTACCACACCCAGCCGACGTGGTCGCGGATGCGAGGGTCCACGAACAGGTCGTTGTAGCTGGCGGGCACGGGCGCCTCCAGCGTGGACGGCAGCAGCTGCGACTGCCACTGTTCGTCGAAGCCGACCCGCTCGGAGTCGACGGCGAACGACCACAGCCCGTCGAGGTTCACGAGCTCACGGGTGGCACTGTTCTGCGGTTTCAGCATGGTTCAACTCCAGGTGTGGTGATCGTCGGGTCGGTGGTCGTCGTCGGTCGTCAGGCCTGCCGCCCGCCCAGCTCGGCGGCGCGCCGGCGGATACGGTCGACGAACGTCGCGTCGGCGGCGAGCTCCGCGTCGAGCAGCGCGATCAGTGCGGTGACGGGGTCGTCCGCGTGGGCGGCGCTTCGCACGGCCTCCGCGTGGGCGTCGGCCGGCAGCCGGTTACGCGTAGCGAGCACCGTCCAGGCGGCCAGGGGCACAACGCATCCGCGCGCGCTGCGCCCGGCGGCCCGTTCCTGCCGCGCGACGGGGATGATGCGCACGGCGAGTTTGCTCACGCCCTCCATCCCGATCTGGTGCAGGTGGTGGGCGATGCGCGGGTTGGCGAAGCGCGTGATCAGGGCGGTGCAGTAGTCCTCGGCCCGGAGCATCGCCGGCATTCCGCGGCGCGCCTCGGCCCAGAGCCCCTCGACGGCGTCCCGGCAGCCGCTGTCCGCGACGGCCTCGGCGACGGTGCCGTGGCCGCGAAGGATCCCGAGATACGCGAGCAGGCTGTGCGCGCCGTTGAGCAGCCATAGCTTGCGCTGCTCGAAGGGAGCGATGTCGGCGACGATCCGCGCGCCGGCGCTCTCCCAATCCGGGCGGCCGGCGGGGAACTCGCCGCTGAGGACCCAATCGGTGAACGGCTCGGCCACCACGGGGGCGGCGTCGGCGTAGCCGGTCAGTGCCACCGCGGCGGCGCGGTCGGCGTCGGTGGCACGCGGGGTGATGCGGTCGACGGAGGTCGACACGAACGCGACGTTCTCCGTCATCCAGTGTGCCAGCGCCGGATCCACCTCGTCGGCGAGGCACGTAAGCGCGCGGTGCACGAGGGCGCCGTTCGCGGGGATGTTGTCGCAAGGCACGACGGCGATCGGTCCCGCCCCGCCGCGTCGCCGCGCCTCCAGCCCTGCGAGCAGCCGTCCCGGCGCCGTGGTCGGCGCGGCCGACGCGGGCCCCGCGGACAGTCGGCGGAGGTCGGCGGCCACCGCCGGATCGTCGAGGTCGATCTCGCCGTCCGGCCGCAGGTGGTACCCGGGCTCGGTCACCGTCAGGGTCACGACCGCGGTCGCGGGTGCGGAAACGTGCACGCGGAACGCCGCCATGTTCGCGCCGTCGAGCGCCCTGCTGATGCTCGGCACGATGACGGCGCGGTCCTCGTCGTCGCCCCGCTCGATCAGGGTGTAGAGGCCGTCCTGGGCGGACAGTTCCGCGGCAGCCTGCGGCGACCGGCCGGTGAAGGCCGCGATGCCCCATGCGGCGGCGTCGCTGCTGCGGTCCGTGTACCAGGCCTGGTGTGCACGATGGAAAGCGCCGAGGCCCATGTGCACGATGCGCACGGGCGGCGCCGGCGCGGCCACCGCGGCGCGGGTGAGCGGCGGTGCCACAGCGGGTGCTCCGGTGGGCGTCACAGCTTGAACACCTTCCGCGGCTGGGCGTCCACAAGGTCGTCGATGATCCGGTGGGCGGAGGCCTCGTCGAGCCGTCCCTCGGCGACGAGCCGGGCCAGGTAGGCCGCGTCGAGCCGCCGCGACATGTCGTGCCGCGCGGGGATCGAGAGGAAGGCCCGGGTGTCGTCGATGAACCCGGAGCTCCGGTAGAAGCCGGCGGTCTCGGTGGTGGCGGCGCGGAATCGGCCGACGGCGTCGGGCGCGTCGAGGAACCACCAGGGGGCGCCGATGTAGACGCTGGGGTAGAAGCCGGCGAGCGGTGCGATCTCCCGCGAGTACACGGTCTCGTCGACGGTGAACAGCACCAAGTGGAAGTCGGGGGCGGTGCCGAACCGGCGCAGCAGCGGCTGCATCGACTGCACGTATTCGGTGCGCACGGGGATGTCGTGCCCCGTGTCCGGCCCATAGACCTGGAAGGTGTCGGTGCTGTGGTTGCGGTGCACGCCCGGGTGGACGGTCATCACCAGCCCGTCGTCGACGCTCATCCGCGCCATCTCGAACAGCATGTGACCGGCGAACAGGCGCGCATCCGCGGCGGTACCGTCGCCGCGCAGCAGCGTGGTGAACAGCGCGGCCGCGTCGTCATGGTCCATCTCGACGGTGAGCGGCTCGCGCACGCCGTGGTCCGCGGACACGGCGCCGTGGTCGAGGAAGTACCGCCGGCGCTCCCGCAGCGCGGCGAGGTAGCCGTCGTAGCTGGATTCGGGCGTGCCGTGCCGCTCGGCCAGGCGCGCGACCCGCTCGTGCCAGCCCGGAGTCGACGGGTCTAGGTAGGCGTCGGGGCGGAAGGTGGGGACGACGCGGCCGCGGAATCCGGGATCGGCGGCGAGATCCCGGTGCGCGGCCAGGTCGTCGAGCGGGTCGTCGGTGGTGGCGAGCAGCGCGATGTCGAACCGATCGAACAGCGCGCGCGGGCGGAAGGCGTCGGTGGCGAGGTGCGTGTTTAGTCGGTCGAAGAGCGCGTCGGCGTTCACTGCGTTCGGCTGTTCGGTGATGCCGAACTCCGTCACGAACACGTCCCGCAGCCAGTAGGCGGAGGCCGTGCCGGCGAAGTGCCGCCAGTGCGAGCAGAACCGGCGCCACGCCTCCCGCGGCGGGGCGGCGGGGCGCGAGCCGTCGAGGGCGGGCACGCCGACCTCGTCGAGGGCGAAGCCGGACGCGTGCAGGAGGCGGGTGACGTAGTGATCGTGCCGCAGGAACAGCTCGGTCGCGTCCGCGAACGGCTTGTCGTCCCGCAGGAGCGCGGCGGGCACGTGGCCGTGCGGCGAGAGGATGGGCCGCTGCGCGACCGCGCCGTAGAGCTCGCGCGCGATCCGGCGCGTGGCCGGATCGACGGGGAGGAGCCGGTCGGGATCCAGCTGCCATGTCGGCGTCGTCGCGTCGGTGACCAATGGCCTTCCTTACTTTGTCAATCGATTGCCAAACTGTAATGACGGCGTCGGGGCACCGCCTGTCGCTATCCGGCCCGTCAGGTGCCGGGCGCCGGCCCCGTCGAGCCCCGCACCGTGAGGCGCGTCGTGAGATCCGCCCCGGTCACCCCGCTTGTCCCCTCCGCGGCGCCCGGGCCCGTCGGCACGCCGGGCGCGTCGCCGATGAGCGTGAGCACTTCGCCGATGGCCAGCTCGCCGATGCGCTCGTACGGTATCGAGACGGTCGTGAGCTTGGGCGAGGTGAAGTCGGAACCGAAGATGTCGTCGAAGCCGACGATGCTCACATCGCCGGGGACGTCCATGCCGCCCTCCTGCGCCTGCTGCATGAGGCCGATCGCCATGAGGTCGTTGTAGGCGATCGCCGCCGTCACGCCCGCCGCGCGCACCCGCGTGAGCGCGGCGCGGCCGCCGTCGACCGTCGGCGGGTTCGGCCCGATCTCGACGACGTTCATGCCCAGCGCGACCGCCCTGTCGAGGATGAGCTCCCACCGGGCCCGGCTCATCCACGACCGTGCCGGGCCGGACAGGTACGCCACCGACCGGTGCCCCGCGTCGCGCAGGTGCTCGAGCGCCTCGCCCACCCCGGATTGCAGGTCGGGCACCACCGCCGGGATCGCCTCGACGCGGCGGTTGATCACCACAAGCGGTTTGCCCCCGGCGATGCGGCGGATCTCGTCGTCGGTCATGCGCGTGGTCACCAGCACCAGCCCGTCGACGGACGGCGCCACCCGGCCCGCCGCCTGCAGCTCGCGCTCCCCCGACTCCTGCGATTCGGCCAGCACCAGGGTGTATCCGCTGCGGCTCGCCGACTGCTCCGCACCGCGCATCAGGTCGAAGAACATCGGGTTGGTGAGGTCGGCGACCAGCAGGCCCAGCGTGCGGGTGCGCCCCGTCGGCAGCGCGCGCGCCATCGGGTTGACGCGGTAGTTCAGCTGCGCGGCGGCGTCGCGGATCTTCTTCTCGGTGCGTGCGCTGATGCGGCCGGGCTTCGTCAGCGCGCGCGATACGGTGGACGGGTTCACTCCGGCGAGATCGGCGATATCGTAAATCGTCGCCGCCGGGCGCGCCGCCACCGTTCCAGGCGCGGCGGTGCTGTCGTCCTCGCTCATACGGGGAATTGTAGACCTGCCCATCCCTGTTGGCAACCGATTGCCACTCTTTCTTCACGGGCCGTCACTCGCATGCCGGATTGGCCGCATCGGGTTTCGCGAGGAACGTGATCGAGGCGGGGGCCAGCACCAGATCGCCCGCGTCGACGGGCTCGCCGGCCAGCTCCGGCATGGTGTCGTCGGCATCGAGCTCGAGGTGCCGCCCGTTGAGCCGAACACGGACGGAATCGAGCCGGTCCGCATCCAGCGTGTACCGCAGGGCATCGGCCGGAACAGCGAAGGTGCGGGACTGCTCACGATCGGTATTGAGGACGACAAGCGACACCCCGCCTGAAGCGTCGCGGTGGCTGTGCGCGTACACCCGGACGCCGTCGACGCCGCTGTCGCCCGGATCCAGCACGATCCGCCCCATCAGACGCCGCCACAGCACGGCGGCCCAATAGTTGGGGCGCGGGGTGAAATCGTCCTCGTCAAGTAGGGCGTAGTCGCTGGATTCCAGGGTGTTGTGCATGACCACCTGCACACCCTCCTGCGCCAGCCGGCCCAATTGGTCGACATAGCGGAACGTGTCCAGGAAGGTCCCCGCCCAGGGGTTCCCGCCGCACGCGCTCTCCGCGACCTCGGTGAGCCACAGCGGCTTGCCCGGTTCGTACTCGTCCCGCAGTCCGCTGTAGAACGTGCAGCTCGCGTGCGTGCGGTCCAGCCATGCCTCGGAGGTCGCGGCGTCCGGGGTGGTCTGCGGAAGCCCCATCGCCGCGCCACGCTGTGACCCGGCCCCGTAGTGGTGGTAGGAGAACGCGTCGACACCCGGACCCGTCGCCGCGAGCATGTCGGAAGTCCGGAGCATCCCGGCGGATGGGAAGAGCTCGACGAACGCCTCGGAACCGTCGCCCCACTCCTCCGGGGAGTCGCCGACCGCACCCGAGCCCGGCCCGAGGACGACCATCTCCGGGGCGACACGCTCGGCGAAGGCGGCGAAGGCCCGGAATTCCCGCCCGTAGTCGTCGGCGCTGTACCCCGCCGGAGCTCCCCCGAGAGGAGCGACGTTGGGTTCGTTCATGAACTCCGCCGCCGCCACTCTCCCGCCGACCTCGCGCGTGAAGTCCAGCCATCTCTCCGCCAGCTCGGGCGTCCACCGGCCGGAGCCGTCGCGGGTCCCCCTGCTGATGGCGAACGACGTGACGATCTTCGCGTCCACGGCGTCCGCGAAGTCGAGGACTCCGCGCCACTGGTCGCGGGTCAGTACGCCCTTGAACCCCTCGGGGGCCTCCGCCGGCGGGGTGTCCGTGTCGGCGAAGTAGGTGGAGTTGGCCCACGTGCCGCTCACCCGGACGTAGGACGGCCCGAGCGCGGCGGCGAGCTTCCGCAACCGCGGCGCGGACAGGTCCCGCGGCGGCCGGTACTGGAACATGCCTGGGTCGACGCCGGCCGTCCCCTCGGCGTCCGGCGTCTCCGTGGACGCTCCCGGTGCGGGACGTACCGCCTCGTAGGGCTTCCAGAAATTGCCTCCGGTCACTGCGACCATCTCGATGTTGTACGACTGGAAGCGCTCATCCACCGAACAGGTGCGCGCCAAACGCTGCAGATCCACTTCTCCCGCTTTCCCTACGACGTGATTCCGTAAAACTCGACTACGGCCGATTCACAAAGCTGCGCGACCACCGAACCGGCCGCGCGTTCATCGCCTCGGCGTTCGATCAATGCGCCTGCACGGCGGCGCTTTCCGTATTCTGTTCGTCGATCAGCCGGCGACGGTGCGCCCGCCGTTCGCGCTGCCGGTCCGGATCGGCCACCGGCGAGGCCAGCAGCAGCCGCCGCGTGTACGGATGGCTCGGGCTGCCGGTGACCGTCGCCGCGAGGCCTTGCTCGACGATCGTGCCCGCACGCATCACCGCGACGCGGTGGCTGATGTGCCGGACCACGTCGAGATCATGCGAGATGAACAGGTATGCCACGCCGGTTTCACGGCGGATCTCCAACAGCAGGTCCAGTACTTTCGCCTGCGTCGACAGGTCGAGAGCGCTGACGGGTTCGTCGCACACGATGAGCTTCGGGCGCACGGCGAGGGCCCGCGCGATGGCGACGCGCTGCCGCTGCCCGCCGCTGAACTCCCGCGGCAACCGATTGATCGCATCCTGTGGAAGGCCGACCTGGTCCAGCACCTCGCGCACGCGGCTCCGGGCCGCCGCCTTCTCCTGCCCCTGGACCGTCAGCGGCTCCGACAGGATGTCGCCGATGGTCATGGACGGATTGAGCGAGGTGTACGGGTCCTGGAAGACCACCTGCAGGTCGCGGCTCAGCGCGCGCCGGGTCCTCCTGTCCGCGCGGGTGATGTCCACACCGTCGAACCGGATGGTGCCGCCGGTGATCCGCGTCAGCCCCAGGATCGCCCGCCCCAAGGTGGTCTTGCCCGAGCCCGACTCCCCCACCAGCCCCAGCGTTTCACCGGTATCGATCGTGACGTCGATATCGGTCAACGCCCGGAAAGGCTTGGCCCGGGAACCTTTACCGGGATAGTCGACGACGAGCCGGTCCACCCCGAGAAGCCGTTCACCGGTTCCGGCGCGCTTATCTGCTAGCACAGGTCCGCCTCCGCCACACTCGAAGCCGCCGGACGGACGACGGGTTCCTCACCGATCGTGGTGCTCAGCATCGTCATCGGCTCCTTTCCTTCCAGCACCGCCCCGAGCAACGTCCGCGTGTATTCCGCAGCGGGCGACCGCAGGACGTCGCGTACATCGCCGGATTCGACGATGCGGCCGTTCTGCATGACGGCGACCCGGTCGCACAGGTCTGCGACGACGCCGAAGTCGTGGGTGACCAATACGACGGCCATGTTCCTGCGCTGCTGCAGATGCCGGAGGAGATCGAGCACGTCCGCCTGCACGGTCACGTCCAGCGCCGTCGTGGGTTCGTCGGCTATGAGCAGGTCCGGGTTACAGCTCACGGCGCCCGCGATCAGGACGCGCTGCGCCATACCGCCGGACACCTCGTGCGGGTATGCCTCGAACGTCCTCGCCGGATCCGGGATCCCCACCTCCGCCAACTGCTCCAGGGCCTTCGCCTTGGCCTCCCGCCTGGAGACCTTCAGCACCTTCACCATCGGACGCACCAGCTGGTAGCCGATCGTGAAGTTCGGGTCGAGATTGCTCATCGGCTCCTGCGGGATGTACGCGATCCGACTGCCGCGTATGTCCTCCCACGCCTTGCCGCGACGGTGGTCCGAATCGGGTGCCACCAGAGTCCGCTCGTCGAAGACGACCCGCCCTCCGGTGATCATCGCTTCGTCGGGGAGCAGACCCAGCAGCGCGTACGCCGTCTGGGTCTTCCCGGAACCCGACTCGCCGACGAGGCCGAGAACCTCGCCGCGGTCCACATGCAGCGACACGTCCTGGACGACCTGCTTCGTCGTGCGGTCCGGTCGCGGATACCCGATTCCAAGGCACGAGACGGACAGAAGGTGGTTGGCGGCCGGCGGCGCGGGCACGGCACCGGCGACCCCGCCGTCGCTCCGGGCCTTGCGCACCTTGCGCCGTGTCGACGGAGCCTGGGGCTTGTCCTCCAGCGCATCCCGGACGGCGTTGCCGAGCAGCACGAAGGCCGCCACCGTGACCGTGATCGCGACCGCGGGCCACACCGCCAGCATCGGGTCACGGTAGATGTTCGTGAACCCCTCGCTCAGCATCAGCCCCCACGTGGCCGACAGCCCGTCGCCCAGTCCCAGGTAGTCCAGGATCGCCTGCACGCCGATGGCGATGCCGCAGAGGATGGCCGCCTGAATGACCAGCGGTGCGCGCACCACGACGAGGATGTGACGCCTCACGATCGTCGCGTCGCTCAGTCCCGACACCCGCGCCGCGTCCACGTAGAGCTCGCCCCGGACGCTCTGCACCGCGGTGTACGTCAACCGGAACATCGCGGGCGACATCAAGATGCCGAGGGCGGCCATCGACACCCACACGCTCTTGCCCAGTGAAGCGCTCACCGCCAGGAGGACGATGATCGCCGGGAGGGACAGCAGGACGTTGTTGATCCAGTTCGCCGCCGAGTCCAGGGCGCCTCCGAAGTAGCCGGCGACGAGGCCCGACGGAACGCCGATGACGATGGCCACGACCGTCGCCAGCGCTGCCGCGATCAGAGTGGTCCTGCTGCCGACGATGAGGCGGCTGAGAACGTCGCGCCCCGCACTGTCGGTGCCCAGCCAGTGGGAGCCGCTCATCGGCTGCAGCGCATTCTGGAGGTCCACCTGGTCGGGGTCCAGCGGGGCCAGCCACTGCCCGAACACCGCCGCCACGACCACGATCCCCAGGATCACGAGCGCGATCGCGCCCATCGGGTTGCGGGCAAGGCGCTTCAACAGGCTCGCATCGTGGGCGTCGCTCACCGCGGTGCGAGCGGCCTGCACATCCTCTTCTGTAGTACTGCTCACGAGACTCTCGCTTTCGGATTGAGCCAACCGACTGCCAGGTCCACGAGCAGGTTGATGACCACCACCAGGATGACCGTGTAGACGACGACCCCCATGAGGACCGGCATGTCGCCGCGCGTCGTCGATTCCAGCGCGAGGAAGCCGATGCCGGGCAGAGCGAATATCTGCTCGATCACGACCACGCCGCCCAGGATCGAGATGAAGTGCAACGACAACACGGTGAGGCCGGCGGGGCTAGCGCCGCGCAGTGCGTGGCGGAACAGCACTTCGGACGATCCCAGCCCGCGGCTGCGGAGCGTGCGGATGTAATCCATTTCCAGCACCTTGATCGTCGAGCTGCGCACCTGCTGCGCGGTCGACGCCACGCCACTCACCGCCAGTGCCAGCACCGGCAGCGTGATCGACGCCGCCCACAGCCCCGGCCCGTCCGACCAGCGTGCGTAGCCCGTCGCGGGGAACCACCGTAGCCTGATCGCGAAGACGGACACGATCACGATGGCGACGACGAACTGCGGTACGGCCGTACCGGCGATCGACACCACCTGCAGGCCCCGGTCCACCCATCCGCGCCGGACGGCCGCAGCGACACCGATCAGCACGGAGACGATCGCGACCACGATGATCGTCACGAGCACCACCGACATGGTCGCCGGCAACCTGCTCATGATGCTGTCGGTCACCGACCTGCCGCTGAACCATGACGCCCCGAACTGCCCCTGCAGCGCGTCCTTCAGCCAGTCCCAGTAACGGCTCATCAGGGGCTGATCGAGGCCCAGCTCCTTCTTTTTGAGCTCCACCTGGTCGGCCGTCGCATTATCGCCCAGGATTTCCCTGGCGACGTTGGCCGACGAGAAGTACAGGAGAAAGAAGGTGACTGTCGACACAGCGAACAGGACGACGACGCCGGAGGCCAATCGTCGGGTAATGAACGAGATCATCGATACTCCATCAGTCCGCCACCGTGCCGTTACTGCGCGGGCGCGAAGTTGTAGATCGAGGGCACGACCTGCTGCGCCTGCGGCTTCGTCGTCGTGCCGGCGGCGGTGAAGTAGACCTCATCCTTGCGGTAGAAGGGAGCGAACCACGCCTGCTCTGTCATCTCGGCGTTGAGGTCGGCCGCCGCCTCGGCCTGCTGGGCGTCGTCGCCGTCCTGCAGCTTCTGCAGCGTCGCGGCCACCTCGGGGGTGCTCGAGTGGAACGGGTTGTAGGTCGCCTCCGGCAGGATCGCCTGGGTGGCGGTGACCCACGCGGACCCCTGGAACAGGGAGTACCAGCTCATCGCGTACTTGCCCTGCACCAGGCTCGAGACTAGGTCGGTCACCTGGATGGGCTGCCACTTCACGTCGATGCCGACATCGCCGAGGTACGTTCCGAGCCCGGCCACCAGGGACTGCGGGAACAGGCCGGAGACGGTCGGCATTTCCACTGCGAAGCCGTCTGCGTAGCCCGCGTCGGCTAGCAACTGGCGCGCCTTCTCCGGGTCGAACGGGTAGGCCGTGTCCAGATCGGGCGCGAACCCGTCGGCCGACGGCGGAAGGATCTGACTGGTCACGGTGCCGTAGCCGTTGAGGACCTGGTCTAGCAGCGCCTTCTTGTCGATCGCGTAGTTGATTGCCTGGCGGACACGGGGATCCTTCAAGGCCGGCACATTCGAGCCGTCCCTGTCGAAGATGAGGAGACCCTGCCAGTCGGTCGAGTAGCGGTACTCGGTCATGCCGGCGTTCTTGGCCTGCTCCGCCGTGTTGGGCGTGAGCGGTCCCGCCTCGATCTGCCCGGAGAGCAGCGCGTTGAGCATCGACGTGGTGTCGTTGAACTGTTTGATGACGATCGTGTCGTACTTCTGCAGCGACTCGTCCCAGTAGTCCGGGTTCTTGACGTACGTGTACTCCGACCCGTCGACCGAGTTCGCGGAGTCCAGCGTATAGGGGCCGCTTCCCACCGGATCCGTGCCGATGTTCCCGGCCTCGATGGCGGCGGGGCTGGCGATGAATCCCGCGGAGTTGCCGAGGTTCTCCAGAAGTGAGGGGTCGCGGTCCGAGAGGGTGAGGATCACCGTCGAGTCACCTTGAGTCTCGACGTTCTCCACCCTGCTCAGCTTGTTGGCATCGGGTCCGTTTCCGGTGCGGAACCTGTCCAGGTTGACCTTCACGGCCTCCGCGTTCACCGGGGTCCCATCGGTGAAGGTCACGCCCGAGCGAATGGTCAACGTCAGTTGCGTCCGGTCGGCATTGTACTTCCAGTCGGTCGCCAGCATGGGCACCAGGGAGCCGTCGGGTTCTCGCCTGAGGAGCGAGTCGTACACGGGCTGCAGGAACAGAACGGCATGCCCCACCTTGCTGTTCACCGGGTCGAAGGTCTGCGGACCGGCGATCGACCCGATCGTGAGCTTGCCGGAGTTCCCCGCGGAGCCTGCCGACCCGCCGCCGCCAGCGCACGCCGACAGGGTGAGCACACCCACCAGTAGTACGACGAGCCCCACCAGCCATGAGCGCTTTCTCATTGCGGTCTCCCTAGGATTATTCGTTGATCGTGAAAGAGCCAGAGTCGTGCATCGCTCAGGCCCTCACTTGCGACGGCGGTGCTGACAATCGGTTGTCACCGAAGGGCCCGACAGCACATCCGCCGGCTCCCGAAGCGCCGTGCGTCGAAAACCTGCGGGCATGGGCGCCGCGACGGCCCCAAGGGCAAAACAGTCTCGCCGACAAGGCCGGCGAGAGACCCGAGGGGGTGGAGCTTGTCATGGTCCTCCTCCCGGAATGCCGACTCGTGTGCGCGCTGGACCGACTATAACTGTGGTGTACACCACTTGGCAACCGGTGGCCAACGCCGACAACACCACGACCGCGCAGGCCATCGGCCATCGGCGGCATGAGGGCGACGGGAACGAGGCCGTGGCCCGCGTCCGCACCAACGAGTGACCCTATCCACCAGCACTCTTGTGGATTCGCTCGCGACCAGTCGGCTGCACGCACCGTGTCGGAGAGTTCTGCGCAGGGCCGTTGGCAACGGCCCCGCTGAATAGGGCGAGCGATTGCCACAACTGTTTTCCACGCCTCGCGTGGCCCCGGAGACGCCCGGGGATGCGCACCGCCGGCACCGAACCCGGCGGTGCAGACGGACCCGGCCCGCCGCTATAGCGGCGGGCCGGGTCCGTGGCCAGGATGGGGCCGGGGATTCAGCTGCAGAGCAACTTCTTCTGCACCTTGCCCATGGCGTTGCGCGGCAGCGCGTCGAGGAAGACGACCTCGCGGGGCCGCTTATGGTGGGACAGCGATCCGGCGACGAACTCGCTGAGCACCGCGCCGTGCCCGGCCGTGTCCTGCGCGTCGGTGACCACATAGGCGACGACCCGCTGCCCCAGGTCCGGATCGGGGCTGCCGACAACGGCGACCTCGCGCACGGACGGGTGGGCGAGCATGGCGGTCTCGATCTCGCCCGCACCGATGCGATATCCGCCGGACTTGATCAGGTCCACCGATTCACGTCCGACGATCCGGTGGAATCCGTCGCCGTCGTGGGCGGCCATGTCGCCGGTGGCGAACCAGCCGTCGTCGGTCCACGCGGCGGCCGTCGCCTCGGGGCGGCCCAGGTAGCCGTCGAAGAGCATCGGTCCGCGCACCTGCAGGCGCCCGATGCTCTCCCCGTCGGCCGGCACCTCCAGGCCGTCCTCGCCGAGGATCCGCGTCTGCACGCCGCGCAGCGGGAGCCCCACCCAGCCGGGCCGGCGTTCGCCGTCCGCCCGGGTGCTCAGCGTGATCACCGTTTCGCTCATCCCGTACCGCTCGATGGGCGCGTGGCCGGTGAGCGCAGCGGTCGTGTCGAACACGGGGGTCGGCAGCGGTGCGCTGCCGGAGACGAGCAGCCGGGCCCGGCGCAGGGCGCGGGCCGCCGCCTCGTCGGCGACGATGCGCGACCACACGGTGGGCACCCCGAAGTACATGGTGCCGTCGGCGGCAGCATAGTTCTGCGGCTTCGGACGGCCCGTGTGCACGGCGCGGGAACCGATTCGCAGCGACCCGCGGGTGCCGAGGACCAGGCCGTGCAGATGGAACAGCGGAAGCCCGTGCACGACAGTGTCATCGGGACTCCACTGCCACGCCTCGGCAAGCCCGTCCAGCCCGGCGGCCAGCGCCCGGTGGCTCAGGTTCACGCCCTTCGGCGAGCCGGTGGTGCCGGAGGTGTAGACGATCATCGCCACCGCGTCCTGCGACGGGGCGGCCCCGAGGTCGACGCCGCTGCGGACTCCACGGGGGATCGGGATCGACGGCAAGCTGGAGGCTGGGTGCGAGTCTCCGGCCCAGCACGTTACCTGCGCGTCGGCGAGGATGTGCTGCAGTTCCGCGTCACCGGAGTCCGGGGCGATCGGCACCACCGGGATACCGGCGAGGATGGCCGCGCTCACCGCGACGACGGTGTCGAGCGTCGGCACCGCGTGCACGGCGACGGGGCCGGGCGCCGGCAGCGCCGCAGCAAGCGTGCTCGCCGCCGCGTGAAGCTGCTCTCGGGAGCAGGATTCGGCGCCGATGATGATTGCATCGGCCGCATCGGGGACGGCGGTGAACGCGGGGTCGAGAGCGGTCAACAACATGGATGTTCGATTCCTCTGGTAGTGGCTATTCGGCAGGATCGGCGAAGTCCGGCGCCGTCTTGGCGGCGAAGGCGGCCAGCCCGACGGGCAGATCGGCGTTGTGCGTGCGGCGCCAGTGGCTGCGCACTTCCTCACGGATGGCGCCGTGCGCGGTGACGTCGTCGATCATCTGTTTCGCGGCGGCGATCGTCACCGGCGATCGGGTGGCGATGACCGTGGCCATCCGGCACGCGACGTCATCGAGTTCGGTGTCGGCGCAGACGTCCGTGATCAGCCCGTAGTGCAGTGCCGTGGAGGCGGCGATCGGGTCGGGCGGGTACACCAGCCCCAGCTTGGCCGGGGCGATGGCGAATCGCGCCGTGTCCGCGGCGATCCGCAGGTCGCAGGCGACGGCCAGTTGGGTGCCGCCGCCGATGCAGTGCCCGCGGATCGCCGCGATCGTCGGCTTGGGGCACTCGGCCAGGGCCTTCTCCACCGCGACGTAGTCGTGTTCGATGCTGTCGGGCGCACCCGCGCGGATGCCGGTGATGTCGAGCCCGGCGCAGAAGTTGGCGCCGGCACCGGTCACGATGACGGCCCGGATCCGCGGCGCCGTGGCGACCGTGGCGATGTGCTCGCGCAGCTCAGTCAGCATCGGTCGGGTCAGGGAGTTCGCGTGTTGCGGGTTGTTGATGGTGACGCGAGCGAGGTTCTGCTCCACCGACAAAGTCACTGCGGCTTTCATGCTGTGCGTCATCTCGGTAGTCGCGGTCACGGCGAACCGCTGCAGCTCCCCTCGTCCGAGTTCTGGCGCACCGAGAACACCGTGGAACGGGCGCGGGCGGGGCGGGAGACCGTGGTTCCCGGCCCGGGCGCGGCGTCCATGTGCCGCTCCGCGTGCTCGGCCTCGGATCGCAGGAGTTCACCGATGTCCGGATCCTTCACAGCGATCCCCTTCCGTACCGGAGTTGCTCGGTTGGCCATTGACGCCGTAGACAACGAGACTCTCCCATCAGCGTATTACTTTGTAATACGCTGATGGGAGCGGCCTCATCGCCCCAACGCTCCGCGACCACAGATCACGCAGTCAAACCCCGGCACGGGGAGAGGCCACTCAGTCACTCAATTCGCGACACTCCCGCCATGCGCAGCCACGCCATCGCGGAGGCGGGAAACCTCGTCTGCGATCTCCCGGAATGCGGCTTCCACGCCGACGTGCTCCCAGATCCGCAGCACTACCCACCCATCGGCCACCAGGGCCTCCGTCTGAAGTTTGTCCCGCTCGACGTTCCTGGCGAGCTTGGGGGACCAGTACCCCGTGTTAGTCGTGGGACTTCGCCCGTGTTCCGGACAGCAGTGCCAGAAGCAGCCGTCGATGAACACAGCAAGCCGTTGTCGGGTGAAGGCGATGTCCGGGCGTGTCCTCCGCCCGCTCGCCACAACAGCGAGGTCCTTCCGAAACCTGAAGCCAGCACGATGGAGCGCGCTCCTGACCTGGGCTTCCGGCTTCGTGTCCGTGCGCCGGATCGCCGCCATGTTGCGCGATCGACCCGCGGTTGTCGCGGTCAGATCAGCATCATCAGAGGACACGCCCTGCAGGTTACGCTGGGCATCTCTACGTTGTCGTAGCCCACGCGTACCCTGGTTGACATCGAACATAAGTTCGTCGCGGGGGCTGCCGGTACCATGCTTGTTCGCACGAGGACCGGCTCCAGCGCTGGCACATCAGGAGGGGTGGATGACTGCACGTACCAGCAACAGCCGGACGGAACGGACCTACACGGTCGTCGAGGTTTGCGCGGGAGCCGGCGGCCAGGCGCTCGGCCTCGAGAAGGCCGGTTTCGAACATCAGCTCGCTATCGAGCTGGACGAGACCGCCGCTACAACCCTCAAACTCAATCGACCTGGGTGGGACATTCGCGTCGGCGACGTGGCAGACAAGTCGGTGTGGGACCCAGCAGAATTTGAGGGCGTATCGCTCCTCGCCGGCGGCGTTCCCTGCCCACCCTTCTCCATCGCCGGCCGCCAGCTCGGCGCATCGGATGAGCGCGACCTCTTCTCCTGGGCCATTGAGCAGGTCGCCATCGTCCGGCCGCGGGCACTCATGCTCGAGAACGTCCGTGGACTCTCCCAGCCGCGCTTCATCGCGTACCGGCAGCGCGTGCTCAATCGGCTGCGCGAACTCGGATACGAGCCGTTTTGGAAGCTTCTGCATGCTGCGGAGCACGGAGTAGCGCAGCTACGCCCGCGCTTCGTCCTCGTCGCGCTGAAGCCCGAAGATGCCGAGTACTTCACCTGGCCTGAGGCGAGCGAGGCCAAGAAGACCGTGGGCGAAACGCTCAAGGACCTCATGTCAGCCGACGGCTGGCCCTACGCCGATGAGTGGGCAGCCATGGCCAGCGACATTGCACCGACTCTGGTCGGAGGCTCCAAGAAGCACGGCGGCGCCGACCTTGGCCCAACCCGCGCTAAGGCCGCATGGCTTCAGCTCGGAGTCGACGGCAAGGGCATCGCAAACGAGGCTCCAGGCCCGCAATCTCCCCACCCGGCAGAGGTTCCGCCCCGGCTCACGATCGAAATGGTTCGCAGGCTGCAGGGCTGGAACGATGACGAGTGGTCCTTTACGGGAAAGAAGACCTCGCAGTACCGCCAGATCGGCAATGCCTTTCCTCCGCCAGTGGCCAACGCGGTCGGCGAGGCGATCATCCGCGCATTCAACCACGTCAGCGTCAACCAGACCTACGCCGCCCAGCTCGCACAGGCCGCAGATGATCCGCTCTTCTCGCTGCTGAATGACAACCCCGGCGGAACGCCCGAACGCCTGATCTATGAGGGCATCCCCACTCTTACGCCTTCGAAGCTCGCCAAACGCATCAGCGCCCTCAGCCACGACTTCGAAATCCGCCAGACACGCGTGTCAGGTGAGACCTTCTATCACCTTGGCGGGTTCCGGGGGTTCACCGGCCAGGAGGACCACTTCAGGCACGAGTACATGGCGGAAAACCGCTCGAAGGTCAGCTGACACAACTGCCCGCGCTGCAGCTCAAGCCGCCGAACTCCTGAGGTAACCAATCAGGGCTTGGAGGTCACGCTGGTCTAGGCCACTTCCGCGTGTGTCTTCCTCATCGAGGTCCGCCAGCTGCTGCACCGCGGGGTCATCAAGCACACCACCCATAAACTCGAGCTTCCTCGCCAGACGAGCTGCGACAACTTCGTCAATAGTGCCTTCCGAAACCAGAACAGTAATTCTAGTCAGCACATCCTGACTAAGCCCGAGCCGATGAATGCGATCGAGGCTCTGGAGGAAGCGGCCGGCGGCAAAATCTCTGTCCACGTAAACCGCATCATGACACTCATGGTGCAGACTTATACCTTCACCCAGTGTTGCCGCGTTCGATAGAAGAACCATGCATGACGGATCAGTACGGAAACGACGTATCTGCTCCTCCCTGTCTACAGTGCCTCCGTGCACCACGGCTGGAACGTACGAGGCGAGCATTCCACGCAACGTTTCCAGGTTCCGAATAAATGTGGACCACACAAGAGTTTTACGGCCCTGCGCTACGTTCTCGGTAACAATCTTCAAGACTTCTTGATACTTCGGAGATACCTCGTACGCTGGTAGCTCCCTCATAAGCTCATACAGCGAAGCGTTCCCGGGTACCGGAAGAGGAGGAACCTGGAAAGCAAGCGGCTCGTACCGGCTAGACCCCTCCGCCAAAAGCGCAGGGCTTGTTGCCGCCATCAGCATATACATTACAATCCGGCCAAGAGCCTGAAAGTCACCCTCCGCACCGAACGCTCTGGCCGAGAACTGACCGACAAGTGCCCTATATATCTCAGCATGCAACGGAGGAAGCGCCACCCTACGAAGAACCGTGTCTACAGGTGGAAGATTCAATTCGCTTTTTGTAGTACGTACGAAGAGCGGATTCAGGGCGCGACTAGCAGCGGCGAGACTGCCGGCACCTACGGCCCTCCGAACACTCTGACGACCCATCCCTGGCCAGACGAATCCAAACAGATTCTCAAGGTCCTTAACGCCGTTTGGTGCAGGGGTACCAGTAAGGATCAGCCGACGGTTGCTCCGAGGCCCCAGAGCCAGGCAAGCCGAGCCATAGGCACCTTCAGCCCCGAGCTTCATTCGGTGTGCTTCATCCAAGACTATCATCGACGGCTTCTCGGCAAGCCATCGGCTAAGAGCACCGACCATTCTTGGAAGACGTTCATAGTTAATTACGACCGCGTCAGCAGACTCCGATGGGTACTCCTCGGGAAAATCCATCGACAGCGCGGGAGACATACATTCCAGATTTTCGTACTGCCATGCATTAAAACTTGACTTAGGTCCAACGATCAGCAGTCTCTCGAGGCCATCACGCTTACGCAAAACGCTGAACACAGCAAGACCTACCCGGGTCTTGCCAGCACCTGGAACAGAGAAGTTTGCGCCATGCCTTAGCGCCAGAAGCTTTGCGATATCGCGCTGCTGAAATGAAGTAAGCTCGCCTATCCATTCAGAACCGATCAGCTCCGAGAGCGTTGCTTCATCGTAGGAGGCGCGCCACTCCTCCCCCTCAAGTTCGCTGGATACTGATTGTGAATCCTGTATCGAATCCACCACCAGCGTTCGCAGCTGAGGGTCCCATTCGACATCGCCCGCGGCCGTGTGCGGCCAGCGGTTGAGGACTTCAAGGCTAGTTAGGAGCTCATCGATATCAATTTCAATGCTGCTGGGCGAGCGCTGAACGCATGTGCGGAAATTGAGCGCTAACCGACGAAGGTCCGCTTCACGGCCTTCACTTGCAGTGAGACGTGCACGCGTCACCTCCCCGGAGAGTCCAAGAACCAGACTTGGATTGCTCATAGTTGTCAGACCGTTCGAATCGAATCCAGAAGCCATGCAACGCCTTCACCTGGCGAGGAGTAGGTGCGGCGCGCCTGCCGTCCGAGACTGGCCAAGCTATCGCGAAGGGCGATTAGTGCTTCATCAAATGCTTCGTCATCTAGAGCCCGTTTTGCTTTTGCCTCAGCGAACTCCATTGCACACTGCGTCACCTGCTCAGCTGCATCCGACAAACGCTCAGGCACCGCTAATTGCCGCTTCACCAGTTCAGCGTTCTGCCCCGCGAGTTTTACAGCGACATTGAAGGCATCGCGTGCCTTCATCACAGTTGAGGAGGCACCCTCAACCTCAGCAGGCGTGGCACTGTTCCCATCACGACAAGTGGCCTTTGCCCTCAGAAGCTCGTTAGCAAGCTCTTCGATATGTGCAGTACCGTCGCTCTTCGCGGGCAATGCCACACCGGGAATACCGGGAACAGAAAGCGGAGCTTTCGCCGCTGTGGCGGGCTTGAGTTCGGGGGGAAGTCGGGTTTCAAGATAGCGAGAATAAAAGTCTGATTCCGCGAGCCTTAGCGACGTCTTCGGGTAATCAAGGATAACCATGGCGAGACGTGAATGACGAAGACGCTCGGCAGCATCTGAATCTTTCGTAGCGAGTTTCGTATAGTCGCGGTAAAGCTCGCGCAGCTTTTCCTGATGCTGCTCAAAGTCTACGAGCCGCAGCGCAGCGCCTGATTCATTGCGGCTGCGTTCGATAGCATCAAGAATCTGATTGTAGACCCACCTATCACACTGGAGGGTTTTCTGGCGAATATTGAAATCCTTCGCGACATCCTCTTCGGTGCGTCCGCGCCCGAGCTCCTCCTCAATCGCAACAAGACGGTTGATATACGAATACTCGCGCCGCCTATCTTTCCGAAGCTGCAACGAGAGCTCTACATTATTTATGTCCTGCCGAGAAGTATCATCAGGAAGAACGCCAACCTTGATGTTCTGCACACCAAGTTCAATCAGTGCTGCCGCACGCGTATTACCATCGACAAGAACTCCATCAGGACTTATGATGCCAGGCTCTCGCTGCCCAACATCATCAAGCTCATCCATCAACGCCGTGTACTCGGGATCTACCTGGTCTGGATTAGCTGGCCGCTGACAAAGGAGGTCCCGCAAGTAGTCCTGCGCATCATGGCCCCAGGGATCTTCATCGATCGCCTTGTTCCGCTCTGGGTCAAGGGTGCGCTGAACTCGGATTCGATGCGTGTCCGGGTTGAAGTACAGGATGCTCACCGGAACACTGATCACGTGAAGATGGCGTTGTTCGCCACGCCAGTCGATCGTGACCTTCGCGCCACCATCATCTTTGGCCTGCTTGAGGCGCTTCGCAATCTCATGCTTGTTGTCTGGCCCCCGGGGAGGGACACCAAAGCTGGACATAGGACGCGCTCCTTCGGTTAGCTCAGACCGGGCTGTCGGTTGGCGTGTAGGCATCATGACACTCGCATCCGACAGCCCGCAGGGCACCAGTAGTGTTTGAACTCTACGCAACGAGGAGGAGCGGGCATGGGGCAGCCTAGGTGGGATGATCCGGAAAACTCGGCCGGAGGAATGATTCGCGCAGCGCTCTGGCTGGTGCAAGAAGTTGGTGAGGGAAACACCTTCACCAAGAACCAGCTCCGTGAGGCCTTCCCTGGCGTGTCCCAGATCGATCGCCGGGTACGCGACCTGCGAAGTTACGGCTGGGTGCTCTACTCCAGCGTGGAAGATGCTTCCCTGCTGGCTGAAGACCAGCGTCTCGCGAAGATCGGCGTCCATGTCTGGGACGCCAAGGCTCGTCGCGCCGCAGCACCCCAATCGACCATCACGGCGAAGGAACGGCAGGCCGTACTGGCACGAGATGGGTATATGTGCACACTATGCGGTATCGCCGGGGGCGAACCGTACCCAGACGATGCGGCGCTTACGGCCGTCCTTTCCATCTCTCGGCGGTCCGCGACTCGCACCACAGGGAAGCTGAAAGACGCATTCGTGACGGAGTGCAAGCGCTGTCGGTCCGGCCGACCCGACACGCCGCTGAGTGCAGAAGCCGCTGTTGCCGCTGCCGAGGGACTTGACCCCAGCGATCTTCGGCGACTCGTGCGTTGGATGGAACGCGGACGGCGCGGCACTACTGAGCTGGATCGTGCCTGGGCTGCCTTCATGCGAGTGCCCGCCGACATGCGTGCCGCTGTCGCGGCGAGTCTCCGGACCCATCAGGTCTCATGAGGCTCGGTCCGGCGCTCGCGGGGGACATGCATATCCTCACGTAGCGCAGCACTGCGGCATCGCGGCAGCCGCGCGACCACACGCGCTCCGCCGCCCAGTTCTACCGCGTGGCCCGGTCACACACCCCACTCATGTTCCACTATCCTATAACCCCGACCAAGTAGCTCTGCGGTCGTGTTTTATCGTGTCACGCATGTCAATCAAGGGTTATACCGCTCCGCCCGGTACTCAATGCCAGCCGGATACACGAAAGGGATCACAAGCTCCTGCGCATCTCGTCGTTGCATCAGAAGACGACATCGAGCTTCAGTCTGTATACCGATGGCTCATGGAGCAGCCGATTGAAGACTTGCTCAGAGTAGCCGTGGACTCGGCAATCCAGTACGTTTTGGACGGAGCTCGAACCTGGAGATTCGACCTACTCGACAAACGCGTAGATTCCGACGAGAGATCATCGGTTGGAACGAAGCTTCAATATCACGTTATTGAGGAGTTGGGACTGCAAAAAGTACCCCCTCTCGATACTGAAATAGACGACGTACCAGTAGAAATAAAGGGTAGCGTCCAGGATGTCACCGCGCCTTGGATGATTCCCCGCGAGGGGCAGTGCCAAGTAACACTTCTTATCCAGGCAGACCTCAGCAACTGGAAGTTTGCAGCGTGGCTGATGCGTACGCACCGCGTGTGGCTTCGCAATGGACGTAATCAAGACGGCAAGCGCTCTCCGCGTTCCGCTCATTTTCGGGAGTATGCACTCCCAGTAGTTACATGGTCGACTCTGCCGCCGCAGCCCCTCAAACGTCTAACGCAAGACCAACTCAAAGTTGTATTCGACGATCGAGGCTTGCAAAAGCGCTCAATTGATCTCTTTCGATTCTTACCGGACACGGTTATCCCCCGATCATCATTGGCAACTGTTGGTGCTGGACTCCATGACCCAATGAGACGACTTCGGCAAACGAAAGCAATATTGCGCGATAACCACTCGTTGATTGTACTGGTAGGGAAATGGATATCAGACCGCGAGATCGCCAGCAGTCTCGGACATAAACTCGGACCTGAAGATTGGGTGGCCATACCCGCGGAGCGCTTCGCGGAGAGCTCTATAGCATTTCCGTCGGTGGAATAGTCATCCTACCCGCGTTATTCGCCCGAAAGTAGTGTTCAGGTGTTTCGGGGATTGTCGAACAATATGCTCTACCATCGCCCCATGATCGACGACGCCGCCCACGCGACCCCCGCCGACCCGACGTGGTCCGACCCGGCCCTCGCGTCCCGCTTCGTCGACGACGCCTACGCCACGGTGAAGGGTCGCGTGCGCACCCACGTGCTGCACCACCAGCTGCTCGAGCACCTGCCGCCGGCCCCGGCCGCGGTCCTCGACGTGGGCGGTGGAGCCGGCCACCAGTCGTTCCCCCTCGCCGCCGCGGGCCACAACATCACCGTGCTCGACCCGTCCGCAGCGATGCTCGACCAGGCCCGCACGCGCCTCGCAAATCTTCCCGCCGAGGCGCAGGCGCGCGCCACGCTCCTGCAGTCCGCGGGCGAGGACGCCGCCGCGGCCACCGCAGGCCGGCGCTTCGACGCGGTGCTGTGCCACGGCGTACTCGGCTACCTGGCCGACCCGTCGCCCCTCATCGCCCAGCTCTGCGCGTGCACGAAGCCCGGCGGTATCGTCTCGATCATGACCGGCAACGCCGCCACCCAGGCCATCGCGCCTGCCCTGCGCCGCCGCTGGTCTGACGCGCTCGCCGCCTTCGACGCCCCCACCGCCGACATCCCCGGCCTGGGCGTGCGCGGCCGCGGCGACACGGTCGACGGGCTCGGCGCGCTGCTACAGGCCCACGGCGTGGAGACGGAGCGCTGGTATGGCACGTGGACGTTCGTCGACTGGCTCGCGTTCGGTGGCACGCCGCTCGATGACGCCGACGACGCGGAGGTGGCGGCCATCGCCGCGGTGGAGCTCGAGGCGAGCCAGCGCGACCCGTACCGGCAGGTCAGCCGCGCCTTCCACCTGATCGGGCGCAAGACTGCCAGGGACTGACACCAGCAGAGCGCGCAGCCTGAGAGAAGCTGCCCCTCACCCCATCGGGTCGTCGGCCCCGCCGCGCGACGGCCCTTCGAACGGCGGCAGCTTGTCCGCCCACTGTTCGAGCCGCCAGCCGCCGTCGGGCGTGGGCGCCAGCACCACGGCGTCCGTGTTGTCCAGGTGGTTGGTGACGGCGAAGGCCGGGTCCACGCCGCTCATCGCGGTCACGGCCAGCCGGATGATCGCCCCGTGGCTCACCACCACCACGTCACCGACAGTGCCGGCGTCCGTCCCGCCCAGGTGCGCGGCGCGCAGCTCGTCCAGCTGCGGCAGGTACCGCCCCAGCGCGTCGTGCCCGCTCTCCCCGCCGGGGACGCGCTCGTCCAGGTCGCCCTTGTACCAGCTGCGGAACACGCCCATGAACACCTTGTGCGCGTCCTCGTCGGAGCGCCCTTCGAGGTCGCCGGCCTGCACCTCGTGCAGCCCCTCGATCACCTCCAGCCCGCGGTCGACGGCCTCGGAGACGGGTGTCGCCGTCTGCCGTGCCCTCAGCGCCACCGACGACACGAGCATGGCCGGCCGGCCGCCGCTGCCGAACCGCTCGGCCAGCGCCAGCGCCTGCTGCTCGCCGGCGGGCGTCAGCGGCGCCCCAGGCGGCAGCGTGTCGAGCTTCTTCGCGACATTGGCCACCGTCTGCCCGTGGCGCACCAGGATGAGCCGCCCGCTCATGTCGCCTCCCGTCCCTGCCGCATCCGCTCCAACCAGTCCACCGTCTCACGATCGGCCGGCGGCGGCGTCCCCTCGGTGTGCGAGGCCGGCCACGATCCCAGATACCGCACCTCGGCGGTGGTGCGGTGCAGCGCCTTGAGTACCTCGGCCACGGGGGTGTCGTCGATGTGTCCGGTGCAGTCCAGCTGGAAGTAGTAGTTGCCCAGCCCCGAGCGCGTCGGCCGCGACGCGATGCGGGTGAGGTCCACCCCGCGGATGGAGAACTGCATGAGCGCCTGCGCCAGCGACCCCGGCTCGTTGGGCAGGTAGAGGAACACGCCGGTCCGGTCGGCGCCGGTGCGCGGCGGCGTCGGCCCCGGCCGGCCCACCAGCACGAATCGCGTGCGCGCCCCCTCCACGTCCACGACGCCGTCAGCCAACGTCTGTAGCCCCAGCCGCTCGCCGGCCAGCGCCGTCGACACGCCCGCGTCCACCGTCCCGGCGGCGACGTCCTCGGCGGCGCCCGCATTGGATGACGCGGGGACGACGCGCGCATGCGGCATCCGCGCCGCCAGCCACTGGCGCACCTGCGCGGCCGCCACCGGATACGCGCCGATGGTCTGCACGTCCGCCACCGTCATGTCCTGGCGCGCGACGATGGTGAACGCGATGTCCAGCTCGGTCTCCGCGAAGATCTGCAACCGCGTGCCCTCGGCGAGCGGATCGAGCGTGGGCAGCACCGGCCCGTCGATGGAGCTCTCGATGGGCACGCACGCCAGGTCGGCCGCGCCCGAGCGCACCATGTCCAGCGCCGCGCGCTGGCTGTCCGCCGCCAGGCGTTCCACCGGCCCCGGCGCGCCCAGCTCGGTCAGTCGGCCCCCGTCCTCGAACCGGCTCAGCGCCGCCTCGGTGAACGTGCCCGACGGCCCGAAGTAGGCGACCCGCTCCGGCCGCGATCCGCCGATTCCACCGGGGTCAAGTCCACTGCGCTCCACGTACAGCACACTAACGAAATCCGCGCCGTCGGGCCGCCCGCGGGCATAGGGTTGAGCCGCAGAGCAACCCCGGTGCGTCCGCACCATTGCACGCCCCACGCCCGAGAGGAGCGCCCGATGCGCGCGGTACAGGTCACCCGGCTCGACGGTCCGTCCGCGGTCGAGGTGCACGACGTCCCCGAGCCGGCCGCCGGCGCCCACGTGCTCATCGACGTGCACGCCGCCGGTGTCACGTTCCCCGACGTGCTGCAGACCCGCGGCCAGTACCAGATCAAGATGCCCACGCCGTTCGTCCCCGGCGCGGAGGTGGCGGGCGTGGTGCGCTCGGCCCCGGAGGGCAGCGGCTTCTCCGAGGGCGACCGAGTGGCCGCGTTCCCCGGCTTCGGCGGGTTCGCCGAGTCGGTGGCCGCCGACCCGGCCCAGGTGTTCCCGCTGCCGGAGCACTTCTCGTTCGAGCAGGGCGCGGCGGTGCCGATGAACCTGCTCACCGTGCACTTCGCCCTCACCCGGCGCGGCCGCCTGCAGTCCGGCGAGATCGTCATGGTGCACGGCGCCGGCGGCGGCATCGGCACTGCGGCCACCCAGCTGGCCAAGGCGCTGGGCGCGGAGGTCATCGGCGTCACCTCCGACGGCGCCAAAGCCGACCTGGCCCGCCGGGCCGGGGCGGACGAGATCGTCCCCGCCGACGGGTTCCTGGTGGCCGCCAACAAGATCACCGACCACCGCGGCGTGGACGTGGTGGTGGACCCGGTGGGAGGCGCCCGGTTCACCGACTCGCTGCGCAGCCTGTCCCGCGAGGGCCGGCTGCTCGTCATCGGCTTCACCGGCGGCGAGATCCCCACCGTCAAGGTCAACCGGCTGCTGCTGCACAACACCTCGGTGGTGGGCGTCGGCTGGGGCGAATACTGGCTGGCCAACCGCGGTTACCTGCAGGAGCAGTGGCGCGACCTGCTGCCGCTCATGGAGGCCGGCACCCTCGACCCGATCATCGGCGCCACCTTTCCGCTCGACGACGCCGGCCAGGCTTTGGCCGCGATGGAGAACCGGACGGCGGTGGGCAAGCAGGTGCTCACGGTGCGGTAGCGGCGTCCCGGCTGGCGGCACCGGCCGTTGTGGCGGCGGGCCCGGGGTGTGAGCGTCGGCGGTGACCAGGACGGACGGCCCAGTGCCCCCGTATGACCTGTAAGGACACTGCATGACCGTTAGGGAACCTGCATGACCGCTAAGGAACCTGCATGACCACAGCCACACTCACGCTCTCCCCCGCCGAACAGCTCCTCGCCGTCGAGGAGATCAAACACACCTTTGCCGGACGCCTGCGCTGCATGGACACCAAGGATTGGGCCAGCTACGCCTCGTTCCACACCGACGACGTGGTGAGCGACTCGTGGCGCAGCCAGGGCGCGGCCCAGCCGTCGTCGGGTTCCGATGCCGCCGCCGACGGGAACGGCGCCGCCCCCGTCACCGGCGGGGCTGCGTTGACGGAGGCGATCCGGGCGACGCTCGACGGTGACCGCCCCGTCACCAGCGTCCACCACGCGCACACCCCGGAGATCGCGCTGACCTCCGACACCACCGCCCGCGGCGTGTGGGCCATGGAGGACCGGTTGTGGTGGACGCGCCGGGGTTCCGGCTCCGCGGGCGAGGACACCGAGGAGTGGCTGCACGGCTACGGCCACTACCACGAGGAGTACCGGAAGGTGGGCGGCCGCTGGCTGATCAGCTACCGCGCGCTCACCCGGCTGCGCGTCGACGCCTCGCCGGGGTTCTACGACCGCTGACGCGCGCGGATCACGAGTACCAGTCCGGCACCGCCTCCGCGGCGCCCTGCGCGCCGAAGCCCAGGGCGGCCAGCTCCGCCGCCACGGCGCGGAGATCGGGCACCAGCACGCCCAGCAGCAGTTCACGCACGGCGTCGGCTGCCATGTCGCTGAGCGACAGCAGGTAGCCGACGTCGGGCCGGTCGAACGCCGCGCGCACGTCGGCGCCGCTGATCCCCGCCACCGCGCACGCCAGCACGCGCACCACGCCGGCCGCGTCGTCGGCCTCCGCGAGGTATCCGGCGTCCGAGTGCACGAAGCTCGACTGGAAGTCGGCGACGTCCCCCGCCCCGGCGCCGGCCGGCAGCACCAGCGACCGGCCCGCCGCCACCGCCCGTTCCGCGCACTCGCGCACAGTGGCCCCGCCACCGCGCACGCGCACCGCGACGTGGCCGGGCGCATCGAGTCCCAGCGCCTCGTCGAGCTCGTCCGCCGAGACGTCCAGCAGGTACCGCACCACCGGAACCGGCGGCTCCGCGGACAGCTGCTCCGGCGGCACGTCGAGCGTCGCGAACACCGGGGCGCCCGTCTCCCCGACAACGACCCGCTCGAGGTCCGACGCGCGGACGTGCGCCGGACCGACCAGGCCGGCTGCCTCATGGCGGCCGTCGTGCGGTTCCGCGGAACCCCCGGAAGCGCGCGCGACGAGGAGCCGGGCGGCCAGCGGCCTGCGGGCGTGCTCGCGCGGCGGCCGCAAGGGCGGAGGCGTCCTGGGTTTGCGCCGGGCGCCGTCCGACGGGGTGAGCGGGAGTTCCACGGCTCCACCGTAGGCCCGCGCCGCACGTGATCCTCCGGTGGTTCCGGGATCCGTGCGTGACGCGGACCTCACACTTAGGTTAGGGTTACCTTTGTTCATTGGCGATGGCGAAGGAGACCCCATGCAGGCAGCACCCACGGCGGCCGAGACCATCTGCAGCGCGCTCGTCCGCCCCGGCCTGACCACCCTGGCCCTCGACGCCGAGGGCGACGAATGCGGCAATGACACCGAGACGCTCACCCAGCCCACGCTGCAGCACCCGCTGGACACCGGCGCGCTGGCCCTCCTGCTGCCCGGCACCACCACGCCGTACACCGACGACGGCCACACGCCCACCGGCGTCCTCGAGATCACCGACCATCTGGTGCTCGGCGCCGACAGGCCCGTCCGCTCGGTCACCTGGCTGGCCGGCTACCTCGAGCTGCTCGCCCCGGCGGCGCAGCGCCGGATGGCGGTGGAGATCGCCGAGACCCGCCCCCACGAGGGCCTGCTGGACCTGGGCCACAGCGCCGTCCTGGCCGTCCTGTGGCCCACGAGCGCCGTCCTCGCGGACACCCACGGCATCGACGTGGTCGACCCCACGGACCTGTGCACCGCGCGCGCCGACCCGTTCTGCCTCATGGAGGACGCCTGGCTCACCCACATGGAGCTCGCGCACGGCGACATCCTCGCCGGGCTCACCCGCCGCCTGCCCCCGGAACTGCGCGGCAACCGCGTGCGCCCGCTGGCCATCGACAGCCACGGCATCACGCTGCGCGTCGCCGAGTCCCTGGCCGATGACTCCGGCACCACCGACGTACGCATGCCGTTCGGCCGCACCGTCCGCGACCCGCTGGAACTCGGCCGCGCCGTCCGCACCCTCGCCCGCTGCCCGCACCCGGTGGAGATCACCGCTGTGCGCTGAGCCGCTATCGGGCCGCTAGCGTGGCAGGCGTGATCCGCGAATGGCTGCGCCCCTCCGCCCCGGCGGTCGACGTGCCCGCGCAGACCGACCGGCGCGCCCGCCGCATCATCTGGCTCGAGATCGCGTTCCTGCTGCTGATCACCTTCGGCTACAGCGGCATCTCCGCGATCCTCTCGCTGGCGCAGAGCGCGCTGGCGCCCGGCGGCATCGGCGGTCAGGCGGTGGCGCTCAACACCTCGCGCGCGCAGAACGGGCTCATCGACCTCGGCTACCAGCTGCTCGGCATCGCCCGGCTCTTCGCCACCGCGGGCCTGGCGATGTACCTGCTGTGGCGCAGCGGCGTCGGCCCCCGGTTGGCGGGCCTGGTGCCCCCGCGTGTGCGCGAGTGCGCGCACGGCATCGGGCTGGCCGCGCTCATCGGGTTGCCCGGGCTGGGCCTGTACGTGGCGGCCCGGGCGCTGGGGCTCAACGTCGAGGTGGTCCCCACCACGCTCGACGACCACTGGTGGCGCATCCCCGCGCTGGTGCTGTGGGCCGTGGCCAACGCCGTCGCCGAGGAGACCCTGGTGGTGGGCTACCTGCTCACCCGGCTGCGGCGCCTGGGCTGGTCGCCCAACGCGGCGCTCGCGGCGTCGGCGCTGCTGCGCGGCAGCTACCACCTGTACCAGGGCATCGGCGGCGGGCTGGGCAACGTCGCGATGGGGCTGATCTTCGGCCGGTACTGGCAGCGCACGGGCCGGCTGGTGCCGCTGATCATCGCGCACGCGGCCATCGACATCGTCGCCTTCGTCGGGTACGCGCTGCTGGCCCCGCACCTGGGTTGGCTGCACTGAGGCCGCGGTGCTCGCCCTGCCGTTCGTCGTTCGGGGTGTTTTTCGGTGCGGTTCCGCCGGCGGAGTCAAGCGGTGCGGGCAACATCCCCGTCGATCAGCTGTCGGAGCCGGTCGGCGGGGTGTCGTAGTCCAGCGTGGGGCGGGGCCGGGTGTTGAGCAGGTCTTGAACCCGCAGCAGCCCCACCTGTCCCCGCGGCCGGGACGCCGTCGCGCACGATCGCGGACCATGCGTGCTGGTCACTGCGGTATCGACGTCGCGGCCGGGTCGCCGACCAACGATGAGCCCCCGGCCGCGGCACGAACAGCACACCCGCTGGAACGATCTCGGCATGAACAACGCCTGTTCAACGGCTTGCGCACCGCACACGCTCGGTGTGCACTTATCCCGCCACAGCCGGGGTTGTCGCTTTCTGTGAATCGCGGAAAAATTGCCCCAGAACAATCACCCGCAGAAAAGGTGTTACATTCTGGATTCCGTTGTCGGTCCGGGTACTGCGAGGTCCTTTTGAACAATCATGAGAGTCGTCCGGAGCATGACCGCTATCGCATCGGGATCGTCGAGGACCACGAATCCGTGGTGATCGGGATGCGCGCGATGCTGGCCGAGCATCCCGCAGTGGAAGTAGGCGCATCTGCGGCGACGGTCGCGGACCTGCTGGCACAGCAAGCGGCACTCGATATGGCGATCTTGGATCTACGCCTGGCCGATGGATCCTCCCCGATGACCAACGTCGAGGAACTCCGGGCCGCTGGACTCGAGACACTGGTGTTCACCGGCGCAGAGAACCCCTACCTGATCCGGCTCGCCGCCAAGGCGGGCGTGCTCGGAGTGCTCCGCAAGTCCGCGCCCACGAACGTGGTGATCGACGCGATCGCGGCCGCCGCCGCGGGAGAGCCGGTGGTGACCACGGAATGGGCGGCGGCGATCGACGGCGATCCGGCGCTGTCCGCGGTGGGGCTGAGCGCCCGGCAATGCGACGTTCTCGCTCTTTACGCATCGGGTGAGAAGGCCGACCGGGTGGCCCGGCTGACCGGGTTGACCCCGAGCACCGTCAACGACTATCTCCGACGGATCCGCGCCAAGTATCACGAGGCCGGGCGCCCTGCCCAAACCAAGGTCGAGCTGTATCAACGGGCCGTGGAGGACGGATGGCTCCCCGTGCCCGAGAACACGGTCCGATGACGCAGCCGGCCGAGTCCCGCACGCACAACACCGACCGGATCCTGCGGTTGTTCGCCCGGTTCATCAGCGTCGGCTACCTGGCGTATCTCGCGGTGTTGCTGAACTCGATCACGACGCTGGCGCAGCGCATGCAGCCATGGTGGACCCCGTTGGCCGTGTTCACCGTGTTCGGGGCCGGCCTGCTACCCGGGTTGTTGTCCTTCACCCGGGACAGCCGGGCGATCCGCTTGTCCGCCGCGGCCGCTGCCGGGATGTTCCTGCTCGCCGCGCTGACCTGGCCGCTTGCATGGCAGGGGCCACAGCTTCCCGCCGACGACGGGGTGTGGCTAGCCGGGTTCCCGGGGCTCGCCGGCCTGGCCGCCGTCATCGCCTGGCCCACGGCCGCCGCGTTCGGTTACCTCACGATCGGGTGTATCACCGTGCAGGTGATCAACACGGCCGCACGCGACGGCGCCTCGGTGGGAATGCTCGTCCCCGAGATCGCCTTCTCGATCATGTTCTGCACGCTGTTCGTCGGCGCTGCGGCGATGGCCCTGCGCACGGGCCGGATCCTCGACGCCACGACGCAATCGGCGCACGCCGCGGCGGCGGCCGCCGCGACGCGGCGCGCGCGCACGATCGAGCGCGAACGGTTCGACGCCCTCATCCACGACGGCGTGATGGCCACGCTCCTGTCTGCAGCCCGTGACCGGCCGGCAGCGGTGAGCAGACTGGCCGCCGCGACAATGCGGGAACTCGACGAGCTGCGCACGGCGCCAGACTCGGATCGTCCATTCCCGGCCGACGAGGCGCTCGCCCATCTGCGCGCCGCGGCGCTCGCCGCCGATCCCCATGCCCGGTTCGTCGTCCAACGACACGTCGAAGGCATGGCACAGCCGATACCGTCCGACGTCGTCCGCGCCGCGGGTGCCGCGTTGGCCGAGGCGACACGTAACAGTCGGCGCCACGCCGGCGCCGCCGCGACACGCACCGTCACGGTGTCCATGAACGACGTCGGCGTCGAAGTCGCGGTGGCCGACGACGGCACCGGGTTCGACCGGTCTACGGTCCCACCGCACCGTCTCGGCATCGCCGTGAGCATCCTCGCGCCGATGCGGCAACTCGCCGGCGGATCCGCACACATCGATTCGGCCCCGGGCGCCGGCACCACCGTCCACCTCCGATGGGACGCACCGTGACCAGCCCCGGACACGAAGACCGTGATGTGCGCGGGCTTCTCGGTATGCGCAGCACGGCAGCCCACGCGCTCGTCGCGGCCTACGTCCTGACTTTCCTGCTCGTCAGCCTCAAGGCCGGGCCTGGCAGCGGCATCGGAGTCGACATCGCCGCCTGGGCGGCCGTCAGCGCCGGGGCGGTCGTCTTGGTGCGGGCACCGGGCGACCCGCTTCCGCTCGGCGCCGCCATCGGGGTGGTGCTCGCCGGCCCGGCCGCGCTGAACCTGGTGCTCATCGCGGTTCCGGTTCCGATCGACAGTCTTTTGCAACTGTGGCCTCTGGCCGCCGCCACCGCGCTCTACACCTTCTTGTGTGTGCGAGGCCGTATGCCGATGGCATGGATTGGCATGGCCATGACCATCGCCAGTTGCATGGCCTGGGCGCAGCGGACCGGGCAGGGCGCCGGCTACGGGTTCGCGATATCCGCAATCAACCTGGCACCCCTGCTGATGGCGACGTTCTTCACGTGGACCATCCGCCCCGCCGCACGCAACATCTTCGCGTTGCGCGATCAGACCGTACTGCGGGTCGCCGACGAGGCCGCCGCCACCGCGATTCTGCTCGAACGCGACGAGCAACTGCAACGCCTCGACCGGCTCGCCCGCCCACTGCTCGAACGGATCGCCGCCGGCGAGCCCCTCACCGACGGCGAACGACTCGCCAGCTCTCTACTCGAGGCGCATCTGCGCGACACAATTCGTGCACCAGGGTTGAATACTCCGGCGCTCACGCGCGCCGCGCACGGCGCGCGTGAGCGGGGAGTCGAACTCATCCTGCTCGACGACCACGGCATGGACGAGGCGCCCGCAGAGGTCCGCACACGCGTCCACACAGTGCTCGAACGCGTCCTCGACTCGGTCACCGGCGGCAACGTGACTGTCCGGGTCCTGCCCCCGCACCGGGCCGCGCTCGTGACGATCCTGCACGGTGGCGATGCGACCGTCACCCGGATCACACTCGGCCACGACGGGCATCGGGTCCTCGAGCCGGGCCGCGATTGAACCAGCGGTCGTGCCCCCAGTTTTGGGGGCACGACACCCGCGCGGAACCGCCGTAGCCTCCGATTCGACCGAAATCAATCAGCTGGACAGCCCCGAGCGCCGTCCGGCGCTTCATTCGGCTACCTCACCACCAACCCGCTGTGCTCGATGAAGGGGGAATCACTCATCACAACGCGTTCCATCGTCCACACGGTTTCCTGCCCGCAGGGTCACTCGCCCCGACTGCCGCAGCAGGGACCCGATCACACGGACGTCGTCGGCGCCGCGTGCGACAACATGATCGCGGAACTCGCCGGAATAAAGTCAGCGCCACGCGTAACCTTCGCCATCCTAGTCACGAGCAATACCGGCACCGAATGTGCCCACGCCTCGTCACTGCCGGCCCATAAGCCCGAACCAACAAAACTAACTACACCGCCGTCGACACTTGAGAACCAGGAAACTATGTCATGACGAATCTTGAATACAATAAAATTGTAGACTCACGAAAGCGATACTTGCAGAAGAATGCAGAAAAGCGTACCGTTCGCGCAAATTCGTCGAGCAGTAAACGCAAGGCGCGGATTTTCAAATACGATAACGGGAACACTAGCGACCCGGGCATGAACGAGATCGCGCAAGATATACTCGATACGTGCCGTAGACTTCGTCTACGGCCTGAAACCTCTTGGTTTCATTCGTTATACAGCCCTCGAGCATTTGGTATCTATTGGAAATTGCAGAGTGGTGGCGGCTACGGATCAACGTTTGTTGAAATTGACAGCTTCGGCAATTGGCGCACCAATCTTCCTCCAGACTTTAAAACATCTCGAGAGAACCTGTTAACTGCAGTGGAGTCTAAGTATTCGAAACAGGGAGGGACACGCATTGGCTGCCCTGTGTCCCCAACGGGACAGCCTGCAATTAGACGCCTTGGACTTTGGATATTTGTTACATTAATGCTTCTCGCTTTCGTTCTTCGGTTGCTAGCAGATACTACTGCAAGCAGTATTGGTACTGATGTTGCGAGGTGGACGCTTTCCACTTCGCAAACTTCCGGGTTGCTTAGTGTAGTAGGGCTAGTCGTATTGGCTGTTTGTCTCGCCATGTTTGTTCCGTTCATGTTATCAAGCAGCGGGTTTTCACGAGTCTCTGCCAGGATGAATCCGCCGTTGAATGCACTGGTTATTGCATCTTTGCTAGCGTTTACCCTTTCGAACTATACCTGGCTCGGGCCGGCCGCGCTCGGTCTCGTTCTCGGCGTAATTATTATTGCCTGTTTCGCGACAGCTTTCGCGTGGCTATTCTCCTGACGATCGATGAATAGAACGGGGCGGTGTCGGCGGTGTCAACTCATGGGAGCAACAGGCTTGGTCAGTAGCCAGGGTGCCGTCAAAGTCAGATGATGACTGTCGGCAAAGACCACGACTTGTGGCATGTGGAGCAATCGTTCCGTATGTCGAAGACCGACCTGCGGGCGCGGCCGATCTTCCACCGCACCCGCGATGCGATCGAGGCGCACCTGACAATCGTGTTCATCGCCCTGGCGGTCTCCCGCAGCCTGCAGGACCAAACCGGTGTGTCGATACGGCAGCTCGTGCAGATGCTGCGGCCTCTTCAGGAGATCGCTGTGGTGATCGCCGGTCATGAGCACACCGCCGCTGATCCAATCGGCACCGGTACTCTACCCACCTATTCACGCCATGAAACTTCAGAATTATATTGACATTTTCAAATAGAAAGATAGCGATTAATGAGCCTTGAAGACGAAATAAACACGGTCAAACGTATGCAGAACCCTGACCGTGAAACAGATCGACTAGTGGCCGAGGCCAATCAATCTATATCGTCGGCCAGTAAGCATACATCGGATATACTCAAGCAGGCGACTGCACTTTTAAACGATCGAATCGATCCGATCCCACTTTTGCGGAAGACTCGCAATAGAACCTTGGAGTCACGGAATTTCATACCTCCTCGATTGAGAAACAAGGTTGACATAGCGTCCGAAATGGATATTACGCGATACAACTTAGAAGAAATCGACAGGGGGTGGGTAATCTACAGCAAGTGGTTCCACTATGTCTCGAGTACAAGACGTGACCCCTCTGCAACTTTGTTCCTCAGCCAGTCAGGCCGCCTGTATCAACAGCGGTGCGTTTTCGGAGTACGGAGAGACCTCCAAACGATTACGTCGTCCGGCATTACCTGTATTCACGAAGGTGGCCTACGGTTAAACAGGATGGAACGGCGAGACTATGCAGAGCTAGTTCAGATCCAACATTATGCGATCGAATCGCACGTAACGCAAATGGAACAACTTCGAATCGCGGTAGGCGATACATACTTGACAATCGAGGATCCACGTCAAAGACGCTGCCTCAATAGCGAGGACGAGCTTGTATACTGCATTCCGTTTACAGGAGTGCAAAAACGTTACGACGAAGTCTCTCCCGAGTTACGTGACGATGGCACACTGTCACCGACTAACATCCTGTACGGATCTCCTCGCTTTGCCTCTGTCAGAAACTCGGATAATTGGATCAGTTTTTCTGGATACAAAGAAAAGGTGGCATTGGGAGGGGATCCGAAGGGCAATGCGATTATATGTGGGAGTTACGACTCGCCAAATGGCATGTCCGATATTGCCTTTCGGTTTAAGACCTGGCTTGCGAAAGTCTTAATTGATACGCAGTTGAGGGATTGGTGACTCTTCGGGACGAGTCACGGGTGCCGTCAAAGTTGAGTTTCCCCAGGGTTGGTGGACATCGAGATAGCGGGATCAGTACCAGAAGGTGCTCGACACCGTCGAGCATCGCCTGCCCGCCAGGGCCCCGGAATAGTCGGGTAGCGACGCTGTGACCTTGGGGTTCGCGACGGCGTGACCGGCGTGGCGACTGTGAAGGATGTGACCAACGGGATTGGATGGAGGTTGCGACACAACCGCCCAACCCCGAGGTCACATCCGCATGCCATCATCGCCCACGCCGCCCGCCACCGCGACACCGACTCGCCACGAGCGTCTGCTCGAGGTTCTCGAGACCGTCCCGGACCCACGCGACAACCGCGGCGTCCGCTACCCGCTCGCCGGCATGTTGGCGCTCGCGGTAACGGCCACGATCGCCGGTACCCGCTCGTTCACGGCGATCGGCCAGTGGGCCGCCGCGGCCACAGCCGAGCATCTGGCCACATTCGGGCTGGGCAGGACGGACGCGCCGGACGAGTCGACGCTGCGTAAACTGTTCGCCCGCGTCGACGGCGACGCTCTCGATGCCGCACTCGGCGTGTGGATGTGGACCCGCACCTTCGTCGCAGGCGGGCGCCTCGTGATCGCACTGGACGGCAAGACCGTCCGCGGTGCCCGCGACCGGAAAGCCGAGGGGCGTGCCCCGCACCTGGTGGCCGCTTTCGACCACGGCGCCGGGGCGGTGCTCGGGCAGGTCGCCGTCGACGCCAAGACCAACGAGATCCCGGCGACACGGACCCTGCTCGCCCAGTTCGACCTGCGAGGCGTGACCGTCTCGCTCGATGCCCTGCACACGCAGACCGCTACCGCCGAGCAGATCATCTCCGCCGGCGGCGACTACCTGCTGACTGTGAAGAAGAACATTCCGGCGCTGCACGCACAGCTCAAGGCGCTGCCCTGGAAGGATGTGCCGCCGACCCGGTCGACAGTACAGGGGCGGGGCCGCCGAATCACCCGGACGATCAAGGCCACTGCCGTACCCGACTGGATCGATTTCCCCGGGGCAGCGCAGGTCGCCCAGTTGCGGCGCACCGTCACCCGCAAAGGCAAGACCTCCCGTGAGGTCGTGTACCTGATCACCTCGGCCGATCACGCCGTGGCCCCGCCCGACGTGATCGCGGCGTGGGCACGCGGCCATTGGGGCATCGAGGCGCTGCACTACATCCGCGACGTCACCTACGGCGAGGACCTGTCCCAGGTGCGCACCGGCCAATCCCCGCGGGTCATGGCAACCTTCCGCAACATCGCTGTCAGCCTGCTACGCCTCGGCGGCTGGAACAACATCGCCGAAGCGCTACGCCACCATGCCCGCTGGCCCGACGACGCGCTCACACCGGCGCTGACCTGACCAAACCCGACTATTCCGGGGCCCTGGCCTGCCCGCGGAGTTCGAGCACCTCGAGTCCGCACGCGAGGAGGTGCTCTCGTTCACGAAGTTCCCGAAGGAGATCTGGCGCAAGATCTGGTCGAACAACCCGAATGAGCGGCTCAATATGGTAATCCGCAGGCGCACAGACGTTGTCGGCATCTTCCCGAACCGGCCGTCGGTGATCCGCCTGGTCGGGGCGGTCCTCGCCGAGCAGCACAAAGAGTGGTCCGAAGCCCGCCGCTACATGAGCCTAGAATCCCTCGCGGCGACCGACGTGATGCTCGCCGAGGCCGCTGCCCGTGCCGTCGCCGAAGAAGCGGCACGCGCCGCCAGCGAAGCCCTCACCGACGATACCGACCCCGCGGCGATCGCCGCCTGACTCCCACCCGACCAGGAGGAACCCGACAAAGCCGTCATACACCACTCAAAAAGACTTGACCGTGCAAACGCTCAGTGTTGTGCCAGTGCACCCAGGCCGCGGTCTCGCGCTCAACTTCAGCTCGACCGGTCCACGACCGGGACCGTTCGACGTCGATCAGCTCGGTCTTGTTCAGGCCGATCGCCGACTCCATCAGTGCGTTGTCGAGAGCGGCCCGAGCAGATCAAACGCAGAAGCCTTCGATGCTTGCTGATCGAAGCGGTCATGACTCGAACCCTTCATAGTCAGGTTGTTGCCCTGACCGTATGACTCCACCGCCCGTGAGCACCGAAAAGCACCCCGAGCGGCGTCCCCCGGCCGCCAACACGCCCCGCCCGCGGGCGCCGCGCCCGCGGCGCCGGCGGGGTTTTGCGTAAAGTCGACGGTCGTGAATGCCGATCCCCCTCCGCCGCGGGGCCGCCGCCCCGGGCCGCCGCACGGCCGCGATGCCGACCGGACCCGCCACCACGGGGCGCCC
>NZ_JAENKO010000043.1 GCF_016599145.1 Tomitella cavernea
GGCGGCTCCCGCACCGCCGCGGACACGTCCCCGGCCGGCGCCCACCCCGGCGCCGCAGCCGGCCGCGGACGCCGGCGGCGCGGACGACGTTGGTCCGCTGATCCCCGATCCGCCCCGCGAAGGCGACGAGAACTATGTGCTGCCGCCGGCGAACCTGCTTATTCTGGGCGACCCGCCGACGGTGCACAGCAAGGCCAACGACGCGATGATCGAGGCGATCGACGGCGTGCTCGAGCAGTTCAAGATCGACGCCGCCGTCACCGGCTTCACTCGCGGGCCCACGGTCACCCGGTACGAGGTGGAGCTGGGCCCCGGCGTGAAGGTCGAGAAGATCACGGCGCTGCACCGCAACATCGCCTACGCGGCGGCCACTGACAACGTGCGGCTACTCGCGCCGATCCCCGGCAAGTCGGCGGTGGGCATCGAGGTGCCCAACGCCGACCGGGAGATCGTCCGGCTTTCCGACGTGCTGGCGGCCCCTTCCACCCGCAAGGACCGGCATCCGCTGGTGATCGGCCTGGGCAAGGACATCGAGGGCAACTACATCAGTGCGAACCTGGCGAAGATGCCGCACCTGCTGGTCGCGGGCGCCACCGGTTCGGGCAAGTCGAGCTTCGTCAACTCGATGCTTGTCTCGCTGCTCGCGCGGGCACGGCCCGACGACGTGCGGCTGATCCTCATCGACCCGAAGATGGTGGAGCTCACGCCGTACGAGGGGGTGCCCCACCTGATCACCCCCATCATCACGCAGCCCAAGAAGGCCGCCGCCGCGCTCGCGTGGCTGGTTGAGGAAATGGAGCAGCGCTACCAGGACATGCAGGCGAGCCGGGTGCGGCACATCGACGACTTCAACAAGAAGGTCCGGAGCGGCGAGATCACCACACCGCTGGGATCCGAGCGCGTCTACCGGCCGTACCCGTACATCGTGGCGATCGTCGACGAGCTGGCCGACCTGATGATGACGGCGCCGCGTGATGTCGAGGACGCGATCGTCCGCATCACGCAGAAAGCGCGGGCGGCCGGAATCCACCTGGTCCTGGCCACGCAGCGCCCCTCGGTGGACGTGGTGACCGGTCTCATCAAGACCAATGTGCCGTCGCGTCTGGCCTTCGGTACGTCGTCGCTGACGGATTCGCGTGTGATCCTGGATCAGCCCGGTGCCGAGAAGCTCATCGGCATGGGCGATTCGCTGTTCCTGCCCATGGGTGCGGGCAAGCCGACGCGTCAGCAGGGTGCCTTCATCACCGATGAGGAGATCCAGGCGGTCGTCGACTTCACGAAGAATCAGGCCGAGCCCGACTACACCGAGGGCGTCACGGCCGCGAAGGCGGGCGAGAAGAAGGACGTCGACCCCGACATCGGGGATGACCTCGACGCGTTTGTGCAGGCAGTGGAGCTGGTCGTCACCAGCCAGTTCGGCTCCACTTCGATGTTGCAGCGCAAGTTGCGCGTGGGGTTCGCCAAGGCGGGGCGCCTGATGGACCTGATGGAGACGCGCGGCGTGGTGGGCCCCAGCGAGGGCTCCAAGGCGCGCGAGGTCCTGGTCAAGCCGGACGAGCTCGACGGGCTGCTCTGGTCGATCAAAGGCGGCGGTCCCGAGCCCGCGGAGGAGCCCGCGCACGAAGGGGTGCACTGAACGACCGCACCGTCGCATCGATCCGGGTGCCGTGCTGATCCGCATGCCGGGCCGAATGCTGACCGGCCCCGGCTTCCTCCCGTCGCCGACGATGCGCGCCGTCGCTGATGGAACCTGTAGGATCGGAAGCCGATGGAGGGGAGTATCCCCGGACTCGCGACCATGTCGTCAGCACGTTCGCGTCCTTCGGCACCCACGTGGCGCAGGACGCGGACCGGCGTGATCGGCCGCCGCAGCCACCGGCCGCGGCGGTGGGAGAGACCTCCGGCAGTCTTGTACGGATTACCGGAGGTCTATCCACGTGGATGTTTCCATGCTCGTCTGGGGCGTCACGATCATCGCCGTCATCGGCGTGTTCGTGTTCGATTTCTACACCCATGTCCGCACCCCGCACGCACCGAGTCTGCGTGAATCGGGAACCTGGTCCCTGGTCTACATCGCCCTGGCCTGTGTTTTCGGCCTTGTTGTGTGGTGGGTGTGGGGCGGCACCTACGGCGGAGAGTTCTTCGCCGGCTATGTGACGGAGAAGGCGTTGTCGGTGGACAACCTCTTCGTGTTCGTCATCATCTTCGCAAAGTTCGCCGTCCCGCGTGAGCTCCAGCAGAAGGCTCTTCTGCTGGGCATCGCGATCGCGCTGGTCCTGCGTGGGGTGTTCATCGTCCTCGGCGCGGCCGCGATCAACGCCTACGCGTGGGTGTTCTACATCTTCGGCGCCATCCTGCTCTACACGGCGATCAAGCTCATGCGCGAGTCGCTCGCCGGGGAGGAGGCCGAGGAGGACGGTGATGCGGACGGCGGCCGCGTGATGCGGATCGTCCGCAAGGTGCTTCCCACCACCACCGAGTTTCACGGCGATCGCCTGGTGACCAAGGTCGACGGGCACCGGATGGCGACACCGCTGCTGGGTGCGCTGGTCGTCATCGGCGTCACCGACGTGCTGTTCGCGCTGGACTCCATTCCTGCGATCTTCGGGCTCACCCAGGAGCCCTACCTCGTGTTCACCGCGAACGCGCTGGCATTGATGGGGCTGCGGCAGTTGTTCTTCCTGCTCGGCGGCCTGCTCGACCGACTCGTGTACCTCTCGCACGGCCTGTCGGTGATCCTGGCGTTCATCGCCGTCAAGCTGATCCTGCACGCGTTGCACGAGAACACGCTTCCGTTCATCAACGGCGGCGAGTCGGTGCACGTGCCGGAGATCTCCACCGGACTGTCGCTCGGGGTGATCGCGGCGACGCTGCTCATCGCCGCGGTGGCGAGCCTGCTCAAGTCGCGTCGCGGCGGGGGCGCCGGCGGTGCGCTGGACCAGCCCCACGCCTCTGCCGGTGCAGGCTCCGCGCACCCGGCGCCCGGTACCGGACCCGACGCCGCAGGGGGGCCGACCCGCACGAACCGTTCCGGCAAGGCCGCGCCGGACGCGGACGGCGACGGCCCAGGGCGGTGACGCAGGCCGGTGCTGTTCTTCCGCCGTTCAGGACAGGGTGGCCAGCATGCGGGTGTTGCCGAGGGTGTTCGGTTTGACGAAGCTCAGATCGAGGAACTCGGCGACGCCCGTATCGTAGGAGCGGCACATCTCCTCGTAGACCTCGGCCGTCACCGGGGTCCCCTCGATCACTTCGAAACCGTGCCGGTGGAAGAAGTCGACCTCGAAGGTGAGGACGAAGACCTTGGTCAGGCCCAGCTCCCGCGCGGTGTCGAGCAGTCGCACCATCAGCAGGTGGCCTGCGCCCATGCCTTTGACCACGGGGTCGACGGCCACTGTGCGGACCTCGCCCAGGTCCGACCACATCGCGTGCAACGCGCCGCAGCCCACCAGGGCCCCGTCGTGCTCGACCACCCAGAACTCCTGGACGTTTTCGTACAGCGTGACGAGGTTCTTCTCCAGCAGGATCCGGCCCGCGTAATAGTCGACCAGCCGCTTGATGCCGGGGACGTCGGCCGTGCGCGCGCGCCGTACACGCAGGCGTCCGCCCTGCGGGGCCGTCGCGGCGGAACCCCCGACGGCGGGGGGTCCGCCGGCGTCGCGGCGGAACTGCCGACTGGTGGTCATGCACTCAGCGTAGCGACCGGCCTACCCGATAGGCTCTGAGACGTGCCCGTTCTGCTGCCGATGACGCGTCGTCGTCCCCCGATTCCGTTCGGGTCATGCGTTGTGTGGGGAGCCGCGGGATGACGGCCGACGACGCAGCGCGGCCCCGCCCTCCGGCACCGCGTCCGGCCCGCGTGTCGGGCCCGCCCGGCGTACGGCCGGAAGTGCCGGTGGTCAACCTCGCCAACATCTTGACCGTTCTGCGGATCCTGCTGGTACCGGTGTTCCTCGCCGTGCTGTTTCTGGGCGACGGGCATGACACCGCCGCGCGGATCGGCGCGGCCGCGGTGTTCGCGATCGCCGCGCTCACCGACCGTATCGATGGTGAGGTGGCACGGCGGCGCGGGCTGATCACGGATTTCGGCAAGATCGCGGACCCGATCGCGGACAAGGCCCTCATCGGCGCCGCCCTGGTCGGGCTGTCGGCGCTCGGAGACGTCAGCTGGTGGATCACCGGGCTCATCGCGGCCCGCGAGCTGGGGGTGACCGCGCTGCGGTTCATCGTCATCCGGCACGGTGTGATTCCGGCCAGCCGCGGCGGCAAGCTCAAGACGCTCGTGCAGGTGGCCGCGATCTTCCTCTACCTGCTTCCGCTCCCCGCGGCCGCGGGACCGTACCTCCTGGCGCTGATCTGGATAGCGGTGGCGCTGACGCTGGCGACGGGCGTGGATTACGTGGTGCAGGCCGTCCGGCTGCGTCGCGGCGGGCGCGCGGTGCATGCGGGCCCGGGCGGTGCGGGGGCGGCCGGAGACCCAGGACGCTACGTGGGGGACGGTGACGCGGGGGATCCTGAAGCCGAAGGCTCCGGGCAGGGGCACGAGGACGTGGCCGCGTCGTGACCCGCGATCCTGCGGCGGACCCTCTGGTGCCCGGCACGGTGGCGCCGGAGCTCGTACGGGCGCTCACCGGGCGTGGCGAGACGGTCGCGACGGCGGAGTCGCTCACGGCGGGGCTGGCGGCGGCGACGATCGCGGGGGTCCCCGGCGCGAGCCTGGTCCTGCGCGGCGGCCTGATCGTGTATGCCACGGAGCTCAAGGCGCGGCTTGCGGCGGTGCCGCGGTCGATGCTGGACGAGCACGGTCCGGTCTCGCCGGAGGCCGGCCGTGCCCTCGCGGTGGGGGCGAGGAAGCGCTGCGGTGCGGATTGGGGGATCGGCCTCACCGGGGTCGCGGGTCCGGCGGAGCAGGACGGGCACCCGGCGGGCACGGTGTTCCTGGGGCTTGCGGGCGGGCATTCGAGTAAAGTGGTGCGCCTCCGGCTGCACGGGACACGGTGGCAGATCCGGCGGGCCGCCGTCGCCGCGGCGCTTGCAGCGCTGCTGGAGACGGCGTCGTCGCCGTCCTCCGGATCCTCCGGATCCGGCGGCGGAAGGCCGGCGGGAACGGATGGCGCGGCGGATGCGTTGTAGTAGGTGAAGGGTCCAGAGTGGAGGGCGAGATGACACTGCTGTTGCGTGAGGCCATCGGCGACAGTCTGCGCCGTCGGCGTACGACTCAAAGCCGCACATTGCGTGAGGTGTCGACGTCCGCGCAGGTCAGTCTGGGCTATCTCTCCGAAGTCGAGCGCGGCCGCAAAGAGGCGTCGAGCGAGCTACTGGCCGCCATCTGCAAAGCGCTGGAAGTGCCCATCTCCGATGTACTGTTCGAGGTCAGCGTGTCTATGTCAGGCGACGCGCCGCTGCCGGTCACCGCGGACGCCGTCGGCGCCGCGGCTCCGAGGATGGTCATTCCGCAGGGCAAGATCGACGTGCCGGTGTTCGCGGCATAGCGCGCAGTCGGGGGCTTGTGCATATGCTGGGCACCGGACATTCCGGGTCCTGCATGGGCGGCACCGGACAAGGTGGTGGCCATGCCGGGGCGCCCCGCCGTATATGCGGCGCTGCACACGATCGTCGTCGGCCACACGCGCATGACGGCGGCACTGAACCTAGAGGAGACGGGGACTAAGCGATGGCCAACCCATTCGTCAAGGGCTGGAAGTATTTGATGGCGTTGTTCAACGCCAAGATCGACGAGAACGCCGACCCCAAGGTCCAGATCCAGCAGGCCATCGAGGATGCGCAGCGTCAGCACCAGGCGTTGTCGCAGCAGGCCGCCAATGTGATCGGCAACCAGCGCCAGCTGGAGATGAAGCTCAACCGTCAGCTTGAGCAGGTGGAGAAGCTGCAGGGCAATATCCGTCAGGCGCTGGAGATGGCGGATAAGTCCCGAGGTGCGGGGGACGAACCGAAGGCCACCGAGTATGAGAACGCCGCCGAGTCTTTCGCGGCGCAACTCGTCTCCAGTGAGCAGAACGTGGAGGACCTCAAATCGCTGCACGATAATTCGCTGAATGCGGCAGCACAGGCGAAGAAGGCCGTCGAGCAGAATGCCATGCGCCTGCACGAGAAGGTCGCCGAGCGCACCAAGCTGCTCAGCCAGCTCGAGCAGGCCAAGATGCAGGAGCAGGTCAGCGATTCGATGCGCTCGGTGACCGAGCTCTCCGCGCCGGGGAATACGCCGTCGCTGGATGAGGTTCGGGACAAGATCGAACGCCGCTACGCTACGGCCCTCGGCTCCACGGAGCTTGCCAAGGGCTCGGTGCAGGGCCGGATGGAGGAGGTCAAGCAGGCCTCGGTGCAGATGGCCGGCCACAGCCGCCTGCAGGAGATCCGCGCGTCGATGCAGGGAGAGATCGGCCAGGGGAAGACGGAGGACAAGACCGGTTCGTGACCGGATTGCGACAGCAGTGGAGGGCCCCGCAGCGGTGCGCCGCGGCGGGGCCCTTGCTTGTCTTGCTAGCGTGCCGGGTCGCCGTCGGCGTCGCGCGCGGGAGCGGCAGGGTCGTCGAGGCTGCGCGCGATGAGTGCATCGCCGAGCGCGTCTGCGCGCCGTAGGGCGCCCACCACCACCGGCACTGCGAAGGCTCGGAGCGAGAAACCCAAGCCCCGGGCGCGGCGTGCTTCTGAGACCGACGAGACCAGTTCGCCCAGGAGCGGAATGCACCGGATGGTCATCGCAAGCACAAGGCCCACCCTGTCGGGGTCCACGCCGAATCTGCGCAGCGGGCCGACCACGCGCGTCGTCAGGTCGAGCATGTCGGTGACGCGGGTGGTGAGGGTGACGAGCGCGGCGCCGACCACCGACAGCAACAGCACCCCGCAGATGACGACGGTCCGTCGCCAGTCGGTGAGTATGAGCTGGAATATCGCGATGACGAGCAGCATCCACAGCACGGGACGCACCTGGCGCACGAGGGTGGGCAAGCCGATCCGCGCGACGGCGGCAACGGCAGCAAGGACCGCGGCGGGGACGAGCAGTTCCCAGGGGCGGCGCACCAGAACCGACATGGCGACGATGAGGACGACGAGTCCGGCGAGTTTGACGCCGGCGGGCATCCGGTGCAGCGCGGACGTGCCCGGGATGTAGACGCCGATCGCGCTCATCCCACCAGCCCGCGGTAGTGGCGCAGCGCGGGCGCGGGCGCGTCGTCGGCCACGATGCGCCCCTCGTCGATGACGAGCACCCGGTCGAAATCCGCCAGCAGTTCCAGCTGGTGCGTCACCACCACGACCTGTTGGCGGAGCCCGGCCAGGGTCTCGGCGAACCTGCGCGCGTTGCGCAGGTCGAGCAGCGTGGTGGGCTCGTCGGCGACGAGGATGTCGGGCTCCGTGACGAGGACGGCGGCCAGCGCCAGCAGCTGCTTCTGCCCGCCGGAAAGCAGATGGCACGGGTGGTCGGCGTGATCGTGCAGATCGAAGGCGTCGAGGACCTCGTCGACCTTCCGGCGTCGCGCGTGCTTGTCCAGTCCGCTTCTGCGCAGGGAGAACGCGATGTCCTCGGCGACAGTGGGCATGACGATCTGGTTGTCCGGATCGGTGAAGACGAACCCCACGCGCCGCCGGATGGCTGCAGCCTTGCGGGCGGTGTCGAGGCCGCCGACGAGCACGCGGCCGCGTGCGGGGGTCTGCAGCCCGTTGATCATGCGGGCGAGTGTGGACTTGCCGCTGCCGTTGCAGCCGACGACGCCTACGCGATGTTCTGTCAGTGTGACATCGATGCCGCAGAGCACCGGGCGCTCGCCGAACGCGTGGTGGACACCATCGAACCGGATCTCGCCCATGCCTGTCAGCGTGCGGCGAGTGCGGTATCGGGGCGGCGGCGCGCGGGCGCGGGGATGACGCCCGGGTACGCGCGGTGCACCTGTGCCGCCACCGCTGCGGCGACGCCCGCCTTGATGACGTCACCTGGCACGAAGGTGAGGTTGGCCAGCAGAGCGCCGCCGATACCCAGGTCGGTGCGCAACAGCATTCCGGCGATGCCGAACGCGTACATCACCGCGATTCCGCCGAAGATGTTGATGGCGAAGCCGGTGAAGAAGCGGTACCGGGGCATCATCCGTGCGGTGAGCAGGCCGATGACGAATGCGGCGGGGATCCAGCCGATGAGGAACCCCGCGGTGGGCGACGACAGTGACGTGAGGCCCGTGCGCCCGCCGGCGAGCACCGGAAGCCCGGCGATGGACAGGACGAAGACGACGAGGACGGCGAGCGTGCCCTTGCGGGCGCCGAGGATCGCCCCGGCAAGCATGATGCCCATCGATTGCAAGGTGATGGGCACCCCGGAGGACCCGATCGACAGTTGGCCCGGCAGGCCCAACGCGACGATGAGCGCCGCGAACACGGCGATCTGCGCCAGATCGCGCGCGGTGAGGCGCGGGGCGGTGAAGGTTCGTCGGGTCACAGCTGTCGGCTCCTGTCGTGACGCCGGGCCCGGGCAGGACCCGGCGGACCTTCCCAGCATATTGCGTCGGCGCGGGCGCCGGCCGGGGCGCCCGCCGGTGCGCGTGCCCCGGCGACGTGCCGCGCTCGGGGAAGACCCTGATCTTTCCCCCGAACCGGTTGCGGACAGTACCGGTCGCCGGCCGTGAGCGGGCATGCTGGAGTCGAGGCCGCCGGAGCGGCGGAGTCTCCGGTCCCGGAAGAGCAGAGGTGGATGGAAGATGTTCTGGAAGGTACTGGCGGGGATCGTCGCGGTATGGCTGTTGTTCGTGCTGCTGGGCGTGATCCTCAAAGGCCTGTTCTGGCTGGTGACCGTCGCGGTGATCGCCGCGGGCATCTACCTGCTGGTGAAGATGTTCTCGGGCTCGTCCGACCCGACGGCCGACAGACGCCGGTGATTCGCGGGACCGCCGGGGCGATGCGATGCGGTGCGCGGCGCGCGGGCGGCCGGCACGGTGCCGCTAGGGTGATCCGATGTCGGAAACCACTGCGTACGCGGCCCGCGGCGTCCGCATCGTCGTGATCGCCGGCCCCGAGGCCGGCCATGCGATCCCCGCCATGGAGTTGTGCCGCAGGCTGGCGGCGGCGGGAGCGCACCCCGTGCTCATGACCGGCCGGCGGTGGTCGGATTCGGCGCGAGCCGAGTCGGTGGACTTCGCGCTCCTGCGCGGGCTCGCGCCGGTCGTGGACGACGATGACGCGGACGAGGGAACCAAACTGCATGCCCGCGCGGCCCGCATGGCGGCGCTGATCATCGACGACGTGCGCGCGCTGCGGCCGCACCTCGTGGTGGCGGACACGATCACGGTGGCCGGCGGCATGGCGGCCGAACTGCTCGGCGTCCCGTGGGTGGAATTGATCCCGCATCCGCTCTACATGCCGTCGCGGGGCCTGCCGCCGCTGGGCAGCGGTCTGGCGCCCGGCGAAGGCGTGCGGGGACGGCTGCGCGACGCGCTGCTGCGCGCGGCCACAGGCCCGCAGCTGCGACGCGGCCGGCGTCAACGGGAGGCGGCGCGCCGCGGCATCGGGCTTCCCGGCCGCGAGCCGGGCCCGGCTGCCCGGCTGGTGGCGACCCTGCCGGCCCTCGAGCCGCACCGGCCCGATTGGCCCGACGCGGCGTACGTGGTCGGCCCCCTCGTGTGGGATCCGGCGGACGGGGAGGCGGAGTTGCCGCCGGGCGACCGGCCGCTGGTGCTCGTCGCCCCGTCGACAGCGACCAATGCGGACACTCCGATGGCGGAGGTCGCCTTGCGCGCGCTGGCCCCCGAGCGGATGGGGGACAGCGCCGTACGGGTGGTCATCACCACGTTCGGCGAGATTCCGGCGGATCTGCCCTCGTGGGCGCGCGCGGGCCGCACCCGCCAGGAGGCGGCACTGCGGGAGGCCGCGGTGGTGATCTGCGGCGCGGGGCACGGGATGCTGGCAAAGGCCGTCGATGCGGGGGCCGCGGTGGTGGCGGTGCCGGGCGGCGGCGATCAATGGGAGCTCGCGTGCCGGGCCGAGCGGCTGGGGATCGCCGTGACGGTGCGTCCCCTCACCGAGGACGCACTGACGGCGGCGGTGCTCGCGATCCTCGAGCGCCGCGACCAGTTCGGGGCCGCGGTGGAACGCGCGCGTTCCGGCGTACAGCGCACGGTGGACCCCGTGGAGGTGTGCGTGCGCGCCGCTGCGCGGCACGGGTGATCGGGCGGCCGGTGGCGGCGGCGCCCGCCGGACCGCGGGTTACCGTGTGGTGTGCGACTTTCGGAATTCCGTGAACTGGTGGACGGCGAGTTCGGGAGGCTGACTGCGACGTCGATGCTGGTCGATCACGTGCTGACCGATCTGGATGGCCGCACGGCGTCGCAGGCCATCGAGGACGGCGTGGCGCCGCGCGAGGTCTGGCGCGCGCTGTGCAAGGACTTCGACGTGCCGCGTTCGCGGTGGTGAGCACCCGGCCGGCCCGCGAAGCGGGGCGGGCCGGCGCTGGTGCGCCGACCCCATAGCGGTATCGGCGTGTCGCGGAGGCGACGATCGACATCGAACAAGCGTTCTTATATACTCGAGACCTACAGCGCAAGCGGTGCGAACCCGCGCGGACACCTGCACAGCGGTCTGCGCGCCCCCGGCACGCCCTGCTACCACGGACGCGCACCGGGGGCGCGATTCGCGCGGCGGCCGTCCACAACCCCGGCGGCTCGGCCGGGTTTTCCACAATCCCGGCCCGGATGCGGCGCGTGGAGGGCGGAGTTGTCGGTGCCGGCGTTTAGCCTTGCGGTATCGGTGGTGGCGCGGGCTGCGGGGCGCGTGCGGCCGGCCGGCCGGGAACGTACGGCACATGCAAACGTACGGCACATGCATAGGCAACACGCCCGTGGGCGTGTTCGACAAGGAGGCACGATGGCTCAGGCGAACGACCGTGACAAGGCGCTCGAGCTGGCGCTCGCGCAGATCGATAAGAACTTCGGCAAGGGTTCGGTGATGCGCCTCGGCGATGACGCGCGTCAGCCTGTCGCGGTGATCCCGACCGGGTCGATCGCACTGGATGTGGCCCTGGGCATCGGCGGGCTCCCGCGTGGGCGTGTGGTGGAGATCTACGGCCCGGAGTCTTCCGGCAAGACCACCGTCGCCCTGCACGCGGTGGCCAACGCGCAGGCCGCCGGCGGCATCGCGGCCTTCATCGACGCCGAGCACGCCTTGGACCCGGATTACGCGCGCAAGCTCGGCGTGGACACCGACGCCCTCCTGGTTTCGCAGCCGGATACCGGTGAGCAGGCGCTGGAGATCGCGGACATGCTCATCCGCTCCGGCGCGCTGGACATCCTCGTCGTCGACTCCGTCGCGGCACTCGTTCCGCGAGCGGAGATCGAAGGGGAGATGGGCGACAGCCACGTGGGCCTGCAGGCGCGGCTGATGAGCCAGGCGCTCCGCAAGATGACCGGCGCGCTCAGCAACTCGGGCACCACGGCGATCTTCATCAATCAGCTGCGCGAGAAGATCGGCGTCATGTTCGGTTCGCCGGAGACCACCACCGGTGGTAAGGCGCTCAAGTTCTACTCGTCAGTGCGTATCGACGTGCGGCGTATCGAGACGCTCAAGGACGGCGGCGACGCGGTGGGCAACCGCACGCGGGCCAAGATCGTCAAGAACAAGGTGGCGCCGCCGTTCAAACAGGCGGAGTTCGACATACTCTACGGTCGCGGCATCAGCAAGGAGGGGTCGCTGATCGACATGGGCGTGGAACAGGGGTTCATCCGCAAATCGGGCTCCTGGTACACCTATGACGGGGAGCAGCTGGGGCAGGGCAAGGAGAACGCGCGCAAGTTCCTGCTCGAGAACGTCGACATCCGTGATGAGGTCGAGAAGAAGATCAAGGAGAAGCTCGGCATCGGCGCCGTGTTGACGGACGAGGACGCGGCCGTGACGCCCGTCGAGTTCTGAGCGCGGTGGATCCGGAGCGCGCTGAGAACGAGAACGTCGGCCGCGCCGATTCGCTACGCGGCGGCGCCGGGGACGAGCGCGGCCGCGCCTACGACGCATCGCTGCGCCTGCTGGCGGAACGCGCGCGCAGCCGGGCGGAGCTGGCGGAACGTCTGCACCGCAAGGGTCATGCGGACACGGTCGTCACCCCGCTGCTCGACGACCTCGAACGTGCCGGGTTGCTCGACGATGCCGACTTCGCGGAACAGTGGGTGTATTTCCGGCACAGGGACGGCGCCCGTTCGCGTCGTGCCCTGGGCATTGAGCTGCGCCGGAAGGGTGTCGACGATGCGGTGATCGAGCAGGCCGTCGCCCAGATCTCCGACGAGGACGAGTGCGGCCGTGCCGCCGCGCTGGTACGCCGTACGTTGTCGCGGCGGCGGACGCCGGCCGCGGACGACGCGGAAGCGGCGCGCCGCGAGCAACGCCGGCTGGTCGGGATGCTCGCGCGCAAGGGTTACGGCAGCGAACTCGCCTATGGAGTCGTGATGGACGAATGGCGGGCGGCCGCCGAGGAACGCGCCGCCGATGGCGACTGAACGGCCCGCGCAGGCGGGGGCGTCAGTCCCGCCGGCGCCCGGCCCCACGATCCACCGGGAAGTCGTCCACCCCGGGGGCCCCGTCGAACATGTCCGCGTCGGCCGCGGTGACGGCCGGCGGGCGACCGGAATCCGAGCCGCGGGAGCGCAGGCGCCGCTCGAGCCATAGCGAACGTCGTCAACGCGAAGCTGATCGCCACCATGATCACGCCCACCACGATCAGCGCGGCGAAGAAGTTCCGGTAGTGGGACACGGACTGCCGGCCGCTGCGGATCAGCTCGATGAAACCGATCTGATAGCCCAACGCCGATTCCTTCAGCGCGATCACCTTCTGCGAGACGAGCGCCGGCAGTATCGCCGTCACGGCCTGCGGAAGCTCGATCATGCGCATCGTCTGTCCGCGACGCAGACCCGACGACGACGCGGCCTCGCGCTGCCCCTGCGGCAGCGACAGGATGCCCGCCCGCAGGATTTCCGCGTTCACCGAACCGTTGTACAGCGTCAGCCCCACGACGACGGCGGCCAGCGGCAGCCGGCCCGAGGGGAACACCCCTTAGAACGCGAACACCTGGTAAGCGAAGATCATCATGATCAGCACGGGGCTCGCGCGGAAGACCTCCACGACCGCCCATCTCGTGGGCGACGACGATCATCGTCATGCCCTCGTGCGCCAGCTCGACCATCACTTCGAGGACCTCGTTGACCATCTCCGGGTCCAGCGCGGAGGTCGGCTCGTCGAAGAGCATCACCTTGGGGCCCATCGCGAGCGAGCGGGCGATGGCCACGCGCTACTGCTGGCCGCCGGACAGTTGAGCCGGGTACTTGTCCGCCTGGCTGTCCACCCCGACGCGCGCCAGCAGCCCGGGCGCGCGGGTGCGGGTGGCGGCCTTGCCCGTGCCCCGGACCTTCATGGGTGCCAGCATGACGTTCTGCAGCACAGTCTTGTGCGCGAACAGGTTGAACTGCTGGAACACCATGCCGACGTCGACGCGCAGGCGGGCGAGCTCCTCGCCCTCCCGGAGCATCGGCGTGCCGTCGATGCTGATCGTGCCCGAGTCGATGGCCTCGAGCCTGTTGATCGTGCGGCACAGGGTGGACTTGCCCGAGCCGGAGAGGCCCAGCAGCACCAGCACTTGACCGGCGGGCACCTGCAGATCGATGCCGCGCAGCACGTGCAGGTCGCCGAAGTGCTTGTCGACGGAGCGCATATCGATCATCGGCGCGGCCGGCGGAGCCCCTGCGGGGCCGGTTGCCGGATCGGTCGTCGTCACGGGTCTTTACACTAGAGGCTGTCCGGCCGTGACGGCGCACGGACCATACACGCGAATCGCATCGGCAGGCCGGGGCGCGGCCGCGGAGGACGTCGGCCTGCGGGGCGCCCGCCCGGCACCCTCCACATCGAGGAATCCAGGAATCCAGGAATCGAGGAACAACGGGACATGTCGGATCTTTCCAGCGACGAGGTGCCGCCCGCGGGCGGGGCGATCGTGCGGGCGGCGATGCCGCACGCCCGCAGTTACGAGATCCGGACATTCGGTTGCCAAATGAACGTGCACGACTCCGAGCGGCTGGCGGGCCTGCTCGAGGACGCCGGCTACGTGAAATCGGCGGACGACGGCACTGCTGACCTCGTCGTGTTCAACACCTGCGCGGTCCGCGAGAACGCGGACAACAAGCTGTATGGCAACCTCGGCCGCCTGCGGCCGGCCAAGGACGCCAACCCGGAGATGCAGATAGCGGTGGGCGGGTGCCTGGCGCAGAAGGACCGCGGAATCGTCGTCGACCGGGCGCCGTGGGTGGACGTGGTCTTCGGCACCCACAACATCGGTTCCCTGCCGGCGCTGCTGGAGCGTGCCCGGCACAACGAGCGCGCGCAGGTGGAGATCCGCGAGTCGCTCGAAGCGTTCCCCTCCACGCTCCCGGCGCGCCGGGACTCCCCCTATTCGGGGTGGGTCTCCATCTCCGTGGGTTGCAACAATACGTGCACCTTCTGCATCGTTCCGACACTGCGCGGCAAGGAGGTCGACCGGCGGCCCGGCGACATCCTCGCGGAGGTGCGCGCCCTCGTGGATCAGGGCGTGCAGGAGGTGACGCTGCTGGGGCAGAACGTCAACGCCTACGGCGCGTCGTTCGCGGATCCGGAGCTCCCGCGTGACAGGGGCGCCTTCGCGGCGCTGCTGCGCGCATGCGGGGACATCGACGGGCTCGAGCGTGTGCGGTTCACCTCGCCGCACCCGGCCGAGTTCACCGACGACGTCATCGAAGCGATGGCCGCGACCCCCAACGTGTGTCCGCAGCTGCACATGCCACTGCAGTCCGGCTCCGACCGGGTGCTGCGCGCCATGCGGCGGTCGTATCGGAGCCGAAAGTTCCTCGGGATCATCGACAGGGTGCGCGCCGCGATGCCGGAGGCCGCGATCACCACCGACATCATCGTCGGTTTCCCCGGCGAGACCGAGGAGGACTTCCAGGAGACGCTCGAGGTGGTGCGCCGGGCCCGGTTCTCGAGCGCGTTCACTTTCCAGTACTCCATCCGCCCCGGAACACCGGCCGCCGACATGCCGGACCAGGTGCCCAAGGACGTCGTGCAGGAGCGTTACGAGCGTCTTATCGCCCTGCAGGAGCAGGTGAGCCTGGCGGAGAACGCCACGCGCGTCGGCCGCGAGGAGGAGCTGCTGGTGGCCGCGGGCGAGGGGCGTAAGAACGCGGCCACCGCGCGGATGAGCGGACGCGCACGCGACGGGCGGCTGGTGCACTTCGATCCGCGGCACGGCGGGACGGCCGGCGCGCAGGGGGGATCCCGGACGATCCGGCCCGGCGACTTCGTCACTGTCACCGTCACCGATGCCGCGCCGCACCATCTCATCGCGGACGCCGGTGTGCGCGCACACCGGCGCACACGTGCGGGCGACGCGTACGAGGCCGGCCGGTCGCCGAAGACCGCCCCGGTGGGGGTGGGCCTAGGCATGCCGTCGGTGGGTGCGCCTGCCGCCCTGGCGGCCCCGGCCGCCCCCGGGTGCGGGTTGTGACCAGGCGTCCCGCGGCGCACAAGCCGGTCCCGGGAGCGATCGCGGCGCACTGGCGCCATGGCATCACAGGGCGGGGCCATGGGAGGATGGAGCATCGCAGTGCCCGTATGCGGCGGTAGTGGTGATGCGCACGCCCGTGGCGGCGCCGGCGCCGGCACGGGATCAGGGTGCGATGAGATCAGGGCCGGGATCAGGGCGAATGAGATCAGGGCGAATGAGGACAGGGCGATGAGGACAGGGCGATGAGCGATCAGATTCCCGAGGACCTTCAGCACTTCCAGAAGGACTTCGAAAAGGCCGAGAAGAAAGTCGCCGGAGAGATCGACCCCGGTATGCGCAGCGTCGGCATCGCCGTCGCCATCCTGCTGCTGCTGGCGTCTTTTCTGCTCCCGCACACCGGCTCCGTCAACGGCTGGGACGTGCTCGTGCACAACGATGCGGCCCAGGGCGAGGCGGTGGCGATCACCTCCCAGCTGTTCGTGTGGTTCGCCCTGGTCTTCGGCGCATTCACCGGCATGATCACGCTGCTGACGCGCCGGTGGACGCTGGCATGGGTGACGGCCGCCGGCTGCGCCGTCGGGATCTTCCTCGGCGTGCTGGCGATCTGGTCGCGGCAGACCCCCAGCGGGGTCCTCGACGCGCAGGACGCCGCACTGGCCGACCTGTCCGGGCCGGGTGTCGGCATCGTCGTCGGGCTCATCCTGCTGGTGGTGCTCACCTACCTGTGGGTGGGGGTGGCATGGTCCAAGACTTCGCTGCAGCTGGCAGCGGAGGAGGAGCGTCGACAGCACGCGGCCGAGGACGAGGACGCGTGGATGAATCAGGCGCGGTTGGGGCGTCCCGAGGCCCCGTACCGGGATTGATCGCGCCGCCGGTGCCGCGTGCGCGGGGCCGGTTGCGCGAGCTCCGGTGCCCCCGCACGCGCGTGCGGGGGCACCGGAGCCTTTTGCGTGTGCGGATCAGCGGTCGTCTATGGCGGTCTCGGCCGCCTCGGCCCATTCACGCCACTGCCGGGCCTGCGCATGGGCCTTCTCGGCGTCGCCGGCGCGGCCCGCGGCCTCCGCCTTGCGCGCCTGCTCGTCGAACTGCCCGACCCTCTCGCGGAACTGCGCGGCGCGTGCGAGCGCTTCGGGGTCGGTGCGGCGCCACTGGGCGTCGGCGGCCTCGCGCACCCGGGTCTCGACGGCCCGCATCCGGGCCTCGAGCCCGTGCATGCGGTCGCGGGGCACCTTACCGAGCGATTCCCAGCGGTCCTGGATTCCGCGTAGCGCCGCGCGTGCGGAGTCCAAGCCGACGGCGGGGTCGATCCGCTCGGCCTCCGCGAGCAACTGCTCCTTCGCCTCCGCGTTCTCCGCGTATTCGGCGTCGATCTCCGCGTTCATCTGCTTGCGGGCACCGAAGAACGTGTCCTGCGCGGCCTTGAACCGTGCCCACAGCGCGTCGTCGATTTCCCGCGGGGCGCGGCCGGCCTGCTTCCAATCGGCCATCAGGTCCCGGAAAGCGCCGGCCGTCGGCCCCCAGTCGGTGGAATCCGCCAGCGCCTCGGCACGCTGGACCAGCTCCTCCTTCTTGTGCTTGGCGCCGGCGCGCTGGCGGTCGAGCTCGGCGAAGTGCGAGCCGCGCCTGCGGTTGAACGCTTCGCGTGCCTTCGAGTAGCGGCGCCACAGCTGGTCGTCGGTCTTGCGGTCGATGCCCCGGATCGTCTTCCACTCGTCGAGGATCGCGCGCAACCGGTCGCCCGCCTGCTTCCACTGGGTGCCCTCGGCGGCGATCCGCTCCGCCTCGTCGGCCAGTGCCTCCTTGCGTGCGATCTGCTCCGTGCGGCGGGCGTCCTTGCGCCTGCGCGCCTCGTCGACGGCGACGTCGCAATGCGCGCAGACGGTCTCGAGGCGGCGTGCCAGCGCGTCGAGGTCGCCGATCACCGCCGCGGTGGGCACCGATTCGAGCAGCGCCTGCGCGCTGGCGCGGGTCTTGCCCAGGTCGGCGGTGCCGGATTCGATCCGCGATTCGAGGAGTTCGATCTCGGTGGCCAGGTCCTGATACTTGCGTCCGAAGTGCGTCAGGCCCTCGTCCGCGTCGCCGGCCTGCCATTCGCCGATCTTGCGCTCACCGTCGACGGTGCGCACCCATACGGCGCCGTCCTCGTCGATCCGGCCCCACTTCGCCGGATCGTTGGCGGGCACGGTGGGCACGTGCGCCACGTGCGTTTCCGGGGTCGGGCGCGGGGGCAGCTGGTGCTCGGCGACGGCGTTGGGCGTCGGGGCCGGACGCCCGGGAACCGGTCCCGGCCGGGGGACACGGTCCGTCGACGGCACCTGCGGCCGGGCAGGCCCGGGCCCCGGCACGGGGCGGGCGGCGGCGCCCGGATCCTCGCCCGTCCCGGACGGGTTCTCGTTGCTGTTCATGGGACCTCGTCTCTGCCGCGCGTCACGGCTGCCGATGCTGCCGGCCGGTATGCGTCGTGCACCCGGCCCGGTGGGGTTTCCGGTGACCATTCAACCTGCTCGCGCGTTCGGTGACCATCGAAACCCGTAACGATCCCGCGGCGCGGGGCCCCGGGGCGCCGTTGTCGACGCCGTTGTCGACGCCGCTGTCGACGCCGTCGTCGACTCTGCTGTCGGCGCCAGGCGGGTGGCCGCGGACGATCGGCTAGCGTGGACGATCGTGCTGACCTCTGTGTGCGTTGTCCCCGCGACCCCGCTGCTGGTTCCGCGCCTGTGCGGCGGTGCGGGCGCGTTGCCGGAGCTGCGCGGGCGGGTTCTGGCGGCGGTGGGTGCCATGGCCGCCGGCGCGGACGCGTGGTTCGTCGTCGGCGCGGGAGAGGCGGGCGACGGGCTGCCCCAGGACGGCGTCTCCCGCTACCCGGCGGAACCGTCGACGGGCAGCTTCGTCGGATTCGGTGTGGACGTGCGGGTGACGCTGGACGGCCGCGCCGGGGAAGAGCGCGACGCCGATGACCACCGGAACCCGTCGGCGGGGGCGCGTGAAGAGGTCTGCGCGGGCGGGGCGCAGCCGGGCTCCGCACCCGCCGCGTCGATGGCCCTGCCGTTGTTGATCGCCGGGTGGCTGCGCGGTGGGCTTGCGCGGGACCTGCGTCCCCGGCGCCCGGTGACGGGGATGCGCGTGGGACGCGAGGCCCCGTGGGAGGTGTGCGTGGAGTCGGGGCGTGCGCTGCGGCGGGATATCGACGCGCGCCCGGAACGTATCGGGGTGCTGGTGATCGGGGACGGGCCGTCGACGCTCACCGCCAAGGCACCGGGGGCCTTCGACGAACGCGCGCGGCCGCTGGCCGAGGAGGTCGCTGCGGCGATGGCGGACGGCGACGCCGCGGCGCTGATCCGTCTCGAACCGCGGCAGTGCGCCCGGGTGGGCCTCGACGTGCGGTCGGCGCTGCAGGTGGCGGCGGGCCTCGTCGGCGACGACCGGGTGCGCGTGGATCACCAGTCCGTGCAGTGGCCGTACGGCGTCGCCTACTACACGGGACTGTGGTCGGTGTGACGGGCTGGCCCCGCCCGGTCGCGGTCATCGGACCCACCGCCACCGGCAAATCGAACCTCGCCCTGGACCTGGCAGAACGGCTCGGCGGCGAGATCGTCAATATCGACGCGATGCAGCTGTACCGGGGCATGGATATCGGCACCGCGAAGACGCCGCCCGCGCAGCGCCGCGGCGTCGTCCACCATCAGATCGACGTGCTCGACGTGCGGGACACGGCGTCGGTCGCCGCTTACCAGTGCGCCGCGCGCGACGACGTCGAGCGGATCCGGAGGCGCGGGCGCGTGCCCGTGATCGTGGGCGGCTCGATGATGTACGTGCAAGCGCTCATCGACGACTGGCGTTTTCCGGAAACGGACCCGGCGGTGCGGCGGCGGTGGGAGCAGCGCCTCGCGGAGGCGGGTGCGGCGGCGCTGCACGGGGAGCTGCGCGCGGCCGACCCGGACGCGGCGGCGCACATCCTGCCGACCGACGGCAGGCGCATCGTCCGCGCGCTCGAGGTCGTCGAGATCACCGGCCGCCCGTATGCCGCGTCCAAGCCCGTCATCGGGGACCCGCGGTGGGGCACCGTCATGCTCGGGATAGACCGCGACACCGCGGACCTGGATGCGCGGATCGCCGCGCGCACCCGGGCGATGTTCGCCGACGGCTTCGTCGAGGAAGTTCGCGGGCTGCTCGAGGCGGGGCTGCGCGAGGGGGTCACCGCGCGTCGGGCCATCGGATACCAGCAGGTGATCGCGCTGCTCGACGGCGAATTCGATCGCGATCAGGCCATGGGGCTCACCCAGGCGGGCACACGCAGGTACGTGCGTCGGCAGCGCTCGTGGTTCCGCAAGGACGGCAGGGTGCGCTGGCTGGACGGTGCCGCACCCGGCCTGGCGGACAGGGCCGTCGCCGAGTGGAATACGGAGCCCGGGTGAGGCGGAGCATAGGATCGCGACCATGACCGACGGTGCGCACCCCGATTCCGGCGGCGCGGCCGCGCGCTCGCCCGGCCGCGTGCAATCAGTGGATCGTGCGCTGCAGCTGCTCGAGGAGATGGCGGACTGCGGCGGCACCGCGACACTGAGCGATCTGGCCGAACGCACGGGCCTGCCCATGCCGACGATCCACCGGCTGATGGCCACGCTCCGCGACGCCGGATACGTCCGGCAGGAACCGTCCCGGCGTTATGCGTTGGGGGCCAAGCTGGTCGGCCTGGGCGACAGTGCCGGGCGGCTGCTGGGTTCCTGGGTGCGGCCCACGCTCGCAGGGCTGGTGGACGGGACGGGCGAGACGGCGAACATGGCGATGCTCGACGGCGACCGGGTGGTGTATCTGGCGCAGGTGCCGTCTCGGCATGCGATGCGGATGTTCACCGAGGTGGGCCGGCGCGTGGACGTGCACTGCACTGCGGTCGGCAAGGCGCTGGTCGCGGGGCTGCCGGACGAGGCGGTCCGGGGCATCCTGCGGCGCAACGCCATGACCAAGTACACACCGAACACGCTCACCACCGAGGATGAGTTCTTCGCGCAGCTGGAGCAGATCCGCGCGCTCGGCTACGCATTCGACGAGGCGGAGCAGGAGATGGGCGTGCGGTGCGTGGCCGCCGCGACGGAGTCGTCCGCGCCCGTCGCGCTGTCGGTGTCGGGCCCCGCGTCGCGGTTCAGCAAGGACCGGCGGGACGCGGTGATCCCGCTGTTGAGGGAGGCGGTCACGCGGCTCGCCGCCGGGTGACGGCGGGGCCGCGGGGCGGACGCGGTCCCGCACGGCGGCGGCCCCGCACCGCCACGGAGGCGATGCGGGGCCGCCGGTCCGGCTCGGCCGTCAGGCGCCGGTCACAGGCCGTTGGCGGCCTTGTACTCGCGGCGGCGGCGGTGCAGGATCGGCTCGGTGTAGCCGTTGGGGTCCTGGCCCTCGAGGATGAGCTCCTTGGCGGCCTGCCACGCGATGCTGGTGTCGAAGTCCGGCGCCATCGGCTTGTAGTCGGCGTCGCCGGCGTTCTGGCGGTCGACCACTGCGGCCATACGCTTGAGCGACTCGACGACGAAGTCGGCCGTGACGATCCCGTGGCGCACCCAGTTGGCCAGCAGCTGACTGGAGATGCGCAGCGTCGCCCGGTCCTCCATGAGGTCCACATCGTTGATGTCCGGCACCTTGGAGCAGCCCACGCCGTGGTCGATCCAGCGCACCACGTAGCCGAGGATCGACTGGCAGGAGTTGTCCACCTCGTTGCGCTTCTCCTCGTCGCTCCAGTCGGTGGCCGGGGCCAGCGGGAGCTGCAGGATGTCGTCGACCGACACGCGCGGCACGCTGGGGGCGATCTCCTTCTGCCGTGCGAACACGTCGACCCGGTGGTAATGGGTGGCGTGCAGGGTGGCGCCGGTGGGCGATGGGACCCAGGCGGTGTTGGCCCCGGCCATGGGCTGCCCGATCTTCTGCTCGAGCATATCGGCCATGAGCTCGGTCATCGCCCACATGCCCTTGCCGATCTGCGCGTGCCCGGGCAGCCCGCAGGCCAGGCCCTTGTCCACGTTCCAGTCCTCGTACGAGGTCATCCAGTGCGACTTCTTCATCTCGGCCTTGCGGATCATCGCGCCGGCGTGCATCGACGTGTGGATCTCGTCGCCGGTGCGGTCGAGGAAGCCGGTGTTGATGAAGACGGTGCGTGCGGCCGCGGCCTTGATGCACGCCGCGAGGTTGACCGTGGTGCGGCGCTCCTCGTCCATGATGCCCACCTTGAGCGTGTTCTCCGGCAAGCCCAGCACCTGTTCGACGCGGGCGAACAGCTCGGTGGTGAAGGCGACCTCGTCGGGGCCGTGCTGCTTGGGCTTGACGATGTAGACCGAGCCGGTGCGGCTGTTGCCCAGCGCGTTGCCCGCGCCCAGGCCGGGGATGGCGCACAGGCTGGTGACGATGGCGTCGAGGATGCCCTCGGGCTGCTCGGCGCCATCGGCGTCGACGACGGCGGGGTTCGTCATCAGGTGGCCCACGTTGCGCACGAAGTTCAGCGAGCGCCCGTGCAGGGTCAGCTCGCCCCCGCCGGGGGCGGTGAAGGTGCGGTCGGGGTTGAGTGTGCGCTCGAACGTCTTGCCGCCCTTGGTGACCTGCTCGGCGAGGGTGCCGGTGTTCAGGCCCAGCCAGTTGCGGTAGCCGAGGACCTTGTCCTCCGCGTCGACGGCGGCGACGGAGTCCTCGAAGTCCATGATCGTGGTGACGGCGGACTCCATGCAGATGTCTTTGACGCCCGCGGCGTCGGTGCTGCCGATCGGATCGGCGGGGTCGATCTGGATCTCCAGATGCAGACCGTTGTTGCGCAGCAGGATGCCCGTCGGCGCGGACGCGTCGCCGCTGTAGCCGGCGAATGCGCCCGGGTTCCGCAGGCCCGTGGTGGCCCCGCCGGCCAGCGTCACCTGCACCGTCTCGCCGTCCACGGCGTACTTGACGGCGTCGGCGTGGCTGCCCTCGGCCAGTGGAAGCACGTCGTCGAGGAAGCCGCGCGCCCAGGCGATCACCTTGTCGCCGCGCACCTTGTTGTAGCCGGAGCCCTTCTCGGCCCCGCCGTCCTCGGGGATGGCGTTGGTGCCGTACAGCGCGTCGTACAGCGATCCCCAGCGCGCGTTCGCGGCGTTGAGTGCGAAACGGGCGTTGAGCACCGGGACCACCAGCTGCGGGCCGGGCGTCTCGGTGACCTCGGTGTCGACGTCGGCGGTGGTGATGGAGAACTGCGCCGGCTCGTCGGCCAGGTAGCCGATGTCGGTGAGGAACTTCTTGTACGCGGCCGGGTCCACCGGGCCCGGGGCGGCGTCGTGGTACTCGTCGATCTTCTTCTGCAGCTGCGCGCGGGTGTCCAGCAGCGCGCGGTTCTTCGGGGCGAGGTCGGCGAAGATCTGCGCCGTGCCCTGCCAGAACGCGTCCTTGTCGACGCCTGCGGCGGGCAGCGCCTCATCGTTGATGAAGTCGTAGAGGACTCGGTCGACCTGGATGCCGCCGATGGTTTCGCGATCAGTCACGGTGCTTCCTCGCTCTCGGGGTGACGGGGCAGTCGATGCTTCCGTTCCGGAGGGCTCCGGCACGGTGCACGGAAACCGGGATCCCGCGCGGCGCGTTTCACGGCGTGCTCCTCGTCGGATTTCGCTATGTGAAAAGTATCGATTGCCTAGTGGAATCTTAGCGCGGATCGCGCACGATTCCCATCCCGGACGGTCCCGCGCGGCATGATCTCCGGCGGGGCGAACTACGCTGTGAACCATGGACTTCGTCAAGGGGCACGGCACGGAGAACGACTTTCTGGTGCTGCCGGACGACGACGGGCGGATCGACCTTGCGCCCGCGACGGTATCGGCGCTGTGCGACCGACGCCGCGGGCTGGGGGCCGACGGGGTCCTGCGGGTCGCCCGCGCCGGTGCGCTGGTGGCCGCGGGCGTCCTGACGCCCGGGCTTCCGGATGGCGTCGGCGAGCACGACTGGTTCATGGATTACCGGAATGCGGACGGGTCGGTGGCGGAGATGTGCGGCAACGGCGTGCGCGTGTTCGCGCACTACCTGTGCGCCTCGGGCCGTGAAGAACGTGACGCCTTCGTCGTCGGAACCCGGGCGGGCGGGCGGGCGGTGACGATGGTCGGCGCGCGGGACTTCGCGGCGCAGGCGCGCGTGTCCGTCGAGATGGGTCCCGTGACTGGGTTCGGCGAATCCTCGGTGAATCTGGGCGGTGCGGGCGGCATGAGGCTGCCGGGCCTGGCGGTGGATGTGGGCAACCCGCACCTGGTCAGCGTCGTGACCGGGCTCGATGACGCGGGATTGGCGGCACTCGACATCGCGTCCGTGCCCGCATTCGACGCCGCGCTGTTTCCCGACGGCGTCAACGTGGAGGTGGTGACGCCGTTGCGCGGCGGCGCTGTCGCCATGCGCGTGCACGAGCGGGGCGTGGGGGAGACGCGGTCCTGCGGCACCGGCACCGTCGCGGCCGCCTTCGCGGCGCTGCGCGCGGAGGACCGGTCCGCCGGAACCGTCGAGGTCGCCGTGCCCGGTGGTGCCGTGACGGTCACGGTCGGAACGGACGGCCGCGCCGTTCTCGAGGGGCCGTCGGTGCTCGTGGCGTCGGGGACCGTCGACGATCGCTGGTGGCGATATGCGGCGAGCGCCGCGTGGCCCGTCGCCGCGCGGCGTGTCGGCGCCGGGGCGGCGTGATGACGGGATCGGATCAGCCGGACCGGGCGGTGCCGGACGAGGTGCACACGAGCGACGGCGGCGCGCAGGAGCCCTCGCTCGGCGAGATGCAGCTGGCCGAGCGCAGCTCGCTGCGCCGCGTGGAGGGGCTGTCGACAGAGCTCGCCGACATCACCGAGGTGGAGCAGCGTCAACTGCGCCTGGAGCGCGTGGTGCTGGTGGGGGTGTGGACCGAGGGCACTGCGGCGCAGGCGGAGACGAGCATGGCCGAGCTCGCCGCCCTGGCGGAGACGGCGGGGTCGACGGTGCTCGAGGCGCTGATCCAGCGGCGCGACCGCCCCGACGCGTCCACCTACATCGGCTCCGGCAAGGCGGCCGAGCTGCGCGAGGTGGTCATGGCCACGGGGGCGGACACGGTGATCTGCGACGGCGAGCTCAGCCCCGCGCAACTGACCAGCCTGGAGAAGATCGTCCAGGTGAAGGTGGTGGACCGCACCGCGCTGATTCTCGACATTTTCGCCCAGCATGCCACCTCCCGCGAGGGCAAGGCGCAGGTGTCGCTCGCGCAGATGGAGTACATGCTGCCGCGGCTGCGCGGCTGGGGCGAGTCGATGTCACGCCAGGCGGGCGGCCGGGCGGGCAGCAACGGCGGGGTGGGCCTGCGCGGCCCGGGCGAAACGAAGATCGAGACGGACCGGCGGCGCATCCGCTCCCGGATGGCGAAGCTGCGTCGTGAGATCGCCCACATGAAGAACGCCCGCGACGTCAAACGCCACCGACGGCACACCACCGGCGTGCCGTCGGTGGCGATCGTCGGCTACACCAACGCGGGGAAGTCGAGCATCCTCAACGCGCTGACCGGCGCCGGGGTGCTCGTGCAGAATGCGCTGTTCGCGACGCTCGACCCGACGACGCGGCGCACCGTGCTCGACGACGGTCGCGAGGCCGTGCTCACCGACACCGTCGGTTTCGTGCGCCACCTGCCCACCCAGTTGGTGGAGGCCTTCCGCTCCACGCTCGAGGAGGTCGCGGGGGCGGACCTGCTCATGCACGTCGTGGACGGCTCCGACGAGTTCCCGCTCGAACAGATCCGGGCGGTCAACGAGGTCATCGCCGACGTGCTGCGGGGCGCCGGCGCGGACGCGCCGCCGGAGCTGCTGGTGGTGAACAAGATCGACGCGGCCGACCCGGTGGAACTCACGCGACTGCGCGGCGTGCTCGACGGCGCGCACTTCGTCTCCGCACACACCGGGGAGGGCATCGCAGAGCTGCGGGCGCACCTCACCGAGCGGCTTCCGGGGCCGGGGGTGCGCGTCGACGTCCTCGTGCCGTACTCGCGCGGCGACCTCGTGGCGCGCATCCACGCCGAGGGCACCGTGGACTCCGAGCGGCACAGCGCGGAGGGCACGGCGGTCGGCGCGGAGGTGCCCCGCGCGCTAGCGGCCGCCCTCGCGCCGTACACGATGGGCGGCGCGCAGGGCGGCTAGGCCGCGGGGGCTTTGTGCGCGCGGGACCGGCTCATGCGTCGAGGTCTCGGGCCACGAGGTCGGCGATGTGCGTGAGCACCTCCTCGTCCTCGCATTCGATGGTGACCTGCGCGCCCTGCTCGGCGCCGAGGGTCATGATCATCAGCGCGCTGCCCGCATCCACCGGTTCGCCGCCCTCGGCGGCCAGAGTGACGGGTACGCCCGCCTCGGCGGCGGCCTCGGCGATGATCCCTGCGGGGCGTGCGTGCAGTCCGATGGACGATCCGACGGTGACGGTCTTGGCGGCCATGGTGTGGCTCCTTCTTCGGGCGGGTTGTACTGCTGGGGCGGATTCTGAGGGTCCGTAGGGGGTGTTCCAGTTCGGTGGCGATGATGTCTCAGCGGGCGTGCCGCTGCGGCGGTTCCTCCGGTTCTGCCGCCGCGGCGCCGCCGACGGCACGCCCGAGACTCACGCGAGCGCGCCTGCGGTCACGGGTGCGGCGCTCGTCTGCGGCCGGCGGATGAACTGCTTCGCCGCGGTGACCGCGAGAGCCGCGACCGCGGTGCCCGCCACCAGGGCCACGAAGAAGCCCAGGAGGTTGCCGACGGCGAAGGCGACGAAGACGCCGCCGTGCGGGGCCTTGAGGGTGACGCCGAAGATCATCGACAGCGCTCCGGTGACCGCGCCGCCGAGCATCATCGACGGGATGACGCGCAGCGGGTCCGCCGCCGCGAACGGGATCGCGCCTTCGGAGATGAACGACAGACCCAGAAGCCAGGCGGCCTTGCCGTTCTGCCGTTCGGCGGGAGTGTAGAGGGCGGGGCGCACCAGCGAACTCAAGGCCATCGCGAGCGGCGGCACCATGCCGGCGAGCATCACCGCGGCCATGATCTCCATCGACGCGGTGTCGGTGACGCTCAACCCGGCGACGGCGAACGCGTAGGCCGCCTTGTTGACGGGGCCGCCTAGATCGAAGCACATCATCAGCCCCAGGAGCACGCCGAGCAGCGCGGCGGACGCTCCGGTGAGGCCGCCGAGGAAGTTCTCCATGCCCTCGGTGGCGGCGGCCAGCGGGCGGCCGAGCACGAGCAGCATCAGACCGCCGGCGATGAGGGTCGCCAGAAGCGGAATGATCACGACCGGCATGAGGCCGCGGATGAACTCGGGCACCCGCCACTTGGAGATGGCCAGTGCGGCGAGGCCCGCGACGACGCCACCGACGAGGCCGCCGATGAAGCCCGCGCCCACGAGGACGGAGATGGCGCCTGCGGTGAAACCGGGGGCGATGCCGGGGCGGTCGGCGATGCCGAAGGCGATGTAGCCGGACAGGGCGGGCACAAGGAAGCTCATCGCCACCGAACCCAAGGTGAACAGCACGGCGCCTAGGTAGATGTGCATCCCGCCGTCGGGCAGGTTGGTCAGACTATCGGTGACGACGATGTCCTTCGCGCTGTCGGCGATCTCATACCCGCCCACGAGGAAGCCCAGGGCCATGAGCAGCCCGCCCGCGGCGACGAACGGGATCATGTAGCTGACGCCGGTCATGAGGACCTGCTGGATGCGCCGGCCCCAGGCGACGCCCTCGCCCGCCGCGCCCCCGTCGCTCTCCGCGGCATCGTCGGCGGCGACGCGCGGTGCGTGCGGGTCGCCGGCCGCGGCGAGGGCCTCGGCGATCATCGTGTCCGGCTCGTTGATCGCGCGCTTGACGCCCGAGGAGATCACCGGCTTGCCCGCGAACCGGCCGCGCGCCTTCACCCCCACGTCGGTCGCGAAGATGACGGCGTCGGCCTGCGCGATGGTCTCCGCGCTCAGCGGCGTGGAGCCGCTGGAGCCCTGGGTCTCGACGGAGAAGTCGACGCCGGTGCGTTCCGCCGCCGCGGTCAGCGCGTCCGCCGCCATATAGGTGTGGGCGATGCCGGTGGGGCACGCGGTGATCGCCACGACGGACCGGTGCGCGTCGGGCTCGGCTGCGGCGGCCGTATCCGCAGTACCGGGGGCCGTCGGTGCGGAGTCCGGCTGCACTGGATCCGCCGTTGGCGTGGCAGTTGCGGCGGGTGCCGGCCGCACCACGTCGAGAATGCGGGCGACGGCCGCGTCGGGGTCGCCCGCGTCGCGCAGCGACTGCACGAAATCCGGGCGGACCAGCGCACGGGCGAGGCTGGTGAGCACCTTCATGTGTTCGGATCCGGCACCTTCCGGCGCGGCGATGAGGAACACGATGTCCGCCGGCCCGTCCGTAGCGCCGAAGTTCACGGCCGGATCCAGCCGGGCGAAGGCGAGAGACGGGACCGTGACCGCCGCCGACCGGCAGTGCGGGATCGCGATCCCGCCGGGCAGGCCGGTGGCGGCCTTGCCTTCACGTTCGAGGGCCGCGGCGGCGAGGGCATCCGGATCGGTGGCCCGACCGGTCTCTGCCAGCAGCGCGGCGAGTGATCCGATCACCTCGGACGGCGCGGAGCCGAGCGTCGCATCGAGGCGCACCAGGTCGGTGGTGATGATGGCGGCGTCGGTGGCGCCGTCGTCGGGTGTGGGCGTGTCGGTCATGGCGGGGTCCTCACTCGTGGTCGTGCAGGAGGGGAGCGGCGTGCGGCGCGAGCTCGGTGATCGGGATGCGGTCGCGGAGGGCGGCCGCGGTGTCGGGTGCGGGCGGGGTGGTGCCGGGAAGCGACACGGCGGCGGCGCCGTAGGCGATGGCGCCGCGCAGGCGCTCCGCCGGCCCGAGCCCGGCGGTATCGGCCAGGAGGTAGCCGGCCAGGCTCGAATCGCCGGCGCCTACCGTGCTGAGCGCCCTGACCGGCGGCGCCGCCCCCCACCACGTGCCCTGGGCGTCCACCAGCAACGCCCCCGCGGAGCCGAGCGTCACCAGAACGGACCCCACGCCGCGGTCCAGCAGCCGCCTGGCCGCCGCGACGACGGGCCCGAGGTCGCCGGCGGCGGCCGCGGCGTCGAACCGGTCGGGGCGCTCGTCGGTGAGCTGGGCGAGTTCCTCGGAGTTCGGCTTGATGAGGTCTGGCGCGGTGGCGGGAAACCGCGCGGCGAGGCCGCGCAGCGGGCGGTCGGACGTGTCGACGGCGATGCGTGCGCCGGTGGACCGCAGTGCCGTGACCACGTCGGCGTACCAGTCGTCGGGCGCTTCCGCGGGAAGCGAGCCGGACAGCACGGCCCACTCGGCGTCAGCGGAGGCTGCGACCAGCACATCGAGCAGCCGTTCCTGCACGGCACGCGGAAGTGCGCTGCCGGGAGAATTGATCTTGGTCGTGGTGCCGTCCGGCTCGGTGAGGGTGAGGTTGGTCCGGGTGGGCGCGCCGCGGGGGATGGCGGCGACGTCCAGCCCGGTGGCCGCGAGCGCGGTGGACAGCGGGTCGTCGGTGTCCACTGGAAGCACCGCCCGTGACCGAGCGCCGGCCAGCATGAGCACCCGGGCGACGTTGACGCCTTTGCCGCCGGGCTGCGCGGTCTCCCCTCGCGACCGGAGTACGCCGCCGCGCTCGAGGATGCCCGGCAGTGCGACCGTGCGGTCGATACTGGGATTGGCGGTGAGTGTGACGATCATGCCATCACCACCTCGATGCCCTGCGCGCGCAGGGACTCGGCCTCTTCCGGGTCGGCGCCGGTGTCGGTGATGAGAACATCGATCTCCGTGGCTTCGGCGAAACGGACGAGGGCGTCGTGGCCGAGCTTGCCCGAGTCGGCCAGGGCCACGACCAGGCCGGCGTGCGTGACCATCGCCCGCTTGATCGCAGCCTCCTCGGGGTCCGGAGTGGACAACCCGTGGTCGGCGGTGACCGCATTGGTGCCGAGGAAGACCACGTCGGTGAGCAGTGCATCGATGCTCTGCAAGGCCACTGGTCCAACCGCCGCACGGGTCAGACCGCGGACGCGGCCGCCCAGCAGGTGCAGCGCGGCGTCCGGCAGCCCGGCGATCGTCGTCGCGATCGGGAGACTGTTGGTGATGACGGACAGTGCGAGGTCCCTCGGCAGCATCGCGGCGAGGGCCCCGGTGGTGCTTCCGGCGTCGAGCAGGATCGACCCGCCGGCCGGCGGGAGGTAGGTCAGCGCCGCGCGGGCGATGTGCTCCTTCTGTGCGGTCATCGTCTCCAGCCGCGTGCCCAAGGCCTCCTCGGGGCGTGGGAAGGTGCCGGCCGGGACCGCGCCGCCGTGGACCCTGCGGATTGTGCCGGCCCGGTCGAGGGCCGCCAGGTCGCGGCGGATCGTTTCGGTCGTGACGTCGAATCGCCGCGCGAGCTGGGCCACGGAGACCCGTGCCCGTTGCGAGACTTCGGTGGTGATCGCCAGCTGGCGTTCTTCGGCGTACATCGGGACCTGCTTCGTAGAGTAAGGCGCGGTCGGTGTCGTGCAGTTGCGGGCTACCGCTGCGGTTGTGGCTTCGTGTTGTCTATCGGCGCCTGAAAATGTTGATAACTGTTGGTTTACATGGGTTCGTGTTGACATGTCAAGACTTCCGCGTAATCTGACTCACAGATGCGGCGGCTCGGGGTCTGCCCTCCCGCCGCGCGTTCTGCGCCGGTGATGCCGGCATTGTCCGGAGTGGCCACAGGTGATCCGAGGAGCGGAAACGATGTATGAGGACGACGCAGCGGTGGTGCCTGCCACCGGGGAGGCGATCGCGCGTGCAACGGAACCGGGCGGAGCAGCGTCCGGCGCCTCGTTCGGAGGCCAAGTGTTGGCGGGGACGCCGGTCGTTCCCGGCCTGGCCTACGGGCCCGTGATCCGTATCGCCGCCGACCGGCCGGATCCGGGACCCGGGTACGAGGTCGCCGCCGATGCAAGGGACGCGCAGGCCGCGGCCTTCGACGAGGCCGCGCGTACGGTCGCCGAACGGCTACGGAAGCGTGCCTCGGCCGCGTCCGGGGCCGCCGCCGAGGTGCTGCAGGCCACCGCGGCCATGGCGGAGGACCGCGGATGGTGTGCGGCGGTACGCAAGGCGGTGGCCGCGGGCTCGCCGGCGCCGCATGCCGTCGCCGCAGTCACGGCGGAGTTCAGCGTGATGTTCGAGAAGGTCGGTGGGCTCATGGCGGAGCGGATCACCGACCTGGAAGATGTACGGGACCGCGTCCTGGCGGAGATCCTGGGCGTCCCGGAGCCGGGCATTCCGGTGCCGCCACGCCCCTCCGTGCTCGTCGCCGACGATCTCGCCCCGGCGGACACCTCCGGGCTCGACCCGGAGTCGATCATCGCTTTGGTGACGCGACGGGGCGGACCGACGAGCCACACCGCCATCATCGCCCGTCAACTGGGAATCCCGTGTGTCGTCGCGGTCCCCGGGGCGATGGAGCTCGCGCCCGGCACGCTGGTGCTCGTCGACGGCGGCGAGGGCAGCGTGGCCGTCGAACCGCCGCACGCGGATACCGAGTCCCGTATCGCGCGGTGGCGGGAGGACGCCGCGGCGATACACGAGTGGACCGGGCCGGGCGCCACGGCCGACGGGCACGCCGTCGCTCTGTTGGCGAACGTGCAGGACGGTGCGTCCGCCGAGGTCGCGGCGTCCGCACCGGTCGAGGGGGTGGGGCTGCTGCGGACCGAGCTGGCGTTCCTGGACCGCGACGCCGAGCCTTCGGTCGCCGAACAGGCGGAGGAGTACAGCCGCGTCCTCGATGCGTTCGAAGGGCGCAAGGTGGTCATCCGGACGCTCGATGCGGGCTCCGACAAGCCGCTGCGGTTCGTCGACCACGGCGAGGAGGCGAACCCGGCCCTGGGTGTACGGGGCATCCGGGTGGCGCGGTCCTCGCCTGCGCTGCTCTCACGGCAGCTCGAGGCGATCTCCCTGGCCGCGCGCGGCCGGGACGCCGACGGCGGCGCGGGGGCGGCGATGGTCATGGCTCCGATGGTGGCGACCGTGGACGAGGCGCGGACGTTCGCCGCGGAGGTGCGCGCGGCGGGGCTGGTGCCGGGCGTGATGATCGAAGTTCCCGCCGCGGCGGTCCTCGCCGATCGCATTCTCGAGGAGGTCGACTTCGTCTCGATCGGTACCAACGACCTCACGCAGTACGTGATGGCGGCTGACCGCATGTCCGGCGAGTTGGCCGAGTTCTCCGATCCGTGGCAGCCGGCGGTGCTCGCGTTGGTCGCCGGGGTGGCGCGCGCCGGGCGTCGCGCGGGCAAGCCGGTGGGCGTGTGCGGTGAGGCCGCCGCCGATCCGGCGCTCGCGTGCGTGCTGACAGGTTTGGGCGTCACGTCGCTGTCCGCGGCCCCGGCAGCGATCAGGCAGGTAGGCGTCGCTTTGGAGCGCGTCACGCATGCCTGCTGCGAGGCCGCAGCCGATGCCGCGCTGGGGGCGTCGAGCGCACCGGCGGCGCGGGAAGCCGCGCGCGCGGCGTTGACGGGATAGCGGGCACGCGGCACCGACGGGATGGCTGGCTGTGCGTGCCCGGAATCGGTCTGCACGGGGGCGGGCCGGACTCGCGGGCGTTCAGATCGCGGGGCTGTCAGATCACCTGGGGAGGGGTCCCGGTGAACGTGGCGCGCAGATCGTCGGGCCAGGGCACGGGGCCGCCTTCGCTGCCGTCGGTGTGCACGGCGATCATGGTCCCGTCGGCCGCAGTTCCCCGTGCGCCGGTGATGGCGAAGCGGTAGGTGACCGATGAGGTGCCTACGGCGACGACGGCGAGTCGTACCTCAAGAGTTTCACGCAGCCACATCCGCTGCCGGAAATCGGCCTCGTAGCGCACCCGCGGCAGGTGCTTGAGCAGTTCCGGCCGGCCGGTGGACTCGAGGAACTCGCCCTCGGCCTCCTCGGCCCATTGGCGCACCACGGAAAAGTGCTGGTGTCCCGAGGCGTCGGTGTCCGGCCATTGAAGCTGGCGGCGGATCGCGACGGTGGGCCGGCCCTCGCGTGCGGCCCGCGCGATCACGTCCACCGCCGAGTCGCTGGAACCGCCTCCGCCGGCTGCTGCGCCGGACGCCCCGACGTTCACGGGCCCACCGGTCCGGGCCGCGTCGACGCCTCACTGGGTTTCGTCACCTGGTCATACCTTCCGCATGACGGTGACCACCTTGCCGAGGATGGTCGCGTCATTGCCGTGGATGGGGGTGAAGTGCGGGTTGTGCGGCATCAGCCAGATGTTCTTGCCATCCCGCTTGAAAGTTTTGACGGTGGCCTCGCCGTCGAGCATCGCCGCGACGATGTCGCCGTTGTCGGCGACGCTCTGCTGGCGCACCACCACCCAGTCGCCGTCGCAGATCGCCGCGTCCACCATCGACTCGCCCACGACTTTGAGCATGAACAACGTGCCGTTTCCCACCAGTTCCTTCGGCAGCGGGAAGACGTCCTCCTGATTCTGCTCGGCGAGGATCGGGCCGCCGGCGGCGATCCTGCCCACGAGCGGAACGAACGTGGGCTCCGGCCGCGCCGGTGCCTCCGCGCCGTCGGCCGTCTGGCCGGAATCCGGCGCGTCTTCCGCCGAGCGCAGTGGCGTGATTCCCCGGACATCCACAGCGCGCGGGCGATTGGGATCCCGGCGTAGGAATCCCTTCTTCTCCAAGGATTGGAGCTGGTGCGCCACCGACGACGTCGAGGCCAGCCCCACCGAGTCGCCGATCTCGCGGATGCTCGGCGGGTAGCCGCGCTCGCGGACCGAGGTCTGGATCACCTCGAGTACCTTGCGCTGACGGTCGGTGAGCGACTCGATGGACGGCCTCCCGCCGTCCAGTGCCACATTGAAGTCCTTCTTCGCCATCGGCCCTGGTCCTCCCTGCTGTATCGCGACAATCCGCCGGTGCACCCCCCGCTCGGGATCCGCCCCGTCCCCCGGAGTGGCGTCCGTGCCTTGCATCGTCCTTTCACGCGGGGAGCTGCGGCTTGATTCGAATGTAGCGCCGATCGGCGGAATCAACAAACATCTGTTCGACGTGTCTCCCGGTCGGTGCGCAGCGCCGACCGCGCCGATCGCCGGTCGTCGGGGGTGTGGTCGACGCAGGTGGCAGGCGCGGCCGGTCGGTTTTGTCAGTTCGGATTGATACAACCCGAACGTGTGTACATCGAACGGAGTCGCGAAGCTTCCGCCTCGTGCGTCGCGGCGAAACACTCCCTGCTGCGATGGGGCGTCGTGCCGGCTGGCCCGGGTATCGCGGCGGTGTTTCGGTCGAATGCTTGATCTATCGAATGGGTGGGCTATAGCATGTACAGGCGAGCGAACGTATGTACTAATGACTGCCGACGCCACGCACAGGAGTTGCGGCGGTGCGCGGAATCGGGTGTCCGGGGTGGCATGGAGAAGCCGGTGCGAACGCATCGACGGTGGAATCGGGAGGCTGGCATGAACGCTGTGGCGGAGCGGCAAAGCGCGTCGGGGCGCACGATGGGCGGGGTCCGGGTGCCGGTGGCGGACGCACCGTATGAGCTCCGGCGGCCGGTCCGCCGGCGAGGGGTCGACAGGTCGGACGTCTGGCGGCGTCCCGCCGGGGCCCCGGCGGCACTGCCCCGGCGTGCCCTGCGGATGTCCGGGGCGGGGCACGCCCCCACCGGGGGGGAGGCAGAGAGGCGGGGGCTGGCCGCGGCGGTCGCCGTCGCCGTGCTGCTCGCCCTCGTCATATTTGCTGTCGCGCAGGTCCGGTCGATCGGCGCCACGACGATGCCCGGTGACGTGAACACGGTCGAGGTCTCTTCCGGTGACACGCTGAGTTCGATCGCGCGGCATGCGGCCCCCGACGTCCCTGTCGGCCAGATGGTTGATCGCATCATCGCGCTCAACGCGCTCGACAGCGCGGCCGTCCACGCCGGTCAGAGTCTGGTCGTGCCGTGGGCGCACGGTTGATGACGGTCCGTGGCGGCGGAGCGGCCCGCGGCTTCGTTGCGGCCGGCGGATCGGTGGCGTCGGTCTCCTTCGTCCTTTCCCGTATTATCGGCGTGGAGAAAGTGACCGCTAGCTGATATGCGTGCGCACCTGGATGGACGGCCCCGGGTTGGTGTGACTGCGCCGCGCATGGGCAGCAGCGATGAAGGAGCCCCCATGCACTGTCCGTTCTGCCGGAACCCCGAGTCCCGCGTGGTCGATTCGCGTGAGGCCGACGAGGGACAGGCGATCAGACGTCGGCGGCAGTGCCAGGATTGCGGACGGCGCTTCACCACGGTGGAGACCGCCGTTCTCTATGTCGTCAAGCGCAGCGGAGTCAAGGAGCCGTTCAGCCGGGGGAAGGTGGTACGGGGTGTCCGCAGCGCCTGCCGCGGTAGGCACGTGGACGACGACGCGCTGCACCTGCTCGCGCAGACAGTGGAGGAGACCATCCGCGCCACTGGATCCCCGGAGGTCCCGAGCCAGGAGGTCGGCCTGGCCATCCTGGGCCCCCTGCGTGACCTCGACGAGGTCGCATACCTGAGGTTCGCGTCGGTGTACCGTTCGTTCAGCTCTGCCGAGGATTTCGAAACCGCGATAGAGGAACTGCGGCTGCATCGCGAAGGGGCGGGTGGGGCCGCATCCGAGGAGCCCGCGCCCGCACGGTGATGCTGGCCGCCGGTCGTCAGCGGGGGAGTTTGTCGATGGCGCGCAGGATGCGCTTTTCGCTGACCTGCCGTGCGGTCCCCAGTTTCTGCGCGAAGAGTCCCACGCGCAGCTCCTCGATCATCCAGAACACTTCCTGGACCGCCGGCGATTCGGCAGAGCCCGGCGGGCAGTGCGCAAGATAGCGTTCCAGCGCTCCATACACGCGGTCCAGCGTGTCCATGCCCTGGTGCTCGCGCGCACCGGAGGTCGGGGCGGATTCGAGACGCAGGGCCGCCGCGCGAAGGTACCGCGGGATCTGCGCGGCTCGTGCGCTGCCCGCCTCCAGGAGGAAGCCGGGCCGGACCAGATCGGCGAGTTGCTGGCGGACGTCGTCCACCGTCGAATCGGAAACCCCAGTGGACGCGGCCGCCTCGCCGAGCCGTACCTGCAACTCGCCCCATCGACGGACGATCTCCACGGCGGCGGCGGCGATCGCCGGCTCGGCGGCGCGCGCAGCCGGGCCGACCGCGCTCTTCAAGCGGGCGAACGCATCCGGATCGCGGACAGGCCCGCCCGCCCGCATCATCGCCTCGTCCACGGCGCACTCGTGCACGTCATCGACGAGCCCGTCGAGCCCGCCGAACGGGTACTGCCCGGCGACGAGGCGGTCCGCCGTCGACAAGACAGACACCAGGCGTTTGCCCAGTCCCGGAACGGCATTGAGCAGCAGTCGGCGCGTACCGGTGCGCATGGCGGCGGACTGCTCCGCGCGCGTCGACACCACCGTCACCGCCACTGCCGCCGTGCCCGCCGGCGTCGCCGGATCCCGGACGCTCAGCGTCGGGAACCCCACCACTTTCTGGCCCGCCACCTCGCTCGTCACCTGCTCGGGCACTTCGCCGAGTGTTTCGGAGGTCCACACGGTCGCGGCCGGTCGCGCGTGCTCCTGGCCGTCCCGCACGGCAGTGTCGCTGATGTGGCGGGCCAAACGGGTCCGCAGTTCGGCGAGATCCTTGGACCGGCCGAGTTCACGGCCCCGCCGGTCGACCGCCGAGAACGTGACGCGCAGATGGTCGGGAAGTGCACCGCTGCGGAAGTCCTCCGGGGCGATACGGCACGAACCGAGTTGTGAGAGCTCCCGGGCGAGTGCATTGGCCAGCGGCTCCGACCGTGGCTGCACACGCGCCAGTGCGGCCGCGGCGAAATCCGGTGCGGGGACCACTGCGCGCCGCAGCTGTTTGGGCAGCGAGCGGATGAGCGTGGTGGCGAGCTCCTCGCGCATGCCGGGCACGAGCCAGTCGAACCCGGCCGTGCGCACCTGGGGGAGGAGCTCCACGGGAATCCGCACCGTCACACCGTCGTCCGGGTGACCGGGTTCGAACCGGTAGTCCAATTCCAGGCGGACCCCGCCCTGCAGCCAGGCGTCGGGGTAGTCGGCGCCTGCGACGGCATCGGCATCGTCGTTGGTGACGGTGTCCGCGGTGAAATCGAGGAGCGCCGGGTCGGTGCGCCTCGCCTTCTTCCACCAGGAGTCGAAATGGCGGCCGGAGACGATGTCGGCGGGTAGGCGGCGGTCGTAGAAGTCGAACAGGTCGTCGTCGCGGACGACGATGTCGCGCCGCCGGGCCCGGTCCTCGAGGTCGAGCGCGTCTTCGAGCAGCGATCGGTTGTGCGTGAGAAAGGCGTGGTCGGACCGCCACTCTCCCTGCACGAGCGCGTGGCGGATGAACAGGTCTCGCGAGGCCTCCCGATCCACCCGGCCGAACGGTGCGAGCCGGCGTGCGATGAGCGGGACACCGTAGAGCGTCACCTTCTCGTAGGCCATCGGTGCGGCATGCTTGATCGACCAGTGCGGCTCGGAGTAGGCGTGCTTGACCAGGTCCGGCGCGAGCTTCTCCACCCATTCGGGCTCGATACGGGCCACCTCGCGCGCCCACAGCCGGGATGTTTCGACCAGTTCGCCGGCCATCACCCACCGCGGTTGGCCCTTGAACAGGCTCGAGCCGGGGAAGATGGCGAACCGGGCCCCGCGGGCCCCCAGATAGTCGCGCTTGTCGCCGTCGCGGGCGCCGATGTGCGACAGCAGGCCGGACAGCAGCGCCTGGTGGATCGTGTCCTCGGACGCCGGCGCCTCGTTGGCCTGCCAGCCCATCTCGCGCGCGATCTGCCGCAACTGTCCGTGCAGGTCCTGCCACTCCCGGATGCGCATGAAGTGCAGGTACTCCGCCTTGCACATCCTGCGGTACGCGCTCGAGCCCAGCGCGCCGCGCTGCTCGCGCAGGTAGTCCCAGAGCCGCAGCCGGGCGAGGAAGTCCGAACCCTTCACGGCGAACCTGGCGTGCCGGGCGTCAGCGTCCTGCTGGTGGTCGGCGGGCCGCTCCCGAACGTCCTGCATCGAGACGGCGGAGACGATGATCAGCAGTTCACGCAGGCACCCGGTGCGCTGCGCCTCGAGCAGCATGCGACCCATCCGCGGGTCCACCGGCAGCCGCGCGAGCGACCGGCCGGTGTCGGTGAGCCGGTGTTGCGCTCCGCGTCCGGCCGACCCGCCGCGGACGATGGCACCGAGCTCCTCGAGCAGCGTCAGGCCGTCGCGCACGGCCCGCGGGTCGGGGGGTTCGACGAAGGGGAACGCGGCCAGATCGCCCAGGCCCAGCGCCGTCATCTGCAGGATGACCGCGGCGAGGTTGGTGCGCAGGATCTCCGGCTCGGTGAAGGCGGGGCGCGCTTCGAAATCCTCCTCCGAATACAGGCGGATGCAGATGCCGTCCGCGACGCGCCCGCACCGGCCGGCACGCTGGCGCGCGGAGGCCTGGGAGATCGGCTCGATCGGCAGCCGCTGCACCTTGGTGCGCACCGAATACCGGGAGATCCGGGCCGTGCCGGGGTCGATGACGTACCGGATCCCGGGGACGGTCAGAGAGGTCTCGGCCACGTTGGTGGACAACACGATGCGCCGGCCCGTGTGGGCGGTGAACACGCGGTGCTGCTCGGCGGCCGAGAGCCGCGAGTACAGCGGGAGGATCTCCGTATTCCGGTATCGGCGCTCGCGCAAGGCGTCGGCGGTGTCGCGGATCTCGCGCTCGCCGGCGAGGAACACCAGGATGTCGCCCGGCCCGGCGGCGACGAGCTCGTCCACCGCCGCGCCGATCGCCTCGAGCGGATCCCGATCCACGAGCACGGGCGTATCGGCGGTGCCGCGCTCGATGGTGAGCGGGCGGTACCGCATCTCGACGGGGAAGGTGCGCCCGGAGACTTCGATGATGGGCGCCGCAGCGCCGTCGACGGCGAAATGCTGCGCGAAGCGTTCCGGGTCGATGGTGGCCGAGGTGATGATGACCTTGAGGTCGGGGCGCCGTGGCAGCAGCTGCTTGAGGTAACCGAGGATGAAGTCGATGTTGAGGCTGCGCTCGTGGGCCTCGTCGATGACGAGGACGTCGTAGCGCCGCAGCATCCGATCGCGCTGGATCTCGTTGAGGAGGATGCCGTCGGTCATGACCTTGATCAGCGTGTCGTCGGTGACGTGGTCGGTGAAGCGCACTGTGTAACCGACGGTGTCGCCCAGCGGCCTGCCGAGTTCTTCGGCCACGCGTTCGGCGACGGTGCGCGCGGCGATGCGGCGCGGCTGGGTGTGCCCGATCAGGCCCCGCACACCGAGGCCCAGCTCCAGGCACATCTTCGGCAGCTGCGTGGTCTTGCCGGAGCCGGTCTCGCCGGCCACGATGACCACCTGGTTCTCCGCGATCGCCTTCTTGACGTCGTCGCGCCGGGCGCTTACCGGCAGCGCCTCGGGGTAGGAGACCGCGGGCACCGACGCGCGTCTGCGTTCGACGCGCTGCTGGGAGGCGGTGATCAGGTCGTCCACCGCGGCCAGCTCGCCGAGAGCGGGTGCGCCGTCGATGCGCCGCCGCAGGCGGTGCTCGTCGCGGAGCATCACCGCGTCGAGCCGTGCGCGCAGTTCGCGCCGGCGTGCCGTGGCCTCGGGGCCGTCGTCGCGCTGCGGCGCCTCCGGTGCGCCGGAGGCCCCCTGCGGGCCGCGCCGCCGCCGTC
>NZ_JAENKO010000044.1 GCF_016599145.1 Tomitella cavernea
GGGCACAGCCGGCGCCGTTCCCACCGGCGTGGGCGGCGCCGCGCCGGGCGGATCGCGGCGACGCTGTGCATCACCGCGGCATGCGCCGCCCCCGCACTCGGGGTGCCCGCTTCGCCTCCTGCGGCCGGCACCGCCGGTCCCGGGCAGGCCGGCACGCGGCCGGCCGTAGCTCGGCAGTCCGTCTATGACTGGCCCCTGGGGGGCGTCCCGGAGGTGACGCGAGGGTTCGACAAACCGGACTTCCGGTACGGACCGGGCCATCGGGGGGTGGACCTCGGCGCGGCGCCGGGCGTCCCCGTGCTCGCCGCCGGCCCGGGGATCGTCGCCTTCGCCGGCCCGGTCGCGGGGCGGGATGTGGTGTCGATCGACCATCCGACGGGCCTGCGCACCACGTACGAGCCGCTGACACCGGCGTTGCACGCGGGCGATCCCGTCGCCACGGGCACCGTGATCGGCCGGCTGTCCGCGGGGCACGCGGGATGCCCGCGCGCGGCGTGCCTGCACTGGGGCCTGCGGGACGGCGAGGACTACCTCGACCCGCGTTCGCTGCTGGGCACGATCACCGTCCGGCTGCTGCCCGTGTAGCCGGCCGCTGCGGGGAGCACGGTCAGGCCCTGGGGTGCGCCCTGTCATGCACCGCCCGCAGCCGCGCCACCGACACGTGCGTGTAGAGCTGTGTCGTACTGAGGCTCGCGTGCCCGAGCAGCTCCTGGACCACGCGCAGATCCGCGCCGCCCTCCAGCAGGTGGGTGGCCGCGGAATGACGCAGCCCGTGCGGGCCCATGTCCGGCGCGCCGGGGATCGCGGCGACCACCTGGTGCACGGCCGTGCGGGCCGCGCGCTGGCCGAGCCGTCCGCCGCGCACCCCCAGCAGCAGCGCCGCGCCCGAGTTCGCGGTGGCCAACACGGGACGGCCGTGGCCCAGCCACTCGTCGAGCGCCGCCTGCGCCGGGGCGCCGTACGGCACCACGCGCTCCTTGTCTCCCTTGCCGATCACCCGCACCACGCGGCGTTCCATGTCGACCGAGTCGATGTCGAGGGAGCACAGCTCGCCCACGCGGATCCCTGTGGCGTAGAGAAATTCGACGATGAGCCGGTCGCGCAGCGCTACCGGGGCGCGTTCACGGGCGCCCGACTCGGCCGCGGCAAGCGCATCGGCCGCCTGCTCCGCGCCCAGCACCGGAGGCAGAGTCCGGTACGGCCGCGGCGCCGCCAGGCGCGTGCCGTCGTCGGACTCGACCAGCCCTCGGCGGGATGCCCACGACACGAAGGTCCGGGCCACCGACGTGCGCCGCGCCAGAGAACTGCGCGCCGCACCCGCCGACGCCGATTCCGCGAGCCACCCGCGCAGAACCGCCAGCGACAGCGCGTGCAGCAGCACCCGCCCGTCGCCCGTGCTCCCGTCGCCCCCCTCGTGCGCGCGGACCGCGTAGCGCAGGATCGACTCGACGTCGCGACGGTAGGCGCGGCGCGTATGCGGCGACAGGCCTCGCTCGTACTCGAGGTGCGCGCCGAACTCGTCCACGACGCCCGCCAGATATGCCGGCAGCGGGTCCGCGGCCGGGTCCCGCCGCACCCGTTCGGCACTCGACAGTGACGGCATGCTCACAGCATGCCACCGGTGTCACGGGAGGGGCGGCGGTGGAGCACAATCGGCGCAATGCCCCAGACGACCCCGCCGGCTGGACCGACGCGCGCGATCCCGGTGCGGACCCTGTTGACGCTGGCACTGCTGTCTGCGATCGCTCCGCTGGCCACGGACATGTACCTGCCCGGGCTTCCGCAGGTGGGCGTCGACCTGGCCGCGGACGATGCGCTGGTGCAGCTCACGCTGATGACGTTCATGCTGGGACTCGCGGCGGGGCAGCTCGCCATCGGGCCGTTGTCCGACGGCCTCGGGCGGCGCCGGCCGCTGCTCGCCGGCACGGTGCTGCTGGCGGCGGCCGGACTCGCGTGCGCACTGGCGCCGTCGATCACGGTGCTGGTCGTCGCACGATTCCTGCAGGGGTTCACCGGTGGCATCGGCGTAGTCCTGGCGCGTGCGGTGATCGCCGACCGCACCTCCGGCGACCGGGCGGCCCGGCTGTTCAGCATCATGATGATCATCACCGGGGTGGCGCCGGTGGTCGCACCGCTCGTGGGCGGCGCGCTCGTCGGCCCTATCGGCTGGCGCGGCGTGTTCTACGTACTCACCGGCCTCGCCGTGCTCATGCTGTTGTGTGCGTGGCGTTTCGTGCCGGAGTCGCTGCCGACCGCCCGCCGGCATCCTGTCGAACCGCGCGCCGTGGGGCGGAGCATCGGCGCGGTCCTGACCACACGCGTCTACCTCGGCTACGCCGCGACCTTCGCGGCGGCCTTCGGCGCGCTGTTCGGCTACATCTCGGCGTCCCCGTTCATCCTCCAGGACATCATGGGCTACTCCCCCGGGGTGTTCTCGTTGTTGTTCGCCCTCAACGCCGTCGGCCTCACCGGCGCGAACGCCGTCAATTCGCGCCTGATCGGGCGCTTCCGGCCGCACACCTTGCTGTCCTTAGGGGTCTGGTCGCTCGTCGCGGTCTCCGCCACGATGCTCGCGGTCGTCCTGGCCGACTTCGACGCGCGATGGCCGCTGCTCGCCGTGATGTTCCTGCTGACGTGCTCGATCGGCTTCATCTTCGGCAACGCCACCGGGCTTGCCCTCGACGCCGTGCGGACCAGGGCGGGAACGGGCTCGGCGGTGCTCGGCGCATTGCAGTTCACCGTGGGCGCCGTCGCCGCGCCCGTCGTCGGCCTCGGCGGCGGGGCGACGGCGATGCCCATGGCGATCACCGTCGCCGTGTCCGCGTGCTGCTCGGCGGCCGCGTTCAGCACCACGGTCTCCAGGCGGGGACGCCGTCGTGCCCTCACCCGCGGCTGAGCGGCGCCCCGCCTCCTCGCCGGTTGCGGCTAGCGCGCGGCCGGTCCGTCGGCGCGCACCAGTGCCCAGTCCTCGCCGGCACGGACCGCGAGCCCGGCGAGCTCGAGGACCGCCAGCGCGCCCATGGTCTCGTCCAGACTCACTCCGGCCTCGACGGAGACCTCCTCGCTGGGTCGGGTGCCCCGCGCGGGCAGCCCGTCGTGCACGGCGAGCTGCACGGCGGTGAGGCCGTCCGTCGGCCGGGCGCACCCGTCGGCACCCGGCGGAGCCCCGAGCGCGCCGAAGGGCCCCGCCACCTCCATCACGTCCTCGGCGTCCGTGGCGAGGTTGGCGCGGTCCTGCCGCAGGAGCATGTGGCAGCCGACGGACGTCGCGGATGTCACCGGACCCGGCACCGCCAGCAGACTCCGGCACATCCGCTCCGCCCAGCCGGCGGTGTTCAGCGCCCCGCTGCGGCGCCCGGCCTCCACCACCACGGTGGCGTCCGTCAGGCCCGCCACCAGGCGATTGCGCGCGAGGAAGCGGTGCCGCCCCGGAGCGACACCGGGCGGATACTCCGAAAGCACCGCGCCGGCCTCGGCGATCGCGCGCAGCAGCCGCGCGTGCCCCGCAGGGTAGGCCCGGTCCACGCCGCAGGCGAGGATCGCGACCGTCGTCCCCCCGGCGCCCAGGGCGGCCCGGTGCGCGGCACCGTCGACACCGTAGGCCGCGCCCGAGACGACCAGGTAGTCCTGCGCGGCGAGGTCCCCCGCGATCTCTGCGGTGACGTGCTCCCCGTATCCGCTCGCCGCGCGGGTGCCGACGATCGCCACCGCCCGCGATTCCAGACGCTCGAGACCCATGGCACCCACCGTCCACAGCGCCACCGGCGGCGATCCGTCCACGGCGGCGCCGGGCAACCCGAACTGCTGCGTGCGCAGCAGCGGCCATTCGTCGCTGTCGCGGGTGACCAGCCTCCCGCCGAGTCGCGCGATCACCGCCAGGTCGCGCTCGGCGACGTCGGTGGCATACCGGGCGCGCGTCGCCGACGCGACCGCGTCCGGCAGCCCCGCCCGGGAACGGACCGCCTCCGCGGCCGCCTCCGGATCTCCGCGATGGTCCTCCTCGATGAAGGACAGCAGTGCGCGGCACGGCGCCTCCGCCACGCGGGACAGGTATGCCCACGCCGCTGCCCGCCTGCGTGCGGCCGGCCCACCGCGGGGGCAGGCCGTCGAATCTGTGTCGATGTTCATGCCGCGCTCCTGTCCCGCAGATACAGCGCCGTCGCAGTGTCGTCGACCGTCGGTACCGTGTGCCCGGCCAGATCGGCGAGCGTCCACGCGACCCGCAGGCAACGGTCGACGCCGCGCGGGGTCAGCCGGCCGCGCCGCAGAGCAGTCTCGATAGGCGCCCGCGCCGGCGCGGGCGGCCGGAACTCCCTGCGCAGCACCGAGCCTGGCACCGCACTGTTGGTCGTCCACCCGCGGTCCCGCCAGCGTTCGGCCGCCGCGGTGCGTGCCGCAGTGACCCTCTCGCGCACCCGGACGGACGTCTCCCCGGGCTCCGGCGTCAACATTCCGCCGGTCGGCCGGCGCAGCATCAGGCGCAGGTCGACCCGGTCCAGCAGCGGCCCCGACAGCCTGCCGAGGTATCGGCGTCGGACAGTGGGGGTGCAGACGCAGTCGACGTCCTTCGCCGGTGCGCACGGGCATGGATTGGCCGCCAGCACCAGCTGGAACCGCGCGGGATATCGGGCGACTCCGTCGCGCCGGGCGATCCGGACCTCGCCGTCTTCGAGCGGGGTGCGCAGCGCTTCGAGGACAGTCGGCGGCAACTCGGCGCATTCGTCGAGGAACAGCACCCCGCGATGCGCGATGCTCACCGCCCCGGGCCGCGCATAGCCGGACCCGCCGCCGACCATGGCGCTGACACTGGTCGTATGGTGCGGCGCGACGAACGGCGGATGCACCACACGCGGCACCGCCGCCGTGAGCAGCCCGGCTGTCGAGTGGACCGCGGTCGCCTCGAGGCTCTCCTCCTCCGTGAGTGCCGGAAGGATTCCCGGCAGTCTTTGTGCCAGAAGTGTTTTCCCTACTCCGGGGCTCCCCGTGAGCATGAGATTGTGCGCACCGGCCGCAGCGATCTCCAGCGCGCGACGCGCCTCGAGCTGGCCGACGACGTCCGACAGGTCCGCCACGTCCGCCGGCGCGGGTGCGGGCGACGGGCCCGGCGACGCGAGCGCGGTACGGCCCCGCAGCCACGCGGCGAGCTCGGCCAGGTGCACGGTGCCGTGCACCGCGATGCCGCGCACGGCCGCGGCCTCGCCGAGATTCTCCGAGGGGACCACGACGGATCGGCAGCCCGCATCACGCGCGGCGAGGACCGCCGGCAGCACCCCGCGGACGGCGCGGACGCGGCCATCGAGGGCGAGTTCTCCCAGGAGCACCGTCTCGCGGAGCCGGCCGGCGGGCAGCCCCGCCTGCGCGTTCAACACGGCGCATGCCAGAGCCAGATCGTAGAGAGAACCGACCTTGTGCAGAGTGGCCGGAGAGAGCGCCAGCACAACCTTGGTGCGGGGCCACTGCTCCCCCGCGTTGGTCACCGCGGCGCGGATGCGGTCACGCGCTTCCTGCAGCGCCGTGTCCGGCAGGCCGACCAGGTGCACCCCGGGCAGGCCACCGCCGACATCGGCCTCCACCTCGACGATGTGCCCCGTCAGCCCGGTCAGCGCCACGGAGTACGCCCGGCCGAGCGCCATCAGAGAACACCTACAAAGTGCTCTACGTAGGCGGTGTCATCGGTGACGACCACGCCGACCACGTCGAGACGCACCTCGTCGACCGACCACGACTGCTCGCTGAGCCAGCGGGCCGCGAGCCTGCGCAGTCTGCGCGCCTTCGCCACCGTCACCGCCTCCGCCGGGGAGCCGAACGCGTCGCCGCGCCGGGTCTTGACCTCGACGAACACCACCGCATCGCCGTCCATGGCGACGATGTCGAGTTCTCCCTCCCGGCAGCGCCAGTTGCGCTCGAGCACCGTCATCGCGTCCTCTTCGAGGTACGCGGCCGCGACGTCCTCGCCGAAGCGCCCCAGTTCACGTGCCGTCCATGCCGCCGCGCCCGGAGCGGGCGTGTGCCAGACGGCTCCGCCGCTCCCCGGATCTTTGCGGGTCTCCAGCGTCTGTGCGCTCCCCCATGCCTGTACGCGGTACATCCCGCCCCCCTCGTGTCACACGCGGCCGGCGCGTGCGACGCCGGCCGGCGGCATCATCGGACGATGCCGTCGACAACGATCCTGCCCGGAGAGCGCACCCGTTCCGGGGCCGAACGCGCACCCGGACGAAATCTGTGGAGTACCGATCCGATTGTGGATAACCCGGCGTACGCGGCCGTCCGCGGGCAGTGTCGCGCCGGCAACGTGGTAGGGCGGCCCCGCCGCCCGCGCACTGCGGGACGGTGCGGGGCGGGGCAATGCTGGTCGCGGCTGTGCTGGCCGAGGAGGGGCCGGACGGCTACCGCCCGAAGTCGCCGCCCTCGGGCAGGTCGAGGTCGGGCTTGTCGACCTCTTCGATGTTGACGTCCTTGAAGGTGAGCACCCGGACGTTCTTGACGAACCGGGCGGGACGGTACATGTCCCACACCCAGGCATCCGACATCCGCAGCTCGAAATAGACCTCACCGTCCGCGTTACGCGGCAACAACTCGACCGAGTTGGCCAAGTAGAACCGCCGCTCGGTCTCCACCACGTAGGTGAACTGCCCGACGATGTCCTTGTACTCCCGATACAGCGAGAGTTCCATCTCGGTCTCGTACTTCTCGAGGTCCTCGGCACTCATGGGTGCTGTTGTGCTCCTCCCGTGACTCCGTTGCGGCGCGGCCGCCGGTCTGCCCGCGACGCGCACGGGCCCAGACCCCAGACTAGCCTTGCGCCGCGCGTGACCCGTCCACGGCGGCCCCCGTCGCGCAGCGCGCGGACAGCGAGGCGATGTTCGCGTAGGAGAAGCGGTGCACACGGCTGGGCCCCAGCTCCTCGAGCGCGGCGCGGTGCGCCGCCGTCGCGTACCCCTTGTGCACGGCGAATCCGTATCCGGGCACGTCCCCGTCCAGCGCGACCATCGCCCGGTCCCGTGCCACCTTGGCCAGCACGCTGGCGGCCGCCACGCATGCCGACGCCCCGTCGCCCCCGATCACCGACAGCGACGCCGACGGCATGCCCGCGACACGGAAGCCGTCCGTCAGCACGTACCCGGGCGGCTGTCCCAGCCCGGCGACCGCACGGCGCATCCCCTCGATGTTCGCGGCGTGCACGCCGGAGCCGTCCACCTCGTCCGGACCGATGAAAACGATGGCGTGCGCGACGGCCAGCCGCTGGATCATCGGGAACAGCTGCTCCCGTGTGCGCGCAGTGAGTCGTTTGGAATCGCCGAGCCGGGCCAGGGCGGCATGGCGCCGCGGGCCCAGTATGCACGCCGCCACCACCAGCGGCCCGGCGCAGGCGCCCCGGCCGGCCTCGTCGACGCCGGCCACCGGCCCCATGCCCGCCCGGTACAGCGCGGATTCCATGGCGCGCAGCCCCGACGCGCCGCGCACGGCGGTGCGCGGCGGCCACCGCGCATCACGCCCCGCGATGCGGCGCCCCGTCCCCGTCATGGCCGTCCCGTCACGACTGCGCCGTCATGACTGGGGGTCGGGCGACGGGATCGAGCCGATGCGGCTGAACGGCAGCACGATCCACCGCGCCTTGCCGATGATGTTGTCGACGGGCACGGTCCCCGATGCCGCATCGCCCATGTGGTAGCGGGAGTCCGCCGAATCGGTGCGGTTGTCGCCCATCACCCAGACGTGGTCCTTCGGCACCGTCACCGGCCCGAAGTACGGCCCCTGGCAGGGCGAATCCGCACCGGGCAGCGACGTCGGCGGATTCTTCACGTACGGCTCGTCGAGCAGTTCGCCGTCCACGGTGACGCCCTTGTCCTGCGGAAGGCACTGCACCGTCTGCCCTTCCACCGCGATCACCCTCTTGACCAGGTCGTTCTCGTCCGGAGGTACGAGGCCGATGAACGAACCGACCTCCTGCAGCCCGCGGATGAAGGTGTTGGACGAACGATTGGAATCGAAGTGCTCGTTCCACGAGGGCGGTCCCTTGAACACCACCACGTCGCCTGGCCGCGGATCGGTGAAGCGGTAGGTGAGCTTGTCGACCACGATGCGATCGCCCGTGCAGCCGGGGCACCCGTGCAGGGTGGTCTCCATCGACTGCGAGGGGATCAGGTAGACGCGCGCCACGAACGTCTGCAGCAGGACGCTGAGCACGACCGCGACGACGACGAGGATGCCGATCTCCCGCACCGCGCGGACGAACCGGCGCGGCTTCTTCTTGCCGCCATCGGATTCGCCATCGGCACCGGACCCGTCACCGGTGCCGCCGTCCGCCGCGCCCGGCACCGCGCCGGGCTCTGCCCCTGCGTTGTCCGGCCGGTCCCGATACGCGCCATCCGCAGCACGCTCGTGCTGCGGATGGTCGTGTGGCCCGTTGCGGGCGGATCCGTGGGGCGTCGTTTCGTCGGTCACTACGACAGGCTAGACGACGCTCCGCCGGCTTTCGGCGCGCGTCAGCGCTTCTCCTTGATCTTGGCGGCCTTGCCGTGCAGATCGCGCAGGTAGTAGAGCTTGGCGCGGCGCACGTCACCGCGGGTGACGACCTCGATCTTGTCGATGTTGGGGCTGTGCACCGGGAAGGTGCGCTCCACGCCGACGCCGAAGGACACCTTGCGGACGGTGAAGGTCTCGCGGATGCCGCCGCGCTGACGCCGGATCACGACGCCCTTGAAGACCTGCACGCGCTCCTTGGAGCCCTCGATGACCTTGACGTGCACGTTGAGGGTGTCGCCGGGGCGGAAATCCGGGATGTCGTCACGCAGCGACGCGCTGTCGATTGAGTCCAGGGTGTTCATCGTCGATCCATCCTTGTCAGATGCGCTCGAGCAGAGGAACCCGGCGGCCGAGGCTCGACCGGTTCATGCTCCGAATCAGTATGTGCGCTGCCCCCGCATGCAACCGGAGGACCGTGCGCCCCGAGGACGCAGCCCCGCCGGGGCGCGCGGCGGCATGCGGCGGACGCGGACGCACCGCACCCGCCGCAGGCAACCACGTCATTGTGCCAGAACAGACGCTGGCCCGCGAAATCACCCCTTGCCGGCCGGGTTGACCGGGATCGGGTTCAGCGCAGCCCGGCACGGCGGAGCGCGTCGGCCATCGCACCGCCGCCGTCGCCGCCCGCGGATCGCTTGCCCCGGCCGCCGCTCCCGTCCCGGCCGCCCGCGCGCTTTCCGCCGTCGCCTTTGCCCTTACCGCCAGCGCCCTTCCCGCCAGCGCCCTTCCCGCCGGGGGTGCGGGCACCGCCGCGCGACCCCGACTCGTCGTCGAGGCGCAGGGTGAGGCTGATGCGCGAACGTTGCTCGTCGACATCGAGCACCTTCACCTTGACGACCTGCCCCGAGGACACGACCTCGTGAGGGTCCGAAACGAACCGGTCCGACATCGCGGAGACGTGCACGAGACCGTCCTGGTGCACGCCCACGTCGATGAACGCGCCGAACGCGGCGACGTTGGTGACGACCCCCTCGAGGACCATGCCGGAACGCAGGTCCGTGATCTTCTCCACGCCCTCGGCGAAGGACGCCGTGACGAACTCGGGCCGCGGGTCGCGCCCGGGTTTTTCGAGCTCGGCGAGGATGTCGGTGACTGTGGGCACGCCGAAACGCTCGTCCGCGAAGTCCTGCGGCCGCAGCCCCCGCAGCAGCGCGGACCGCCCCATCAGGCCCGGCACGTCGTGGCCGGTGGCCTCGATAATGCGCCGCACCACCGGATACGCCTCGGGGTGCACCGCCGATGCGTCGAGCGGGTCGGTGCCCGCGGGGATCCGCAGGAACCCGGCGCACTGCTCAAACGCCTTGGGGCCCAGCCGGGCCACGTCGAGGATCTCCTTGCGCGTGCTGAACGGACCGTGGGCCTCGCGGTGCGCCACGATGTTCTCGGCCAGCGTCGTCGCGATCCCCGACACGCGTCGCAGCAGCGGCGCCGACGCGGTGTTGACGTCGACGCCCACCGCGTTCACGGCGTCCTCCACCACCGCGTCGAGGCTGCGCGCGAGCTTCGTCTCGGACACGTCGTGCTGGTACTGCCCGACGCCGATGGATTTGGGCTCGATCTTGACGAGCTCGGCGAGCGGGTCCTGGAGCCGCCGGGCGATCGACACGGCGCCGCGCAGCGACACGTCGAGGCCCGGGAACTCGCGGGCCGCGTACTCGGACGCCGAATACACCGACGCCCCCGCCTCGGACACCACCACCTTGCGCAGGTGCGCCGCATCCCCTGCCTTGGCTCGCGCGTGAATCCCGGCGAGCAGCTCGGCCGCCAGCACGTCGGTCTCCCGCGAGGCGGTGCCGTTGCCGATCGCGATCAGCTGCACGCCGTGCTTGTCGATCAGCGCCGCGAGCGCCGCGACAGCCTGGTCGTGACGCCGCTGCGGCGGGTGCGGGTAGACCGTCGCCGTCTCCAGCAGCTTGCCCGTGCCGTCGACGACGGCAACTTTGACACCGGTCCGGAAGCCCGGATCCAGTCCCATCGTCGCGTGATTGCCCGCCGGGGCCGCGAGCAGCAGGTCCTTGAGGTTCTGTGCGAACACGTCCACCGCGGCGGACTCGGCGTTCTGCCGCAGCCGCAGCCGCAGGTCGATGCCCAGCGACAGCATGAGCTTGGTCCGCCACGCCCAGCGGACGGTGTCGGCCAGCCAGCCGTCCGCCGCGCGGCCGCGCGAGGCGATCCCGAACCGCGCCGCGATGGCGGTTTCGTACACCGACGCCGGCCTTGCGGCCGGGTCCGCCGCCGCATCGGCCTCCCCCGGCTCCGGGTCGAGGGTCACACGCAGGACTTCCTCCTTCTCCCCGCGGAAGACCGCGAGGATCCGGTGCGAGGGCAGGGTGGTGAACGGTTCGGAGAACTCGAAATAGTCGGAGAACTTCGCCCCGGCCGTCTCCTGGCCGTCGCGCACCGCGGTGGACAGGCGCCCGCGGCCCCACATCGTCTCGCGCAGCTCGCCGACCAGGTCCGCGTCCTCTGCGAAACGTTCCACCAGGATGGCCCGGGCGCCGGCGAGTGCGGCGGCGGCGGCGTCGACGCCTTTGTCCGCGTCGACGTACCGCGCGCCGGCCGTGTCCGGGTCGGTGTCGGGTTCGGTGAGCAGCAGCTCGGCGAGCGGCCCGAGGCCCGCCTTCCGGGCGATCTGCGCCTTGGTCCGCCGTTTGGGCTTGTAGGGCAGGTAGATGTCCTCCAGCCGCGATTTGGAGTCCGCGGCGACGATGGAGTCCTGCAGCGCGGCGGTGAGCTTGCCCTGCGACGCGATGGATTCGAGCACGACGGCGCGCCGCTCGTCCAGCTCGCGCAGGTACCGCAGGCGCTCGTCGAGCCGCCGCAGTTCGGTGTCGTCCAGGCCTCCCGTGGCCTCCTTGCGGTAGCGGGCGACGAACGGCACCGTGGCCCCGTCGTCGAGCAACGCCACCGCCGCGGCGACGCGGGATTCTGCCACCCCGAGCTCGCCGGCCACCCGCACCGTGACCGCCGGCAGCCTGCCCAACGCGGCCGAGGCCTGCGCGGCCGGATCACCCGCGGCCGGGTCGTGCGTCGCCGGTGCCCCCATCGCGGCGGTGTGCTTCGTCTCGGGCGTGTCGGACACCGTCACCCGGGCCCCCTTCGTGTCGTCGGTCGTGTTCGGTCCGCCTCCGCCAGCAGGGCGTGGTCGGCCGGGCCCAGTTCCGCGGACTCGAGCAGTTCCGGGCGCCGCGCCGCCGTGCGTAGCAGAGACTGCTCCCGCCGCCAGCGATCGACCCGCATGTGGTCCCCGGACAGCAGGACCTCCGGCACGTCCAGGCCCCGCCACGAGTGCGGCCGGGTGTAGCTGGGGCCCTCGAGCAGCCCGTCGGAAAACGAATCATCCTGGTGCGAATGCGCGTTGCCCAGCACGCCGGGACGCAGCCGGGCCACCGACTCGATCATCACCATGGTGGCGACCTCGCCGCCGATCAGCACGTAGTCGCCGATGGAGACCTCCTCCACCCGCATCCGCCGCGCGGCGTCGTCGATCACCCGCTGGTCGATGCCCTCGTACCGGCCGCAGGCGAAGACGAGGTGGCGTTCCTTCGCCCACCGCTGCGCTGTCGCCTGGGAGAACGGCCTGCCCGCGGGGCTGGGCACGACGAGCAGCGCGCCGCCGGGACAGACGTCGTCGAGGGCGGCGCCCCACACGTCCGGCTTCATCACCATGCCGGGCCCCCCGCCGTACGGCGCATCGTCGACGGTGCGGTGGACGTCGTGGGTCCACTCGCGCAGGTTGTGCACGCGGATCTCGACCAACCCGCGCGCCGACGCCTTGCCCAGCAGCGACGCGCGCAGGGGCTCGAGGTACTCGGGGAAGATCGTGACGATGTCGAAACGCGCGGGAGGCTCCGCCGGATGCCCGGCGGCCGTCACTGCCCGTCCCCCGGCGCGGCATCGGGCGCCGCCGAGTCCGCTTCGGCGAAATCGAGCAGCCCACGCGGCGGGTCCACACGGACGAAACCGTCTGTGAGGGACACCTCGGTGACGATCGCGGAGACGAACGGGACGAGCACCTCGCCCGGGTCCGCCGGAGCCCCGTCGCCGTGCTGATCGTCGGGTTCGCGCCGGATTGCGAGAAGTTCGCCCCCGGCCGTGTGCACCACCTCGGTGACGGTGCCCAGGCGTGCGCCGTCCTGCAGCCGTGCTTCAAGGCCCTCGAGTTCGTGATCGTAGAACTCGTCGGGGTCCGTCGAGGGGGGAAGGTCGGCGCTGTCGACCATGAACAGCGTGCCGCGCAGCGCGTCCGCCGCAGCCCGGTCCGCCACGCCGGCCAGACGCAGCAGAAGCCGCCCGGCGTGCTCCCGGGCGGCTTCCACCGTGTACTCCTGTGTCGCGGACTCGCGCGGGCGGCGCCCACGCAGCACCGACCCCACCGCAAAGCGTTCGTCCGGCGTATCGGTCCGGATCTCGACGGCGAGCTCGCCGCGGATGCCGTGCGACTTGGCGACGCGCCCGATCACAAGCTCCATGACAGTGTCCGTCCTCTGCTGCTCAGCTCGTGCGTGCGCCGCTCCGCGCGGTACGGGCCCGGCGGCCAGGTGCGATCTCAGCGGTGGCGCATCTCAGCGGTCGGTGTCGACGACATCCACGCGGATGCCGCGACCCCCGACGCTGGAGACGACCGTCCGCAGCGCGGTGGCCGTGCGCCCGCCGCGGCCGATGACCTTGCCCAGATCGTCCGGGTGCACATGCACCTCGACCGTCTGTCCGCGGCGGTTGCTGACGAGGTCCACCTGGACGTCGTCAGGATTGTCCACGATGCCGCGCACCAGGTGGTCCACGGCGTCCGCGACGACCTCTGCGTTCACTTGTCCGCGGCCTCGGCGGCCTCGTCGGACTTGGACTCGCCGGCGGGCGCCTCGTCCGCCGCGGCCTCGTCGGACTTCTTGGCGGGCTTCTTCTTGGCGGTGACGGCCTCGGTGACCGGGGCGCTCTCCGCCTCGGCCAGCGCCGCGTTGAACAGGTCCAGCTTCGAGGGCTTGGCCTCGGCGACCTTGAGGGTGCCCTCGGCGCCCGGCAGGCCCTTGAACTTCTGCCAGTCGCCGGTCACCTTCAGCAGGCCCAGCACCGGCTCGGTGGGCTGCGCGCCGACGCTCAGCCAGTACTGCACACGCTCCGAGTCGATCTCGATGATGCTCGGCTCTTCCTTGGGCTGGTACCGGCCGATGGTCTCGATGGCGCGGCCGTTGCGGCGGGTGCGCGCGTCGGCCACGATGACGCGGTACTGGGGGGTGCGGATCTTGCCGAGTCGGGTGAGCTTGATCTTGACAGACACTGCTGTGGTCTCCTTGATGATGTCACGTGCAATTCAGCGGCGCCCCACGGCTCGGGACACCCGGTTTTGCCTCTTTCCTGTGACCGCCGCGCGGCACGGAACCGGAAGCGGCGAGCGCCTGACATTCTGCCAGAACCCCCGCGGCGGCAGAAATCCGACCGTCCGCCGCGCTAGGCGTGCACCGCGGGGGCGACCGGCACCCCGCCCGCGACGACGAGAGCGGGCGCACGGAGCACGCCCGGGTCATCACGCGGGTCGGCGGAATAGACCACAAGGTCCGCCCGCGACTCCTCGCGGTCCAGACCGTAGAGCCCCCCAGGGGACTCGTCCGCACCGGTGAGCCACCGGCGCCCGCGCCACGACGCCGCGGCCACCGCGCCCTCGGTGCCGAGGCCGGCCGCGGCCAGCGCCTCGACCTCGTCGACGATGCGGCCGTGGTCGATCATCCCGCCGGCGTCCGTCCCCGAATACACGGGAATCCCCGCGTCGAGCACCGAACGCATAGTCTCGCCCAGCCGCCTGTGCAGCGCCCGCATGTGCCGCGCGTAGTGCGGATAGCGCGTGGCACTGTCGGCGATGTCCGGGAAGTTGGCGATGTTGATCAGCGTGGGGACCAGCGCGGTGCCCCGGCTGCGCATCATGTCGATGGTGTCGGCGGTCAGCCCCGTGCCGTGCTCGATGCAGTCGATGCCGGCGCGCAGTAGGCCCGGCAGCGCATCCTCGCCGAACACGTGCGCGGTGACCCTCGCCCCGACCGCATGTGCGCGGGCAATGGCCTGGGCAAGGATGTCGTCGTCCCAGAGCGGAGCCAGGTCTCCGACCGACCGGTCGATCCAATCGCCCACGAGCTTCACCCAGCCGTCACCGGCGCGCGCCTGCTCCTCGACCGCGTCCGGCAACTGCGCCGGATCGTCGAGGGCCAGCCCGAGCTCGCGCAGGTAGCGTTTCGGCCGCGCCAGGTGCTGCCCGGCGCGGATGATCCGCGGCAGGCCCGGGACCTCGTCGAGGCCCCGCGTGTCGACGGGCACGCCGCAGTCGCGGACCAGCAGCACCCCGCGGTCGCGTTCGAGGCGCGCCTGCGCGAGGCATTCGTCGGGGCCGACGCCGCGGCTGCCGCGCCCGACGCCGACGTGGCAGTGCGCGTCCACCAGGCCGGGGAGCAGCCAGCCCCCGTCGCAGAGGTCCCGCGCACCGGCGACCGGCGCGGTGGAGAGCCGTCCGCGGTGCAGATACCACTCGACGCGCTCGCCGCTGGGAAACGCGGTGCCCCGGATCCGCCACGGACCCTCGTCCCCGGGGCGCGGCGCGGCGGCCCCGGTCACTTCGCCTTGCCGTCCTGTCCGGGCAGTTTGAGCTGGGACAGGTCGATGCCCTCGAGGCCCGGGGGCGTCTCGTCGAGGCCCTTCGGCATTGACGACAGGTCCGGCATCCCGCCTGGCATCCCCGGGAATCCGCCCGGCATGCCGCCGGGGAAACCGCCCTTGACCTTGGGCGGTGTGGGTCCGCGTCCCGTTTTCTTGCCCTTCTTCCCCTTCTTGCTCCGCTTGCCTTTGCCCTTGCCGAAGCCGCCCGGGCCGCCCATGCGGCCGGCCATGGCCGACATCATCTTGCGCGCCTCGAAGAACCTGTCGACGAGCTGGTTGACCTCGGTGACCGTCACCCCGGACCCGTTGGCGATGCGCAGGCGGCGCGAGCCGTTGATGATCTTCGGGTTGTCGCGCTCGGCCGGGGTCATGCCGCGGATGATCGCCTGGACCCGGTCGAGCTGCTTCTCATCGACCTGGCCCAGCGCCTCCTTCATGTCCCCGGCGCCGGGGAGCATGCCGACGAGGTTGGCCAGCGGCCCCATTTTGCGGATGGCCATCATCTGCTCGAGGAAGTCCTCCAGCGTGAGCTCGCCGCTGCCGATCTTCTGCGCCGTGGCTTCGGCCTGCTGCGCGTCGAAGACCTGTTCCGCCTGCTCGATCAGGCTGAGCAGGTCGCCCATGCCCAGGATGCGGCTCGACATGCGGTCCGGGTGGAACACGTCGAAATCGCCGAGCTTCTCGCCGGTGGAGGCGAACATGATCGGGCGGCCGGTCACCTGCCGGACGCTCAGCGCGGCGCCGCCGCGCGCGTCGCCGTCGAGCTTGGTGAGGACCACGCCCGTGAACCCGACACCCTCGCGGAAGGCGTCCGCGGTGCTCACGGCATCCTGGCCGACCATGGCGTCCAGCACGAACAGGACCTCGTCCGGCTGCACGGCGTCGCGGATGTCCGCGGCCTGCTTCATCAGCACCTCGTCGACGCCCAGCCGTCCGGCGGTATCGACGATGACGACGTCGTGGACCTTGGTGCGGGCCTCGTCGACGCCCGCGCGCGCCACGGCGACCGGGTCGCCGACGCCGGCCCCTTGCGCCTCGCCCTCGCTGCTGGCCCCTGGGTGCGGCGCGTACACGGGCACCCCGGCCTGCTCGCCGACCACCTTGAGCTGCGTGACGGCGTTGGGCCGTTGCAGGTCGCAGGCGACGAGCATCGGGGTGTGCCCCTGCGCGCGCAGCCACACCGCCAGCTTGCCGGCCAGCGTGGTCTTGCCCGCACCCTGCAGGCCCGCGAGCATGATCACCGTGGGCGGCGTTTTGGCCAGGTTCAGCCGCCGGGTCTCGCCGCCGAGGATGCCGATGAGCTCCTCGTTGACGATCTTGACCACTTGCTGCGCCGGGTTGAGCGCGCCGGAGACCTCCGCCCCCTTGGCGCGTTCCTTGATGTTCTTGATGAACTCGCGGACCACGGGGAGCGCGACGTCGGCCTCGAGCAGGGCCAGGCGGATCTCGCGGCAAGTGGCGTCGATATCGGCGGGCGACAGCTTGCCCTTGCCGCGCAGGTCCTTGAGCGACGAGGTGAGTCTGTCGGAGAGGGATTCGAACACCGGTTGCGCTCCCGTTCGCTTGCTCTGGTGGTGTATCGGGGTGCCGCACGCAGGACTGCGGCACCCCGACAGCCTAGCGAGTGCGCCGCCGCCGCCGCGCGGGCGCACCGCACGGGCCCTTCCCGCCGCTCCCCGGCGGGATCACGCCCCGGCCGAATCACACCGCGTCCGCGCCCTGCTCCCCGGTGCGCACACGCACCACCTGCTCGACCCGGGTCACCCACACCTTGCCGTCGCCGACCCGGCCGACGTCGCCGTCACCGGACCGGGCCGCCGCGACGAGCGCGGCGACCACCGCGTCGACGGCGGTGTCGGCGACGACCACCTCCACCTTGGCCTTCGTGTGCATGTCCACCGCGAACTCGCTGCCCCGGTAGAGCTCGGTGTGCCCTTTCTGCCGTCCGCGGCCGCGCACTTCGGTCACCGTCATCCCATGCACCCCCGCGGCGCTCAGCGCCGCCTCGACCTCATCGAGCGCCACGGGGCGGATGATTGCGGTCACGAGCTTCACGTGGACTCCTTCGTCGTGGCCCGAGGGCGGGGGTTCCGGAAGCGCCGGGGACGCTGTCGCGACGACCGGCGCCATGTGCAGCGGCGCCGCCGGCGTGGGCCTCACGACGGCCCGCGCCTGCCGCCGGTCACCGCATACTCACGATCCTGCCCCGCTGCGGCCGGTTCGGCATCCCGGACGCCGGACTCCGCGGCGGAATGGCCGATGCCGGCGTGCCCGGGACCGGACACCTGCCGGCCGGCGGCGCGGCCCCAGTCGTAGGCGGACTCGGCGTGCTGGCTCAGATCGATCCCGGCGATCTCGTCCTCCGGGTCCACCCGCAGCCCCATGCATGCCCGCACCGCCAGAGCGATCACCGTCGTCGCGACGGCAGCGTAGGCCATCACCGCCGCCGCGCCGACGGCCTGCCGCCACAGCTGGTCGGCCCCGCCGCCGTAGAACAACCCGTCCACGCCGGTGGGCGCGGCGGACGTGGCGAACAGCCCCACCAGCAGCGTTCCGATGAGCCCGCCGACCAGGTGCACACCGACCACGTCGAGCGAATCGTCGTAGCCGAGGCGGAACTTGACGCCTACCGCCAGGGCGCAGGCCGCACCCGAGGCCACGCCGATCACCAGCGCCCCCACCACGTCGACCGACGCGCACGCGGGGGTGATGCCCACCAGGCCCGCGACGACCCCGGAGGCCGCGCCCAGCGTGGTGTGGTGGCCGTCGCGGACTCTCTCGACCACAAGCCAGGCGAGCATGCCGGCGCAGGCCGCCACGATCGTCATCACCAGGACCGACGCCGCCGCGCCGTCGGCCGCCAGCGCGGACCCGGAGTTGAATCCGATCCACCCGAACCACAGCAGCGCCACGCCGACCATCACCAGTGTCAGGTTGTGCGGCCGCGACGGGTGCGTGCGCCACCCCCGGCGCACGCCGAGCACCGTCGCGAGCACCAGCGCCGCCACGCCGGCGTTGATGTGCACCGCGGTGCCGCCGGCGAAATCGATGGCGTGCAGGTCCGAGATGATCCAGCCGCCCTCGTCCGAGACCAGGCCGTCCGCGGCGAACACCCAGTGCGCCACCGGAAAGTACACGAGGACCGCCCAGATCCCCGCGAACACCAGCCATGCGGAGAATTTCATCCGGTCCGCGACGGCCCCGGAGATCAGCGCCACCGTGATCGAGGCGAACATGAGCTGGAAGATCACGAAGGCCGCGGCCGGGATGGTGCCCACCAGCGGGGCGTTCCCCGCCCCCTCGGGCAGAATGCCGCCGAGCGCGGCGAAGTCGAACGGGTCGCCGATGACTCCGCCGAGCGAATCGCCGAACACCGCCGAGAAGCCGAAAAGCACCCAGAGCACCCCGACGACACCGAGCGCGCTGAAGCTCATCATGATCATGTTCAGTACGCTTCGCGCCCGCACCATGCCGCCGTAGAAGAACGCGAGTCCCGGCGTCATCAGCATGACCAGCCCCGCGCTGATCAGCACCCACGCCGTATTCCCCGGGTCCGGCACCCCCGCCCCGAGCGCCTGCAGCACGACCCCGTCCGGGGCGACCGCCTCCCACCCCGATCCCGTCATCTTCGACACGCGGACCACCGTCCCTCCCGGCCGGGACCGTGCCCGGCCGTGTCATGCGGAGGGGGGCCTGCCGCGGGATGCGGCTTCGACGATCGCAACACGCCTCGGCCCCGACTCCGTCCAACTCCGTCGGAACCATCCTGCGCAACCCGTGTTACGGGCCCGGGGGCGTCGTGTTGCGGCTGTGCAAACTCTGCAGCCTGACGTGTTACTTCTCTGTGACGCGCGGTCGGGTCACCCCAACAGCGCGTCCACGAACGCGCCCGGGTCGAAGGGCGCGAGGTCGTCCGGCCCCTCCCCCAGGCCGACGAGCTTGACCGGAACGCCCAGCTCGTGCTGCACCTGGAACACGATGCCGCCCTTGGCGGTGCCGTCGAGCTTGGTCAGCACGACCCCGGTGATGTCGACGACCTCGGCGAACACCCGGGCCTGCGTGAGGCCGTTCTGCCCCACCGTGGCGTCGAGCACCAGCAGCACCTCGTCCACGGGCGCCTTCTTCTCCACGACGCGCTTGACCTTGCCGAGCTCGTCCATCAGACCGGTCTTCGTGTGCAGCCGGCCCGCGGTGTCCACCAGCACCGCGTCGACGCCCTGTTCGATGCCACGTGCCACCGCGTCGAAGGCCACCGCGGCCGGATCGCCGCCCTCCTTGCCGCGGACCACCTCTGCGCCGACCCTGTCGGCCCAGGTCTCGAGCTGGTCGGCGGCGGCCGCGCGGAACGTGTCCGCCGCGCCCAGCAGGATGCGCCGGCCGTCCGCGACGAGCACCCGCGCGAGCTTGCCTGTCGTCGTGGTCTTGCCGGTGCCGTTGACGCCGACGACCAGCAGCACCGCGGGGCTTCCGCCGTGCGGCAGCGCCCGCACCGACCGGGCGTTGGCGGTCTGCAGCTCGTCCACCAGCACCTCGCGCAGCAGCGCGCGCGCCTGCTCCTCCGTCCGCACCGAGCGGGTCGCCATCTGATCGCGCAGCCGGTCGACGATCTTCTCCGTGGTGGCGGCACCGAGGTCGGCGATGATGAGCGTGTCCTCGACCTCCTCCCACGCGTCCTCGTCCAGGTCGCCGCCGCCGAGCAACCCGAGCAGCGACTTGCCCACCGCCGATTGCGAACGGGACAGGCGGCCGCGCAGACGCTCGAGCCTGCCGTCGGTGGGCGCGATCTCCTCTGTGGGCGCGGCCGGGGCCTCGGCTTGCTCCGGGACGGCTGCAGTCTCCGGCTCCGCCGCGGGGGCAGGCGCTTCCACGGGCGCCTCGGGCTTTGCCGGCGCCACGGGCTCGGCAGGCGCCTCGGGTGCGGCAGGCGCCTCGGGTACGGTCTCCGCCGGCGGCGCGGTCGCCTCCACGGGGGCCGCAGGCTCTTCGGGGGCGACCGGTTCCGTCGGCGCTGCCGGAGCCGCAGGCGTCTCCTGGACGGGCGGTGCGGCAGGCTCGGGCTGAGCGGCCGGAGCCGTCGGCGCAACGGGCTCCACGGACTCCGCGGGAGCGGCCGGCGGCTCGGCCCGCGGGGCGGGTTCCGGTTCCCCCGGCCGCTCCGGCGCCGCCACACCACCGGAGCCCTCGCTGAAGTCGAACCCGGACGAGGTCGTATACCCCCCGGGCTTCGCCTTGCGCTCCTCGATCCCGGCATCCGGCGGCGGGTTGAAGCTGATCTGCCGGCGCCGGTAGAGCACCGCCCCGGCGACGATGGCGATGACGACCAGCGCCGCCACGACTGCGATGACGATCCAGAGTGCTGAGTTCACGCGCCCCATCATCGCAGCAGCCTCGGACCGGCGTCACATCCGCTCCGGCGCCCGGACACCCGCACACCCGCCGGATGGACGGACCTCTTGCATGCGACATTCAGTCACACTAAAATGTGTGACACGGATAACGTTCGATCGACCGCTTCGGGAGGACGGCATGACTCTCCAGGATTCCGACACCGTGGTGGACCGCCGCGCGGCGCACGCCCCCGGCCTGTCGCCGCAATACCGGCGGATGCTGCGCACGCTCTCCGAAGGATCGGTGGACAAGCACTTCCATCCCTATCTCGACATCGACTGGGACAACCCCGCGCTGGCGCTCGATCCGCAGGATCCACGCTGGGTCCTCTCCCCGAAGATCGACCCGCTGGGCGCCACGCAGTGGTACCAGGAGCAGCCGCTGGACAGGCGGATCGCCATGGGCCGCTGGCGCCAGGCCAATGCGATCAAGGTCGGCGCATCCTTCGAGACCATCCTCATCCGCGGCCTCATGCACTACGTGACGGCGCTCCCGAACCACTCGCCCGAGTTCCGCTACTGCCTCCACGAGATGACCGAGGAGTGCAACCACATCCAGATGTTCCAGGAGCTCGTCAACCGCATCGGCGTCGACGTACCCGGGATGCGGCCGGCGTTCCGGCGCGCCTCCCCGTTCATCGGCCTGGCCGGCGGATACGCCTTCGTGGTCCTGTTCATCGGCATCCTCGGCGGCGAGGAACCCATCGACCACTACCAGAAGTCTCTGCTGCGCCACGACGTGGAACTCCCGCCACTGGTCCAGCGGGTCATGCAGATCCACATCGCCGAGGAGGCGCGGCACATCTCCTTCGCCGGAGATTTCCTGCGGACGCACATGCCCCGCATGGGCCGCGCCTCGCAGGCCACGTGCTCGGTGCTCTTCCCGTTGGCGATGCGATGGCTGGCCGGGGAGATCATGACCCCGCCCAAGGAGTTCGCCCGCCAGTTCGACATCCCTGACGCGGTCATCCGCGAGGCGTTCTGGGACAGCCCGCGTTCGCGTCAGATCATGTCCGGCTACTTCGACGACATGCGCACGCTGGCCGACGAGCTGGGCCTGATGAACACGGTCTCCCGGCGGCTGTGGCGCCGGCTGGGGATCGACGGCCGCCGCGCCCGGTACCGCGGCGAGCCCGACCGGCGCGACTTCGCCGCCTGACCACGCACCGGCCCGGGCGACGGCTGACCGGAAGACCTACCCGGTGACGGGCACGTCCCCCAGGTCCACTCCGCGCATGCGCTGGGAGATGACCTGGGTGATGCCGTCACCGCGCATGCTCACCCCGTAGAGGGCGTCCGCGACCTCCATCGTGGACTTCTGGTGCGTGATGACGATGAGCTGCGAACGCTCGCGCAACTGCGTGAACAGGCTGATCAGGCGGTTCAGGTTGACCTCGTCGAGGGCGGCCTCCACCTCGTCCATGACGTAGAACGGAGACGGCCGTGCCCGGAAGATCGCGACGAGCATGGCCACCGCGGTGAGCGACTTCTCCCCGCCGGACAGCAACGACAGCCGTTTGACCTTCTTGCCCGGCGGACGCGCCTCCACCTCCACGCCGGTGGTGAGCATGTCGTCCGGGTCGGTGAGCACCAGGCGCCCCTCGCCCCCGGGAAACAGCGTGGCGAACACGTCGACAAACTCGCGCTCCACGTCCGCGTAGGCGTCGGTGAACACCTGCAGGATGCGCGCGTCCACCTCGTCGACCACGTCGAGCAGATCCTGGCGCGCCTTCTTCACGTCCTCGAGCTGCGTGGCGAGGAAGCTGTAGCGCTCCTCCATCGCTGCGAACTCCTCGAGCGCGAGCGGGTTCACCTTGCCGAGAGTGCGCAGGTCCTTCTCCGCCTGCTTGGCCCGGCGGACCTGCGTGGCACGGTCGAACGGCATCGGCGCCGGCGCCACCACCTGTTCCCCCCGCTCGCGGGCCTGTTCGTACTCGGCCCACTCGAGCTCGGACGGCGGCAGCGGAACGTGCGGACCGTATTCGGCCACCAGGTCGTCCGGAGCCATGCCGTTCTGTTCGAGGATCTGCTCCTCAAGTTGTTCGATGCGCAGCGCGATCTTCGCCCGCGCCATCTCGTCGCGGTGCGCCGCGTCGGTGAGCGTGTGCAGCGTCTGCGTCAGCTCCGTCACGCGCCCCCGCGTCACCCGCACGCGCTCGGACCGCTCGACCCGCTGTGCCTCCAGGCCGTCGCGCTCCTGCGCGGCCGACGACACCTCCGCCGCCAGCCGCTCCGCGACCACCATCCCCGTCTCGGCGACAGCTGTGGCGACGCCGGCAGCCCGCCGGCGCCGCAGCCGGGCGCGCTCGGCCCGTTCCCGCGCCTGACGCTCGGCCGCCGCCGCGCGCCGCAACCCATCGGCCCGCCCGCGCCGCGCCGCCGCACGCTCCTCCGCGGTCCGCAGCCCCAATCGGGCCTCCACCTCCATCGCGCGGGCCTCAGACACAGCGGCCACCGCGTCGTCCCGCGCCTCGGCCAGCGCGCCGTCGCCCGCCTCCTGCTCATCGTCGCCGGGAACGGACTGCTCGGCCAGGCGCAGCCGTTCCTCCAGTCCGGTCAGCGCGGCGACCGTCTCCTCGCGGCCCGCCTCGGCCTCCCGCCGCTGCGTGCTCAGTCGTCCGTGTTCGGCCTCCGCGGCACGGGCGGCCTGCCCGAGCCGGCCGAGCTGTTCGTACACCGCCGACATGGCCGCGTCCGACTCCGTCAGGGCCGCGAGCGTCACCTCGGCGTTCTCGCGCCGCACGTCCGCCTCGGCCACCGCCCCGGCCAGCGCTGCCGCGAGCTCCTCGGCGCGCGCGGACGCGGCCACCGCGGCCTCGCCCGCCTCGTCCACCGCGGCCTGCACCTCGAGCATGCTCGTGGCGGACTCCGAACCGCCCACCGACCAACCGTGGCCCACCAGGTCGCCGTCGCGCGTGGCGACGCGCACCGCCGGTGACGCCCCGACCGTGCGGAAGGCCGCCGCCAGGTCGTCGGCCACCGCTACCCGCGAGAGCAGCGAACGCACCGCCACGCCCAGGTCGCCGTCGACGTCCACCAGGGTTTCCGCCCACACCGCACCCCCTGCGAGCGCGCCGTCGTCGGACCCCGGCGCAGGCCCGGCCTCCGCCGGGGTGCCGGCCGGGGTGATGAACGCGGCCCTGCCCGCCTCGCCTTCCTTGAGCGCCGCGATGGCGCGGGCCGCCGCATCCGCGTCGCGCATCGCCACCGCCTCCGCCGCGGGTCCGAGCGCCGCGGCGACGGCCCGCTCGTATCCGGCCCGCACGCGCATGCGCTCCGCGAGTCTGCCCACCACGCCATCGGCGGAACCCTGCGCGGAGTCGGCTGCGTCGGTCGTGGCGGCGGCGCCCGCAGCGTCACCGAGACCTGCCCGCTCGAGCAGCCATGCGGCACCGTCTTTGCGCGCCAGGCTCATCTCCAGCGCCTCGATACGCGCCCGGAGCGAGACCACCTTCTGCTCCGCCTCCCGCTCGCCGGCGCGCAGCTCGGCAACCCGCGCCTCGGAAGCCTCGAACGCCGCGGCGGCGTGCTCGTGCCGCTCGTCGAGGGCGGCCTCATCGCCCTCCAACTCGTCCGCCTGCGCCTGCGCCTGCGCGAACTCGTCGTGCGCCGCCGCGGCGCGCTCGTGCGCCTGCACCATCGCCTCGGTGAGGCGCGTCACCTCGGCGTCCACCGATTCCGTGCGGCTGCGCAGCGTGTTCACCTCGCCCACGAGGCGCGCGAGGCCCTCCCGCCGGTCGGCCACCGCCCGCACCGCCGCCACGTGGGCGCGCTCGGCCTCCGCGGCGACCTGCTCGCGCTCGTCCAGAGCCTCCCGCGCGGCGGCGAGCACCTCGGCCGCCGATTCCACCGTCTGCTCCAGCTCGGCCTCTTCCTCGGCCGCACGCTCCGCCTGCCGGTCGAGCTCGTCCGGATCACGCCCCGGCGCGTGCTGCTGCTCCGTGGCGAGAGTGGCCGCGCGATCATGTGCGATCCGGACGGTGGCGTCGACCCGCTCCGCCAGCGCCGACAGGCGGAACCAGGACTGCTGCGCCGCCTTCGCCTCCGGCTCCAGGCGGGCGAGCGCCTCTTCGTCCTCCGCGAGCCGCCCGGCGGCGTCGTCCAGCTCCGCCTGCGCGGCCTCGAGCTGCGCGCGCAGCTCGGCCTCCTGCGCAGCCCCCTGCTCCATCTCGGCGCGCCGCGCCACCAGGTCGTCCGCCGCCAGCCGCAGGCGCGCATCGCGCAGGTCGGCCTGGACGGTCTGCGCCCGGCGCGCCACCTCTGCCTGGCGGCCGAGCGGCTTGAGCTGCCGCCGGAGCTCGGTCGTCAGGTCCGTCAGCCGGCTGAGGTTGGCCTGCATCGAGTCGAGCTTGCGCACCGCCTTCTCCCGGCGGCGGCGGTGCTTGAGCACCCCGGCGGCCTCTTCGATGAAGGCCCGGCGCTCCTCCGGACGCGATTCGAGGATCCCGGTGATGCGGCCCTGACCGACGATCACGTGCATCTCGCGGCCGATGCCGGTGTCGCTGAGCAGCTCCTGCACGTCCATCAACCGGCACGACGAGCCGTTGATCTCGTACTCGCCGCCGCCCTCGCGGTACACCCGGCGGGTGATCGACACCTCGGAGTACTCGATGGGCAGGGCGCCGTCCGCGTTGTCGATGGTCAGGGTGACCTCGGCGCGGCCCAGCGGGGAACGCCCGGACGTGCCGGCGAAGATCACGTCGTCCATCTTGCCGCCGCGCAGCGCCTTGGCCCCCTGCTCGCCCATGACCCAGGTCAGCGCGTCGACCACATTGGACTTGCCGGAGCCGTTCGGCCCCACGACACACGTGATCCCGGGCTCGAACCGCAGCGTGGTCGACGAGGCGAACGACTTGAAGCCTTTGAGCGTGAGGCTCTTCAGATGCATCCGCCACCGCTCCCGGAGACGACGCATCCGCTCTCGACGATCATGGTCCTGAACCTTACCGGCAGGTACCGGCTACGGCGGCGCTCATCGTTCGACGAACCCGTCGAGCCCGCCGCGCGGCGCGCCCCACGAGGCGACGACGTTGTCGACCCGCCCGGGCGTGCCACCCGACGCGAGCAGCTCCAGCAGCCGTCCGCACGCGGCCGACGGCCCCTCGGCGACGACGAGCACGCGCCGGTCCACCGTGTTCGTGGCGCTGCCGGCGAGCCCGAGCTCGAGCGCCCGCGACCGCGTCCACCAGCGGAAGCCGACCCCCTGGACATCGCCGTGCACCCACGCCGTCAGGCGCGCGGGGTCGGGTATCGGGTCGGAGGTCACGAATCCACCTGGATCTCGAGGTCCACCTCGGCGCCCCGCTTGACGGTGCGCCCCACCGTGCACACGCGGTCGACCGCGCGCTCGACCACCACCAGCAGCCGCTCCCGCGCGTCGGGCGTGAGCTCGCTGAGGTCCAGCTCGAGGACCTCGCTGAGCACCGGGTACCACTCGTTGTCCCGGTCCGCATCCCCGGACACGCGGACCGTGGCGTCGTAGTCGTCCCCCAGCCGGCGCGAGAGCGGCTTGTCCGAGCTCATCGCCGTGCATCCGGCCAGGGCGATCTTGAGCAGCTCGCCCGGGGTGAACACGCCGGGCACGTCCTCGGAACCGATGAGCACCTCGGCCCCCCGTGAACTGCGGCCCGTGTATCGCCTGGTGCCCGTGCGCTCCACCTGGAGTTCGGTGTGCGCGGGGGCGTCCTGTTCAGTCATGTCCGACATTGTTCCACTCCGGGGCCGTTCCACCGGTGCATGCAGACGCCGCGGAGGCGAGAACAAAGCCGCGCGTCGTCGGCGGTCACCCCTTCCCCGAACCGGCCGGGCGCGTCGCGCGGGCCACAGCGTCCAGGCGCGGCGCGATCCCGCCGGCCATCATGGCGATCTCTCGCTCGCGGATACCGTTCGCGCGGGCCGCCTCCTTCCACCCCGTCAGCGCACGTGCAATGAAGCCCATCCGTTCCCGAGCCTGACCGGGCGTCAGACCGCATTCCTCAGCGAACGCGAGCAGTGCGTCAATCTCATCCGGCAGACCGTCCGCGCCCATGATCGACGTCGACCGGGTCTGCCACGGGTCCGGGTTGGGATTCACATCGAATGCAGGACTCAGCGTCCAATAACCTCGCTCGGCGAGGAAGCCGTGATTGCGCAGATGATCGTCAGTGTTCCCCAGCGCCACGGAAGCGACGACGCGGTCGAAGAGCTCGCGGTGGTCCGCCTTCACGGAAAGCGAGAGATCGCGGACGGCCTCGGCGATCTCGGCGTAGTCGCGACGGTCACCGTCCCACACGCTCAGCGCGGTCATCGCGCTGATGTAGCCGACGCGAAGACCCTCGTCGGTGCGGTCGAATCGCCGCAGCACGAGCACACTGCGCTCGCCCACTCGCGCGAGCCGTCGCGTCGGTGTCCGGATGCCTGCGGATTCCAGCAGATCCAACGCGGTCGCCTCCCAGGCCATGACATCCCACTGGTCGCTGCCATGCGGGAACTTCGCGATCGCCAGCGCGCCATCGTCCAGGCGCACGGACGCTTTGGGGCGCGCTCCACCCAAGCCGGTCGTGCCCGTGTCGAGCAGCTTCTTCACGGCGGCCGCCGGATCCTCGTCCGTGGCGAGCGCGTCGGAGGCGCGCAGCAGCTCCGGGAGCGACACCAGCGGTGGAACATCCGACGGTGGGCCGACGAACGCCACGCTGCCTGCGACCCGATACCGCAGATCTCCTTGACGTGTGTCGCCACTGACTCCCAGGAGGAAGTCGAGGTCGTCGAGACGGCGCGGCACTCGTTGCTCCGCACGGGCGCGGGCACGCTCCGCCTTCTCGATGAGGTTCCGGCCCCAACGGTCGGGGGCACTGTCCGCGAATGCCCGCACGAGCCCGGGCTGGTGCTGCACCCCCGACACGAGGGGCAGAGCGGGGTCGATACTCGTCCCGTCGTGCGCCAGATAGCCCGGATCGTAGAGGAATGTGGTGGATATCCGTCCGCGGTGCCTCGTGAAATGCGCCTGGCCCACCACGACCGGTCCTCCCGCCCTGTCGGCGTAGACCTCGACGGTGGTCATCGTGCGCGCTTCTTCGCGAGATTGCCCGCCCGTAGCCGACCGATGTCGCTGCCAAGCGGGTCTACCGCCTCGACGACCTGCCCGAGCACGCCGAGGGCGCGAAGCACCTGAGCGACGTTGCCGAAGCCCACACCTGCGTTGCCGGATTCGATCTTGCGCAGGGTGTCGCGGGTGATACCGGCGCGCTCCGCCACCTGCTGGGCGGTGAGCCCCAGCACCATGCGCCAACCACGCACATGCTCGCCGAGCTCCGTGAGTTCACGGTCGATCCGGTATCCAGCCATGCCACACTCCTGATGCTATGACGAGGGTAGCAGGCGCAACTGATAGTTATGGCGAGAGTCATATCCGTACCGTCGGTCAGAGCCTCACGCACACGGTGTCGAGAACATCCGGCAGGCCCCGCAGACCCATCGCACATGACCGGCTCGACAGTCCTGAGGAGCCGAGCCGCAACGTGGAGTTGGTGTCTTCCGGGTCCATCTCGACGAGGATGTCGATGCCGATGTCGGAGTCGGAGTCGGCGTGCGCGGTGCCACGAGCGACGGAGCCGAGGCGAGTGATACGACCGGAGATTGGCGCTACAGATTCCAGGCAGCGATCAGGAAAGTTTCCGCTGACACCTCGGGCAGAAGTAGCTCGAGCGGTTCATGAACTGCGCCCGTGCGATCGGCGTGCCGCACCGCTCGCACGGCTCCCCTGCCCGCCCATAGGCGTTGAGGCTGCGGGAGAAGTATCCCGACTCCACGCCATTGATACGTTGACGTATAGCGAGTCGAATGGTCAGTCGAATGGTCAGTCGAATGGCGATTCAATGGCGATCAGACTCGCGCTCGGACTCCGACGGTGACCGGACACGCTGAGACCTACAGTACCGATCTTGGACCTGAACGCCTCTGACGTCCTTGAGCCAAGCCCATGAGAGAACACATCCTGGGCCTCACTTGGCCGTCGCGCCACCAATTCTGGCCCTCTTCCGCTTCGCTTCGCGCTCCAGAAGGTGCGCGAGGAAGACCTTCCGGATGGCGCGCTTCTGCTCGTCCGTCAACGGCTGCGCCGTTGCACGAATCTTGCGCACGTGCTCCTTACGTGCGGTAACGCCGGACACATCGTCGAGATCTCGGACTCGAACCCAGGTCGTGAAGACCCAGCGTCCATCGATGTCGCTCGAGGTCAATCGCATCTCGAGCTCACCCTGCTTGACCCATCGTCGGATCTTCGAGGTGCTGCAGTGGTAGCGCTCGGCCGCGGCGGCGACGTCGATCCATTCCTCTTCGGGCATCAGGGTCTCCTCCAGATCTCGTGGGCATCCAGAGAAGGACTCGATGGCTATCACGGCTCCGAACGCATAAATGTGACTCATAGTCCGTGGACTCATCGTCAGCGTATCGGAATCGTCTAATGCATGACCATCCCGGCGCATCGCATCGCTTTCGGCGAGCACCTTCGCGATCTGCGCCGCGAGCACGGATGGGCGTCACAGGAGGCCTTCGCCCACCACGTCGGGCTCGATCGCACCTACATCAGCGGCTTGGAGCGCGGAACCCGCAACCCGACGCTTGATGTCCTCGTCAAGCTCGCCCGAGGCCTCGACGTCACCCCATCGGATCTGCTCGCGACCGTCGAGTGATCCATAGACGTCGTCAGTCCTTCGCATGGATCGGCAGACCGAAGTGCCGCGCATCTCGCGTAGCCGCCCCCTCCCCTCCTCATTTCCGAGTAGTACCCAACCTCGGCACGCGAGGCGAGAGGGTGGCGAGGCGCTCTAGCTGAACGGCGACAAAGCAATCAAGCGCTGGTACGCACAGCCGACGACATGAGCCGGTCGGCATAGCCGATGAGGCTCGTGACCAGCATGAGAACCTGCACGCAGTTGCGCTTGCTAAACTGGCGCGAAGAGACGCCGTGGACGCTCGCGTGGCGCGAGTAGTACCGAGGGACTTCGTCGCCCTTGTGCTTCCAGAACTGCTCGTGGGCGTTCCAGATCGGCAGCCAGACCATGGCCTCGTGGACGCCCATCTCGTCGATGGCGTCCGGCACGTCCGCGCCCTTCTTCCGATTGGTGATGAGCCGTCGAGCCGCCTGGTCGGGATAGAAGCGGTAGATCAGGGTGTCGAGCGTGACCGTGAACATGGCCTGGGCGGAGCGGGCGTGCCCCGCCCGCATCGCGCCGAGGCCGTCGAGCGCGAACCTCAGCTCGTCGCCGATCACTGCGCCGTCTACCTGCTCGAGCACGACGGAGCAATCGTCGATGATCGACTTGTAGCAGTCGCCGAGCACCCGTCGGCGAGCCGAGCGGTCTTGTCCGCGGAGCAGACGCAACGCTGTGCGACCGCGCGGCACCAGATAGAGCGGGATGCCCTCCTGTTCGAGGAACTCGTGCACTTGATGGGCCCTGATCTCGTCTGCGTGGCCCCTCAGATTTGACGGGAGGAGCGCACGGTTGAACCCCCGCAGCAGTTCCGGGTCGAAAAGCGGCTTCAGGGAGCCGCGCAGCCCATCGAGCATCGCGGATTGCTGACTCGAGATCTGCTTGAGCATCGACTCGATCGCTGGGCTGACTCCAACGCCCTTCAGCGCCGGGAAGTCGATCATCGGAGCCGTGAACGTCGGGAGGCTCGCCACAATCGACGCCATCTGCGACTGGACCCGCTCGCTGTATGGCTCGAGCGTCTTGTTGACCAGTGGGTCGTAGTCGGGCAGCGCCGACTTAATCTGCTCCTGGAGGCGTCGGTTCAGCGGCCCCATGACGTCCCGCGCGTACGTCGAGGAATCCGGGAGCATCGCCTTCATCCGCGCTCGGATGGGCTCGAGTATCTTCGCGATGGCGACGTCCATACCGGGCATCAACGACTGCGCGAACCCTGCCGGCAGTCGGAAGTCGGCAGTGGGCGACGAGCCTGTGTCTGCCAGCGGAGTATCCGCGCCGTCGACCGATGCTTCTCCGTCCTCGCCCGGCTCCCGCTCGCGCCCCTTCTCGAGTATCTCGTCGTCGTTAGTCATTTCATCTAGCTCGACGGGAGGCCGAGTCGGTCGAAGAACGCCCTGTTGCGCTCCGTGGCCGCGTTGACCAGCCCGTCGAAGCTCATGACCTCGATGTAGGCCTTCGCCGCATTGTTGTAGCCGAAGTACCCGAGGCCATCGTGAGTGGGACGCAGGTCTGAAATCTCGCAGCGCTCGATCATCTTCTCCGTGAGGTCAGCGATGATGTAGCAGAATGCTGGCGGCTCCTGAGCCGGCGGGATCGGTCGCCCCGTCGCGGTCATCACGCCGCCGGCGCGGATTCGCTTCACGTAGTCGAGGCACTGCTGGATAGGGTTCTTGGCCTCCGTGGCGTCCTTGCGCATCGGGCGCTTGATCTCGACCACGACGATCGACGGCAGCGGAAGCTTCTCCCCCTCCGCGGCGAGCACCGGCGCATCGATAAGCCGAGTCGCGAGGATGTCAGGCTCCTTCGTCGACTCGGACCCAGTGACCGGCATGCTCTTGAGCGTCTTGTCGGAGGCGAGGTAGTCGTGGAACGCGAGCCGCTCGTCAATGATCCACAGGTTCGAGCCATCGGAGGCGACGTCGTTCGACTCGGTGCGCATCGGGACGATCAACGAGTGGATCGCGTCCTCACGGCTGTACCTACCGTCCCTGTCTGCGCGGATCAGCCGTCCAAGCAGGTCCAGTACCGTGCGGCGACGCGAGACGTACGCGGCCAGGTCGGACTGGTTGATCTCACTGACCGTCGTGAGGTAGCCGTCGAGCCGCTCCTTGAAGTCGTCCGCAGGCTCCGCCTCAGCCTCAGCGAAGATCTCCTGCCCCTTCACGAACGCTTCAGACTCGATCTTCTTCAGGTGCTTGTGGAGTTGCAGCTCGAGATCCTGGTCATTGACCGACGGGTCTACCGTGATGCCGCGTTCCTCGATCTTGGCTAGTACGGGCCGGTACCGCGGGGCTCGCTTGGTCACGAAGTCGTGGACGCGTTGCTTGCCCTGCTCGCGGGCCGACTCGAGGGGGTCCTTCAGGATCTCCGCCACCTCCTCGAGGACGGCCTCGCGGATATCATCTAGCGAGATGTCGTCGACGAGCGGCTGACCGGATATCCGGTCGCTGATGTCGAAGGCCGTCCGGTCGGAGCGCACCCGATCATCGAGGAAGTCGGAGGTCAGGTAACACGCGTAGACGAACTCCCCGGAGGCGTCGTCCGCGAGCCTGCCGTGAAGCCCCGGCACTTTTCCGCTCAGGTTCTCGTCGATGACGACACGGCTCGCCGCGCACCAGTGCAGACGTGGAAAGGAGTTCCGCGCCGTCGCCTTCAGCCGGAGGTTGAGCATGTCGAACTTGTGGCCCTTGACCTCGATCGTCGACGAAGTCATCGCCGAGTCGACGAACTCGTCCATCAAGCCCGCCAGAGACACCAACTCCTCGTCGTCCGTGACCGTCACGACGGGGGCACCTCCGGGGCGGAGGAAGTACCAGATGCAGTGCTCGAAGATCTCTCGCGCGATAGCGTCGACGCCCTTCGGAGCGTTCTGCTGAAAAGACTTCTTGAAGCCGTCGAGGCTGATGACCGCTCCGGGGCGGGAGAAACCCTCTGCCTCCCCGTTGGGCTCGACCTCTTGAGCTACAGAGAACCTGAACTGAAGGCCGTGGAGCTTCCCATCGCCGTCCTCGTACGCGCTGCGGACCGACACCTTGTCGAACGCCTTCAGCCAGAGCAGTCGCCCAACGCCGCGGCAGCCGAGGTCGGCCTTGAAGTCGCTGTCGAGCGTTTCGAAAGAGGACATGTTCCGCGGTGTGAATCCCACACCGTCGTCCGAGACAGTGAACCCGATAATCGGCTTCTTGGGGGCGCGCCCGGGGCCCGTTGGGCCGAGGTCAAGCTCAGCCTGAGTGTCGCGGCACACTCTCACGTCGATCCGGCCTGGATCGTCGGAACCGCCGGGCCGCGCGTCGATCGCCTGTATGGCATTGACGATGGCCTCGAGCAGAGGGAGGAGCGCGTGGCTCTTGGGCAAGCTCGTGTTCCGGACCCTACCCGCGAGTGATGTCGTGAGTGCCATGGCCTTCCCTCCCTCGACCGTTGATACAACTCTAGCGGCGACCACCGACACGAAGGCGCGCCCCTGAGGTCGGAGAGACTCGCACAGTCGACCTGTGTCCCTGAGCTCGAGCGTCAAGCCAAGTGCCTGCGCAACCTTCGCAATAGCCTCGGTTGTCGCGACGTTGTTCACCTCGACCCCCGCGATAGTCGGACGGGGAGCCCGGCCTCATCTCCGAGCTGGACCTGCGACCGCTCCTGTACTGAGCTTCGCACGACGTGCACTCACCTTCATCAGTACAAGCGAACGTTTGTAATAGCTTGGACTTGTTCGAGCAAGGAGGGCTCCAATGCTGTCCGAGACCAAGGTCGACTTTGACCTAGCACTGCGCGCGCTGGCCGACGTGAACCGACGTGCAATCCTTCGCGTGATTCGCACCAGCCCACGGCCGGTCGGAGTGATTGCGAAGGAGGTCGAGCTGTCGCAACAGACGACCTCGCACCATCTTGGCGTGCTTCGCAATGCCGGCCTCGCGCTCGGCACTCGCGAGGGCACTCGTCATCTCTACGCGATCGACACCGACGGACTGGCGGCGGTGCGCTCGTATCTGGATGACTTCTGGCCCTCGAGATTGGCCGACCTCAAAACCGCCGTCGAGTCGCGACAGGAGGGCCCTCATGGCTGAGTTCCGAGACTTCATCGACATAGAGGCTCCACCGGAGACAGTGTTCGAGTACCTGATCACGAACGACGGCATGACGGCCTGGATGGGGCAGTACGCCGACCTTGACCCGACGCCAGGGGGCAAGTTCGCCGTCGACATAGCTGGACACCCCGTACGGGGCAAGTACCTACATGTCGAGCCCCCGAGCCGCGTGGTGATGAGTTGGGGCTTCGCCGGAAGCGAGGACCTACCAGAGGGATCCTCGACAGTCGAATTCCGCCTCACCCCGATCGGCGGCGGGACTCGAGTCGATCTGCGCCATTCCGATCTGCCCGACAGCGAGGTGCGTGGCCACGCCGACGGGTGGGCGAACTTCCTGCCCCGTCTCGCCATCGTCGGAGCCGGCGGCAACGCCGGGCCGGACGGCTGGCAGCCGCTCACGGACTGACCACCCACGCCGCGTCCGCGGCACGAACCAAGGAGAATCCCATGACCCAGGACAATGCGTACGACACCGTGCAGAAGTATCACCGCGCTTGGACGAGCGGCGACATCGACACGGCAATGAGCTACGTTGCGGACGACGTTGCCTGCCGAGCTCCCGGCGTCGATTTGGACGGCAAGGACGCCTACCGCGGGTTCATCGGCGGCTTCGCCCCGATGCTCACCGGCATCGGAGACATCGCCGAGTTCGTCGACGAAGACCGCGTGGCACTGTTCTACTACCCGCAGACCATGTCGACCTCCACCACTCCGGCAGCCGAGTTCTTCACCGTCAAGGACGGAAAGATTACCGAGAGCGTGCTCATCTTCGACCGGCTCTCCTACGGCCCGCCCGAGCAGGCCTGAACCGGAGGGCAGATCATGACTCCCGAACAGACTGTCCTCGTCGAACGCGTCCGTGCCCTGATCTCCGACGAACCGGTGTTACGTGAGGTCTCTATGTTCGGCGGCAGATCCGTGATGGTGAACGAGAAGATGATCGTCAGCGCCTTGAAAGACGGCGGCCTTCTCGTCCGGGTCAACGCGGACCAGCACGACGGCCTTCTGGGCCGACCGGGTGCCGTGCAGGCAGAGATGGGGCCAGGCCGCGACATGGGACCCGGCTGGATCGAAGTCGCAGCCGACGCGATCAGAGACGACGAGCAGTTGTCGTCCTGGATCGGGATCGCGATGGACTACAACCGGATCGTGACCGGCGGGCACCCATGAGCACGTTCCAGGGTCTTCCACCGGGCCTGTTCACCTTCTTCACAGAGCTGGAGGCCGACAACTCGAAGGCGTTCTGGCAGGCAAACAAGAGCCGCTGGGAGCGCGACGTCCGCGCGCCGATGCGCACGTTGCTCACCGAGCTCTCCGACGAGTTCGGCGCGTTGCGCATGTTCCGCCCGAACCGGGACGTGCGCTTCTCCGCGGACAAATCTCCCTACAAGCTTTGGACAGGCGCGACCAGTGAAGCTCAGGCTGTCGGCGGCATCGGCTATTACCTCGAAGCCTCCGCCGAGGGCATCGTCACTGGCTACAGTGCCATGCTCATGGCCCCGGATCAGTTGCGTCGGTACCGCGCCGCGATAGACTACGCGAGGAGCGGCAACGAGTTCGAGCACCTGAACCGCACCCTCGCGGCAGAGTCGCATCCGGTTTCGCATGGTGCTGAGGAACCATTGAAGACCGCGCCGCGGGGCTACTCAACGGACCATCCCCGTATGAGTGTGCCAGCCTGAAGTGGCCCCACCTGACCTGGCAGTGCTGGCCTGAAATGGCCCCACCCTCGACCGACCATCTCTAGCCTTTCGTCTTGTCCGACCAAAGACATTGACGAGAGGCCAGGGAGTGAAGGAACGATCGAGAGTGGAGCAATACGAACGTATCCGACGCGATCGACGCGATAAAGGCATGTCGATCCGCAGACTCGCCGAGACCCACAAAGTTCACCGCCGCGTTGTGCGTCAAGCACTCGCCGACGCGGTGCCCCCGCCGCGTAAGTCCCCCGATCGGGTCTCGCCGGCACTCGGTCCGTACGAGGACACGATCCGCCGGTGGCTGACCGAAGATCTCCAGGCGCCGAAGAAGCAACGCCATACCGCCCGTCGTATCTGGCAGCGGCTACTCGACGAGGAAGGAGCCGCGGTGGCTGAATCGAGTGTGCGCAACCTCGTCGCCCGCCTGCGGAGCGAGATCGCTGGCGAGCAGGTGCAGGTCATGATCGCCCAGACCCACGGCCCCGCCGAGGAAGCCGAGGTCGACTTCGGCGAGTTCACCGCGGTGATCGCCGGGACCGCGATGCGTCTGCACATGTTCTGTATGCGCCTGTCGCATTCGGGCAAGGCCGTGCATGTTGCCTACGCGAACCAGGCCCAGGAGTCGTTCCTCGACGGGCACGTGCGGGCGTTCGAGGCGTTCGGTGGGGTGCCGACCGGGCAGCTGCGCTACGACAACCTGACCGCGGCGGTGATCCGCGTGGCTCTGGGACGCGAACGGTTCGAGCATCCCCGGTTCATCGCTTTGCGCTCGCACTACGGCTACGACTCGTTCTACTGCATTCCCGGTATCGACGGGGCGCATGAGAAAGGCGGCGTCGAAGGGGAGATCGGCCGGTTCCGGCGCCGGCACCTGACACCGGTGCCCCGTGCCGCATCGTTGGCTGAACTGAACGTCATGCTCGCCGCCGCGGATACCGCCGACGACGACCGGCGCATCGCCGCACGGGCCGAGACCGTCGGCGCGGCCGCCGCACGCGAGCTCCCGATGCTCGCTGCCCTGCCGGCTGAGCCGTTCGACGTGGCCGCGGCCCTGTCGTGCCGGGTCGATACGAAGGCGCGGATCTGCGTGCGCCAGTCGTATTACTCGGTGCCGGCCCGGTATGCCGGGCGGCGGATGTCGGTGCGCCTTGGTGCCGCCATGATCGAAGTACTCGATCCCGATGCCGGTGTGACTGCTGGGCGGGTGATCGCCCGGCATACCCGGTCGTTACACAAGGGCAGCGAAGACCTGCTGCTCGATCATTATCTGGAAGTCCTGCAGCGCAAGCCCGGGGCGCTGGGCGGGTCGACCGCGCTGGCAGCCGCCCGCGCCCGCGGCGTATTCACGTCCTCTCATCAGCGGTTTTGGGATGCCGCACGCAAGGCCCTCGGCGACGGGGCCGGTACCCGCGCTCTGATCGAGGTTCTCCTTTTGCACCGCACCATGGCCGCCGAGGTCATTGAGGCGGGCATGACCGCGGCCAGAAAGGCGGGCCTGTTCACCGCGGAGGTGGTCGCCGTCGAAGCCCGGCACGCCGCCGACGCGGCGCGGCCGGCCGCCCCGGTCGTGACGGTCGCCGCTGCGGCGGCCGAAGCCGGTGAACGGCCAGTACCGTCACTGACCGGCTACGACCGGCTCCTCGACGCCGAGCAGGTGAGCGCATGAGTGCCACCGGAAAAGCTTCAGGGTCGGCGGGTCTGGCGGTGGGCGCGTGGAGCGATGAGGCCGCCGCTGCCGCGATCGCCTCTGCCGCAAAGGTGCTGCGGCTGCCCACCGTGGGCGCACATGCCCAGGAGCTGGCCGCGGCGGCGGTGAAACAACGCCTGTCGCATCTGGGGTTCCTCGCCGAGGTCCTCACCGCCGAATGCGATGAACGCGACGCGCGGATGCGGATCCGCCGGGTGCGCGAAGCGAAGTTCCCGCGCACCAAACGCCTCGCCGATTTCGACGCGGCCCGGCTGCCGGACCTGCCCGCAGCCGCGCTGGCGCACCTGGCCGGCGGCCGGTGGATCGACAAGGGCGAACCGCTGGTGTTGCTCGGCGACTCGGGCACCGGCAAAACCCATCTGCTGATCGCGCTGGGCACCGCGGCGGCCGAACAAGGACGCAGAGTGCGGTATGTGACGACCGCCGCACTGGTCAATGAGTTGGTCGAGGCCGCTGACGACCGGCAGCTCTCCCGTGTGGTCGGCCGCTACGCCCGGCTGGACCTGCTCTGTTGATGGCGCTCATCGATTTTCCCCAGAGTTGCTCGGTGAAGTTCCCCAGGGTCGCGAGGCTAGGTTAGCCGAGGTTGGTGCCGGTGGTGGCGCGGCGGATTTCTTCTGCGGCGGCGTGGTGGTTGCG
>NZ_JAENKO010000045.1 GCF_016599145.1 Tomitella cavernea
CCCCGCGGCCGCGTCGAGAGCGTCGTGCACGGCGTCGGCCGGGACCGGGGCCGCGTCGGCGTCGGCGCCGGCCAGCACGGCCAGGACCGCCATGGCCAGCGTGTCGTGGTCCTCGGCGGCCCGGTGCACCGACATGCGCTGCGCAGCGCGGTCCGCCAGCACGGCCGTCGTTGCGGGGGGCGCGACGGCGAGGTCCGGGCGCAGCCGCACGAGCTGCGCAAGCTCGTCGTCCGTGCGCCTGCGCAGCCACTCGGCGAGCCCGATCCCACCGCCGTTCGCCGCGTGGTCGACGTCGGGGTCTGCAGTGCTTTCCGTGGCCATCGGGACTCAGGTTAGTGACCTGGGCTGGCCGATGTCGGCGGCGACTGCCAAAATGGGCCCGTGGCTGAGAAATCGGTGGCGGAGAACGCCCACAATGTCGAGATCGCTGTGTCCCATCACCGTCATGATTCGGGATGGCCCGAGCTTCCCGAGGGCGAGCATGCCGTGACGGAGCTGTCGTCTGCGCGTTCGGGCGGGCTGTCGCCTTTCGGCGAGCTCATCGAGCTGCCGTTGCCCGCGGAGGACTTGCCGTACGTGCACCCCATCACGGTGCCGAACCGCTGACCGCCCACATGCCGGGCGTCGGTGCGGCGCCGACGGCGGGCACGCAGGAGGTGTCCCGATGAACGTCGACGACAGCGCGGCGGCATTGACGCACGTCGACGCTGCGGGACACGCCAGGATGGTCGACGTCGGCGGCAAGTCGGCGAGTGCCCGCCGTGCCGTAGCGGCGGGCACCTTCCGCACCACCACTCAGGTGGTCGGCCTGCTGGCGGGCGGTGCGCTGCCCAAGGGCGACGCGCTGGCGGCGGCCCGCATCGCCGGGATCATGGCGGCGAAGAAGACGCCTGAGCTGGTGCCGCTGTGCCATCCCATCGCCATATCCGGCGTCACAGTGGAGTTCGAGGTGGGGGACGAGTCCGTCGGCGTGACGGCGACGGTCCGCACCACGGACCGCACCGGGGTGGAAATGGAGGCGCTCACCGCGGTGGCGGTGGCCGGCCTCACCCTGCACGACATGGTCAAGGCCGTCGATCCGGCGGCGAGAATGGACGACGTGCGCGTGCTCGCCAAAGACGGCGGCAAGACCGGCGAATGGCGCCGGCCGTGACTACCGGGGCTGACAGCAGGGGACGGGCCGACGCTGCGATCACGGACGGGGCCGGTTCCGAGGCACGCACCGCGGTCGTCATCGTCGCCTCGACACGGGCGGCCGGAGGCGTCTACCCGGATCGCGCTGGGCCGCTGGCGGTGGCCTGGTTGCGTGAGCGCGGCTACGCCGCCGGGGACGCCCTGGTGGTACCCGACGGCGACGCGGTGGGCGCCGCCCTCAGCGACGCGCTGCGGGGCCGTCCCGACGTCATCCTCACCTCTGGGGGCACGGGCATCTCGCCCACGGACACGACCCCGGAGCAGACGGCCCCCCTGCTGGACAGGTCGGTGCCCGGCCTGGCGGACGCGATCCGCACCGTGGGCGCGCCCACGGTGCCGACGGCCGTACTCTCGCGAGGGCTGGCCGGCGTGGCGGGGGGCACCCTGGTGGTGAACCTTCCCGGATCGTCCGGGGGAGTGCGCGACGGCCTCCGCGTGCTCGACGGGGTGCTCGACCACGCCGTGGACCAACTGCGGGGCGGAGACCACCCATGACCGTCCACGCGCCCGGCGGTGCGGATGCGACGGCCGAGGTGCGCCGCGCCGCGGTCTGCGCCGAGCGGATCACCCTGCGTGGACACGAGGACATCGTCGGGCACGAGTCGGCGGGCGCGGTCGTCGGATTCTGCGGCGTCGTCCGCGATCACGACGGCGGCCGCGGCGTGCTCCGGCTGCACTACACGGCGCACCCCAGCGCGCAGGACGTTCTGCAGCGTGTGGCAGACGGGATCGCCGGCACCCACCCGGGTGTCCGGGCCATCGCCGTCAGCCACCGTGTGGGCGACCTCGAGATCGGCGACGAGGCCCTCGTGGCGGCCGTTTCCGCCGACCATCGGGGTACGGCGTTCGCGGCCTGCGCGGCGCTCGTCGAGGCGGTCAAGGAACAGATTCCGGTGTGGAAGCACCAATTCTTCTCCGACGGCACCGATGAGTGGGTGGGCTGCGCGTAGAGGCGCCGCGGGTGCGCCCGGCGCGGCGGCCCCGGCGACGGGCTGTGGTCGCCCGCTGATCCGCGCGCCGGTTCCCGACTGAGTCGGTTGATTGGGCGCTCGGCCTGCACGGCGCGCGGCCATCCGCATTTTCCCGCAAGCGCACGTCCCGCAAGCGCACGTCCCGCAGGCACAAAGGAAAGGCCCGGCCAGCACCATGTCGGTGCGGGCCGGGCCTCATCGGCGTGCTCTGCCGGGCCGGTGTCAGCCCAGGTCGAGGTTCGCCAGCGTCAGGTAGTGGGCGACCACGTCGCGGTCGACGTCCACGCCCTGGGCCGATGCGTAGTGCACGGCCTTCGCGGCGGCATCCTGGATGTTCGTACGGAAATCGTCGCTCACCGGGACGTTGTTGTCCGCGGCGTAGTCGAGGACCTGGTCCACGATCTGGCTGACGACATCGGCGGGGGCTTCCTCGGCCGGGGCCGCGGGCGCGGCTTCCGTCACCGCGGGTGCCGGGGCCGGCTCGGGCGCGGGAGCGGCGGGGGTGCGCGGGGTGTAGCCGCCGAGTCCCTTGCCGCACACGGGCCATGCGCCCTTGCCCTGGCCGGCGAGGACCTCTTCCGCCACGGCGATCTGCTGACTCTTGGTGGCCTGGTTGGCGCTTGGTGCGTACTGCGTGCCACCATAGGCGGCCCACGTGCTGGGGGAGAACTGGAGCCCGCCCTGGTAGCCGTTGCCGGTGTTGATCGACCAGTTGCCGCCCGACTCGCACTGTGCGACGGCGTTCCACTGGGCGTCGGTGGCGGCGTTGGCGGTGCCGGCGAGTGCCAGCGACGCGCTGCCTGCGACAGCTCCGGAAACGGCGATCTTGGTCATGGTGCGCCCGGCGGTGCTGGGCTTGCGGTGACGTCCGGCCATCGTTCTGGAAGTTCCTCTCCACACACGCCTGCGAGGTCAGCTGTCGGGTTGGGGCTGAGAGGTAGCCCTGCGCACCGCGCCGGCCTGCGGCCGATCCGGTGTGCGTTCACCCCAAGGGGCCGTGTGGTGTCCGGGGCGTGACGCCCGGTCCTTCTGACCCCGATGTCCTTTGCGGACTTGGGTTCCCCGCTTCCGTCCCTGGGTTGTTCGTCGGTATCCGGGTCCCCGTCGGACGGAGTGCGGCGTTACGGGGCCGGATCGGCCGAGTCATCGACCGCGGACGACGCTATCCGTTACGGGACTCCGAGTCACGCCTGTCTTCGTCGCGGGCGCTTGATAGTCCATTAATGGTCTTCATTGCAAATATGCGGCATCAGTGCAGGTAGCGGAGACGTGTTACTTAACGATGCCGGGTCGTTACCGTACCGTGACGTGATGCACGTCACGTGAAGTCAAGGGCCACGGCTTGCTTTGGTGTGTCGTGGTCGACTCGGCGCCCCGCGCCGGGGAACGATCCTGTTGCCGGTGCCGGTGCCGGTGCTGGTGCCGGTGCCGGTGCCGGTGCCGGTCGTGACGGGGGTCAACCGCCCGCGAACGGCGGGAGCACGTCCAGCGTGCCCCCCTCGGGGGCGAGGGGCAGCGGCACACTGGGGTCGCGTACCGCGACACCGCCCCAGAGGAACGAGCAGCGCGTGAGAACCTCGGATACCTCTGGGCGCACGGTCGCGAGGTGCTCGAGGACGCTGTCGAGGCTCGGCGTGGGCGAGGGGCTTGCGATGCTCTCCTCGTCGCGGCCCGCCGCTGAGGCCGCTCCCGCGAAGTAACGGATCGAGATAGTCGGGGCGCTCACAAGCGTCACCTTTCGGTCAGGGCATGGTCTATGGCGGCTCGCCGGCGGGTGCCATCGGCTGGAGGGCTGGGGGCTCCTGCGTACGCCTACGGGTCCGTCAGCCGCCGATGGCGCTCATCGGCCTGTCCGGCTGGTGGAAGCCGGGGGAGTCGATGCCGTGCCCGGCCTTCTTCGCCCACATCGCGGCGCGCCAGCGGCGGGCGATGGCGTCGTCGTCCGCGCCTCCGCGCAGCAACGCGCGCAGGTCGGACTCCTCGCGTGCGAACAGGCAATTGCGCACTTGGCCGTCGGCGGTGAGCCGGGTCCGGTCGCATGCGGCGCAGAACGGCTCGGTCACCGACGCGATGATGCCGACAGTCGCCGGGCCGCCGTCGACCAGCCACCGCTGGGCCGGTGCGGAACCGCGGTGGGCCGGATCGGGGGTGAGGCGGAAATGCGCGCCCAGCACTTCGCGGGTCTGCTGCGCCGTCACCATCGTCGACCGGCGCCAGTCGTGGCCCGCATCCAGCGGCATCTGTTCGATGATCCGCAGCTCGTAGCCGTGCTCCAGGCAGTACTCGAGTAGTGCCGGCGCGTCTTCTGCGTTGAGGTCCGGCTTGAGTACGGCGTTGACCTTGACGGGCGTGAGGCCGGCATCGTGCGCAGCGCGCAGGCCGGCGAGGGCGTCGTCCAGGCGGTTCCGCCGGGTGATGGCCGCGTACTCGTCGGGGTCGATGGTATCCAATGAGACGTTGACCCGGTCGAGCCCCGCGCCGGCGAGCGCCTGCGCCTTGCGGGCGAGTCCCACGCCGTTCGTGGTCAGCGCCAATGCGGGGCGCGGGTCAAGGCCCGCGGCGGCGGCGATGATGTCGACGATATCGCGTCGCAGCAGCGGTTCACCGCCGGTGAACCGGATCTGCGTGATGCCGAGGTCGCGCGTGCCGATGCGCAACAGTCTGGTGAGCTCGTCCGCGGTGAGGACCTCCTCCGTGGGCAGCCAATCGAGCCCTTCGGCCGGCATGCAGTATGTGCATCGGAGGTTGCAACGGTCCGTCAGTGATACGCGCAGGTCCGTGGCGACCCGCCCGAAGGTGTCCGCCAGTGGGCCGTGGGCGAACCGCGCGTCGGCCTCGTCGGGCCCCGACGGGCCGGCAGCCTTGCCCATGGCCGGTAGCCCCAGGTTGACCGCTGTCATACGACCACCCTATCCGCCATCGGCGTCGCGTCGAGCAGTGAACCGTGGATAAGTCGCCGCGCTCGCGGCCGGCAGCGTCGGCGACGCCCCGGGAAACGCATATGCCAGCATGCGGTGGCGAAAAAGACGCATATGATGTGCGAATGCTGCGGACGCGGACCGGGACCCGGCGGCGGAGCCCCGTCGCCGCACCCGCATGGCTGTTCCTGCCCGCCGCGGTCGGGGTTCTCGTCATCGGACTGCCCATCGCCGGGCTCGCGGCGACGGTGCCGTGGGACCGCTTCCTGGGCCTGATCTCGTCGCCGTCGTCCCTGACGGCCCTGCGCCTGAGTCTGCAGACCGCGGCGGCCGCCACTGTGATCGTGGTGGTCCTGGGCGTGCCGATGGCGATCCTCCTGGCCCGGTCCCCAGGGCGCTGGGTGCGGCCGGTACGGGCCGTGGTGCTCGTCCCCTTGGTCCTTCCCCCGGTGGTGGGCGGCCTCGCTCTGCTCTACACCTTCGGTCGGGGCGGCATCGCGGGGGCACGGTTACAGGCGCTGGGCATCGACATCGCCTTCTCCACCGCCGCGGTCGTGCTGGCCCAGGTATTCGTTTCCCTCCCGTTCCTCGTGCTGAGCCTGGAAGGCGCGCTCCGCGGCATGGACACGCGGTACGAGGCGGTGGCGTCGACGCTGGGGGCGCGTCCCGGCCGCGTGCTCCGCAAGGTCACGTTGCCGATGGTGATGCCCGGTCTTGTCTCCGGCGTCGTCCTGGCGTTCGCACGGTCGCTGGGAGAGTTCGGCGCGACGATCACCTTCGCAGGCAGCCTGCAGGGGCGGACCCGTACGCTGCCCCTGGAGATCTACTTGCAGCGTGTGGACGATCCGGACGCGGCGGTGGCGCTGTCGATGGTGCTCATCGTCGTGGCGGTGGTGGTCGTCATCGCGATACACGGCCGGGGCGCCCGGCCGCGCGCACAGGGCGGCCGGAGCCGGCGCGCGAGGAACAAGGACGGAACGCGACGGGACGTACCCGGCGCAGGGGGGCTCGTGAGGAGCCGGTTGCGTGAGGAATGACGGGAGCGTGGGCGTGTCCGGATTCGGTGAGCGGGACGGGGGTGCGGACGCCGCCGGCGCGCCGTGGCTGTCGGTCGAGGCGACCGTGATCGAGCGGGGGTTCGCCGTGTCCATGCGCCTGGCCCCCGGGGAGGTGGTCGCAGTGCTCGGCCCCAACGGGGCCGGCAAGTCGACGTTGCTGTCCGTGATCGCAGGCCTGGTGCACCCGGACTCGGGGCGTGTCCGGGCAGGCGACCGCGTGCTGCTCGACACGGCCACGGGCACGGACGTGCCCGTGGCCCGGCGCAAGGTGGGTTTGCTGGCACAGGACTCGCTGCTGTTCGGCAGCCTGTCGGCGGCGGAGAACGTCGAGTTCGGTCCCCGCAGCCAGGGCATGGGAAGGCAGGAGTCCGCCGAGACGGCGCGGCGCTGGTTGGCGGAGGTCGGCGCCGCGGACTTGGCGGCGCGCAAGCCGCGGAAGCTCTCCGGCGGTCAGGCACAGCGCGTCGCCATCGCCCGGGCGCTCGCTGCGGGGCCGGAGGTGCTGCTGCTGGACGAGCCGATGGGTTCGCTCGACGTGGCGGTCGCCGCGCAGGTCCGTTCGATGCTGCGCCGTGTGCTGCACGACCGCGCGGCCGCGACGGGCGGGCGCAGCGCGGCCATCATCGTCACGCACGACTTGGTCGACGCGCTGACGCTGGCGGACAGGATCGTCGTGCTCGACAACGGGTCCGTCGTCGACGACGGACCCGTCGAGAGGGTGCTGCGGTCGCCGCGAAGCCCGTTCGCCGCCGACCTCGCCGGCACCAACATGGTGTCGGGGCACGCGGTCGACGCAGTCGATGCGGCGTCGGAGTCGGCCGGGACCGGTGCGGCAGGCCACGGCGGCGGGTGGATCCGCCGGAGACGCCCCGAGAGGGTCCGGACCGGGCGGGTCCGGCCCGACGGTGCGGCGGCCGCGAGGCAGGGCTCCCGGACCCCGGCCGTGGAGGGCGACGCACCGTCGACTCCGGCGGCGATCCGCACCGTATCCGAGGCGCAGGTGGAAGGCGGCACGTTGCATCGGTTGGCGGCGGGCGAGCCCGCGGTGGCGGTGTTCTCGCCCCGGGCGGTGGCGGTGTACCGCACGGCGCCGCACGGGAGCCCGCGCAACGTTTTCCCAGTGCGCGTGACCGCGGTGGAGGCCCGCGGCGACGCGATCCGCGTGCGCGCGTCTGACGGCGCGGGCATCCCGCTGATGGCGGAGATGACCACGACGGCGGCCCGGGAGCTGGGCATCGCGGCCGGCGACGAGGCCGTGTTCGTCGTCAAGGCCTCGGAGGTGCGGGTGTACCCCGGCTGATGGTGCGGCGGTTTGTCAGGCGCGTTGCCTGCGGCCGGACGCGAGAGCGCCGACGACCCCGATGATCATCCCGAGCGGGCAGAGCATGGCGGCGAAGTAGAAGTAGGTGCTCAGGTGCGTGTGGAAGACCGGTGCGGCGAACGAGATCACGATCGCGATCAGGCCCGCGGCGAACAGCACGATGCCGAGCCGGATGATCGCCGTCGAGACCGGGTGTCCGGTGGTGCCCGGTTCGATCGTGGTGCCGGGGCGTGTGGTGCTGGCGGGTGTCGGTGCGTCGCTCACCCGTACCACGGTAGCGCGTCGGCGCTGCGCGCAGGACGCCGACCGCGCGTGCGGCCCCCGCGGGAGCGGCCGGCGGCACCGGCCGGGCACGGCGCGGGGCACGCGGCATCGGGGGTAGTCTCGGGGTGAAGGCGCGTCCTGCGGTGTGCGGGGCGCGTCAGTCGTGCGGGTGGCATGCGCCCGCACCATGCGTGAAGTTCCCCGCGGCGCGTCCGGCAGTCCCCGCAGTGCGGGTCTTCGAACACAATGGCGGTGGTTCGAACACGGCGACGGTCTTCGCACAGTCGCGTTCTTTCGCTTCGAGAGGGTGAACACGGTGCCGGCAGGCAAAGTGAAATGGTACGACAGCGCGAAGGGCTTCGGTTTCCTCGCGCAGGACTCGGGTGAGGACGTCTACGTCCGGTCGGGCGCATTGCCCGAGGGGGTCGAGTCGCTCAAGGCCGGCCAGCGGGTCGAGTTCGACATGGCGACGGGGCGGCGGGGACCGCAGGCGCTGCGCGTGCAGGTGCTCGAGCCGGCGCCATCGGTGCGCCGCGGCCGGCAGTCCCGCCGCGACGCCGCGCACCGGCGCTCCCCCGACGAGCTGCACGGGATGGTCGAGGACATGATCACCCTGCTGGAGGCGACAGTGCAGCCCGATCTGCGCAAGGGACGTTATCCCGACCGTAAGACGGCTCAAAGGATCTCCGAGGTCGTGCGGGCGGTCGCGCGCGAGCTGGACGCGTGATCGCCGCACGCTGACCCATGCCGGTACGCCGCGGAGCGGCCGGGCCCGTCGCGGGCCCGGCCGCTCCGATGCTTACAAGGGCGGGATCAGCGGGTCTTGATGGACCACGTCGCGTGGTCGATGTACGTGACGTCGCCTGTCGCCTGGTCGATGATGCCGGTGGGCAGGGTGATCTCGACGCCGGCGAGAACGTTGCCGTCCGGGTTCACCGGTGGCACGGTGATGCTTCGGGTGCTGCCGGGAGTGAAGATCTGCTCCTCCGGGATCAGCGAACCCACACCGCCGTCCACGACACCGGGGTCGACGTAGTAGCGCTTCAAGCTCCAGGGGGCTTTCGCGATGGCGTCGGGGACATCGATGACCAGCGGGGTGCCTTCGCGCACGGGGATGTCGGCCGTCTCGCCGGGAGTGTCGCACTCGGTGGGCGTCTGCGGATCGCACCATTCGAAGGGCTCCACCTCCACGGTGCGGTCGCCGGCGGTGGCCGTGACCACGGGCCGTTCGACCGTGTCGTCGGTGACGATGGCCAGGACGAGGAACGTGACACCCACGACGGCCGCCACGGCGACGACCGCGATGAGGCTGCGCAGGATCAGCCGGGTGCGGCGGCTGCGGACCCGGCGCGGGCGCTTTGCGCTCCGGCGGGTGCGTGCGTCGGTTGTGCTCACCTGGTGCTCCTCGATCTCTGCGTCGCCGGTGTCTCCCGGCGCTCGGACGGCCCTTCCTGCGAGGCCTGCCCTCCCTGCGATAGCCGTCTATCGCCTGCCGCCGGTTCAGCCCGTGGGCGACGACCGTGCCGCGTCGGCTGCGATCTCGGGCGCGACGGTGTCGGGCCTGCGGCCGCGGAAGGCGGGGATCACCGACCTGCCCTGCGATATGAGCACGGTCTGGACCAGTCCCACCACCAGGATGCACGAGATCACCGTGAACCCTATCCAGTAGTCGGTGGGCAGCAGTACGCCGAGTGCGCCGCCGAGGACCCAGCTGAGCTGGAGGATCGTCTCCGAACGTCCGAAGGCCGACGCCCGGGACCGGTCGGGGAGGTCCTGCTGGATCGCGGCGTCGAGCGAGACCTTGGCCAGCGCGCTCGCGATGTTGCCGAGCAGCGCGGCCAGCGCCACCGTGGCGAGTACGTGCGTGCCGGCCGCGAAGGCCGCGGCGATGAATGCGGCCGCAGTGCACCAGAGCACGACCGTCGCGGGCTTGCGCAGCGTGATCCGTGCGCCCGCCGCGTTCCCCGCCACGTTGCCGGCGCCGGCGGCGACCGCGATCATTCCCGTGAGAATCAGGCCCAGCAGGCCTTCCTCGTCGGCGTGCGCCTTGGCGACGAACGGGATGTACAGGAACAGAAATCCGATGAGGACCTTGATCGTGCCGGTTCCCCACAGCCCGGTGAGTATGTTGTGTCCCAACGGCTGGCGCAGGGAGGAGGATGCGGACCTGCCGCGCCCTAGGCGACGGCGGCGGGTGGAGCCTTCACGTGCCTCCGAGCCGGGCCGGCCTTCCACGTCGGGCGCGGCAGCGGGGGCAGGGGTCCCGTGGTAGGTGAAGGTGGTGGCGATCTCGCCCTCGGTGACCTCCACCCACGCGGGGATGCGCATGCTCAGGTACGCGCCGCCGAGCGCGAACACCGCCGTGAGCCACAGCGCGCCCGAGGACCCGGCTGCGAACGCGACGATTCCGGCGATCGCGCCCGCGACCGTGGTGCCGCCCACCAGGCCGAAGATCTGCAGCCGGGAGTTGACGCGCACCAGGTCCATGTCCGGGGGCAGGAGTCGCGGCGTGACGGCGGATTTGAGTACGGAGAACGACTTGCTCATCACCAGCATGCCGAGGGCCGCCGGGTAGAGCACCCACGAGTCGAAGTTGAGCGCGAGGATGATCGCGAGCACGACGCGCACCCCGTACGAGGAGGCGAGTGCGATGCGGCGCCCGCGCTGGATCCGGTCGAGTGCGGGGCCGATCAACGGCGCGATGACGGCGAACGGCGCCAACGTCACCAGCAGGTACAGGGCCACCTTGGTCTTCGACTCGCCGGTGGCTGCGGAGAAGAACAGGGTGTTGGCCAGGGCCACAGTCAGTGCTGCGTCGCAGGCGAAGTTGGCCATGTACGCCCAGATGAGCGCGGTGAGTCCGGATTTGTCGGCGCCGTCCGCGCTGGCTGCGCGGCGCACGGAGGCGATCCCCTGGGCGGTGAGCTGGCGGCTGCGCATGGCGGCCACACGGGTGACTGTGATCTTGCGCGGCAGGCCCTTGCCTCGCCGTCCGCCGCGGGCGCCGTCCTGCCGGGCGTGGTCCACGCCGTCCGCGGAGCTGTCCGCGTGCGGCGCACGGACCCCGTCGGCGTCACCCGACGTGTCGGGGGCGTCGACGGCGCGGGTGCGTCCTGCCGCGGCGTCCCCGTGCAGCGGCGGGAGCGACGGGCGGCGCGGCGGATCCTGGCGGCGCGGCGGATCCTGGCGGCGGGCCCGGGGCGCGCGGTGCGTGTGTCCGGAGTGCGGATCGTGGGCGACCGGATCGTCCCCGCGAGCTCCGCACGCAGCGTCCGCCGGATACGGGTCGGGGTGGGTCGGGTAATTCGCCATCCCCGGGTGGCGGGGTACGGAGGGGGCGTGCGGGATGAACTCCGTACCGCCGGGAGCGCCCACGCGCCGCCCGTCGTGCGGCGCGTGCGGGTATGCGGTGTCACCGTTGCGGTCCGGGCCGCCGTCACGCGACGGTCGCCTGCGCGGCCACCCGGGCCGGTGGCGTGGATCGTCTTCGGTCACGTGTCGATTCTTCCCCAGAAGCGCGGACCGTGCCGACAGGGGGCGGCCCGGAATGTCCCCGAGTGTGACAGTGAACACCGCCGGGCGGGGCGGGAGACGGCGGCCGCCGTGACGGACTCGGGGCTATACGGCAAAATGGGGGCTGTGAATTCCGTCGACTATCCCACTGCAGGTGATCGTGCCGTCGCGTCGTCCGCGGACGCCGCGACGGATCCCGCCGCGGCGGACGTGCCGCGCGTGCTCGCCGACGCGGTCACGCTCGCGCGCGCCGCGGTCGTCGAGCTCGGCGAGGGCGCCGTGGGCGACCATCTCGTCACGGTGAGCGAAGACGATGCGTCCGCTTCGCACTACTTCGCCGCGGACATCCAGGGGTACCGCGGATGGCAGTGGGTGGTGGTGGTGGCGGCCGCGCCGGATTCGGATGCGGCGACGGTCAGCGAGATCGCACTGCTTCCGGGGGTCGATGCGCTCGTCGCGCCGCAATGGACCCCGTGGGAGGAGCGGGTGCGCCCCGGCGACCTCGGCCCCGGCGACCTCCTGCCCCCGCCCGCCGACGATCCGCGCTTGGTACCGGGCTATGTCGCGAACGGTGATCCGGAAGTCGACGAGGTGGCCTGGGAAGTCGGGCTGGGCCGGCGTCAGGTGATGAGCCGTGAGGGGCGCGATCTCGCCGCGCAGCGCTGGCACGACGGCGATCACGGCCCGGGCTCGGGAATGGCCAAGGCGGCGCCGGGCACATGCGACGGGTGCGGCTTCTACCTTCCGCTGGCGGGGGCGCTCCACGGGGAGTTCGGCGTGTGCGGAAACGCGTTCGCCGCCGACGGCGCCGTGGTGCACGCCCATTACGGCTGCGGTGCGCACTCGGACACTTCACTGCCCACCGGCGCAGGCTCACCCGCATACGATCCGTATGACGACGGGGCGTTCGAGTCGGTGACGGTGCAGGCGCCGACGCACGCCGACGAGGCCGCCGTGTCCGGCGCGGGGCAGACGGCGCCGTCCATGGGGACCGGTGGGGCGCCGTCCATGGGGACCGGTGGGGCGCCGTCCACGGGGACCAGTGACGACTGACCGCATCGCGGATCGTCCGCACGATCCGTCGGAGAACGCGGACCCGTTCGATACTGCGGACCCGTTCGATACCGCCGACCTCCGCGACGCGACGCTGGTATCTTGGCGGCGCTCGCCGACTCGGCTCCGGGAGGACGCCGCGGCGGAGGCGGATCTCCGTCGGGGCGGATACCGGGACCGTGTCCTCACCGAACTCGCCCAGAACGCCGCGGACGCGGCCGCGGAGGCGGGGGTGGCCGGTGAGCTCACCGTCGTGGTGGGGACCGGTCCCGACGGTGATGAGCTGCGCGTCGCCAACACGGGTGCGCCGCTGAGCCGCGCCGGGGTCGACACCCTGTGCGCGCTGCGGGCGTCCGCGAAGACCGGCGGCGTAGGCCGGTTCGGCGTGGGCTTCACCGCGGTGACGGCGTTGGGCGACAGGGCGGAGATCCGGTCGCGGCGCGGCGGCATCGTGTTCTCTGCAGAGTGCACACGCGCCGCCGTTGCGGCGGCGGGGGTGCCGGAGCCGGCGGAGGGCGTGCCGACGCTGCGGCTGCCGTGGCCGTCCCCGGCGGAGCCCTCGGCCGGTGCGGACACGGAGGTGGTCGTCGGCCTGCGCGCGGGGGTCGACTCCGGCGCATTGACGGAGTCGTTCTGCGCGGAGGCGCCTGAACTGCTTCTGGAGCTTCCGGCGCTCACCGCCATCACCGTCGGCGACCTGCGGTGGACGCGCGACGATGAATCGATCGGGGCCGGGGCGCATGACGGAACCGCCGGGGGCGGTAGGCAGGGCCCGGTGCTGTGCTACCGCCGGATCAGGGATCCGGCGGGCGTCGTCGCGACGTGGCTCGAGGCGTCCGTGCCGGGCGCCCGGTGGCTCGCGCGGATGGAGGACGGCGCGGTGGTGGCCGGGGCTCCGGACGTTGTGCGCGCACCCACCCGTTCCGACGAGGAGCTCTCGCTGCCTGCGCTGCTCATCGCCGACGCACCGATGGCCCCCGACCGCCGCCGGCTCATGCCCGGCACCGTGCTGAGCACGGCGGCGTCGCACTATCCCGATCTGGTGTGTGCGGTGCCGGCGGAGGAGAGGCTGCGCCTGCTGCCGGAGGCCGGTTTTCCGCGGGGGCCGGTCGACGCCCGAATGCGTGAGGACATCACCGCGGCGCTCGGCACCCGCCGGTGGCTGCCGACCGTGCAGGGACGCGACGCGACCGGTGGGGCGGCGATCATCGTTCCGGGTCTCACCGGCGATCTCGCCGAGGTGCTGCACGACACCGTCGACTCTCTGGTGGCACCGGAGTTCTCCGGGCCGCGGGCGCAGACGCTCCTCGCACCGTACGGGGTGAGGACCCTTACCGCCGCCGGACTGGTGGAACTGCTCACCGGCGTGGACCGGCCGCCGTCATGGTGGGGGCGGCTGTACGCAGCCCTGGAGCCGCTGGCGGCGGACTCGGCGGTGCTCGACCAGCTCGGGGCACTGCCGGTTCCCCTCGCCGACGGACGCACCGTCACCGGCCCCCGCACCGTCGTCATCGGCGACGACCTGCCCGCGGACCCGCAGGGCGGCGCCCCGGACACGAGCGCCGTGCCGATGCTGCCGTGGGTGCGGCTCGTCCATCCGGCCGCGGCGCACGGACTGCTGCTCCGGCTCGGCGCCGCCCAGGTCCGCACCGGTGATCTGCTGACCGACCCCGCCCTGCGCACCGCGGTCGAAGACGAGCTCGAATCGGCACTCACCGGGGAGTTTCCGGCAGGCGGCCGCGACACACCCACCGGCGGCGCTCCGGAGGGTGTGAGCGGCCTCGCGGACGCGGTTCTGCGGCTCGTGCGCCTGACCGCGGCGGAGACGCCGGCAGGGGACGGGTCGACAGAGATGCTGCCGGACTGGCTCGGCATGCTCCCACTGCCGGACGCATGCGGCGAACTGCGCGCCGCCGACGAGCTGTTGGCGCCGGGGGCGCCGCTGGCGGAGGTGCTCGTCGCGGACTCCCCGTTCGGCATGCTCGACGCGTGCGTGGTCGAAGAGTATGGGATCGACGCGGCCCGCGCCGTCGGAGTGGGCTGGGGATTCAGCGTAATGCGCGACGAAGCGCCCACAGGTCCCGATCACGACCTGGACGACGAGGCCGCCTGGTGGTCGGCCTTGGACGACGAACCCGAGACCCTCGTCGCCGTGCGCGACCTGGACCTGGTGGACCCGCACAGATGGAGCGAGGCGCTGCGGGTGTTGGCCGGTGATGGGCGGATCCGACCGCTGCTCGATGATCGCGACGGCTACACCGCGTGGTGGCTGCGTCGGCACGCGGAGATCGACGGGACCCCTGTCGCGGCCCTGCGCGGCGACGACCCGACGTTCGAGGGGCTCCTCGACGTTTTTCCCGGTCCGCAAGCATCCGCCGCAGACTCCGCGGGGCCGTCCGGTGATCTGCGGACGGCGATCGGCAGGGGTGTCCTCGCTCGCGGCACGGTGGACAGCGCGGGGCTGGCCCGGACGCTGATCCGGCGGCTCGCCGACCACGCCCGCACGCCGCGGCCCGCAGTCATCGTGCACGCGCACCGAATGCTGGCGGGGGCACTGGAGGACGGGACCGTCGGTCTGGACGACGTCGCACCGCCGGACGCCGTGCGCGCGGTGGATGGCAGCGTCGTGGCCGCGGCGGAGGCACTCGTGCTGGACCGTCCATGGCTCGCCGCGGTGGTGCCGCAGCTGCGGTTGGTGGTGGGCGCCGTCGCCGGCGCAGACGCGCTGGCCGATCTGCTGGACGTCGAGTTGGCGTCGCGGGTGGTACGCGCGTCGGTGACGTCGTCCGGACGGCGCAGCACCTGGGAGGCGGAACCCGGCGCGGTCGTAGCCGCGGTGCAGGCCGGCGTCGAGCTACCGTACGGGCCGTTGGTGGTGCACGAGGACGGACTCGCCGTGCACGCCGAAATGGGGGGTGAGGGGCCGCGCGAGGTGGCGGTGCCCTGGTGGATCGACGGCGAGGGCACCGTGCACACCGACGGGGCGTGGGCGGCGGCCGTCGCCGGTGCCGCCGCGGCGCAGCGGGACTGACGCCCGCGGCGCAGAACTCAGGCCAGGCCCTGTTGGGCGCCCTTGCGCCCCGACCGTGCGCCGCGCCGTTGCACCAAGAAGACGGCGGTGCCGAGCGCGCCGATGACCAGCCCCGCATAGCAGACGGGGAGTGCGCTCGCCGAGGTTCCCTGGGTGACCAGGATGAGGACGGTCGCGATGATCCAGGCGCCGAACCCGGCGGCGACGACGGGGCGGGGGTCCAGCACGGCGGCGGGGAGCGTGGGCCCTTCCGGCGCGCCGCCGGTGCCAGGGGGCGCCGCAGCGGTGCGCGGTGCGTGCGGCTCGTCCGGGGCGCCGGGTTGCTCGTCGTTCACGGGGCTGAGACTACCCGGACGTCAGCTGCCACCGGCAGTGCGCGGCGGTGAGAGGAACGCCATGGGCGCGGGCTTTCGTGGCGGTATCGGACGTCCGGTAACTTATCCTGCTCTTCATGGCAGACGACAACGCAGCGCAGGCGGGGCCCGCGACGGAATCCGGCACCGGCGCCGCGCAGGCACCTCCGAGCCGGCTGCCCGCCGTCGACGCCTTCTTCAAGATCTCCGAACGCGGCTCCACCTACACGCGTGAGATCCGCGGCGGCGTCGTCACCTTCGTCACCATGGCGTACATCATCGTGCTCAACCCGCTGATCCTCGGAAGTTTCAGCGAGGACGACGCGGCGGCGCACAAGGACGTGCTCGGCAACATCCTGCCGGTCGGGCAGGTGGCCGCGGTGACGGCACTGGTGGCGGGCGTGATGACCATCGCGTTCGGGCTCATCGCCAAGTATCCGTTCGGCTTCGCGGCAGGGCTTGGCATCAACACGTTGCTGGCGGTCTCCATCGTCCCGAAGGTCACCTGGCCGGAGGCGATGGGTCTGGTCGTCATCGACGGCATCATCATCGTCATCCTCGCCGCCACCGGGTTCCGGACCTCCGTGTTCAATGCGATCCCCGCGCAGCTCAAGTCGTCGATCGCCGTGGGCATCGGCCTGTTCATCGCGTTCATCGGCCTGGTGGATGCGGGATTCGTGCGGCGCATTCCGGACTCGGCCAACACCACGGTTCCGGTGGGACTGGGCATCAACGGGTCGATCGCGTCCTGGCCGACCGCACTGTTCGTCTTCGGGCTGCTGCTGATGGGTGTGCTCGTCGCCCGCAAGGTGCGCGGCGGATTGCTGATCGGCATCGTCGTCACCACGGTCCTCGCCTTCGTCGTCGAGCAGATCTGGCACATCGGACCCTCTGCGGGCACCGATCCCAAGGGCTGGAGCATGTCGGTTCCGGACATCCCCGGCACGCTGGCCGGCCTGCCCGATCTGAGCCTGGTGGGGGAATTCAGCTTCGGCGCTTTCGCGCGTATCGGTGTGCTCTCGGCGTCGCTGCTGGTGTTCACGCTGGTTCTCGCCAACTTCTTCGACGCCATGGGGACGATGACGGGGTTGGGCAAGGAGGCGAGCCTGGCCGACAAGGACGGCACCCTGCCCGGCATGGGGAAAGCGCTGATCGTCGAGGGGACGGGGGCCATCGCGGGCGGCGTCGGCTCCGCGTCGTCGAACACGGTCTTCGTCGACTCGGCGTCGGGAATCGCCGACGGCGCCCGAACAGGGCTAGCGAATATCGTGACCGGACTGCTGTTCATCGCCGCGATGTTCCTGACGCCTCTCTACGAGGTGGTTCCGCTGGAGGCCGCGGCGCCCGCACTGGTGGTGGTCGGCGCCATGATGATGAGCCAGATCAAGGACATCGACTTCGGCCGGTTCGACGTAGCGCTGCCCGCATTCCTCACCATCGTGACGATGCCGTTCACCTACTCGATCGCGAACGGGATCGGGGTCGGCTTCATCACGTGGGTGGTGCTGGCCGCGGCGACGGGCAAGGCGCGCAACACCCATCCTTTGATGTGGCTGGTGGCGATCGCGTTCGTCGCCTACTTCGCGGTCGGCCCGATCACGGACGCCGTGACCTGAGCGGGGACCGATCTGCGTGATCGGGCATGGAACGACCAGGGCGGGCACGCGGCCGGGGCGGGCACGCGGCCCCGGGGCGGGCGTCGCCCGGGCCTGCGGCTGCGGAACAATGGTGCGGTGGTCAACGTCATCGACATCACCGACGTCGACGATCCGCGGATCGACGACTATCGCAACCTGAATTCCTCGGACCGGCGGCCGGACCTGCCTGGGGGCAAGGGACTGGTGATCGCCGAGGGCGTCCTGGTGGTGCAGCGGATGCTCGCATCGAGGTTCGCGCCGCATTCATTGCTTGGAGTGGACAAGCGGCTGCAGGAGCTGGACAGCGACCTCGAAGCGGCCGACGTCCCCTTCTACCGGGTGCCCACCGAAGTCATGGACGAGTGCATCGGGTTCCACCTCAACAGAGGAGTGCTCGCCGCCGCGCGCCGGGCCCCTGAGCCGGATCTCGACACGGTGCTCGATGGAGCGCGGACGGTCGTGGCGCTCGAGGGGGTGAATGATCACGAGAACATCGGCTCGATGTTCCGCAATGCGACGGGGCTGGGGGTCGACGCTGTCGTCTTCGGTGCACGATGCGCGGACCCGCTCTACCGGCGCGCGGTGCGGGTGTCGATGGGGCACGTGCTGCGCCTGCCGTTCACGCACATTCCGGAATGGCCGGCGGGAATCGGCGAGCTGCGGTCGCACGGGTTCACCGTGGTCGCATTGACTCCGGATCCGGAGGCCCCCCTGCTGGGCGAGGTGCTCCACGATCGCGGGCCGGCGGACCGCGTGGCCATGCTCGTGGGGGCTGAGGGGCCCGGGTTGCGCAAACACACCATGAACGCGTGCGATGCGCGGGCCCGCATCCCGATGGCACCGGGGACGGATTCCCTCAACGTCGCCACGGCGGCGGCGGTCGCGTTCTATGAGCGGCTGCGAAGCATGCAGATGGCCGACGTGAGATGACGGGGGAGGCCGGGGAGATGGTCCACGAGCGCCCGCACGACACACCGGTGAATCACGGCTCGGCGGACTGGCGGGGCGGCACGGCCGCGGCGCCGCGGTATCCGGCCGTCGGGATCGTGGCGTCGACCATGATGGCCGCCTGGACCGCGGTGTTCGTGGCTGTCGCCGGACTGGGGTTGACCGCCGTATCCCCGTGGCTGGCGATCGTCGTCAACGTCGTGGTGGCGGGCGGGGCCGTTCCCGCCGTCCGTCGGTGGCGGGATGCCACGACGGTGCGCTGGATCGTGTGGGGCGGCGTGCCGGGCGCGATCCTCGGGTGGGCCGCGCTGGCTGTTCTCGCCCTGTAGCTCTGGTCCTGCAGTGACGTAGGGGCGAGTGTCATCGCGGCGGCACCACCGCTGCGGTGAGGGGCCGGCCTCAAGTGACGGAGGTGCGCGACCGGCACGGTGTCCGGTCTGCGGTGCGCGGCGGCTCGAGCGGCTCACCGTCGGGACTGACCCACTGGGACGACGACCGTACGTGCGCCGGAGGCAGGAACCGCGGCATACCCTCGACCGCGTCGACCGCGACGGTCCATCCGTGGTGGTGGACGGCACGGTGATGTTCGGTGCACAGGCTGACGAGGTTGTCCAAGTCTGTGGGGCCGCCGTCGGCCCAATGCCACACGTGGTGGGCTACGCACCAGGCGGGCGGGCGGTCGCACCGCGGGAACGCGCATCCGTGGTCACGGGCCGCCAGTGCGCGGCGCTGGGCCCGACTCGCCAGGCGCCGGGCGCGGCCCACGTTGAGCGGCATGCCGCGGCCGTCCACGCCGATCGGCGTGATCGCCGCATCGCACGCGAGCCGTCGCGCCGCGCCCACCGTCACATTGGCGAACCAGTCGGTCATGCCGTGCGGCAGGTTGTCGAAGACCTCCTCGAACCGGCCGTCGGCGATGAGCCCGGCCCGGGTGGCCGCGTCGTCGTCGGTGTCGGCCAGGTCGCGCAGACCGATGTGCAGGCTCAGCGTCGTGCCGGTGCCTGCGCCGCCGCCCAAGTCGTGGGGAGAGGCCGAGGGCTGCCCGCACCCGGGGGTGCCCGCGCGGCCGGCGCTGCGACGTGTTCCGGTACCGCGACTCCTGCCGGTGGGTCCGGTAGCGGGCCACGCGGCTGCAGTGTGCCGGGCCCCACCGGCATCAGCGCCCGCGCTCTCGGGCGAGCCGGGGACGTGGCCCGCTCCGGATTCGGCGTCCGTTTCCGGGGCGGCGGCGGTGCGTCGGGAGTCGGGCCAGTCCGTTGCAGCCCCATCGCACTGGGAGTGGCGCCGCAGGAACTCGGCGAGCCCGTCGGCGCGGCGCTTGGCCGCAGTGCGGCGGTCGTGTGTGCCGTCCGGCTCCGGCCGCGGCGCCGACAACGGCGAGAGTGCGGTGACCAGGCGCTCACCGGTTTCGGAATCCAGATCCCCGCGGACCGCGTAACGGTTGCCGAGCGTGCGCGAGACGAACAGGGAACTGCGCTCGGTGTCGTCGGCGCCGCGGCTCTGCGGCCGGTTCTGGCCGAATGCCTGTGCGCCCGATACTGCGCCGTCACCGGCGGAGCCGCCGCCGTCCGAGTCGCAGTCGCCGGAACCACCGTCACCGGCATCGCCGTCCCCGCCCTGCGGCGGTGCGGTGTAGTGGTCACGGATGCCGTCGATCATCGCGGCGAGCCTGTTGTGGCCGGCGTTGCGCGCGTAGTCGATGAGCACCTTCTCGGTGCGGTCGATCGCGTCGGCAGGCATCGCCTGAGGCGGATCGTCGAGGAACTTCACGATCATCGTCGCGGCATCCTTCGTGATCTCGCCACGGCGGACCGCGGCGAAAATCCGCGGGCGCTCGTTCATGCGCATGGCGAAGGTGACCACGGTGCGGGCCTTCGCGATAGTGAGCGTGCTCTGGGAGGTCAGGTGATCGACGATGTTGGTGAACTGCCCTGGGGCCGAGTCGCGGGTCGCGAGCTCGGCGATCTTGCACAGCGAGGAGATCTCGGTGCGGTGCATCGCCTGTGCGTCGTCCGTGATCGCCCCGAGCAGATCCGCATCCGAGCGCCGCCACAGGCCGGCCGTCATCGCGCGACCGCCCGCGGTGTCGTTGTCCGCCCTGTCGTTGTCCGCCCTGTGGTCGTCCGCAGAGTCCCCCGCAAACCGTTCCATTCCGCCCCCTCGGCTCGTACGCCAAGGTATACGAACAAACGTTCGAGTGCAAGCAATAGAATGTACGTTCTTGATCCGGGGTGGCAGAACCTGTCGAGCACGGTGCCGCTGCTGCGGGGCGCGCGGGTCGGCGACTAACCTCACTGGGTATGCGCCGGACAATTTTCGACACAGATCACGATGCGTTCCGCGACAGCGTGCGCACATTCATCTCCCGCAACGTCGCGGACCGGATAGACGAGTGGGAGTCGGCCCAGATCGTGCCGCGGGCGCTCTTCACCGAGGCGGGCGCCGCAGGGTTCCTCGGTATGGCCGTGCCGGAGGAGTTCGGCGGCGGGGGGGTCCCCGATTTCCGTTTCAACATGATCATCGGCGAGGAGTTCGCCTACGCGGGCGCGGGTGCCGCCGGCCTGGGTCTCACGCTGCACAACGACATCTGCCTTCCCTACCTGCTCTCCATAGCCGACGACGAGCAGAAGCAGCGCTGGCTGCCCGGAGTCGCCGCAGGAGAGATCATCACCGCCATCGCGATGACGGAGCCGGGGGTGGGCTCGGACCTCGCGAACATCGCGACCACCGCCATCCGCGATGGCGACGAGTACGTGCTCAACGGCTCGAAGACCTTCATCACCAACGGCATCAACTCGGATCTGGTGATCGTCGCGGCCAAGACGGACCCGAGCCAGAAGCACAAGGGGCTCAGCCTCATCGTGGTCGAGCGCGGGATGGCGGGCTTCGAGCGCGGCCGTAACCTGGCCAAGCTCGGCCTGCATTCGCAGGACACCGCAGAGCTGTTCTTCGACGACGTGCGGGTGCCTGCGTCGAACCTGCTGGGGGAGGAGGGCAAGGGTTTCGCCTACCTGATGCAGAATCTGCCGCAGGAGCGGCTGTCGATCGGCGTCGCAGGGGTCGCCGCGGCCCGCGCCGCGTTCGACTGGACCAAGGAGTACGTCCGCGAGCGCAAGGTGTTCGGCGACGCGGTGGGCGCGTTGCCCACGACGCGACACGCCCTGGCGCAGATCGCCACCGAGGTCGAGGTGGCGCAGCACTATGCGGATCAGGCGGTGCTGTCGCTCAACGCCGATGAGCTGAGCGCGGTCGATGCCTCCATGGCCAAATTGTGGTGCACCGAGCTGCAGGGGCGCACGGTGGACCGTTGCCTGCAGCTGTTCGGCGGGTACGGATTCATGTTGGAATACCCGATCGCCCGCGCCTACGCCGATGCGCGTGTGACCCGGATCTACGGCGGAACCAGCGAAATCATGAAGGAGATCATCGGCCGGTCGCTCGACGTCTGATACCACCGTGGTGGCCCGGTCCGGTGGCTGACTCCGGCCTCCGATACCGGACACCACCTCGGTATCGGAGGCCGGATGCTGAGGCGGCGGACCCGAACGGTCTCCCGGGTTTCGCCGCTACCGGCGTCCTCAGCCGTTGGCGTTGCTGCGGACGCCCAGCAGGACGTCCTCCCAGGACGGCATCGTCGGCTTGTGCTTGCGTGCCTTGCCGCGCGTGTGCGGGCTCGGGTGCGGAATGAGCGCGTCCTCAGGGGCCTCGTCGAGAGGCGGATCGGACTCGGCCCGGGCCTCGCGGTCGCCGGCCTGCTCGGCGCTGGGGTGGGAAGCGTGCTCCGCGCTACCGCCATCCTGCTCTGTGCGCTGTCCCGTATCGGGCGCGGATTCGGGGCCGTCCTCCGGCGCGTCGGCGGCGGCACCCGGAATAGCGTCGGTGGCGGACGCGGCGGGCTCGGCTTCCGCCGTCGTATCCGGGGCATGTTCCGGCACAGCGACCTCGGGGCCGTGAATCCCGACGTGCGATACGTGCGTGGGCTCCGGTACGGCGGCGATGGGGCGCAGCGGACGGTTCACATCGGGGTCCAGCAGCTCGGTCGCGGCATCGTCGAGAGCGTTGAGCGTACCGGTGAGGCCGTCCTTGTACAGGCGCCAGTGTGCGGCATTGCGGGACTTGCCCGCCCACCACGACAGCTGCACCACCCATTCGCCGTCCACAGTGCGCCAGGCGTCCCATTCGCCGGCCTCAGGATCCAGCCCGCGGGCGCGGAAGACGATGGCGACGATCTCCTCGAGGGTCTGCACAGCGGGGCCGTCGCACCGTACCGGGTGCCCCTTGCGGCCCATGTCCGCGGCGTTGCCGCGCTCGAGTAGCACCGGATGGGCGAAACGCTCGACTCGGGATTCCGGGATGCCTGCGAGTTCCGCCACCTCCTCCACCGAGGCGCCGGCGCGGACACGCGCCTGGATTTCGCGTGGACGCAACTGGCTGCTCGACTCCACCTCGATCTGGCCCAGGCGGCTGAGGTCGCCGCGGGCGGCGGCGCGGAGACGGTCGTCCGCGGGGACGGAAAAGCGGTCCTCGGAGCCCTTCACCTGGAGGAGGACGTTCTTGCCGCCCGCATCCATGCCGATCACTTGAAGTTCTCGCACGCGTAGACCTCCTGTGGCAGCTTCCGGTAAGGCGAGCGTAACCGAGTCGAGACCGCTGCGCGGGGAGGACACGCGCCGGGGTCCTTGCCTTTGCTTGCGGCGCAAGTTATCGGAGAGTCCAACGTACCCGAATGTGGCATACGTGACGAATGTGCGGGGTGGGGTGGGTGATGCCCAGGGGGCGCCTGCTGGCCGGGAAACGGCCGGGCGGAGCGCTGATAACGGGCTCCGCCCGGCCGTCAGCGGTGTCAGAGTCGGGCGGCGACCCAGTCGATGCACTGCGTCAACCGCTTGACGTCGTCCGGGTCGATGGCCGGGAACATGCCGATGCGGAGCTGGTTGCGCCCGAGCTTCCGGTAGGACTCGGTGTCGACGATCCCGTTGGCGCGCAGCACCTTCGCCACGGTGGCGGCATCGACGTCGTCGTTGAAGTCGATGGTGCCCACCACCTGCGACCGCAAGGCCGTGTCGGTGACGTACGGTGTCGCGAACGCGCTGGCCTCGGCCCACGAGTACAGGCGTGACGACGAATCTGCGGTCCGCGCTGCCGTCCAGGCCAGCCCCCCGCCGGCGTTCATCCACTCGATCTGGTCTGCCAGCAGCAGCAACGTCGCCAGGGCCGGCGTGTTGTATGTCTGGTCCTTGCGGCTGTTGTCCACGGCCACCGGGAGCGACAGGAACTCGGGCGTCCAGCGGCCGGACGCCTTGATTTCCTCGACGCGGGCGAGGGCGGCGGGGCTCATGATCGCGATCCACAGGCCGCCGTCCGCGGCGAAGGACTTCTGCGGTGCGAAGTAGTAGACGTCGGCCTGGGTGATGTCGACGGGGAGGCCGCCGGCGCCGGAGGTCGCGTCGATGGCGACGAGCGCCTCGCCCGCCCCCTCCGGGCGCTGGACGGGCACCGCGACGCCGGTGGAGGTCTCGTTGTGCGCCCAGGCGATCAGGTCTGCGGACGGATCGGCGGTGGGTGCCGGTGCCGAGCCGAAGTCCGCCTCGATCACGATCGGGTCGCCGATGAACGGGTTGCCCGCCGCAACCTTGGCGAACTTGGAGCTGAACTCGCCGTAACTCAGGTGCAGCGAGCGCTCGCGGATCAGGCCGAAGGCCGCGGCGTCCCAGAACGCGGTGGAGCCGCCGTTGCCCAGGACCACCTCGTAGCCGTCGGGCAGCGAGAACAGCTCATGCAGCCCGGACCGAATGCGGGCCACGACGTCCTTGACCGGGGCCTTGCGGTGGCTGGTGCCCATGACCGAGGCGCCCACCTCGACGAGCGTGTGCAGCTGCTCCGGGCGGACCTTGGACGGTCCGCAGCCGAATCGGCCGTCTGCGGGCTTGAGATCGTCCGGAATGATCAGGGCGGTGGGGTCGGCCATGAGTCGCAGCATCCTCGTTGTCGGGGTCCGTACGGGGACCGAGTTTAGCCCGCGCTCCCGAACACCTCGCTCCAGCCGTCGACGGACTCGGGCTCGCGCGGGCCGGGGCCCACGTATAGAGCGGAGGGGCGTACAAGCTTGCCCAGCCGCTTCTGCTCCATGATGTGCGCACACCAGCCGGCCGTGCGCGCACAGGTGAACATGGCGGGCATCATCTGCGGCGGCACCTCGGCGAAGTCGAGCATCACCGCGGCCCAGAACTCCACGTTGGTGGCGATGGCGCGGTCCGGGCGGCGCTCCCGCAGCTCGGCCAGGGCCGCCTGTTCCAATGCCGCCGCGGCCTCGTAGCGGGGCGCGTCGAGCTCCTTGGCGGTGGCCCGCAGTACGCGTGCGCGCGGGTCCTCGGCCCGGTAGACGCGGTGGCCGAACCCCATCAGCCGTTCACCGCCGTCCAGGATTGTCTTCACGAGCCCGCGGGGGTCGTCGGAGCGCTCAGTCTCCTCGATCATCGGCAGCACCCGGGCCGGGGCGCCGCCGTGCAGCGGGCCGGACATGGCGCCCACCGCGCCGGAGAGCGATGCGGCCACGTCGGCGCCCGTCGAGGCGATCACCCGGGCGGTGAAGGTGGACGCGTTCATGCCGTGTTCGGCGGCGGACACCCAGTACGCGTCGACGGCGCGGACGTGGCGCGGATCCGGCTCGCCCTTCCAGCGCACCATGAACCGTTCGGTGATCGTCGAGCACTCGTCGATCACCGTTTGCGGTACGGCCGGCTGGTAGATCCCGCGGGCCGACTGGGCAACGTAGGACAGTGCCATCACCGATGCGCGCGCGAGTTGCTCGCGCGCGGCCTCGTCGGTGGTGTCGAGCAGGGGGTCGAAACCCCAGATCGGCGCGAGCATCGCCAGGCCCGCCTGGACGTCGACGCGGACGTTTCCGGTGTGGATGGGCAGCGGGAACGGCTCGGCCGGAGGGAGGCCCGGCCCGAACCGGCCATCGACCAGCAGTGCCCACGCGTGCCCGAAGGTGACCTCGTGAGAGACGAGGTCCTCGATGTCGACGCCCCGGTACCGCAGATGGCCGCCGTCCTTGTCCGGCTCGGCGATCTCCGTGGTGAAGGCGGTGACTCCCTCGAGGCCCTCGGCGAAGCCCTCGGGGAGGTCGGCTGCGATAGGCATGGTGACGCTCCTGGATCTACGTTTGCGCGGATGTCGGGCTGCGCGGCCCCTTCCCGGGGACGGTGCCGCGCGGACAGCCGGTGCGACGGTCGGGTCACGGCCGTTACCCACGAGTATGACGCACGACACAGGCCGGATGTCGTCCGGGGCGAGCGACGAGCCGACGTGGGACGCCATGCGGCGGCGCGGGCGTGCGGCGTCCGGTACCGGCGAGTAGCTTGCATTGGACCTCGTCACGGTAGGCTGGCGGAAAGTGCGCAGGTCACGGGATCGGCCTGCGTGGAACAGAGGGCCGGTCGCGGACCTGATTGGGCGCCGCCACCGGAGGGTGACTAGATTCTGTGGCAGGAACCGATGCTCCAACAGGGGTTATCCGGGCCAAGGACTTCCACGTTACTGAGTCACCAATCGGAGAGGGATGTTCTGTGTCTGCTGAGAATGACCAGAAAGCCGTACTCAGCTATCCGGGCGGTGAGCAGCCCCTCGGCGTTGTGCGTGCGGCCGAGGGCAACGACGGCGTCGCGCTCGGCTCACTGCTGGCGGACACCGGCTACGTCACGCTGGACGCCGGGTTCGTCAATACCGCGTCGTGCTCGTCGGCGATCACCTACATCGACGGCGGCAACGGCATCCTCCGCTACCGCGGGTACCCGATCGAGCAGCTTGCGCAGAACTCCACCTTCATCGAGGTCAGCTATCTGCTGATTTACGGCGAGTTGCCGTCCGCCTCTCAGCTCGAGACTTTCACCGAACAGATCCGCCGGCACACGCTGCTGCACGAGGACCTCAAGCGGTTCTTCGACGGCTTCCCGCGCAATGCGCATCCCATGCCGGTGGTCTCCAGCGCCGTGAACGCGCTCTCCGCCTACTATCAGGACTCGCTTGACCCCAGCGATCCCGAGCAAGTCGAGCTGTCGACGATCCGCCTGCTGGCCAAGCTTCCCACCATCGCCGCCTACGCCTTCAAGAAGTCGGTCGGCCAGCCGTTCCTGTACCCGGACAACTCGATGGGCCTGGTGGAGAACTTCCTGCGGATGACCTTCGGTCTGCCCGCGGAGCCCTATGACCTCGACCCGGAGATCGCGGCGGCCCTGGACATGCTGCTGGTCCTGCACGCCGACCATGAGCAGAACTGCTCGACGTCGACGGTGCGCCTGGTCGGCTCGTCCAATGCGAACCTGTTCACCTCGATCTCCGGTGGGATCAACGCACTCTGGGGTCCGCTGCACGGTGGTGCCAACCAGGCGGTTCTCGAGATGCTCGACGAGATCCACGCCGCGGGCGGGGACACGAAGGACTTCATGCGCCGCGTGAAGAACAAGGAAGACGGCGTGAAGCTCATGGGTTTCGGCCACCGTGTCTACAAGAACTACGATCCGCGCGCGGCCATCGTCAAGCAGACCGCGGACAAGATCCTCGACAAGCTCGCGCCCGACGACGAGCTGCTCGGCATCGCGAAGGGCCTCGAGGAGGTCGCGCTGAACGACGACTACTTCATCGAGCGCAAGTTGTACCCCAATGTCGACTTCTACACCGGTCTGATCTACCGGGCGATGGGCTTCCCGCCGCGCATGTTCACCGTACTGTTCGCGCTGGGCCGGCTGCCCGGCTGGATCGCGCACTGGCGGGAGATGCACAACGACCCGGCAACCAAGATCGGCCGCCCCCGTCAGATCTACACCGGTCACACGGCGCGCGACTACGTGGACCTGTCGCAGCGGTCGTAGCCCGGAGCCGCGTGAAAAGGCGCGCCGGGATGCCGGCAGGCTCCCGCACACCCAGCAGCAACGAGACACGTCGCAGCGTCGACGACGAGAGGTGGACGCAATGACCAAGCCAGTGGTCGAGTACCCGGAGGGGCCCCCGCCGAACGACTTGGTCGTCGAGGACATCATCGTGGGCGACGGCCCGGAGGCCCAGGCCGGCGATATCGTCGACGTCCACTATGTGGGTGTCGAGTACGACTCGGGCGAGGAGTTCGACTCGTCCTGGAGCCGCGGCGAGTCGATCCGCTTCCCGCTGCGCGGGCTCATCAAGGGCTGGCAGGAAGGGATCCCGGGAATGCAGGTGGGCGGCCGCCGGCAGCTGACCATCCCGCCGGAGATGGCCTACGGTCCTGCGGGCGCCGGCCATCAACTCTCCGGCCGGGCGTTGGTGTTCGTCATCGACCTGCTGGGTGTCAGAACACCCGAGGAAGAGCAGTCGGACTAGGCTTCACCGGATCGTTGGATCCGTTCGATGGCCGTCGGCTCCGAGAAAACGGGCCGGCAGTCATCGTCTATTCGTGCTCGCGCTCGCCGATGGTCCGCCGGGGGCGCCGGCGGTGCGCAGGCACAGCACGCCGATCCCGAGGAACAACAGACCCGAAACCAGCGCAGTGGTGTGCGTGCGCAGCGGCCCTATACCGATCTGCCGGCCCCGCGGGGCACGACGGGTTCCCCAGGTCGAATCGGTCCCGCAGGAGCGCCGGCAGGAACAGGGGGAGCGCCTTGCCCAGTGCGAAAACATCACCTGGCGGCCCGATCTATGGCGTCACCCGTTCTCCTGCTCGGCCAGGAGCTTGTCGATCATCGAGGTGAAGGTGTCTATCGGCTGCGCGCCGAGGACAGGGTGGCCGTTGATGGAGAACGCCGGGGTCGCGGGGATGCCGAGCCGTTGCGCGGTCATCGTGTCGACGTGCAGCAGTGCCTCGAAGTCGTCGCTGTTCATCTGCTCCATGAACCGGTCGATGTCGGGTACACCGGCGGCGACGGCATACCCGCGCAGCTTCTCCGGGCTCATCTCCGGGTGGCCGGACTCGGGCGCGTCGGCGTACAGGGTGGAATTGAACTCCCAGAAGCGGCCCTGCGCGGCCGCAGCCCTCCCGGCGCGTGCCGCACGCGCGGAGTCCTCGCCGTAGATGGGCAGATCCCGCCATTCGATGCGCAGCTGCCCGTTTTCGACGTACTTGTCGATCAGTTTCGGCTCGATATCCTGGCTGAACTTCGCGCAGAACGGGCAGCGGTAGTCCGCGAACTCCACCAGGACGACCGGCGCGTCGACGGCGCCTATCGCGAGCGGGTCGCCCGTGGTCCTCCGCGCCAGGTCGCCCAGCGGGCCGATCCCGCCGTCCGCGGAGGCCCGGTCCTCATCCGAGATCGATGCGGGCCCCGTCTCTGGTGCAGTGGCGGCGTCGTCGCTCCGCCCGGTGAACAACACGACACCCAGGACCACGGCGATGACGACGACCACGGCGAACGCGGCGAACTCGATTCGTCGTCGCGTGGATCCGGCACGGGCGCTCGGACGGGGCTCCCGTGCATTGCGGCCGTCAGGATCGTTATTCAGCTGCGGGTCCATCGATGCTCCGTCCAGAGTCGCGTCGTCGGGTCAGTCCCCTCCTGGGACCGAACTACTAAGATGCATAGTATGTAGTCGACTACTATCTTGCATAGTTGGCTGAAGACATCCCGCCGAGTCGACTGAAAGGTGGTGCGGAGTGCAGGAGGACTCGTCGGCGGCGCATGCGGTGGGCGTCCGCGCAGCAAACCGAGTGAACGGTGAGGGCAGGGTAGGCGACAGGGCGGCCGGGGAGAACCCGGTGCGATGGCTTCCCGCCGTCGTCGGCGCCATCGCTACTGCAGCGGTGATCGGCGTGCCGACCGACATCATCGCCAACCCGTGGTTTTCCCGCGAGATCCCGGTTCGGTGGTGGGAGTATCCGGTGCTCGCCGCCACCTGTGCGCTCACGGCGATGTGGTTCGGTATCAGGGTTTTGCCGGACAGCAGGACGGACCCGCGCGGAGGGGTCGACAGGGGGAGCGCGGGCGCGTTCGGCGGGGCCGCGCTGGCGATGTTCGCAGTCGGTTGCCCGGTGTGCAACAAACTGGTGCTGTTCGCGATCGGAACGTCCGGTGCGCTCGGAGTATGGGCGCCGATGCAGCCATTCCTCGCCGTCGTGTCATTGGCCCTGCTGCTGTGCGCCGTGGTGTTCAGGTGGCGCCGGAGGGACTGTGGTCCGGCTTGCGCCGCCTGACCCTCAGCATTCGTGCGGTGGCCTGCCCGCCGTACGAATATGCGGCGGGCCGTGTCAGCTCACACGTCAGGGCCGGTCAGGTGTTCAGGCGCAGGCACACGATGCCTGCCGCGAGGAGTGCCGTTGCAACGGACAGGACCACTGGTACGACGGCGACGGTGACAGCCAGCGGGTAGTCCGCGGCCGCCCAGCGGCGCCGGCCGCGATCGGGGCAGGCGCCGAGCCAGCATAGGCGCGCCGCCACCGCGTCCCGCGACAGTGCCAGTCCGGCGACCGGCGGGGAGTGGGGCGCGCCCGCTGCGAACTCGTGCACGGTGAGGAGCGCGGCACCGACGGTGCCGGCACCGTTGCTTTGCGCTGCACGATTGTCTGCGGAGAACTCGACAAGAGTACGGACGGCGTCCGGTGCCCGCGCGAACAACGGGATGAACGGCAGCGCCGCCGCCGTGGCCTCCGCCAACGCCACCAGCGCATGATGTCGCCCGAGCAGGTGCGCCGCCTCGTGGTCGAGGACGGCGACGCGCTCCGCAGCGGGCAATCGGCCGATATGCTCACTCGCGATGATCGTCGGCGCCGCCCCGCCCACGCTGTAGCAGACCGGTTCTTCGGCGTCGATCCACAGTACGGGGAACCCGCGGTGCGCGGTGCGGTCACGTGCGAGCAGGTCCACCTCGAACAGGAGCCTGCGCGCGGACGCGCGCCGTGCACGAAGGCGGCGCGCCACGGCGACCGCCACGAACAGCACGAGCCCGCCGAGCGCCGCCGTCGCTGCAAGCTGCGCCGCGGGCAGCCATGGCAGCGAGCCGTCTTCGCGCAATCGCTGCAGGCACATGTGGGCGGCACCGAAGGTGGTGCGCCCGGGCTTGGTCATCATCGACACCGGCGCGGCGATCAGGGCGGCCAGAACCAGAGTCATCGACGACGTCCAGGCGGCCAGCGCCAGGCGCGGGTGCAGGCCCGGCGCGACGGTGACGGAAAGGTACCGGGGCGCGCCGAAACCCACGACGAGCGTGGCGATCAGCAGGCCGAGTGCGACGATCACGTGGCAGGCCGTCCCGTGTCGGACGGCCACGTGCGGGCGGCTTTGCGCAGCGCACTGCGCAGGAATGCCGACTCTTCGTCTGAGGCCGACTGGGCGAAGTGCAACAGGACGTTCTCCGGGTCGCCGCTGGAGGACAGCACCTCGCGAAGCATCTCGGCACCGTACTGTGGGCGTGACTTGGCAGCATGGTAGAGGTAGGCGCGGCCGTCGCGGGTCCGGTCCGCCATCCCCTTGCCGTGCAGATTGTCGAGCACTGTCATCACCGTGGTGTAGGCGTGGGAGCGCGGCGCCTCGAGGCGCTCGAGCACCTGACGCACCCGTAACGGCTCGGACGAGGCCCACAGGACCTGCATCACGGCGGATTCGAGTCCACCCAACCTCATCATGACGGCCTCGCCACGTCCGTCGCGGTACTTTGCCGCGACGCCCGGTGTCCGCGCCCGTGATCCGGCATTCGTACTCCTGGTCGATAGGTCTGTTCCGCGTCAGTCTAGCGTCGCCGGGCCACTCGACGGGGGCGCGCCGTGCCCCGGTCTGCGCCGCGAGCGTGCGATGCTGCACCACTGGCCGCGTCACCTCTGGCCGCGTCGCATCGTGCCGTGTCGTGCCGCCCGGCTAGCCCGCCACCGCAGCGATTGCGCGCGTCCCACTTGATGTCACCCTCGGGATGGTCCTGCAGGCGCGAGCCCAGGCCAGGGGTTCGGAACGCGATGCGCGAGATGCAGGACGATACGCCGCCGAGGACCATGGCGCGTGCGTGCCGCTTGAACGAGTTGCCGTGCTCCTGCATTCGATGAGGCAGTGCCAGTCGTAGCCGGATTCGAGCAACGCCGGCCATTGGGTGAGCTGCAGGGCCGCGTCGTCGCCTACGTTGCTGGGGCCCGCCTCGATCAGCGCGCCGGCAGGGCTGCGCAGGAATTCATCGGAACGTCGCTTCCGCTTCCGTGCGGGTCCGTGTCCCGGTGAAGTCGGGCGGCTTGACTCCTGGAACATGAGCAAACCCGAGATCTCCCTGTCCGACCGTTCCGTCGCCGGCGGCACCACGCGCCGCAGTTTCCTCACATGGAGCGCCCTGGTGGGCGCGGCGGCGTTCACCCCCGCGATGCTGTCCGGACCCGACGCCGCGGCCGCTCCTGCGGCCGGTTCGCTGGGCAGCGCAGGGAGCCTCGGCGGCGGCAGCAGCCCGTTCGCGCTCGGCGTGGCGTCGGGCGATCCGCTGCCGGATTCGGTGATCCTGTGGACGCGCGTGACGACCGATCCGCTGGTGCCGGGCGGCGGGGTGCCGCCGGTGCCGGTGCCGGTGGACTGGGAGGTGGCCCGCGACGAGCGTTTCCGCGACGTCGTGGCCCGCGGCAGCGACGTGGCACTGCCGGCCGCGGCGCACTCCGTGCACGTCGACGTGCGAGGGCTCGAACCGTGGCGGCGCTACTTCTACCGGTTCCGGGCGTTGGGGCAGGTCTCTCCTGTCGGGCGCACGCGGACGGCGCCCGCGGCGGGGGCCGACGTGGGTGCGATGGCCTTCGCCTGGGCGTCCTGCCAAGCCTGGTATCAGGGCTATTACACGGCGTACGCGGATATGGCGGAGCAGGACTTGGACGTGGTGTTCCACCTGGGCGACTACATCTACGAGTACGACCTGCCGGAGGACTCCGTGCGTCCCCTCGGCGGACTCAGCCCGGAGGTACGGCGCGAGACGACGACGCTGCAGGACTACCGGCTCCGCTACGGCCTGTTCAAGAGCGACGAGCACCTGCAGAGCGCGCATCGCGCGGCGCCGTGGATCCACACGATCGATGACCACGAGGTGGACAACAACTGGGCGTCGAAGATCTCGCAGGACGAGGACGCGGACCCGCGAGCGTTCCTGGAGCGGCGCGCGCAGGCGTTCCGGGCGTGGTGGGAGCACACGCCCACCCGGGTGCTGCCCCCGTCGGGGCCGGACATGCGCCTGTACCGGCGCTACGAATACGGGAACCTGGCGTCGTTCTCCGTGCTCGACACCCGTCAGTACCGCAGCGACCAGGCGCACGGCGACGGCCAGCACGTGCAGGACAGGGTCACCGCCGACGCGGGGCGGACTATCACCGGCGGGGAGCAGGAGCAGTGGATCCTCGACGGGTTCGACCGGTCGGACGCCCGCTGGAACTTCCTGGCGCACCAGACGGTCATCACCGACCTGCCGCGGATCCGGGACGGCAAGCGCAAGGTCAGCATGGACCAGTGGGGCGGGTACGAGGCGTCGCGCCACCGCATCCTCGACGGTGCGCGGGACCGCGGAGTGCGCAACCTCGTCTCGATGGTGGGCGACATCCACCGCACCACCGTCTCCGAACTGCGGCGCGACTACCGCGACGACGCCTCGCCGGCCGTCGGCGTGGAGATGGCGGGCACATCCATCGCCTCCGGCAAGGACGGCGAGGACAGCGACAAGGCGAACGAGGAGTTCCTCGCGAACAATCCTGCGATGAAGTTCGGCAGCGCCCAGCGCGGGTACGTGCTCTGCGAACTGCGGCCGGACCGGTGGCAGGCACAGCTGAAGGTGACCGACAAGGTGACCGTGCCCGGCCGGCCGGTGCGCACCCGGGCCACGATCACTGTGCCCGACGGGAAGCCGGAGATCGACGTGCGCGCGTGAGGGCACAGTGGAGCCCCCGACGGTGACGCAGTGCCGTGGACGTGCGTGAGAGCCCACACCCCTACACGCGTGTAGGTCTCAGGTGTGAACGAGATTCGTGCGCTTCGTGAGCCGGCGGGGCTATCGCAGTCGGAACTCGCCGCCAAGGTCGGCATGTCGCAACCGAACATCTCCACCTACGAGTCGGGCGCACGGATTCCAGGGGCGTCGACGAAGAGCCGTATCCGGGCAGCCTGCCGACCGCGTCCAGGCAGGCTGCTCTCCGAACACCGACGGGAGACCCGCCGGCTCGCCGCGGAGCGCAAAGCGCACGATCCGCGCGCGTTCGGTTCCGTCGCACGCGGGGAGGACACGGCGTTCTCGGATCTGGATCTGCTCGTGCGGTTCGACGACGACGCGTGCCTGTTCGACCTCGTGGGCATGACGGAGGCGCTCTCGGGGTCCGGGTGGACGTCGTCTCCGAGGGCGGCCTGGCCGGTCGGAACCGTTCGATACACGGCGAGGCGGTCGCGATCTGATGGTGGCCGACGAAGGTCGAGGAGTTCCCGGGGCAGCCATGGCGCTTGATAGTCGGGATGCGCCCGCGGATGGCTCACCTCTACGCCGAGAACGACAGACACGACGATCATCTGGAACACCCTCGTGAGCACGTGCCCCGCCTGCGTGGATACATCGCGCACGGGATTCTGCGCGGCTGAACGCCCAGGGTGCATCCGGCGCCGGGTTCCGGTGACGAGGGGCCCGCAATCGTGTCGACGGAAACGGGTTGCGCGGCCACCGCATAGGTTGCCATCCATGGGAGGCACGAACTCTGCGAGCATCGACGGCCCCGCCAGTACTTCGCGGCGGCCGGCGACGCCCCCGCGTGGCGTGGGAGGTTCGACGACGCCGCCGCCCGGATCGGCCTTGCCGTGGCACTCGAGTTCATCCCGGGCACCGGCATCCCCGACCTGGCCGCAGCGCTCGGCATCGCCCGCCGGGCAGCGCGGCCCAACGCGGGCGTGCTCTTCGACAGCTGGCACTTTCTCCGCAACGGCGGCGCGCTCGGCGACATCGCGGGCCTCGCTGAGTGCCACGTCGTCGAGGCGCAGCTCAGCGACCGCCGCACGCCCGCACCCGGCGAGGAATACGTGCCCATGAAGAGGCGGTTGCCGCTGGGGGAGGGCGAGGCGCCGCTCGCCGCTATCGCGCGGGCAATGCGGCAGGCGGCGCCGGAGGCGGTGTTCAGCCTCGAGATCTTCCCGGACGAGCCCGGCGACCCGGACCGGACGGTGGCGCACCTGGCGGAGACCACCCGCGTGTGCGCGCCCGCCCACCGGTAAGCGCGTGCACACGCTTCGGGGCCGAAGACCGTAGGCACGCGCTCACCGGCCACGCGCTCACTGCGCGGGGAATGCCTCCGGCAGCGCCATCCCCCGCTCGGCCATGACGGCGCGCAGGCGGGTGGGGTAATCGGTGATGAGGCCGTCGACGCCGAGGTCGATGAGCTCGCCCAAGCGGGCGGCGTCGTCGACGGTCCAGGGCACGACGCGGTAGCCGGCGTCGTGCGCGGCGGCGATGAGCGGCGCGTCGACAAGCGTGTGCGATGGGGACAGGACCTCGACGCCGAGAGCGTCCGCGGCCGCGAGGACGTCCCCGTCCACCGCGTCGTAGTCCACGGGGCCGGTCCACTCGGATCCGGAGAACCAGTTGGAGTCGTTCCACAGCATCACCAGCGGGATCGACGGCTCCGCCGCGCGCACCAGCGGTAGCGACCGCCAATCGAAGCTCTGGATCATCACCTTGTCGGTGACGCCTGCGTCGCGCACCGCGGAGAGGATGGTGTCGACGAACTCCTGCGGCGAGGCGGTGAGTCCGGGCCGGTCCGCTTCGATCTTCGTCTCGATGTTGAAGTGCACGTCCGCGTTCCGCTCCTGCACGACGGCGAACACGTCGCGGAGCCGGATGAGCGTGTTGCCTTCGACCACCTCCGCATCCGGGTGGTTCGGCAGCGGCACGTCGCAGGAAAGGGTCTGAAGTTGATCCCACGTGAGGTCGTGGAGGGCGTCGCCGATGTAGGGGAACATCGGGTCACCGTCGGCCGCGGGCGCGGTGTCACGGCACTTCTTCGCGGAGATCACCGGATCGTGCCACACCACCGGCACCCCGTCCGCGCTGATGCCGATGTCGAGCTCCAGCGTGGTGACGCCGAGCTCCACGGCCTTCTCGAACGCCCGACGGGATTCCTCCGTGGTCTCGCCCAGGCCGCCGCGGTGGGCCTGCAGATCGAAACCGTCCGGAAGGTTCGCGTCCGCGTCCGGTCCGCCGTCCGGGCCATCGGACAGCGATCCTGTGCCGAGCGATCCGAGCAGCCCTGAGTGCTGGGCAGGGGATGCCTGTGCGACCGTGGTGGCGAGTGCTCCGACGGCGATCGAGCAAGCGATCAGGGCGGCGCCACGGACCGGTAGCCGCAGACGATGCGCACCTGAACGTCGAGTGTGCGACATGAAGTTCCTTTCACATGCGAAGACACCCCGTCCGGGGTGCCGACGCCGACGGTAGCCGCGGCGCGGGTGCCCGGCGGGACATGTGCGGCGAGTGCTCAAAGGGTTCACCCGGTGCTCGACGGCCCGTCGCCGCGTCGCATGCCAGCGGCCTGATCGCTGCACGCCCGCGCGTCCGCTCACCGGTCGCAATGCCGTCACACCGGAGGAAAGTGTCGGAGGCCTGTGCGAGACTCGGCTCCGAGCGAGAGAGACCGGAAGGCCTTCAGATGGCTGTCCGACTGCTTCTCGGCGACAGAATCGGAGGCAGACGATGCGCGTGTCGCACCCATACCTGCGGGTGGTCGCGGGGCTCTTCGCCGCCGTGTTCCTCGTGGGCGTCGTGGACCTGGGCTTGGACGGGGAGGCCGGCGCGGCCGTCGTCTCGCTGGTGCTGGCGGGCGCGCTCGGCTGGTATGCGGTGATCGGGCCGTTGCGCGTGCGCGCGGCGAGGATCCGCGAACAGGACGCGGCGACGGCCGCCCGCGCCGACGCGGCGAACCAGGCCTACCTGGCCGGCGACGTGCGCGCCGCGATGGCACCGCCGCCGCCCGCGCCTCC
>NZ_JAENKO010000046.1 GCF_016599145.1 Tomitella cavernea
AGGGCCGCCGCCAACCGGGTCGAGGGCCGTGCACGCGGCGGCGCCGCGGCCGCGGCGCCGGCGGCGCTGCAGCGCATCGAACGATGGGCGGGCGCGGGGGAGCAGGCGCCGCACGTGCAGCCGGGCGCGCCGTTCCACGACTCCTACGACACCCTCGTGTACCTGTGCGGCCGGTACTTCGACAGGATTCGGCGTTCGGAGGCTTGGAATTCAGAGGCGTTCGCGGTGCACCGGGGCCGGGTGGACCTCGCACGGGAGCTCGTGGAGCTCGCGCGGGACTCCGCGGAGCTCCAGAGCCTGGCCGGCGAGCTGGCGGCGGCCCGGTCCGCGGCCTCAGGCGGGCGTGCCCTCGGGGAGATCGACGCGCGCTCGCGGGCCCTGCGGCCGGTCTGGGACAGGCTTGTCGAAAGGCTCGTGTCCTTCGACCGCATCGCGGAGGCGATGGAGCGGCTCGACGCGGGGCTGCGCGCGGAGAACGCCGCGCAGCGTGCCGAATCGTTGGACGACCGCATAGACGGTCTCGTCGGCCGCACCGGCGGGCGGATGCTGCTCACCGAAGACCTGCATCGGCTCGGCGAGGAAGCGGACTCCGGCGACTGGAACGCCATCGGCTACCGCGGCCAGGTCGAGCGTGAGATCGAGGAGCTCACCGCGGCGCGCGGACGGTGATAACCCCGATACTCCCGATGCGCGCGGCCTGCGCTCGGCGGCGCGCAGGACCCGGCGAGTTTGTCGGACCCGACGGTTAGCCTGGGTGCATGGCATTCGCGTCGGAACATCCCGTAGTCGCGCAGTCGGAGTTTCGTCCCATCGGGTCGATCGAGCGAGCCGACGGCCGATTCGAGGTCGTCAGCGAGTACACGCCCTCCGGCGACCAGCCGAAGGCCATCTCCGAGCTCGCCGGGCGGCTGGACGGCGGGGAGCGCGACGTCGTTCTGCTCGGCGCCACCGGCACGGGCAAGTCCGCCACCGCGGCCTGGCTTATCGAGAAGGTGCAGCGGCCCACGCTGGTCATGGCGCCCAACAAGACTCTCGCCGCGCAACTGGCCAACGAACTGCGCGAGATGCTCCCGCACAACGCGGTGGAGTACTTCGTCTCGTACTACGACTACTACCAGCCGGAGGCGTACATCGCGCAGACGGACACCTACATCGAGAAGGATTCGTCCATCAACGACGATGTCGAGCGCCTGCGCCACTCGGCCACGTCGAGCCTGCTCTCGCGCCGCGACGTCGTCGTGGTCGCATCGGTGTCCTGCATTTACGGCTTGGGCACGCCGCAGTCCTACCTGGACCGCTCCGTCCCGCTGGAGGTGGGCGTGGAGGTGCCGCGCGACCAGCTGCTGCGGCTGCTCGTGGACGTGCAGTACACGCGCAACGACATGGCGTTCACGCGCGGGTCGTTCCGAGTCAAGGGCGACACGGTCGACATCATTCCCGCCTACGAGGAGCTGGCGGTGCGCATCGAGTTCTTCGGCGACGAGATCGACGCGCTCTACTACCTCAACCCGCTCACCGGCGAGGCGGTGAAGAAGGTCGACGCACTGCGGATCTTCCCCGCCACGCACTACGTGGCCGGCCCGGAGCGCATGGAGCGGGCGGTGCGCGACATCGAGGGCGAGCTCGACCAGCGGCTGGCGGACCTGGATAACCGCGGCAAGCTGCTCGAGGCGCAGCGGCTGCGGATGCGCACCAACTACGACCTCGAGATGATCCGGCAAGTCGGGTTCTGCTCCGGCATCGAGAACTACTCGCGGCACATCGACGGGCGCCCGGCCGGCTCGGCACCCGCGACGCTGCTCGACTACTTCCCCGAAGACTTCCTGCTGGTGATCGACGAGTCGCACGTCACCGTGCCGCAGATCGGCGCGATGTACGAGGGTGACATGTCCCGCAAACGCAACCTGGTGGATTTCGGGTTCCGCTTGCCGTCGGCCACCGACAACCGGCCGCTGACCTGGGATGAGTTCACAGACAGGGTGGGGCAGACGGTGTACATGTCGGCCACCCCGGGCGACTACGAGATGGGCCGCACCGGCGGCGAGTTCGTCGAACAGGTGATCCGGCCGACGGGTCTTGTGGACCCCAAGGTGGTGGTCAAGCCCACAGACGGCCAGATCGACGACCTCGTGGAGCAAGTCCGGGGACGCACGGCCCGCGACGAGCGCGTCTTGGTCACCACGCTGACCAAGAAGATGGCCGAGGACCTCACCGACTATTTGCTCGACCTCGGCATACGCGTGCGATACCTGCACTCGGACATCGACACGCTCCGTCGCGTGGAGCTGCTGCGTGAGCTCCGCCTGGGCGAGTACGACGTGCTGGTGGGCATCAATCTGCTGCGCGAGGGGCTGGACCTGCCCGAGGTTTCGCTGGTGGCGATCCTCGACGCGGACAAGGAGGGCTTCCTGCGCAGTACCCGCAGCCTCATCCAGACCATCGGGCGTGCGGCACGCAACGTCTCCGGCGAGGTCCATATGTATGCGGACCGCATCACCGATTCGATGGCGCAGGCCATCGAGGAGACCGAGCGTCGCCGCGAGAAGCAGATCGACTACAACACCGAGCACGGCATCGATCCCACGCCGTTGCGCAAGCAGATCGCGGACATCCTTGACCGCGTCTACGAAGAGGCCGACGACGTCGACCAGCTGGTGGATGTGGGCGGTTCCGGGCGCAACGCGAGCCGCGGCCGGCGCGCTCAGGGGGAGGCGGGCAGGGCGGTGAGCGCCGGCATCTACGAGGGCCGCGACACTGCGTCGATGCCGCGGGCCGAGCTGGCCGATCTCATCTCGGAGCTCACCGACCAGATGATGACGGCCGCCCGTGACCTCCAGTTCGAGCTGGCCGCACGGCTGCGCGACGAGGTCGGAGAACTCAAGAAGGAACTGCGCGGAATGGACGAGGCCGGCATCAGCTGAGACCCGCCGTAGGCGGTGCCACGCAAAAGTATGTGTGGACGGCCGACTGACGATAAGGTCACCTGGGGACGCGGGACGCCGCGGCGCGGCGATCAGGCCGTGCTGCGGGGGAACCGCACACGCGGTGGTCGAACGGGCGGCCGTCGCATCAGGAACCGCCGGGCACGGGACCGGCGCGGCGCATGCCGCGGGACCGCCGCCCCGACATGGAGGAACGCATGAGCGAATACACGACCGTCGTGGTGGGGACCGACGGGTCGGAATCGTCCCTGAAGGCAGTGCAGCGCGCCGCGAGTATCGCCGGGTCGACGGCCAAGCTCGTCATCGCCTGTGCATATTTCCCGTCGGACCCGCGCAGTGTGGAGTCGGCCTCCGACCAGCTCCGCGAGGACGCCTACCAGGTACATGGAGCAGCCCCGACCTACGAGATCCTGCGCACCGCCAACGAACGGGCGCGTGGGGCGGGTGCGACGAACATCGAGGAGCGTTCCATCGTCGGGCCGCCGGTGGAATCGCTGCTGAAGCTGACCAACGACGTGTCTGCAGACCTGCTGGTGGTCGGCAACCGCGGGTTGAACACGATCACCGGCCGGCTGCTCGGGTCGGTGCCCTCGGACGCGGCACGCAAGGCGCACTGCGACGTCCTCATCGTGCACACCGTGCGCTGACTGCGGACGGGAAGAGCGGGCTTGTGGCCGCCCGCCGGGCGGCCTCCGCTGATTCCGCCGCGCCGATTCAGCAGCCGGCCTGCCGTGCGGAATCTATGAACGAGGCGGCGAGCTGGTCTTCGTTCATCGCGTCGTCCACCAGCGACTGTGCGTAGCGGAGCACAGGGCCCAGGTGTCCCCGGATCTCCGCATCCGGCATGCCCGCGGTGACTTGGGCACAGATCCCGCGTGCCAATTGCGCGAGCGTCGCGGCGTCGCCCATCTCCGCGGCGGGCACGCCGCGGTCGGTGAGGGCGCGCGTGAAGTCTGCTGCCGGTGCGGCCATCGTCCGGCCCGTCTCCCGGGCGGCTGGGTGCTGCGCGGCCGCGGCCGTCGCCGCGGTCGCAGGCGTGGTCGGTGACGTTGCGGCGGCGGCCCCCGCGTCGCCGCCCGATGTGCACGCGGCCAGGAGCGCCACCGCGGGGACGAGCGCCACCGCGGGGACGAGCGCCACTGCGGGGAGCAATGCACGAGCCCCGGCCGCCGTGCGTCTACCCGTCACCGGGCGGCCCCCGCAGCGGCGCGCATCGTGTCCTGGGCTGCTGCGGAGGCCGGGGGTGCGGCGCCGTCGCCGACTGCCCGCAGCCCGGTGAGCTCATCCGGCAGCGTCCGGCTGTGCACTACGGCCAGGCGCTGGGTCGCGCGCGTCAACGCGACGTACAGGTCGGCGCGGCCGCGCTCGGACCCGGCGATGATCGCGTCCGGTTCGACGACGATAACGGAATCGAACTCGAGGCCCTTGACGTACGCCACGGGCATCACCTCGACGCGCTCGCCGCCGAGGTGTCGCAGGCGGTCGACCAGGTCCGGCGGGCACAGCACTGCCGCGGTGCCGACAAGGGGCAGTGCGGCGACGACGGCGGCGACGGACTCGTCGATCCGCTCCGCCTCGGTGGCGATGCTCTCCGGGGCATGCCCCGAATCACGCACGGACACCGGTGGAGTCTGATCGGGGTCGATGGCGGCGAGCAGCGGGGCCGCCACTGCCATGATCTCCCCGGGCGTCCGGTAGTTGACGGTGAGCTCGGCCAGGCGCCAGCGTTGCGCAACGTACGGCGAGAGCATGTCGTCCCACGCGGCGGCGCCGTCGACGGCGCCCGTCTGCGCGGTGTCGCCCACCACCGTCATCCAGCGGTTGGGCGAGCGGCGCATGAGCATGCGCCACGCCATGGGGGACAACTCCTGCGCCTCGTCCACGATCACGTGGCCGAAGGCCCAGGTCCGGTCCTCCGCCGCACGCTCGGCGGCGGTGCGGCTCTCCGCGGTGTCGTGGCGGCGGGCCAGCTCGCCGGCGTCGATCAGGTCGTAGGCCATGAGGATCTCGGGATCCAACTCGTCCTCGAGGTCCTGGGGGGCGGAGCCGGTGAGGATGTCGAGCGCCCCCTGCGCGTCGGCGATCTGCCTGCGCCACCGGGAGCGTTCGCGCTCGTGCTCGGCGGAATCGTCGACGCCGAGCAGCTCCGCCAGTTCGTCCAGCAGCGGCGCGTCGGCGTCGCTGAACCCGGACGCGGCCGGGCGCACCACGGCCGCGACCTGCTCGTCGTCGAGAGCGGGGGCCGCAGAACGGAGCCGGTCCTCGGAGGCGAACAGGTCCGTGAGCACCTGCTGCGGGGTGAGCTCCGGGAACAGCGCGTCGATCTCGGCGCGCACAGCCTCGTCCTGGCGCAGGTCGCGCCGGATGTCGGCCAGGTCCGCGGTACTGAGCAGGTTCGAGCCGTCGACGACGCTGGTGCCGATGGCCTCTGCCAGCTGATCGGCCAGCGCGTCGATGACCATCGACCGGAACAGCGGACGTGCCAAGTTGTGCGGGCGCCGGGATGAACGCGCACGTCCCCGGGCCTTCGTGCACGTCTTCCTGTCGATGCGCAGAGGGTAGCCGTCGAACCGCACGATGACCGGTTCGTCGGGCACGGTCTGGCGGTCGCGGACGGCCTTCTTGAGCACGGCGATCACGTCGAGCGAGCCCTTCACCGCAGCGGCGGTGCGATCATCGGCCGTGGAGGCTGTGACCCCGGGGTACAGGTCGCCGATGGTGGACAGCAGCACGCCGGTCTCGCCCAGCGAGGGCAGCACGCGGGCGATGTACTCGAGGAAAGTCGGGTTGGGCCCGATCACGAGCACGCCGCTGCGTGCGAGCTGTTTGCGGTGCGTGTAGAGCAGGTAGGCGGCCCGGTGCAGGGCCACTGCGGTCTTGCCGGTGCCGGGGCCGCCCTGGACGACGAGGACTCCGCGATGGCCGGACCGGATGATCGTGTCCTGCTCGCCCTGGATCGTCTCGACGATGTCGGACATCCGTCCGGTCCGCGCCTGCCCGAGGGCAGCCAGAAGCGCCTCCTCGCCGGCGACTCCGGCCGACGCCGCATCTCCGGCGGCGGCCGGTGCGGTGTCGCAGTCGCCGCTGAGGTGCTCGTCGCTGAGCCCGGTGACGCGGCGGTTGCGGGTGCGCAGATGCCGACGGCGCGCCACCCGGTCCGGGGACAGCGCGGTGGCCAGGTAGAACGGGCGGGCCAGCGGCGCGCGCCAATCCAGAAGCAGTGGGGTGGCGTAGTCGTCCTCGTCGCGGATGCCGATCCTGCCGACGTGCCGGGTCTCGCCGTCGTCCATGTCGAGGCGGCCGAAGCACAACCCGTGCTCGGCGGCGTCGTACCGGACGATGTCGTCGGTGTAGAGCTGTGTATAAGACTCGCGTTCCGAGCGGGCCTGGGGGGTGCCGCCGCTCTCGAGGAGCACCCGACTCAAACGTTCACGCGTGTAGCCGCGCAGTCGGTCCAGCCGGGTGTACATGGCGTCGAGCGCGCGCTGCTCCCGCGTGATTTCGGCGGACACCGGGGGTTCTGCAGGTGCATTGTCGGACAAGGCGGGGGTGCACTCTCCTGACGGGCGGATACTGGGGCCGAAACGCACGCGCGGCCGACGGGCCGGGCACTGGACGGCGACACGCCAGTCTAGACGAGATGCCGGGGTTACCTCGACCGGCCGAGGATGCCGCTCCGCTTGACCTCGTCGGACAGACCGCCGGCCGCCCGTGCGGAGCGGCGGGCCGCCTTCTCGGCGCGTGCCTGTGCCCGGCGTCCCAGCTGCGGGGCCTCGGCCTGCGCTCGGTCGAGCCACTCGCTGCCTCTGTGGCCCGCGGCCTCGGCCCATTCCCCGGCGGCGTCCGCCCAATCTGTGCCGCGGGCCTCCGCTGCGCCGGCCAACTCGAGGCCGCGTCTGCGCGCCGTATCGGCCCACCCCGCGCCGCGGTGCAGTGCGGAGTCCGCCCACTGGGAGCCCAGGTGTCCGGCGGAGCCCGCGGCATCGGCGACCTCGCCGCCCCACCGTCTTGCCGTATCCGCCCACTCCGCCCCGCGTTGGGCAGCGGCCTCGGTGAGTTCGGCGCCATGGCGCGAGGCGGCTTCCGCGCGGTCGTCCGGACGTGCGGTGACGACGGCCTCTTGCACCTTGTGGGCTGCACGTCGAGCGCGCCAGCCGAGCGACGGCCTGCCCTCGGTGTCGACGGCGGCCAGCAGCAGTCCGCCGGTCAGGCCCAGGTTCTTGAGGAACTGGACCATCTGCGTCTTGCGCTGGGCGGGGTCGGTCTCGTTCCAGAAGTCGTGGCCGATCAGGGTGGTCGGCGCCATGGAACCGGCGAGGGTGCCGGCGGCGGCGCGGGGGCACTTGCCCACGGCGAGCATGAGCCCGCCGCCGACTTGCACCATCCCGTTCGCCCGGACGAGGTTCTCGGGGGCGGATTCGAGTGCGCTGCGCACGCCGCCGGGAAGCGTGTCGCGGTAGGTGTCCGCGAAGCCTGTCACGGCGACGGCGCGTCCGGACGGGTCCCGGACCGCGTCCGCGCCCATCACCACGAAGATCGATGCGAGCATGGGCCGGGCGATTCTGCGGACGAGCATGGCTACCTCCTGGTCCGGCGCCCCTTGTGGACGCCACTGTGCACGGCGGTGCAAAGATCGCGGTGAGTCGCGGTCACCAACCGCGTCCGCGCCATTCTGTCAGGTGCGGACGCTCGGCGCCGAGCGTCGTGTCGGCCCCGTGCCCCGGATATACCACCGTCGAGTCGTCGTAAACGCCGAATACGCGCTGCTCGAGATCGGACATCAGTGAGCCGAATTCGTCTGCTCCGCTTGTCTTCCCCGGCCCACCGGGGAAGAGGCTGTCGCCGGTGAACAGGTGCGTGGTGCCATCGGCCTTCAGCGACAGGGCGATGGACCCGGGGGTGTGGCCGCGGAGTGCGATCACCGTGAACGTCAATGCGCCGACGGTGAGTGTGTCCCCATGCCCCACTGTGCGGTCCGGGGTCACCGGCAGCTCGGGGCCGTCCACCGCGCTGGCGGCGGTGGGCGAGGCGAATCCGGCGACGACGTCCTCGAGCGACTGCCAATGGTCCGGGTGCCGGTGGGTGGTGACGATCAGGCTCAGCTCCGGGGCGTTCTCGTCGATGATGCGCATCAGGTGTTCGGAGTCGTTGGCCGCGTCGATGAGCACGGCGGAGCCGGTCTCGGTGCAGGTGACGAGGTAGGCATTGTTGTCCATCGGGCCCACAGAGGCCTTGATGATGGTGGCTCCGCCCAGCGTGCGGCGCTGGGGTGTTCCGCCGGGCGAGAGGGTGCCCGTGTACTCGTCGGCGATCTTCAACGGTGCGGTCGTCATTTCCCACACGCTACAGATTCTTCCCGCGCGCGGTCGTGCCCCCGCCGGGGTGCGTCGGGTCCCAAGGTGAAGCCGGGGAACAGTTCCGTTAGAATCTGCGTTCGAGAGACGTGGTGTCCGGAAGGGTCCGGGACCGAACACGCTGGGAGGACGTGACCGGTGAGTGATCGGCTGATCGTGCGGGGCGCCCGCGAGCACAATCTGCGCGGCGTGGACCTGGATCTTCCGCGGGACGCGATGATCGCGTTCACCGGGCTTTCCGGTTCCGGTAAGTCGTCGCTCGCGTTCGACACCATCTTCGCGGAGGGGCAGCGTCGCTACGTCGAGTCGCTGTCCGCCTATGCCCGGCAGTTCCTCGGCCAGATGGACAAGCCCGACGTCGACTTCATCGAGGGCCTGTCGCCGGCCGTGTCGATCGATCAGAAGTCCACCAACCGCAATCCGCGGTCGACGGTGGGCACCATCACGGAGGTGTACGACTACCTGCGGCTGCTCTACGCGCGTGCGGGTTCGGCGCACTGCCCTCAGTGCGGCGAACCCATCACGCGGCAGACTCCGCAGCAGATCGTCGACCAAGTGCTGGAGATGCAGGAGCGCACCAAATTCCAGGTGCTGGCCCCGGTGGTGCGCACACGCAAGGGCGAGTTCGTGGACCTGTTCGAGCAGCTCGCGGCGCAGGGTTTCGCCCGCGTGCGCGTGGACGGGGAGGTCTATCCGCTCACCGACCCGCCGAAGCTCAAGAAGCAGGAGAAGCACGACGTCGACGTTGTCGTCGACAGGCTCACCGTCAAGGCGTCCGCCAAGCAACGGCTGACGGATTCGGTGGAGACCGCGCTGCGGCTGGCGGACGGCATCGTGGTGCTCGATTTCGTCGACCGGGACGAGGACGCGCCGGACCGCCTGCGCAGGTTCTCGGAGAAGCTGGCCTGTCCCAACGGTCACGCGCTGGCCATCGACGATCTCGAGCCCCGGTCGTTCTCCTTCAACTCCCCGTACGGCGCGTGTCCGGAGTGCGCGGGCCTGGGCATCCACAAGGAAGTCGACCCGGACCTGGTGGTGCCGGATCCGGACCTGAGCCTCGCCGGGGGCGCGGTGGCGCCGTGGTCGACGGGCCAGAGCGCCGAGTACTTCGGCCGGCTGCTGTCCGGCCTGGCGGGGGAGCTCGAGTTCGACGTCGACGCGCCCTGGCGGTCGCTGCCCAAGAAGGTGCGGACCGCGGTGCTGCACGGCAGCGATGCCCAGGTGCACGTGCGGTATCGCAACCGCTACGGCCGCACCCGCTCCTACTATGCGGCCTTTGAGGGCGTGATCCCGTTTCTGCACCGCCGGCTGGAGCAGACCGAGTCGGAGCAGATGAAGGAGCGCTACGAGGGCTATATGCGCGACGTCCCGTGCCCTGCGTGCGGGGGGGCGCGTCTGCGCCCGGAGATCCTGTCGGTGACGCTGTCCGGCGGGCAGAGCGGGCGCAAATCCATCGCCGAGGTCTGTGCCCTGTCGATTTCCGAATGCGCGAAGTTCCTGGGCAGCCTCACCTTGGGCAGGCGCGAGGAGGCCATCGCGGGCCAGGTGCTGCGCGAGGTGCAGGCACGCCTGGGATTCCTGCTGGACGTGGGTCTCGAGTACCTGTCGCTGGAGCGGCCGGCGGCCACGCTCTCGGGCGGGGAGGCGCAGCGCATCCGCCTCGCCACACAGATCGGCTCAGGCCTGGTGGGGGTGCTGTACGTGCTTGACGAGCCGTCGATCGGGCTGCATCAGCGCGACAACCATCGGCTGCTCGAGACCCTGTCACGGTTGCGTGACCTGGGCAATACGCTCATCGTGGTCGAGCACGACGAGGACACCATCCGCGCCTCCGATTGGATCGTCGACATCGGGCCGATGGCAGGTGAGCACGGCGGCAGGATCGTCCACAGCGGCGGCTTCGCGGATCTGCTCGACAACCCGGAATCGCTCACGGGTGCGTATCTCGCCGGGCGTGAGCGGATCCCGCTGCCCGAGGCCCGCCGTCCGGTGGAGCCCGAGCGGATGCTCACGGTCGTCGGCGCACGCGAGAACAACCTGCGCGACATCGACGTCGCCTTTCCGCTCGGCGTCCTCACCACGATCACGGGCGTGTCCGGCTCGGGCAAATCGACGCTGGTCAACACTATCCTGTCCACCGTGCTGGCCAACCGGCTCAACGGCGCGCGGCAGGTGCCGGGGCGGCACAAGCGGGTCACCGGCCTGGACAACCTGGACAAGCTCGTGCAGGTGGACCAGTCGCCGATCGGCCGGACCCCCCGATCCAACCCCGCCACCTACACGGGCGTGTTCGACAAGATCCGATCGCTATTCGCCGCCACGACGGAGGCCAAGGTGCGCGGCTACCAGCCCGGACGGTTCTCGTTCAACGTCAAGGGCGGGCGCTGCGAGGCGTGCTCGGGCGACGGCACCTTGAAGATCGAGATGAACTTCCTCCCGGACGTCTACGTTCCGTGCGAGGTGTGCCATGGCGCCCGGTACAACCGCGAGACGCTCGAGGTGCGGTACAAGGGCAAGACGATCGCCGAGGTCCTCGAGATGCCCATCGAGGAGGCGGCGGAGTTCTTCAAGCCGATCACGTCGATCCACCGGTATCTCGCAACCCTCGTCGACGTCGGCCTGGGATACGTGCGCCTGGGCCAGCCCGCGCCGACGCTGTCCGGCGGCGAGGCGCAGCGCGTCAAGCTGGCCGCGGAGCTGCAGAAGCGTTCCAACGGGCGTACCGTCTACGTGCTCGACGAGCCCACCACGGGCCTGCATTTCGAGGACATCCGCAAGTTGCTCGCGGTGATCGGCGGCCTGGTGGACAAGGGCAACACCGTCCTGGTCATCGAGCACAACCTGGACGTGGTCAAGACATCCGACTGGATCATCGACATGGGCCCGGAGGGCGGGGCCGGCGGGGGCACCGTCGTCGCGTCCGGCACGCCCGAGGACATCGCCGCGGCGGCCGAGAGCTACACGGGCCGGTTCCTCAAGCCGATGCTGCGCTGATCGCCGGCCGCCTCACGGCTCGTCGATCGCCGTGAGCGGGTCGGTGCGCGAAGCGCGGGACGCCGGCCACACCGCCGCCGCCACGCCCACGGCGGCGGCGCCGGCGAGCATCGCCAGCGACTGGACCCAGGGGATGGCGAGGCGATCGATCCCCTCGTTGCGCAGCGCGTGCACGAACGCGGCCCCGAAGGCAATGCCCAGTACGACGCCCACCACCGCCCCGTACACGGCGATGAGCGTCGACTCGATGTACACGGTCCGGCGCACCTGGGCGCGATGCGTGCCGATGACGCGGAGCATGCCGATCTCCCTGCGCCGTTCGACCACCGAGAGCGCGAGCGTGTTGACGATCCCCAGCACCGCGATGACGATCGCGAGCGACAGCAGACCGTAGAGTACGGCCAGCATCTGGTCGATCTGCCGGGCCTGCGCACCGCGGAATTCGTCGCGGTCCTGCACCTGCACCACCAGGTACGGGTCGGTGGCCGCCGTCAGCGATTCCCGCAATGCGGCCGGGGTGACGCCGGGCGCGGCGTCGACGAGCATGAGGACATCGCGGCGGGCGAGCGCTGGCGCGAGCGCGTGGTAGGCGGACTCGCCGACCACCCAGTCGCCCAGCGCGGACTGTGGTGCGTACGTGCCGCGGACGACGTTGCGGAACACGGTGCCGTCCGGCCCGGTCAGCTCGACGGCGTCGCCGACAGTCCAGCCGTGGCGGGCGGCGGCGTCGGTGGACACGAGCATCCCGTCGCCGGTGAGCTCGGAGTTCCCGGAGACGATGTCCAGCCGCAGGAGATCCGCCACCGGGCCCGAGGCGGCGAGTCCGGCGGTCGATGCGCCGTCCAGTTCCGCGCGCACGGGGTGGAACCGGACCACTTCTCCCACGCCGGGGGCCGCCGCGGCGGCGTCGGCGGCGCGCGGCGGGATGCCGGAAGGCCCGATGCCGGTGAGGACGAAGTCCGCGCGGATCCCGGTGTCGATGAGCGCGTCCACGCTGCTGCGGGCGGAGGCCCCGAACACGCCGATGAGGGTGACGAGCATGAGCCCGAGCGTGAGGGCGAACCCGGTCGCCGAGGTGCGGCGGGGGTTGCGGGTCGCGTTGGTGACGGCGAGGCGTCCGGGGGCGCCGAACACCCGTGGGACGGCGGCGCCGAGGATCCGGATCACCGGCGAGGACAGCGCGGGCGAGACCAGCAGCGCGCCGACCAGCACGGTGGCCGCGCCGGCTCCGACGACCGACGCGGCGACGGGGGTCGTCTCCGCCGTCGCGCCGAGCAGGAGCGCGACCGTGCCGCCGGCGATCCCTAGCGCGCCGACCGCCGTGCGCCGGCGCAGCGACGTCCCGGTGGACGCGAACTCCGCGCGCATCGCGGCCACAGGCGGCACCGCGGACGCACGCCGCGCCGGCACCCAGGCGCTGGCGACGGTGACGAACGCCCCGAGCGCCAGCGCGGCCACCACCGTCCTCGCTGTCACGGCCAGGTCACCGCGGGGCAGGCCCAGGTCGGCGGCATTGAGGGCTGCGCGCAGCCCGTAGGCCAGCCCGATCCCGGCGGCGAGGCCCACCGCGCTGCCCGCCAGGCCCACCGCCGCCGCCTCGCCCAGCACCGAGCGGCGGATCTGCCGACGGCCTGCGCCGACGGCCCGCAGCAGCGCCAGCTCGCGCATGCGCTGCGCGACGATCATCGAGAAGGTGTTGTAAATGATGAAGGTCCCGGCGAGCAGCGCGATCGCGCCGAAGGCGAGCAGGAAGTAGTTGACGAAGCGCAGCGCGTCGTCCAGCTGCGACTGCACGCGCTCGCGCACCTGCGCGCCGGTCTCGACCCGCATCTCCGGGGTGTCGGGCAGGGCCGCGGCGACCTCGTCGCGCAGCGTCGCGGGTGCGGTCCCGGGGGTGGCGGCCACCTGGAACGCCCCGACGTGGGAGCCGTCAGTGAACAGGGCCCGGGCCTGTTCCGCGGTGAATTCGATCCCCACGTAGCCGCCGGTGTCCGCAGCGGGGGCGTAGATCCCGGTGACGGTGACGTCCTGGAGCCCCTTTGCAGGGACGAGCACCTGTGTGCGGTCGCCCACGTGCAGGCCCGCCGCGCGCGCGGCGCCGTCGTTGAGCATCACCTCGCCGTCGGCGGAAGGCGGCGCGCCCGCCACGATGGGCTCCGGGTCCCCCGGCGCCTTCCCGGGCGGGGTGTAGGACAGGCCCATGCTGGGGGCGCCGCCGGTCTGGACGGGCCGTCCTCGGGCGTCGACCAGTACCAGGGGCCCGGAGATCTGCGGGGTCACCTCCGCGACGTGCGGGAGGCCGCGGAGCAGGGGACCGTACGAGTCGGGGACGCCGCCCGCGCCCGGGTGCTCCGTGGAGACCTGCACGTCGACGCCCTCGGCCACGTCGGCGAACACCCCGTCGAACGCCTTGTGCAAGGTGTCGGTGAAGACGAAGGATCCGGCGACGAACGCGGTGCCGAGGACCACGGCGATCACGGTGAGCGCCAACCGAACCCGGTTGGCGGCGAGAGTGCGCAGCGCGACCCGGCGAAGTGCCGGGTCGCGCCCCCCGCCCGCCCGGGCCCGCGCGGGGGTCACGAATCCAGGACCTTCATCCGGTCCAGCACGGTGTCGGCGGTGGGATCGCGCATCTCGCCGACGATGCGCCCGTCGGCAAGGAACACGACGCGGTCTGCGTAGGCGGCGGCCGCCGGTTCGTGGGTGACGATGACCACGGTGTGGCCCAGCCTGTCCACCGCGTCGCGCAGGATGCCGAGGACCTCGCCGGACGAGCGTGAGTCGAGGTTGCCGGTGGGTTCGTCGCCGAAGACCAGCTCGGGGGCCCCGACGAGGGCCCGGGCGCATGCGACGCGCTGCTGCTGCCCGCCGGAGAGCTCGGACGGGCGGTGCCCGAGGCGGTCGCGCAGCCCGAGGCGGTCGATCACGCCGTCGTAGCGATCGCGGTCCACCGTGCGCCCGGCGATGTCCACGGGCAGGGTGATGTTCTCCGCGGCGGTGAGCGTGGGCACCAGGTTGAACGACTGGAACACGAAGCCGATCCGGTCGCGTCGGAGTGCGGTGAGCTCCTTGTCGCCCAGGCCGCGCAGTTCGGTCTCGCCGACGCGCACCGAGCCGGACGTGGGGGAGTCCAGGCCGGCGAGGCAGTGCATCAGGGTCGATTTGCCGGAACCCGACGGGCCCATGATCGCCGTGAACTCACCTCGCGGAAGCGTGAGGTCCACCCCTGCCAGGTCTTCTCCGCCCAACGCCACCACCGCCGTGGCTCCGGAACCGTAGGTCTTGACCAGGCCGACGGCCTGGGCGGCGGGAGTCCGGGCGTGCGCACTCATGACACCGAGTATGACGCGTGGCGGCGCAGGGCGCGAGGAGAACTCACCGGACCGGGCCGGTGAGGTGCTCGCCGGGGCCCTTGCCGGGCTCGTCGGGGATGGCGGAGGATTCGCGGAACGCGCGCTGCAGCGATTGCAGGCCGTCACGCAAGGGGGCGGCGTGCGGCCCGAGGTACTCTGCGGATTCGGTGATCAGGCCCGCGAGCGCCTGGATCAGCCGCCGCGCTTCGTCGAGGTCGCGGTGCGGGCTGGCCTCCGGATCCTCGTCGGCGAGGCCCAGTTTCTCCGCGGCAGCGCTCATCAGCATGACGGCGGCGCGGGAGATCACCTCGATGGCGGGGATGGAATCGAGTGCGCGGACGGGCGCCTCGGCGTCGGCAGGGGAATCTGCGCCGGGGACGGGGGCCGGCTGGGGGTGATCGGTCATGCCTGGTAGCCTTGCATTCACGACCGCCCCCGGAGCAACCGGGGGCAACAAGTGGAGTCCCGCTCCCACCGTTCGACGACTGTACCGCGACGCCCTCGGCGGCGACGGATACGACGGTTGTGCGGTCCGGTCCACCCCGCGTCCGCGCGGGCCCTCGTGGATTGCGTGCGCCGCTGCAGGCGCTGCGCAGACCCAGGCCCTTCGCGCGGCGGGCCGTGGAACGGTCGGTGACGGGCCCCTCGCGGGTCCGGGCGTCAGCCCGGGCATGCGCAGGGGCCTTACTGCTGAGGTGAGGCGCCATTTCGTCGGCGCGCGTGCCGGCGGTGGATTCTGTGGTGTTGCTCGCGGCCGTGCAGAGAACGCAGTACCTACCGAGGAGGCCCCATCAGCGCTGACAACCGCATCAACGACCGCATCCGTGTACCGGAGGTCCGTCTCGTCGGGCCGGGCGGAGAGCAGGTCGGGATCGTGCGTGTCGAGGATGCACTCCGGCTGGCAGTGGAGGCGGACCTGGATCTGGTCGAGGTCGCGCCCACGGCCCGTCCGCCGGTGTGCAAGATCATGGATTACGGCAAGTTCAAGTACGAGGCCGCGCAGAAGGCCCGGGAGTCGCGCCGTAACCAGCAGCAGACCGTGATCAAAGAGCAGAAGCTCCGGCCCAAGATCGACGATCACGACTACGAGACCAAGAAGAAGAATGTCGTCCGCTTCCTCGAGCAGGGCTCCAAGGTCAAGGTCACGATCATGTTCCGCGGCCGCGAGCAGTCGCGCCCGGAGCTGGGCTTCCGGCTGCTGCAGCGTCTCGCCTCCGACATCGAGGAGCTCGGCTTCGTCGAGACCCCGGCCAAGCAGGACGGCCGCAACATGACGATGGTCGTGGCTCCGCACAAGAACGCCAAGACGCGCGGTCAGACCAAACAGGACGGCGGCGGTCGCGGCCGCAGCGGTAAGCAGTCGGCGGATGCGCAGGGGGCCGGCGCGTAGGCGCTGCGGTCCGATTACGACAGGACCCCCACCGGGGCGCGGACCGAGCGCGACCGCGGCCGGGGAGGGCAAACAACCATGAAAGTTCGAGGATTCCATGCCTAAGGCCAAGACCCACAGCGGCACCGCCAAGCGCTTCAAGGTCACCGGCAGCGGCAAGCTCCGTCGTGAGCGCGCCGGCCGCCGTCACCTGCTCGAGCACAAGTCGTCACGCCGCACCCGGCGTCTGGAAGGCACTACCGACGTGCACAAGAACGACACGGCCCGCGTCAAGCGCCTGCTCGGCAAGTGACCGGTCGCCGTTCGCAGCGGCAGTAGTCCCGACATCCCCTCCGGGCGCGCAGCGCCCCTGAGTTCGACAGGATCTTTCAAGTGGCACGCGTGAAAAGGGCGGTCAACGCCCAGAAGAAGCGTCGTACGGTTCTCGAGTCCACGAAGGGCTACCGCGGTCAGCGTTCGCGGCTGTACCGCAAGGCCAAGGAGCAGATGCTCCACTCGATGACCTACTCCTACCGCGACCGCCGGGCGCGCAAGGGAGACTTCCGCAAGCTGTGGATCGCGCGCATCAACGCCGCGGCCCGCGCCAACGACATGACCTACAACCGCTTCATCCAGGGCCTCAAGGCCGCCGATGTCGAGGTGGACCGCAAGAACCTGGCCGAGCTGGCCGTTGCGGACCCGGAGGCCTTCGCCGGCCTCATCGCCGTGGCCAAGGCGGCGCTGCCTGCCGACGTCAACGCCCCGGCCGGCGACGCCGCCTGACGGACCGGCCCACGGTCGCACGGAAGGACGCACCCGCATTGGCACCCCGGAGCACGGACGGCTCGGCACGGGGCACGGATGCCGGAACACGGCCCGCGGACCCGCTCTCGGAGCGGAACCCGCGGGTCGTGTCGGCTGTCAAGCTCCACCGCGCGCCGGAACGCCGCCGCCGCGGCCTGTTCCTGGCGGAAGGCACCAACGCGGTGATCTCCGCACTGGCGTCCGACGGCGGCGGGGACGCGGCGGAGCCCGTCTGCACCGAGATCTTCTATAACGCGTCGGCGGCCGAGCGGCCCGCCCATCACGATGCACTCGCCCAGGCACAGGCCCACGGCATCCCGGTCCGGCCGGTGTCCGAACGAGCGGCCGCGCGCCTGTCCGAAACGGTCACCCCGCCTGGCATCGTCGCGGTGTGCCGCCTCCTCGACGTCGGCCTCGACGAGGCGCTGGGCGCGTCCACGCCCGGGCTTGTCGCGGTCCCCGTGGGCGTCGCGGACCCCGGCAACGCGGGGACGATCATCCGGATCGCCGACGCGATGGGAGCGCGCGCCGTCGTACTCGCCGGCGACAGCGTCGACCCGCATAACGGCAAATGCGTGCGCTCGTCGGCGGGCAGCGTCTTCCACGTGCCGATCACACGCAGACGCGACACGGCGGGAGTGCTGGCGGACATGCGCGCCAGGGGCGTGCGGATTCTGGCCACCGCCGCCGATGGCGAGGTGGACATCGACGACGCCGACGGGCTGCTGGCCGGACCCACCGCGTGGCTGTTCGGCAACGAGGCGCATGGACTGGGCGCCGAGGACGCGGCATCCGCGGATCATCGCGTGCGGATCCCCATCGGGGGACGCGCGGAGAGCCTCAACCTGGCCACCGCGGCGGCGATCTGCCTGCACGCGTCCGCCCGTGCGCAACGGCGCGCGGGCACCCGTGGCTGACGGCCCTGCCCCGCGGGTCCCATAAACTTCATGTATGCCGCCGGCCTGGGGCCGGCCGAGAACCGACGAGGAGTGTTCCCCTGTGGCTGTGGAGACCGAGCAGGACGCGCAGGCCGCCGTATCGCGGTCCGATTACGCCGAGGAGCGGCTGACCGCCGCCGCGGAATCGGCCGAGGCGGCGTTCGCCGGCTCTACGGACCTGGACGGTCTCGCGGAGGCCCGGCACGCCCACCTGGGTGACCGGGCGGTCCTGCCGTCGGCCAAGCGCGGGCTGGGTTCGCTGCCCAAGGGCGACCGCAAGGACGCGGGGCGGGCCGTCAATATGGCGATGGGACGTGTGCACAAGGCCTACGAGGCGCGCCGCACGGTGTTGCTCGCCGAGCGCGACGCGGCCGTCCTGGTCTCCGAGGCGATCGACGTCACCGCGCCGTCGACCCGCCGGCCCGTCGGCGCGCGGCACCCCATCACGCTGATTTCCGAACAGATCACCGACGTCTTCGTCGGCATGGGCTGGGAGGTGGCAGACGGGCCGGAGGTGGAGACCGAGCACTTCAACTTCGATGCCCTCAACTTCCTGCCGGATCACCCTGCGCGCACCATGCAGGACACCTTCCACATTGCGCCGGAGGGCTCCCGGCAGGTGATGCGCACGCACACCTCGCCGGTCCAGGTGCGCTCGATGCTGAGCCGAGACCTGCCGCTGTACGTGGTGTGCCCGGGGCGGACGTTCCGCACCGACGAGCTCGACGCCACCCACACGCCGGTCTTCTCGCAGATCGAGGGGCTGGCCGTGGACGAGGGTCTGACCATGGCCCACCTCAAGGGCACGCTCGACGCGTTCGCCCGCGCGCTCTTCGGTGAGGAGACGCGCACCCGCATGCGCCCCAACTACTTCCCGTTCACCGAGCCCTCCGCGGAGGTCGACGTCTGGTTCCCCCGCAAGAAGGGCGGCGCCGGCTGGGTGGAATGGGGCGGCTGCGGGATGGTCGACCCGAACGTGCTCATCGCGTGCGGCATCGACCCCGAGGTGTACTCCGGATTCGCGTTCGGCATGGGACTCGAGCGGACGCTGCAATTCCGCAATGGCATCCCCGACATGCGCGACATCGTCGAGGGCGATATCCGCTTCACGCTGCCGTTCGGGGTCGAAGTGTAGGACGCCGGGCAGTCGAGGGTGCCGCGGAGACTGCGAACAACTTCTCCGCGATCGAAATCCACCACTTCCACGATCGAGAGAGCGAAGCAACGTGCGAGTAGCGCAATCCTGGGTGACCGAGGCCCTGCAGCAGGCCAACGCCGGCTGGCAGGTGACGCCCGCAGAGCTGGACGCGGGCTTCGTGCGCGTGGGCCTCGAGGTGGAGGAGGTCACCGGTTTCGAGGCCGTCCGCGGCCCCGTCGTCGTGGGCCGGGTGGCGCGGATCGTCGAACTCGAGGGGTTCAAGAAGCCCATCCGGCACTGTCAGGTGGAGGTGGGGGAGCCGGAGCCGCGCAGCATCGTGTGCGGCGCACGGAACTTCGCCGAGGGCGACCTGGTCGTCGTCGCGTTGCCGGGGGCGGAGCTCCCGGGCGGGTTCGCCATCGCCTCGCGGAAGACCTACGACCAGATCTCCGACGGCATGATCTGCTCGCCGGCCGAACTGGGCGTGGGGAGTGATCATTCCGGGATCCTCGTGCTCGAGTCGGGCGCGGGCGGGGAGGGCGGGCATGCGCCGGGAGACGACGCCCTGCCGCTGCTCGGGCTGGACGACTCCGTGTTCGAGCTCGCGGTGACGCCCGACCGCGGCTACTGCCTGAGCCTGCGCGGCCTGGCGCGGGAGCTGGCCTGCGGGTTCGACCTGGCCTATTCGGATCCGGCCGAGGTGACGCCCCTGCCAGCCCGAGGGGCGGGTCCGGCGGTGGAGCTGCGTGCCGAGACGGGGGCGCTGCGCTTCGCGATGCGTGCGGTCTCCGGCGTGGACCCCGCGGCGCTCACGCCGTGGTGGATGCGCCGGCGTCTGCTGCTCTCCGGCATCCGGCCCATCTCCCCGGCCGTCGATGTGACCAACTATGTGATGCTCGAGTTGGGCCAGCCGCTGCACGCCTTCGACGCCGACCGGGTGCACGGCGGGCTGGTCGTGCGGCGCGCGGCGCGGGGCGAGTCCCTCACCACCCTCGACGGGGTTGAACGCGTGCTGGACCCCGAAGACGTCGTGATCTGCGACGACTCCGGCCCCGTCTCGCTCGCCGGGGTGATGGGCGGCGAGTCCACCGAGGTCCGCGACGCGTCCACGCGCATCCTCCTCGAGGCCGCCTGCTGGGATCCGCTCGCCGTGTTCAAGACGGCGCGGCGCCACAAGCTGCCCAGCGAGGCGAGCCGCAGGTTCGAACGCAACGTGGACCCGGCGGTCGCGGCCGCCGCACTCGACCGTGCCGCGGCGCTGCTCGTCGCAGTAGCCGGCGGCCGGGTGGAGCCTGTGCTCACGGATGTCGGCCACGTGCCGGAGGCCGCCGAGATCATGATGTCCGCCGGGCTGCCCGCGCGGGTCGCCGGCATCGGCTACGCGCCCGGCGCGGTGGAGCGCCGGCTGCGGCAGGTCGGCTGCGATGTCAGCGACGACGGGGACGACGGGGACGTGCTCGCGGTGACGCCGCCGACTTGGCGCCCCGACCTGGACCGGCCCGCCGACCTGGTCGAGGAGGTGCTGCGACTCGAGGGGCTCGAGATGATCCCGTCGGTGGTGCCGGCGACCCCCGCCGGCCGGGGCCTCACCCCGCGTCAGCGCCGCCGCCGGTCCGTCGGGCGCGCCCTCGCGCACGGCGGATACGTCGAGGTGCTGCCCGGCCCGTTCCTGCCGGCCGCGGTCTTCGACACCTGGGGATTGGACGCCGACGACCCGCGCCGCGTCACCTCCGCGGTGCTCAACCCGCTGGAGGCGGACCGTCCCGAGCTGGCGACCACCCTGCTTCCAGGGCTCCTGGAGATCGTCGCCCGCAACGTCGGCCGCGGCCGACGTGACCTGTCGTTGTTCTCCATCGCCCAGGTGGTCCATCCGCACTCCGGTACCGCGCCGGTGCCGGCTCTTCCGGTGGACCGGCGCCCCAGCGACGCGCAGATCAGTATGCTGATCGACTCGCTTCCGGATCAGCCGGTGCACGTCGGCGCGGTGCTGACCGGGCTGCGTGAGCCGCGGGGGCAGTGGGGGCCGGGACGCCCGGCCGACGCGGCCGACGCCATCGATGCGGCCCGGCTCGTCGCCCGGACCGCGGGGCTCGAGCTGGAGACCGAGGCCGCGCAGTATCTTCCCTGGCATCCGGGGCGGTGCGCGCGGCTGTCGGTGGGCGGGCACACCGTCGGGTATGCCGGTGAGCTGCATCCCGCCGTGCTCGAGCGTGCGGGCCTGCCGGCCCGCACGTGCGCGGTCGAGATCGACCTGGACGCGCTGCCGATCACCGAGAACTACCCGGCGCCCGCCATCTCGGCCTATCCGGCGGTGCTGCAGGACGTGGCGGTCGTGGTGGACGCCGCGGTACCCGCGGCGGCGGTCGAGGCGGCCCTGCGCCAGGGCGCCGGCGCGTTGCTCGAGGATCTGACGCTGTTCGACGTGTTCACGGGCGACCAGCTGGGTTCCGGGCGCAAGTCGCTGGCCTATGCGCTCACCTTCCGCGCCGGAGACAGGACGCTCACCGAGGACGAGGTCAGCGTGCACCGTGAGGAGGCGGTGGCCGCGGCCGCCGCCGCGGTGGGGGCCGAGCTCCGCAGCTGAGTCGGTGCGCGGGCTGGGGCCTCTCACGGATCTTGCATGAAGATTCGGGAGCGTGCATACTCATACGCATGAGGACGAAGGTTGCGGTCGCCGGTGCCAGTGGTTACGCGGGAGGGGAGATCCTGCGCCTCCTGCTGGGGCATCCGGGCGTCCAGGACGGTTCCATCGAGATCGGTGCGCTGACGGCCGGCGGCAACGCGGGCGCGTCGCTGGGCTCGCTGCAGCCGCACCTGACGCCCCTGGCAGGCCGCATCCTGGAGGACACGAGCCTCGACGTGCTCGGCGGCCACGACGTGGTCTTCCTGGCGCTGCCGCACGGCAAGTCGGCCGAGATCGCCGCCAAGCTGCCGGAAACGGTGACGATCATCGACTGCGGCGCGGACTTCCGGTTGGGGGAGGCCGCCGAGTGGGAGCGCTACTACGGCGGCGACCACGCCGGAACCTGGCCGTACGGCCTGCCGGAATTGCCAGGCAACCGGGAGGCGCTGCGCGGGGCGAAGCGGATCGCGGTGCCCGGCTGCTACCCGAGCACCGCGAATCTCGCGATCACGCCCGCCGTGGCGGCCGGGCTCGTGCGCCCGGAGGTCACCGTCGTAGCCGTCAGCGGCTCGTCCGGCGCCGGACGGTCGCTGCGCACGGACCTGCTGGGCTCGGAGATCATCGGCTCGGCGCGCGCCTACGGCGTCGGCGGGGCGCACCGGCACACGCCGGAGATCATCCAGAACCTCTCGCGGTTCGCGGGCGGCGAGGTGTCGGTGTCGTTCACACCCGTCCTCGCGCCGATGGCACGCGGGATCCTGGCCACGTGCGTCGCGCCGCTGGCGCCCGGCGTGGAACCGGACGAGGCCGCGATGCACGCGGTGTATGAGAAGGCCTACGCCGAAGAGCCGTTCGTGCACGTGCTCCCGCAGGGACAGCTGCCGCAGACCAGCTCCGTCGTCGGATCCAACGCCGTGCACGTGCAGGTCACCGTGGACGAGCGCGCGGGGCGCCTCGTGGCGCTGGCCGCGCTGGACAACCTGACCAAGGGCACTGCGGGCGGCGCGGTCCAGTCGATGAACCTCGCCCTGGGGCTGCCGGAGACCCAGGGCCTACCGATCGCAGGGGTGGCACCATGACCGATTCAGCGGATTCAGCGGGCGCCGCGCAACACGCGCAGGCGGAGACCCGGGTGGTGACCGATCAGGGCGTCACCGCCGCGGCCGGGTTCCGGGCCGCGGGCATCGCCGCCGGTCTCAAGGCGAGCGGACGCCCGGACCTGGCCCTGCTGCTCAACGAGGGGCCGGACTTCGCGGCCGCGGGCGTGTTCACGCGCAACAAGGTCAAGGCCGCGCCGGTGCTGTGGTCGTCGCAGGCCCTTCAGGACGGACGTCTGCGGGCGGTGATCCTCAACTCGGGGGGCGCCAACGCGTGCACGGGCGCACCCGGATTCCAGGACGCGCACCGCACCGCGGAGGAGGCGGCCGAAGCGCTCAGCGACTGGGGCAGCGAGACGGGCGCCGGCGAGGTGGCGGTGTGCTCCACGGGGCTCATCGGCGATCGGCTGCCGATGGAGGCGCTGCTGGCCGGGGTGCGCGAGATCGTGCACGAGCTCGGCGGCGGGCTCACCGGTGGCGACGCGGCCGCGCGGGCCATCATGACCACCGACACCGTCACCAAGCAGGCGGCCGTGCACCACGCCGGCAAGTGGAATGTGGGCGGGATGGCCAAGGGCGCGGGCATGCTGGCGCCGTCGCTGGCGACGATGCTGTGCGTGCTCACCACCGACGTGGCGGCGGCGCCCGGGCAGCTGGAGGAGGCGTTGCGGAAGGCGACCGCGCGCACCTTCGACCGGCTCGACATCGACGGGGCCACCTCCACCAACGACACGGTGCTGCTGCTCGCGTCGGGTGCGAGCGGCGTGAGAGCGCCCCAGGACCAGCTCGACGCCGCCGTGCTGGCGGTGTGCGACAGCCTGGCGGAGCAGATGATGGCGGACGCGGAGGGCGTGACCAAGCGCGTCCGCATCACGGTGGTGGGCGCGTCGAACGAGGACGAGGCGCTCATCGGCGCCCGCGCCGTCGCCCGCGACAGCCTGGTCAAGACCGCGCTGTTCGGCTCGGACCCCAACTGGGGGCGGGTGCTGGCCGCGATCGGGATCGCCCCCATCGCGTTGGACCCCGACCGCATCCGGGTGTCGTTCAACGGGGACCCCGTGTGTATCGACGGCATGGGTGCGCCCGGCGCCCGGGAGGTGGACCTGAGCGGCGAGGACATCCACGTGCTCGTCGAGCTGGGCATGGGCGACGGCGTGGCCTCCATCCGCACCACCGACCTGTCGCACGCGTACGTCGAAGAGAACTCGGCCTACTCGTCGTGAAAGGAGACGGCCGGGCAGCCGACAACAAGGCCGCGGACAACAGGGCGGCGGACAACAGGGCGGCAGAGGACTGGGGAACCGGAATGACGCGGGACGAGGGGACCACCGTGCACAGGCCGACGGCGCCGTCGCCGGCGCTGGGCGCGCTCACCGCGATGGACAAGGCGTATGTCCTCGCCGAGGCGCTGCCCTGGTTGCAGCAGTTCCGCGGCCGCACCGTCGTCGTCAAGTACGGCGGCAACGCGATGATCGACGACGACCTCAAGCGCGCCTTCGCGGCGGACATGGTGTTCCTGCGCACGGTCGGCATCCAGCCGGTGGTGGTCCACGGCGGCGGTCCGCAGATCAGCTCGATGCTGGCGCGCCTAGGCATGGAGGGCGAGTTCAAGGGCGGCTTCCGCGTGACCACGCCCGAGGTGATGGACGTGGTGCGCATGGTGCTGTTCGGCCAGGTGGGCCGCGAGCTGGTGGGCCTGATCAACGCGCACGGACCGTACGCGGTGGGCATCTCCGGCGAGGATGCCCACCTGTTCACGGCGGCGCAGCGCAGCGTGATGGTCGAGGGTGTCGCCACCGACATCGGTCTCGTCGGCGACATCGCGTCGGTGAACCCCGATGCGGTCCTCGACCTCATCGATGCCGGGCGCATCCCGGTGGTGTCCACTGTGGCGCCGGATGCGGGCGGCGTAGTGCACAACGTCAACGCCGACACCGCCGCAGGCGCGCTGGCTGCGGCGATCGGCGCGGAGAAGCTCGTCGTCCTGACCGACGTCGAGGGGCTCTACACCGAGTGGCCCGACCGTGATTCTCTGGTCAGCCGCATCGATGCGGCGGCGCTGGAGCAGCTGCTGCCGCGCTTGGATTCCGGCATGGTGCCCAAGATGGAGGCCTGCCTGCGCGCGGTGCACGGCGGGGTGCCGAGCGCCCACGTCATCGACGGTCGGCTGGGACATTCGGTACTGCTCGAGCTGCTCACGGAGGAGGGCATCGGCACCATGGTCACGCCGACGGCGGACCCGGGGGATTCACGACAGGAGACTGCACGCGCATGACCGGACCATTGCAGCACCGCTGGTCGGACTCGCTGATGAACACCTACGGCGTGCCCGGGGTGGCACTGGCGCGCGGCGAGGGCGCCGTGCTCACCGACGCCGACGGCAAGCGCTACCTGGACCTGCTCGGCGGCATCGCCGTCAACTGCCTCGGCCACGGCCATCCCGCCGTGGTCGACGCGGTGCACCGCCAGCTGACCACGCTCGGCCACGTGTCCAACCTGTATGCCAGCGAGCCGCCCGTCGCGCTGTCGGAGGCACTGCTGGACAAGCTCGGTCAGCCGGGCCGGACGTTCCTGTGCAACTCGGGCACCGAAGCCAACGAGGCGGCGTTCAAGATCGCCCGGCGCACGGGACGGCCCAAGATCATCGCGGCCGAAGGCGGGTTCCACGGCCGCACCATGGGCGCGCTCGCCATGACCGGGCAGCCGGACAAGCGCGCGCCGTTCGAACCGATGCCCCCGGGCGTCGAGTTCGTCCCGTTCGGCGACGTCGCCGCCCTGGAGGCGGCGGTCGACGAGCGGACGGCGGCGGTGATGCTCGAGCCGGTCCAGGGCGAGATCGGCGTGGTCGTGCCCCCGGCCGGGTATCTGGCGGCGGCGCGGCGGATCACCGCCGAGCGCGGTGCGCTGCTCATGCTCGACGAGGTGCAGACGGGTGTCGGGCGCATGGGCCGGTGGTTCGCGCACCAGAGCGCCGGCGTGGTGCCCGACGTCGTCACGCTCGCGAAGGGCCTCGGCGGCGGGCTGCCGATCGGCGCGTGCATCGCCGTCGGCGACGCCGCGGAGCTGTTCGGGCCCGGCCACCACGGCACCACGTTCGGCGGCAACCCGGTGTGTGCGGCGGCCGCGCTCGCGGTGCTGGAGACCATCGAATCCGGCGGTCTGCTCGGCCACGTCGCGCAGCTGGGCCGGACGATCACGTCGGATGTCGAGGCGCTCGGACACCCCAAGATCGACCACGTCCGCGGCGAAGGCCTGCTGCTGGGGATCGTTCTGACGGCGCCGGTGGCCAAGCAGGCGGAGGCGGCGGCACGCGCCGCGGGCTACCTGATCAACGCGCCGCGTCCGGACGTGATCCGCATCGCGCCCCCGCTGATCCTCAGCGGTGAGCAGGCGGCGGGTTTCGTCGCCGCGCTGCCGGGGCTGCTCGACGCGGCGACCGATGCGGCGGCCGCGGACGCGGTCTCGGAAGCCGCCACGGACACGGAAGGGAAGCGCGCATGACACGGCATATCCTCCGCGACGACGACCTCACCCCGGCGGAGCAGGCGGAGGTGCTCGACCTGGCCGTCACGCTGAAGTCCCGGCCTTATTCGCGGAGGCCGCTGGACGGGCCGAAGTCGGTCGCGGTGCTGTTCGACAAGACCTCCACACGCACCCGCATGTCCTTCGACGCGGGGATCACGGAGCTCGGCGGCCACGCGATCGTCGTCGAGTCGTCGAGCACCCAGATCGGCAAGGGGGAGACCATCGAGGACACCGCGCGGGTGCTGTCGCGGTACGTCGAGATGGTCGTGTGGCGCACTTATGGGCAGGACCGGGTGGAGGCGTTCGCCAGCAACGCGACGGTGCCGCTGATCAACGCGCTCACCGATGACTTCCACCCGTGCCAGGTGCTGGCCGACCTGCTCACGATCCGCGAACACAAGGGCGCCACGGCGGGCCTGACGCTGACCTACTTGGGCGACGGCGCCAACAACATGGCGAATTCGCTCATGCTCGGCGGCGCCACCGCGGGCATGCACGTGCGCATCGCGGGGCCCCGTGGATACCTGCCCGCCGAGCCCGTCGTCGACGCGGCGCGCCGCCGCGCCGCGGAAACCGGAGGCAGCGTCACCGTCGGCACCGACCCGCGGGCGGCCGCGGAGGGGGCGGACGTGCTCGTCACCGACACCTGGGTGTCGATGGGGCAGGAGGACGAGAAGGCCGGGCGCCTGGCGGACCTGCGGCCCTACCAGCTCGACGACGCGATCTTGGCACTTTCTGCACCCGATTCGATCGTGCTGCACTGTCTGCCCGCATACCGCGGCAACGAGATCACCGCCGACGTGCTCGACGGGCCGCGCGCAGTGGTGTGGGACGAGGCGGAGAACCGGCTGCACGCCCAGAAGGCGCTGATGGTGTGGCTGCTGGACCACCAGTGAGCCGGGGCCGGAGATGAGCGAGGAACCGCGCCCGGCCGCGACGCGCGCCGCCCGGCAGGCCAGGATCGTGTCGATCCTGACCGCCCACCAGGTGCGCAGTCAGCCGGAGCTGCAGGCGCTGCTCGCCAAGGACGGCATCGGGGCGACACAGGCGACGATCTCCCGTGATCTCGACGACCTGGGCGCTGTCAAGCTGCGCGGCGTCGACGGCGGGGTGGGCGTCTACGTGGTGCCGGAGGACGGCAGCCCGGTGCGCGGGGCGGTCGGCGGCACCGACCGGCTGGCGCGGCTGCTGGGCGAGCTCCTGGTCTCCGCGGACGCGAGCGGCAACATCGCGGTGCTGCGCACTCCGCCGGGGGCGGCCTCGTTCCTGGCGAGTGCTCTCGACCGTGCCGGGCTGACGGAGGTCGTGGGCACGATCGCCGGCGACGACACCATCGCGGTGATCGCCCGCGACCCCACGACGGGCGCGGACCTGGCGGACCGCCTGAGTGCGCTCACGGGGCGTTGACGTGACACGATTGGCGGGCGGAGCGGGGCGGGACCGGAACGGCGGCGGCGCCGGGCGGTCCGCCGCCGCGCGGAGTGGAACTTTGCAGACGACATATCGGAACGATAAGGAGCGCACACCATGGCTGATCGCGTGATTCTCGCCTATTCGGGCGGGCTGGACACTTCGGTGGCCATCAGCTGGATCGGCAAGGAGACCGGCAAGGAGGTCGTCGCCGTGGCGATCGACCTGGGCCAGGGTGGCGAGGACATGGGGACGGTGCGGCAGCGCGCGCTGGACTGCGGCGCCGTCGAGGCGGTCGTGGTGGACGCCCGCAACGAGTTCGCGGACGAGTACTGCCTGCCCACGATCGCCGCCAATGGGCTGTACATGGACCGGTACCCGCTGGTCTCGGCCATCAGCCGGCCGTTGATCGTCAAGCACCTCGTCGAGGCCGCCCGGTCGCACGGCGGCACGACGGTGGCGCACGGCTGCACCGGCAAGGGCAACGACCAGGTGCGGTTCGAGGTGGGCTTCAGTTCTCTCGCGCCCGACCTCGACGTCATCGCCCCGGTGCGCGACTACGCCTGGACCCGGGAGAAAGCGATCGCCTTCGCCGAGCAGAACGACATCCCGATCAACGTCACCAAGAAGTCGCCGTTCTCGATCGACCAGAACGTGTGGGGCCGCGCGGTGGAGACGGGCTTCCTCGAGGACCTGTGGAACGCGCCCACCAAGGATGTCTACAGCTACACCGAGGACCCCACTATCAACTGGCAGGCGCCGGACGAGCTGATCATCTCCTTCGACAAGGGCCGGCCTGTGGCGATCGATGGCCGCCCGGTGTCGGTGCTGGATGCGATCGAGGAGCTCAACCGCCGCGCGGGCGCGCAGGGCGTGGGCCGCCTGGACGTGGTCGAAGACCGTCTCGTCGGCATCAAGAGCCGCGAGATCTACGAGGCGCCCGGCGCGATGGTGCTCATCACCGCGCACCAGGAACTCGAGCACGTCACCCTCGAGCGCGAGCTGGGCCGCTTCAAGCGGCAGACCGAGCAGCGCTGGGGCGAGCTGGTGTACGACGGCCTGTGGTTCTCGCCGCTCAAGACCGCGCTGGACACCTTCGTCGACAAGACGCAGGAGCGCGTCTCCGGTGACATCCGCCTGGTCCTGCACGGCGGCGGCATCACGGTCAACGGCCGCCGCAGCGGCGAGTCGCTCTACGACTTCAACCTGGCCACCTACGACGAGGGCGATTCGTTCGACCAGTCGTCCGCCAAGGGCTTCGTCCAGATCCACGGCCTGTCGAGCAAGGTGGCGGCGAAGCGGGACCTGGGCCTGTAGGTCAGCGGCCGCGATCGCATCCGCCGGTCCCCGGTGCGGCCGGCGACGGCCGTGCCGGGGACCGCACCGTCAACGGACGTCGAGGAGCACAAGGTGGATACGGAGCACACGGTGGATACGGAGCGCACGGTGGGTTCGGAGCGCACGGAGGAGTCCGGAAACACCCACGAGGACAAGCGCGGCACCAACGAGGGGGCGCTGTGGGGCGGCCGCTTCGCCTCGGGGCCGGCGGAGGCGATGGCCGCGCTGAGCAAGTCGACGCATTTCGACTGGGTGCTGGCCCCGTACGATGTGCGTGCCTCGCAGGCGCACGCCGACGTGCTCCACCACGCCGGGCTGCTCTCGGACGCCGACCACACGGAGATGATCCGTGGGCTGAGGGAACTCGCCGACGACGTCGCCTCCGGTGCCTTCGGCCCGGCCGCATCCGACGAGGACGTGCACGGCGCCCTCGAGCGCGGGCTCATCGATCGGGTCGGACCTGCGGTGGGCGGGCGTCTGCGCGCGGGCCGTTCCCGCAACGACCAGGTGGCGACGTTGTTCCGGATGTGGCTGCGGGAGGCCGCGCGGCGGGTCGCCGCCGGCGTACTCGACGTGGTGGCCGCGCTGGCCGATCAGGCCGACGCGCACATGGGCGCGCCGATGCCGGGGCGCACGCACCTGCAGCACGCGCAGCCGATCCTGCTCTCGCACCATCTGCTGGCGCATGCGCATCCGCTGCTACGGGACGTGCAGCGCCTGGCGGACCTCGACGTGCGGCTGGCGGTGTCCCCGTACGGCTCGGGCGCGCTCGCCGGATCTTCCCTGGGGCTCGACCCGGAGGCGATCGCAGCCGATCTCGGATTCGCGTCTTCCTCGGAGAACTCCATCGACGGCACCGCCGCACGCGACTTCGCGGCCGAGGCGGCCTTCGTCTTCGCCATGATCGCGGTGGACCTGTCGCGGCTGTCCGAAGAAGTCATCACCTGGTCTACCGCGGAGTTCGGGTACGTCACCCTGGCCGACGCCTGGTCCACCGGTTCGTCGATCATGCCGCAGAAGAAAAACCCCGACGTCGCTGAGCTGGTGCGCGGCAAGACGGGGCGGCTCATCGGCAATCTGACCGGGCTCATGGCCACACTCAAGGCGCAGCCCCTGGCGTACAACCGCGACCTGCAGGAGGACAAGGAGCCGGTGTTCGACTCGGTGGCGCAGCTGGAGTTGCTGCTGCCGGCGGTGACCGGCCTCGTGTCCACACTGGAGTTCCACGAGGAACGGATGGCCGAACTGGCCCCGGCCGGCTTCACCCTGGCGACGGACATCGCCGAGTGGCTGGTGCGGCGCGGCGTGCCGTTCCGTGTCGCGCACGAGGCCGCCGGCGGATGCGTCCGTGCCGCCGAGGAGCGGGGCGTGGGCCTGGACGGACTGTCCGACGACGCGCTCGCCGCCGTCGATCCGCATCTCACGCCGGACGTGCGCGGGGTGCTGTCGGTCGCGGGGTCGATCGCCTCGCGTGATGCGAAGGGCGGCACCGCGGAGACACGCGTCACCGAACAGCTCGCGGGCGTACGTGAGACACTTTCATCGTTGCGGCGCGAGCTGACGCACAGCAGTTCCTGACGCACGGCGCGCGTCCGCCCGCGACCGGGCCGGCGCAGTGGAGGAGCCGCCGCGGCACGCGGGACCAGGGGAGAGGCAGGTGCGCAGGTGATCATCGGCGGCAGGTCGGTGGCGAACACGGTCAACAGGGTGCTCGCCACCGCGCAGAACGGCCTGGAGGTCCTGCGCCTGGGCGGGCTGGAGATGGAGCCGGAGAAGTCCCCCTTCGAGGTGGTCGAGCGGCGCCCGATGTACCGGCTGCGCCGGTATTTCCCGGGATCCGTGCACACTGTCGACGAGACATCGGACCGGCCGCCGATCCTGCTGATCCCGCCGATGATGCTCGACGCCGAGGTCTACGACGTCACCCGCGACAAGGGCGGGGCGGGAGTGCTGCACGACCACGGGGTGGACCCCTGGGTCATCGATTTCGGTTCTCCCGACACGGAGGCCGGCGGCCTGGGACGCAACCTCGCGGACCATATCGTGGCGGTGAGCCAGGCCGTCGACACGATCCGCGAGCGCACCGGACGCGACGTCCACCTGGCCGGGTACTCGCAGGGGGGCATGTTCGCCTACCAGGCGGCCGCCTACCGCCAGTCTGCCGGTCTTGCCAGCGTCATCACCTTCGGAAGTCCGGTCGACACGCTCGCCGGACTGCCCTTCGGGCTGCCCGTCGCGCTTGCGACCCGAGGCGCCGACCTGCTGGCCGACCACGTGCTGAGGCACCTCTATCTGCCGGCCTGGGGTGCGCGGCTGGGGTTCCAGCTGCTCGACCCGGTGAAGACGGCCAAGTCGCGGCTGGACTTCGTGCGCCAGCTGCACGATCGCGACGCGCTCCTGCCGCGGGAGCCGCAGCGCAGGTTCCTGGAGAACGACGGCTTCGTCGCCTATGCGGGGCCGGCCATCGCCGAACTGCTCAAGCAGTTCATCGCTCACAACCGCATGATGACCGGCGGGTTCGTCATCGACGGTCGGCTCGTGAGCCTCGCCGAGATCACCTGCCCGGTCCTGGCCTTCGTCGGCGACGTCGACGACATCGGCCAGCCGGTCGCCGTGCAGGGCATCGTCAAGGCGGCGCCCAAAGCGGACGTCTACGAGCATCGCCTGCCGTCCGGGCACTTCGGCCTCGTCGTCGGGTCCACGGCGGCGGACCTGACATGGCCGGGCACGGCGTCGTGGATCCTCTGGCAGGAGGCCGGCGCGCGGAACGGCGCGGCGGAGCTCAGCGAGCGCATCCACCCGATGGAGCCGGACGAGGGCGAACCCGGCGACTCCGGCGTAACGGTGGCCTCCCGCCTGTCCCACGGCGTCACCACGCTCACCGAGGCGGGCATCGGCGCCACGCGGAGCATCGTCGGTCTGACGCTCGGCGTCACCCGCAGCGCGGTCGCGATCGCAGAGGAGGCGGCGCGGACTCTGCCCCGGTTGGCGCGCCTCGGCGAGATGCAGTCGCACACGCGCATCTCCTTCGGCGGGCTCCTCGCGGAGCAGGCCCAGGCGGCGCCTGACGGCGAGTGCTTCCTGTTCGAGGACCGGGTGCACACCAATAAGGCCGTCGACGAGCGCATCGACAACGTGGTCCGCGGGCTCATCCACGCCGGCGTGCGCCAGGGGGCGGAGGTCGGCGTCCTGATGGAGACGCGCCCGAGCGCGCTCGTGGCCATCGCGGCGCTCTCACGGCTGGGCGCGGTGGCCGTGCTGCTGCCGATGGGCGAGGGGCTCCGGCCCGCTGTGGCGCTCACCTCGGTCACCACCGTGTTGGCGGATCCGGAGAGCCTCGCGGAGGCCGCGGAGGCAGGGTGCCGGGTCCTGGTGCTCGGCGGCGGCGACGCGCGCGAACTCGACCTGCGTGGGCGTGACCAGGTAGTGGACATGGAGAAGATCGACCCGACGACGGTCCGCCTGCCGAAGTGGTACCGGCCGGACCCCGGCCGGGCGCGCGACCTCGCCTTCATCATGTTCGCCGAGTCTGGCGGGCAGGTGGAGGCGCGGCGCATCACCAACCGGCGCTGGGCGCTGTCCGCCTTCGGTACGGCCAGCGCCGCTGCGCTCGGCCACGGCGACACCGTCTACTGCCTCACGCCCCTGAACCACCCGTCCGGGCTGCTCACCAGCGTGGGGGGCGCGGTCGCCGGCGGGGCGCGCATCGCGCTCACCGGCAGGTTCGATCGGGCGCGGTTCGTCGAAGAGGTTCCGCGGTATGGGGTCACGGTCGTGTCCTATACGTGGACGCAGATGCGCGACCTGGTCGATGACTCGGCGCCCGCGCTCGGCGCACACCATCCCATCCGCATGTTCATCGGATCCGGCATGCCGGCGGGCCTGTGGGAGTCGGTGACCGAGGCGTTCGCGCCAGCCCAGGTGGTGGAGTTCTACGCGTCCACCGAGGGCGGCGCGGTCCTGGCGAATCTGTCGCAGAAGAAGCCCGGCGCCAAGGGCCGACCGCTTCCGGGCAGCGCGCCGGTGCGCCTGGCCGCCTTCGACGTCGAGGCCGGGACCTACCAGGAGGACGACGACGGGCTCGTACGGCAGGCGCGTGAAGGCGAGGTTGGCCGACTGCTTTCGAAGGTGCTGCCGGACATGGACATTCCCGCGACGGTGCTGCGCGGGGTATTCGAATCGGGTGACGCGTGGGCGCAATCCCATGACCTGTTCTACCTGGATTCCGACGGCGACTACTGGATGATCGACACCGTCGAAGGCGTCGTGAACGGGGCCGACGGACCCGTCTACCGGCTGCCCGTGGTCGACGCGCTGGGCCGTCTGCCGGAGGTCACCGGGGCGGTGGCCTACGGCGTCGACGCGGGCGGGGCGCAGGCGGCGGTCGCCGCGGTGACGGTCCGTGCCGGTGATGCGTTGCAGGCGTCCGACCTCGACGAGGCGGTCTCCGTGCTCCCGGCGGGCAACCGCCCCGCCGTCGTCCACGTGGTCGAGACGATTCCGCGGACCCACTGGTACCGCCCCATCAGCGCGGGGTTCGTGGCGGACGGCCTCCCCGCGGCGGGGGACGGGGTCTTCGGCTACGACCGCGGCTCAGGGCACTACACAGTGCTGACCCCGGAGCTGCGGTCGTCGCTCATCGCCGCGTCGTGACGGGATCGTGCGGCGACCCAGGGGAGCGCGTGAGCGGTGAGGCGGCCCGTACGCTGCTGGCGACCGAGCCGCTCACTGCGGCCCGCGCCCTGTTGGGCGCGCACTTCACGGCGAACGGTGTGGCGGTGCGCATCGTCGAGGTGGAGGCCTACCGCGGCTCGGCGGATCCCGCGTCGCACGCCTACCGGGGCATGACCCCTCGGAACCGCGTGATGTTCGGTCCCGCCGGCCACCTGTACGTCTACCGCAGCTACGGCATCCACACCTGCATGAACGTCAGCGCGGGGCTCGAGGGCGCCGGGTGGGCCGTGTTGTTGCGCGCCGGTGAGGTCGCCGGCGGGCGCGCCGCAGCGGTGGACCGCCGTGCCGCCGCCCGCACGGACGCGGCGCTGGGTCGCGGCCCGGGCAATCTGGGCAGCGTGCTGGGCATCGGGCTCGGCGACAGCGGCGCGGACCTGCTGGCACCAGGGGCGGCTATCAGCCTGACGCTCGCCCCGCCCGGCGCCGTCGACGATGCGGCGGTGCGGAGCGGGCCGCGGGTCGGCGTCAGCGTCAACGCCGATGTGCCCTGGCGGTTGTGGTTGGACGGCAGCCCCGCGGTGTCCACGTACCGCCGCAGCCCGCGTGCCGATCCGCCGCGCGGCTGAGATTCCGTCGGCCGGCGGGGCGCGGCCGGCAGCAGACTGACCGGTGTCGCCCGCGCGGCCGGGATGCGGGAGGATTGATGCCGTGACTGCGAACATTCTCGACGAACTCGAATGGCGCGGCTTGGTCGCGCAGTCGACCGATCTCGACGCGCTGCGGACCGCGCTCGCCGCCGGGCCGGTGACCCTGTATGCGGGATTCGACCCCACCGGGCCGAGCCTGCACGCCGGGCATCTCGTCCCGCTGCTGGCGCTCAAGCGTTTCCAGCGTGCGGGCCACCGGCCGATCGTGATGGCGGGCGGCGCCACCGGACTGATCGGCGATCCGCGCGACGTGGGCGAGCGCTCGATGAACTCGGCCGACACCGTCGCGCAGTGGTCGCAGCGGATCCGCTCGCAGCTCGAGAGGTTCGTGGACTTCGACGACTCGCCCACCGGAGCCGTCATCGAGAACAACATGGACTGGACCGGCCGGATGTCGGCGATCGACCTGCTGCGCGACGTCGGCAAGCACTTCTCGGTCAACGTCATGCTGGCGCGGGACACCGTCCGCAAACGGCTGGCGGCCGACGGGATGTCATACACGGAGTTCAGCTACATGCTGCTCCAGGCCAACGACTTCGTGCAGCTGCGCCGCAAACACGGCTGCTGCCTGCAGGTGGGCGGATCCGACCAGTGGGGCAACATCGTCGCCGGCGTCGACCTCAACCGTAAACTGGACGGCGTGACGGCGCATGGTCTGACAGTGCCGCTCGTGACGTCCGCCGACGGACACAAGTTCGGCAAGTCCACCGGAGGCGGAAGCCTGTGGCTGGACCCGGAGATGACCAGTCCGTACGCCTGGTACCAGTACTTCATCAACACCGCGGACTCGGACGTGGTCAAGTACCTGCGGTGGTTCACCTTCCTCGAGCGCGGCGAGCTGGACGAGCTGCAGCGGGAGACCGACGAGCGGCCGCAAGCCCGTACCGCCCAGCGCCGCTTGGCGCGGGAGATGACGACGCTGGTGCACGGCGAGGAGCAGACCCGCGCAGTCGAGACGGCGAGTCAGGCGCTGTTCGGCAGGGCGGACCTCGGCGAGCTCGACTCTGCGACGCTGTCCGCGGCGCTGGCGGAGGCACCGGTGGCCGAGCTCACGCCGGGGGCACCGGACTCGATCGTCGATCTGCTGGTGGCCGGTGGCCTGTCGGCGAGCAGGGGGGCCGCGCGTCGTACCGTCCGCGAGGGCGGTGTCTCGGTGAACAACCTCCGGATCGGCGAGGAGGACTGGGCGCCAGAGCCGAGTGACTTCCTGGACGGGGAGTGGCTCGTCGTGCGGCGGGGGAAGAAGCACTTCGCCGGCATCCGGCGCGTACGTCCGTAGCCGTGGCGGGGGCGGTGTTGCAGGCCGTCAGAGCCCTCAGCGCCGCCTCCTGTGCCGAGCGTCACCGACGCCCTGATTGGGGGCGCGCGATGCCGCGGCCCGCGGAAAGGCCACGTGAACAGGAATGATTTCGATCGAACGTTGCCGCCCCCCCGATTTGGCAAGACGCACGCCGTCGCGTAACTTGGTTCAAGTCAGAGCGAGACGCCCGGCGACGCCGGAAAGCTCCTCTGGATTCGCTGACTAGCCACTACTTCAGAGCCGGCAGCCGGTTTGCGCCGGTGAGGGCGATGAGGTAGACTGGAAAAGTTGCACAAATGAGGGCCGAATACGGGATTCAGATGTGTTACAGTCGGTAAAGCAGGTGCGGCCGCAGTTCGCCTGGGAGTGTCCGGGTGGTGGTGGTTGTGCGTGTTCTTTGAGAACTCAACAGTGTGTCGATGAATGCCAGTGCCAAAATTTTTGGCATGTCATGCCTTGTCGTTG
>NZ_JAENKO010000047.1 GCF_016599145.1 Tomitella cavernea
TCGTCACCTGCCGTCTCGCGGCCATGTCGATCTTGCCTTCCACATCGGGCAAGCTTTCCTGGCTACGCGCTCAAAATAGGTGAGGCACCACCCGGCGCCACGCGCTCAAAGTAGGTGAGGCACGCCGCCGATTAGACCCCGGGCGTGCCCGCACGCTAGTATCGTCCGTGGCTTCGCGATGAGGAGCCGTCGGGTTTTCGTGCCCGGCGGAGGCTGATCGTGATCCGATGGTGGGCGTAGCTCAGCTGGTAGAGCACTGGGTTGTGATCCCAGATGTCGCGGGTTCGAGCCCCGTCGCTCACCCCACCAAGACAGGGCCCGGATTCGCGGCCGAGGGTTCGCCCTCGGCCGCAGTCCGGGTCCTTTCGTCGTTGACGACTCCGCTGCGGACCAACCCCCACTTGCGAGTTGCTGCTGCGTCTCCCGCGAGCCGATCCCCCGCTCGCGCGCCGTTCTCCACGCCGCGAACCATTCCCGCGGGGAAAATGAGTGGAGCGGCCCGCGGGCTGGCGAGGTGCTCGCAGCCGGCCGGTCGAATGGATCTCGGATTGCAGAGCGGCCCGCGCCCCGGCCGTCGGCTCGCCCGCACAGTGCAGATCGGCTCGCGAACTCCGACCGCCTGTATTCCGCTGCGTCCCGCCGTCCGAGCCGCAGTACGCCTACGCTCGAAACAGCAACTCGCGCACATTGCCACCAGCGTGGAAAGGAGCCCGCGCATGGCGGACCGCCTCAAGTACGACGACGTCGCGGCGGCGGCAGCCAGAATCCACGGCGCCGTGCGCCCGGTGGCGGTCGTCCCCGCCGAGCCCGTCGCCCCGCCCGACGGGCCCTCCGTGTGCTTCGCACTCGAGCAGCTCCAGTTCACCGGCACGTTCAAGGCCCGCGGCGCACAGAACTTCGTCCGCGCCCACCACGAGGCCGGCTCCTTCCCCGCCGCTGGGGTGACGATCGCGTCGGGTGGCAACGCGGGTATGGCCTGCGCATGGTCGGCGAGCCAACACGACGTCCGTGCCACGGTGTTCGTGCCGTCGTCGGTGCCGCAGCTGAAGATCGACCGGCTCAGGAGTTACAGGGCGGACGTACGCCTGATCGACGGGCCGTTCGCCGACGCGTGGGATGCGTGTGACGCCTTCGCCGAGGAATCGGGCGCGCTCAGGTCGCACGCCTACGACGATCGGTTCATTGCGGCCGGGGCGGGCACCGTGATGCTCGAGATCGTCGAGCAGGTTCCGGAGCTGGACACGGTGGCTGTCGCCGTCGGCGGCGGCGGGCTGTTTTCGGGGATCGCCGCGGTGGCCCGGCATCATGGGATTCGCGTGATAGCCGTCGAGCCCGAGCGTGCCCCCACCCTGCATGCGGCGTTGGGGGCCGGACGGCCGGTGGAGGTCGAGGTGGGCGGGGTCGCCGCGGATTCTCTGGGCGGCCGCCGCGCGTCCGCGAGCGCCGTGGCAGCAGCTCAGCACGGCGACGTGCGCTCCGTTCTCGTCTCCGACGACGCGATCATAGAGGCGCGTCAACGCCTTTGGGATGAACACCGACTGGCGGTGGAGCACGCGGCAGGCGCAGCGCTCGCGGGGATCAGCGGCGACGGTTATCGGCCGGCCACCAGCGAGCGGGTGTGCGTCGTGCTGTGCGGAGCGAACACGGATCCGTCGGATCTGCAGTGACAACGAACGACGAAGCCCCATCCCAGTATCCCAGGACGGGGCTTCGGTTCAAAGACGACCGGTCAGCTTCCGATCATGTCTCCCAGAACATTGCCGAGCACGTCACTCAGGATCCCGCTGATCGATCCCTGCGGATCGGTCAACGAGCCGAACACCTGGCTCGAACCCGAGTTGACGGACCCGAAGCCTAACTTCTCGAGGCTGCCCTGCGTTGCTTCGACCGGGTTCTTCTCACGAATCTTCAAGCAAGCACCGGTGTCCAGCCACTCCTGGCTGTCCCAGCCCACGGGACGGGCCTGCACCCCCGCTTGCTGCGTAGAACCGACCTCGGCATCAGCCGGAACCTTGAAGGTGGTCTCCAGCTCCACGTAGTGGCTGGAATTCATTTCCCACGTCACGTCCGTGCGTTCCCAGTACAGGTTCTTCTGTGAATCGGTGTCAAGATCCGCGTTGTACCAGGTTTGCCCGGACCCCAAGGTCCAAACATTCACGCGCGCACCGTCTTGGAGCACGAAACCGTCAGGGGCCGCGATCCCGATCTCCTTCAGATTCCACCCACCCGAGTTACGCGAGATTCGCGTGGAGTAGGTCACCTCCTGGCCGGGGTACGCAGTGGCCGGAGTCACCGTCTGCTGGGCGGTGACTTCGCCACCCTTGAAGCTCTCGGTCGCGTTGCACGAAGTCGCATCCGCACTCGCCACACCCGTCCCCACCGCCACACTCATTCCGGTTGCGATCAGGGCGGCGCTCGCGCTGGCGGCGGCGATCCGCGTCAAGGTCTTACGGCTCACTGGGTCTCCATTCCCTTGGCATGACATGGCCCGGCCACTCTGGGCCCGAGTCGTGTGACACCGCAGGCTCTCAGCATGAAGTGAGTCACACTACATAGAGACTATACGAACGTCCGGATCCTTTTGCAACATGTTTCAGAAGATCTACGTGACCTGCTACGCCACGTCGGCGTTTCCGGCCTCCCACTTCTCCCACGGGATGTTCCAGTCGCCGAGCCCCTCGGTGCCGGACAGCGTGCCGCCCACCGTGTTCTTCACGACGACGATGTCGCCGCGCTTGAAGTTGTCGAAGAACCACTTCGCGTTCGCCGGGCTCACGTTGAGGCACCCGTGGCTCGTGTTCTGACTCCCCTGCGCCCACACCGACCATGGCGCGGAGTGCACGAATATGCCGCCGTACGACATGCGGGTGGCCCACTCGACCGGGGTCTTGTAGCCGTTCGGGTCATCGATCGGCAGGCCGTACGTGGACGAGTCCATGATGATCTCGTCGTACTTCTCCCCGATGATGTATGTGCCGTTGGGCGTCGGGAACATGTTCTTGCCCATCGACGTGGGCATGGACTTGATGACCTCGCCGTTACGCGAGATCGTGATCATCTTCGTGTTGTCGTCCGCCACGGCGATCACCGAGTCGCCGATCGTGAACGTCGCGTGCGTGTCCTCCTGGCCGTACAACCCACCCCCGAGATCCTTGCCGTAGGTGTTGACGTCCACCGTCACGTCGGTGCCAGGCTGCCAGTACTCCTTGGGGCGCCAATGCACCTCCTTGTTCGACACCCAATAGAAGGCGCCCTCCACCGGCGGATCGGCCGTGACGGTGATCGCCTCCTGCGCCGCCATGCGGTCCGGAATGGGTTCGTCGAACTGCACCACGGCCGGCTGACCCACACCGACCGTCTGGCCGCCGAACGGCAGCATGTACGCGGCCGTCAGATTGTCCGGCTGGATCGTGGTGAACTGCGCGGTCTCCGTCACGGGCCCCGCCTCGCCCCGCGCCTGAGCCTGCACCGTGTAGGTGGTGCCGTACCCCAGGTATTCCGCAGTGGTCCATGATTGCCCGTCGGGCGCCAGTTCACCTTCGACCTTCTCGCCCTGCGGATTGGTCATCGTCACTCCGGTGAGCGAGCCGTCGGCCACCGTGAGGGAGACGGGCTCGATCGGCGAGACGCCTGCCGAGCCGTCCGGCACCGCGAACTCGACCTCCGCGGCAACCTTCTCGGGTGTCGCGGGCGCTGCAGCGGAATCGGAATCGCCGCCGATCGTGCACGCGGACGTGGCCCCCACCAACGCCACCAGACCGACAACGGCAACAGCTTGACGGCGCCCCCAAACGCGTCCCCAGCTCGCCTTCACACACGACTCCGTTTCACAATCGAAAGACACGACACCGCCCGCCCCTACGTCGACCGGCACCGCCTGCAGGCCCGGGCGTTCCCACCGTCACTGCAGACGTGCATCACATGATGCCATCAATGGGGCGACCTGCGGGAACACCGCGCCGCGATAGCGACGCACGCCACACGACCGCCCCACGCTTTTGTCATCGTCCACGGGCCTGATACTGTTTCCAACGCACCGAGCGAACGGGGTGCGGCGATGATCGTCGGACTCGTTCGCCTGGCACGCACGCGCCGTTAGCTCAGTTGGTAGAGCAGCTGACTCTTAATCAGCGGGTCCGGGGTTCGAGCCCCCGACGGCGTACAGCCAAACCCCCGCCCGGATCGTCATCCGGGCGGGGGTTTTGCGTTGCGGTCATGACGGACGATTCGTGTCACGCGGGGTGGCCCCGCCGCGTTCGGCCTCGATACCGGCGACCTCGGGTACGGTGATCCCGCACCTGTCGACACCGGGGGGATCATTGACAGACAGCACCGACGAACTCGTCATCACTCAAGACGCCGTCGACACCATCGCGGGGGCATACGAACGCGCGGCGGACGAGCTGGACGACCTGGCAGACAACTTCTCGCGAAACTACAGCCGACGCCCATGGGGAACTCTCGGCTCGATCCTTCAACTCCAGCAATTGTATTTGGATCTCGCAGTAGGAGACGAGGGGTCAGCCACAGCTCGCCTGCACGAGTTCGCCGATGCGGCCAGGGACCTCGCCGCCTGGGTCCGATCGGCTGCTGCCGACCTTCTTGAAGTTGACGCGGGCACCGCCGATTCACTAGCCATCCACGGCACAGAATCCAGTCCGGCCGAATGAAGCACAGTTCAGTGACGGTGGTCTGCTGCCTTCTGATCGCAGTCGCCGGATGTGCGCGTTCTCCCGCAAGATCGAACTCAGCCGCACCGATCTCGACATCGTCGACCGCAGGAAGCCTGACGTACGAAGACCCGTGCACTCCTCAGATGGCGGCGTGGTTCACAGCACGAGAGCTTCCGCCCGCAGCTCACCTCCCCGTCGATCGGGATTCCGCCTCAAGTGGCTGTACCTACAGCAACCACGAGTTCGGGGCATCCGTCATGTCTCAACTCGAGCATCCCGACGGGTCCACTGCCAGATGGGTACAGCGGGTGCTGGAGGCGTCCGGCGAAGTCGTACCGCTCGAGGTGGCTGGACGCCCGGCGAAGATGTCCATCCGCGATCACGACGGGCCCCGGCAGGACTGTCATGTCCTTGTCGTAGTCGACTTCGGGTTCGTCCATGTGATCGGCGGCCCCCGCGGTGACGCCGACGTGAGCCCCGCCCGCGATTGCGACCAGACCCGCACCCTCGCGGCTGCTCTCGTCACCCGGCTCATGGACAGCTGAGGCACACCGACACCCGGATGACACGAAATCCACATTCCGCACGCCTCGGATGGTGGAAAACCACCATCCGAGGGGCACAGAATGTGGACTTCGTGTCACGGCGGGCGGTTCAGCCTGCCGCATTGCTCTGCCGAGCGTGGGACAGCGCCGTCAGCGCACGATCTTGACCACCACGAGGCCCACGACCACGACGCCCGTGCCGATGAGCCCGTAGCGCACGGCCGGCGACGACACGGAGGCCATCACACGTTCCTTCAGCGAGTCCGCCATCCGCTTGGGCCGGGTAGCCAGCTCGTCGAGCGTGGCGGCGAGTTCTTCGCGCGCCCGCTCGATATCGCGCTCGATTGCGTCGGTGTCCCTGGCCACGTGTCCTCCATCGACTGTCGGGCTGTACGCGCATGTTCGCGGATGTACGACCAACACCGTAGAACAGGTGCGCCCGTCTTGTGTGGTGCGCACCGGTAATCTTCAGGATATGAGCGACGCAACGACCGCGCCCCGCCGGCTCGAGCCCGGTGACGAGGCCCCCGCATTCACCCTTCCGGACGCCGACGGCAACGAGGTTTCGCTGTCCGATTTCCGCGGACGCAAAGTGGTCGTCTACTTCTACCCGGCGGCGTCGACGCCCGGCTGCACTAAGCAGGCCTGCGACTTCCGTGACAACCTCGCCGAACTCGACGAGGCTGGCCTTGCCGTGGTGGGGGTTTCGCCGGACAAGCCTGCGAAGCTCGCCGCGTTCCGCGACAACCAGAACCTGAACTTCCCGCTGCTGTCGGACCCGGAGAAGTCCACGCTGACCGCCTGGGGCGCCTTCGGCGAGAAGAAGATGTACGGCAAGACCGTGCAGGGCGTGATCCGTTCGACGTTCCTCGTGGACGAGGAGGGGCGGATCGAGGTGGCGCAGTACAACGTCCGCGCCACCGGGCATGTCGCCAAGCTCCGCCGCGACCTCAAGGTGTAGAACCGCGGCCGGGCTTCGCCGTCCTACCCGGAGGCGCCGCCCTTGCGGATCGAGGTGAAGAACACGCCGGCATACGTTCCGCCGAACGCGATGGAGCTGATCGACAGTCCGTAAAGGATCGCGCGCCCCACGTCCTCCCCCATCGCCAGCCAGACTATCTGCACGATGGCCATGCACATCGCTGCAGCGAGTGCAGCGGAGGCGGCGGACCGCACGTGGTTCTGCAGTCGGGAGTCCATGCGTTTCCTTTCGGCGGTTCCCAGTGCAGTGCGAAACGCTACACCCGTCACGCTCGCCGTCGAATGTGGCAGGGACGACACCGGCCCGCACACGGCCCGCAGGCTTGTCAGGCCGCGGCGCCGTGCGTGTCGCGCGAACGGATCGCGCCGTCGACGAGTTCGATGGTCTCGTCCACGCCCGACGCCAGCCCTGGACCGAGCGTCGCCAGGTCGTGGCTGACGATCACGGCGGCCAGGTCCCGTTCACGCACGAGCCTGGCGATCAGCTCGACGACGGCGCGGCCGCGCTCGGTGTCGAGGGCGGAGGTGGGTTCGTCGACCAGCAGCAGCGACGGCCCGCCCATGAGTGCGCGCGCGATGTTCACGCGCTGGCGCATGCCGCCGGAGAGTTCGTGGGGGCGGCGGCCGGCGCTGTCGGCGAGGCCCACCTCGTCGAGCAGCGCCATCGCCTCGTCGCGGTGCTTCGCGCGGCGCATGCCCCGGATGTCCACGGCGAGCAGCAGCTGGTCGACGGCGGTGAGCGCGGGGATCAGGTTGTCCTGCTGGAAAACGAATCCCACCTGTTCCCGGCGGATCCGCGCACGCTCTTTGGCGTCGGCGCCGGTGACGGCCACGTCGCCGACGATCACGTCACCCGAATCCGGGGTGATGAGCGTGCCGGCGACGGCGAGCAGGCTGGACTTGCCGGATCCGGAGGGGCCGGTGACAGCGACGAAGCGGCCGGCCGGGACGTCGATGCTCACGTTGTCGAGGGCCGTCAGCCGGCCGCGGCCGTCCGGGTAGGTGAGGGTGGCGTCGGACATCTTCAGGCTCATCGTTGCTCCTTGACGGGGTTCAGAAGGGTTTCGGGCTACGAACGGATCCGGGCTGCGCGTGTCATCGCTGCATCGCCACCAGCGGATCCACCTTGGTGACCGACAGCACCGCCAGGAGCGCTCCCAGCAGCCCCAGTCCGGTCATTCCCAGCACGGGCACCAGCACCCCCGCGGCGGTGACGACGATGGGGACGGTGCCGGACGCCGCCAACGCGAGCAGCACGCCCGCGGTCACCCCCACCGCCTGTCCTGCCACCAGCACGACCACCGCCTGACCGAGACCGTCGCGCAGCAGGTAGGAGCGGTCGGCGCCCATGGCGCGCACCACTGCGAGGTCGCCGCGGCGCTGTTGCGTCCACACGGTGAAGAACGCGCCGACCACCAGCGCGGAGATGGCGAGCAGCATCAGTTGCATCGCCAGCAGTGATCCGTGCTCCGAGCCGTAGCCGGGGACCGCGTCGGTGATGCTCGACATCGCGAGCACCGTCGTCCCGTCCACCGCGGGGGCCTGGCCGAAGACGACGACCGCGCTCGTGCCCTGGTCGTGGGAGAGGGTCTTCCACGTTGCGATGGTGGTATAGCCGACGGGGGTGTGCGCGAACGAACCGGCGTCGCCCAGCCCGGACACTCGCAGCGTGTCGGCGCCGGCGGTGACGGTGTCGCCCACCGTGACCCCGAGCTCCTCGGCCTGCGACTGCGACAGCAGGATCTCGCCGTCGCCGGGCTGCGCGCCTTCATCGGCGTGCGGCATGAGCGCCGGGTCCGCGCCGAACACGCTCAGCGCGGCGCTTGTCCCGTCGTGGCCCAGCCGTGTCGTCGCCACCCCCAACCGCGCGGTCTGCGTATCGGTGGCGCGCACCTGGGAGACCGCGTCGGTGTCCAGCGTGCTCTCACTGAGCGACGGCGACTGCCCCTGCGCCGGCGCCTGCAGCACCACCGACTGCCCGGGCAGGCGCTCCACTGCGGAGATCGACTGTCCCTGCAGCCCGTTGGTCAGTGCGGACAGCGCGACGACCATGAAGCTCATCAACGCGATCACGGCACTGATGAGCGTGAATCGACCCCGTGCGAACAGGATGTCGCGGATACCGATGAACATGTCCCTCACAATCTCCAGCTGCGCGGCGCCCTCTGCGGCCTGCGATACCCAGCCTCCCGCGCGCCGTCAGCTGATACATCGGAGAAGATGACGGTCTTCGCGGATCGTCCGATGGATTAGTGGATCAACCGAAAGTTGTAGAGCCTGGCCGCCGCTCGGATCTCGGGGATACTGGGTGCCGTGCCCGATCCCGGAAACGCAGCACCATCCGCCGCGGCCGGCCTCCCCGCACCCGGGGCCCGGTCCGCCCCCGTCATCGATCGGTACGTGCTGATCGCCGGGCATGTCCTGTTCACGGTGCTGCTCGTCATCGGTGCGGTCCGCGCCGTGGCGGGCGGCCCGCTCACCACCACCGGACCCGTCGCCCCGCTGGTCCTGGCGGTCGTGACAGGCGGATGGTACGGCGCCGGCGCCGCGCGGATCGCGGGCGACGCTACGGGCCGGCGCTCGCAGGCATGGCTGGCCGGGCTGCTGATCCTGTGGCTGGCCCTGGTCGCGGTATCGGGCGAATTCATCTGGCTCGCCTTCCTGCTGGCGATGCTGGTGTGGCACTTGGCGCCGGCGCGGGTCGCGGTGCCCGTCGATATGGGCGTCGCCCTGGTGGCCGTCGTCGGGTTCGCCTGGCATCAAGGCGAGGTGCAGGCGGGGGCCGTGATCGGCCCCGCTGTGGGCATCGCGAGCGCCGTGGTGATGACGGAGATCTACCACCGGCTGCGCGCACAGTCGGAGGAGCGCCGGCGGCTGCTCGAGGAGCTGGTCCACACGCAGGCCGCCCTCGCCGACAGGGAACGCTCCGCGGGCCGCCTCGCCGAGCGCGAGCGCCTGGCACGCGAGATCCACGACACCGTCGGCCAGAGCCTGTCCAGCGTGATCCTTCTGCTGCGCGCCGCGCTGGCCGACTCCGCCATGACCGACACCGCCGTCACCGCCACCCCCGACACCCCCGACACCCCCGACACCCCCGACGCGCACACCGACGGCGCCGAACGCGCGCATCAGGCCCACCGCATCCAGTTGCAGACGGCCCTCGACAGCACCCTCGCAGCGCTGGGCGAAACCCGGCGACTGGTCCGCGGGCTCGACCCCGAGTCGATCGAGAAGCACGGACTGCGCACCGCGCTCGAGGCCCTCGCGGAGGAGAACAGGGCCATGGGCGTGCGCACCACCTTCACCGAACACGGTGCGCCGCACCCGCTCCCACGGCGCACCGAGGTGGCGTTGCTGCGTGCGGCGCAGGAGGCCGTCACCAACGCGCGCAAACACGCCGACGCGGGCTCGGTGACGATCACGCTGACCCACCAGGAGGACGAGACGAGCGTGGACGTCGTCGACGACGGCCGCGGATTCGACGCGCACGCGCCGCGGCAGCGGCGGTCCGACGGCAGCGGCTACGGGCTCGCCGCGATGCGTACGCGGATCGGCGAATGCTCCGGCACCGTCGTGGTGGAATCAGGCGAGGGCCGCGGCACCGCAGTGCGCGCCACGGTCCCCACGATCGCGGCGCCCGGCGCCCAGGAGGGATGAGGCATGACCGCACCGATCCGGCTGCTGCTGGTGGACGACCACCCCGTGGTGCGCGCGGGCCTGCGCGCGGTGCTCACGACGTCCGCGGGCGTGGAGGTGGTCGGCGAAGCGTCGACCGCGGACGAGGCGCTGCGCCAGGTCCGCTCGCTTCCGGCCGTCGATGTGGTGCTCATGGACCTGCGCCTGGGCGACGGCGCCGACGGGGTGGAGGCCACCGCCCGGATCCGGGCGTTGCCGCATCCGCCCCGGGTGCTCATCCTCACCACCTATGAGACCGACAACGACATCCTGCGGGCTGTGCAGGCGGGTGCGACCGGCTACCTGCTCAAGGACGCCGACCCGGACGCGCTGGTGCGGGCCATCCGCTCGGCCGCCGCCGGGGAGACGGTGCTCGCACCGATGGTGGCCTCACGCCTGCTCGACCGCATGCAGTCGCCGGCGACGTCGCTGTCTCCGCGGGAGCTGGAGATCCTGGGCCGCGTGTCCCAGGGCGATTCCAACCGCGACATCGCGCGGGCGGCGTCGATCTCGGAGGCCACCGTCAAATCGCATCTGGTGCACATCTACACCAAGCTCGGCGTGGACAGCCGCACGCGCGCGGTGATCGCGGCACGCGAGCGCGGGCTGCTCTAGCCGCGACGGACTCTCCTAGCTGGGGTCCGGGTTCCGAACGGGCGCAATCATCTCCGCATCGTCGGTCTACGGCGTACGTGCTTGATGAAGGGCGTGCGAGCTAATATCGGGCTCGTCCACGTAGTCCTGGTGCGCGCCGATCAGCAGTCCCGCCGCCATCATCGCCACCCAGATTCCGGTGAACAGGGCCCAAATCGCAATGTTCGCCCGACGGTAGTAGACGACGCTTGCAGCGAACTCCCGCAGAAAACCCGAAGGCAGGTAATACCGCGCCGTAGGCGACCCGACGACGATCACCCCCGGCATGTCGAGCCGTTGGGTGAGCGACGCACTCCGCAGCACATGGAAGTCGCTGGTCACTACAACAATTCTTCTTGCCTCCACGGCACGGGAGGCCAGCATCTCGCGCGTGTTCGTCAAGTTCTCTTCGGTGTTCGTCGACTTGTCTTCGAGAAGCACATGGTCGTCGGGGACCTCCGAGTGCTCGCTCAGATACGACGCCATCGCTGCGGCTTCGCTGATAACCTCGTCGGCACCTTGCCCGCCTGAAACGACGATCAGCGGAGACGACCCGCTCGCGGTCGCAATGGCACGATAGACATCGATGGCCTTGTCGAGGCGCCCCGCAAGAAGCGGTGTCACCGACTCGCCGGAGAGTCCCGCTCCGAGCACAACGATCACGTCGGCTTCAGTGACTCGCCGATGCGCGCGTCCATACACCAACGCATACAACGCGTATCCCACCAGCTCACTGATCATCAGTGCGCCTGGGATCATCACGAAGGGCAGCACCATCATCAGGGGAATCCACCTGTCAAAGGTGAACACCCAGCCGATCGAGGTCACCAACGTCAGCGCGATCGCCCCACCGATGGCAGCGGGTACGAGCGTGGCGATGCGCAAGCCTTCGCGGCGGACCACGACCGGAGTATTGGCGAACAGTGCAAGAGACACGCTCATCAGCAACACCGTCACCAGCAGCACCGGGGCGAAGAACACGATGAAGGCCGCGTCACCGTCCGGCCGCAGGGTCCCAAGGATCGTGACCGTCAACAGCCAAACGGCTGCGGCGCTGGCCAACATCATCAGCCCGTGGGTGGTGTTGCGGTCATCGCGAATCTGCCGCACCACCGTCACCGTCACAAGCGGCACAGTCAGTACGAGCATCGCCCAGAAACCGATAGCCACGGTCGAGGCCCCTCCTTCCTTGTCCTTTGCCCGGACGACATCGAACCGGACGAGACTCCGCGCGTCGTCATCGTCCGCCACGCACATCGTAGGTGTCAGCAATGCCGCGTAGCCGCGCGGATAGGACGCCGGATCAGCGGAGCTTCCCTCCGCCTCACGACTCACCATGAGCGCGGTGGACACGGACCGCCCGGTCGGCCGATAATCTGGGCATCGTGGACACATCTCCGGAGGCAGCCGGCGCGCGGCACCCCAGGACAGCCGCCGATGCGTCCACCGTCAGCGCCGCGGCGACCGAGGAGCTGGTCCCCCGCCGCCGGCCCATCCAGGAGCGCAGCAAGCGCCGGTTCGACACGCTGCTGTCGGCCTCACGCGCACTGCTGGTGGACGTGGGATTCGAGTCGTTCACCTGCGAGGCGGCGGCCGCACGGGCCGGGGTGCCCATCGGAACCCTCTACCAGTTCTTCGCCAACAAGTACGTGATCGTGTGCGAGCTCGACCGCCAGGACCTGGTGGCCGTGCAGGCCGAGCTGACGAGCTTCGGTGAGGAGGTCCCCTCGCTGGACTGGCCGCGGCTGCTGGAGAAGTTCATCGACCACCTGGCCGGGCTGTGGCTGACCGACCCCTCGCGTCGGGCCGTGTGGCTGGCCGTGCAGGCGACGCCGGCCACCCGCGCCACGGCCGCCATCCACGAGCGGGCGCTCGCCCACCAGGTGACGGAGGTGCTGGCCCCCCTGACCCCGCATGCCCGGGAGGACCGGCGCACGCTCATCGCCGAGGTGCTGGTGCACGCGGTCTACTCGATGCTCAACTTCTCGGTGCAGGACAGCCAGGACCACGCGGACGCGGTGCGCGAGCTCAAGCGGATGATGACGGCGTACCTCATCTCCACGGAGCGGGCCGCCGGCACCGGCTGACGCGGGCGCCCGGCCGCGTGCCCGACCTCCCCGACCAGAACGTCTAGGACGCGGAGACGTTGATCAGCCAGCGCAGCCCGAACCTGTCGCGGCACATGCCGAAGCTGTCGCCCCACGGCGCGGTGGCGAGCGGCTCGAGCACCTCTCCCCCGTCGACGAGGCGGTTCCAGCGTGCCTCCATGGCCGGGTAGTCGTCGCCGGTGAGGGCGATGCACACGGTGTCGCCGGCGTCGAACGGCATCGCGTCGGAAGCCATGAGCTCGAGACCCTCGGCCCCGCTCAGGCTGCTGTGCATGATCTTGTCGCCCTCGACGCCGTCGGGCACGTGCCCCGCCTGCTCGAAGGTCTGCATCTCGAGATCGCCGCCGAAGATGCCGTGGTAGAACGTCATCGCCTCGCGAGCGCTGCCGCCGAAGTTGATGTACGGGGTGATGGTCGCCGCCATGTGTTCGCCTCCCGGGCTGGGTTGGCCTGCACTCCGCCCGCAAGCGTAATCCGCGGCCGCGCCGCGTTGGCGGTTTTCGGGCGCGTACGCACGCGGAATCCATCGAAGAGCCGCCGACTCGGCGGCTCGGGCTCACCCCGCCCGCTCGATGACCACGTAGGCCGCGGCGACGTCGCCGTCGTGGCTGAGCGACACGTGCAGCACCACCTCGCCCAGCGACGCCCGCACGGCCACCGCGACCTCGCCGCTCAGCCGGAGCCCCGGTCGGCCCCACGCGTCGGCGACCACCTCGATCTCGCGCATCTCGGCCTCCGGCAGCACCGGGGGGCCGCCGTAGACGGCGGCCGACCAGGCCTTGATGAAGGCCTCCTTGGCCGCCCACCGTGCCGCATAGTGTTTGGCCCGTGCCGCCGCATCCCGGTCCTGCCCCGCGCACGCGCGACGCTCCCCCGGGGTGAAGGCACGCGTGAAGGCGGTCCCGGGCCGAGCCAGCTGCTCGGCGAATCCCGGGACCGCCACCACGTCGATTCCGATGCCTGCGATCACCTGCCGATGATCACACACATGCGGTCAGCATCCACTCCCGTCTGCGCTCACTGTTCTCCGCGCAGGCGGTATTCGCCCTCGCTGTTCAGGCGGGCCTGCGGCTCGAGGAGCATCGCGGCCTCGTGCTCCTTGATGGACACCGTGCCCGTCGCCGAGCAGCCGAGCCCGTCGAAGCGCCGGCCTTCGGGGCGCTCGTAGAGCTCCGCACCGCCGACCATCGCCTGGGTGAGCCGGCGCGCGCCCGCCACCTGCCGTTCGGCCGCCTTGGCCCGGTAGGCCTCCCGCGCGCTCTCCGGCAGCGAGGCGACGAACGCCTCCGGGTGCGCCACCGCGATGAGCCCGGCGACGTGCCCGAAGCCCAGGCTGGTGAGCAGCCCGGCCCGCAGCGGCATCTCATTGCCGAACCGCAGCGGCTCCTCCCGGGTCCACACCAGCCGCGGATACTCGGTGAACGCGCCGTCGACGCAGTCCAGGCTGCGGTTGGGCGGGATGATGCCCGCGCCGAGCACCTGGCACAGCCCGATCAGCTGGAACGCCGCCGCACCGCCCTTGGAGTGCCCGGTGAGCGTCTTCTGCGAGACGACGAACAGCGGGTTGCCCGGGTCGCGGCCCAGCGCGTCGGCGATGCGCTCGTGCAGCTCCGACTCGTTGGGATCGTTGGCCGCGGTGGAGGTGTCGTGCTTGGAGACCACCGCCACGTCGTCCACCGTCAGCCCGACGGTGGCCAGCGCCTTGGCCAGCTGCGAGGTGCGGCCGCCGCGGGCCACGCCCAGCGCGCCGATGCCGGGCGCCGGGATGGAGGTGTGGACGCCGTCGGCGTGCGAGCCTGCCCAGGCGACCACGCCGAGGACGGGCAGGCCCATCCGCGCGGCCACGTCGCCGCGCGCCAGCAGCACGGTGCCGCCGCCGGCCGACTCGACGAACCCGCCGCGGCGCCGGTCGTTGGCCCGCGAGAAACGGCGGGGGTCGATGCCCTTGGCCGTCATGGCGTCCGAGTCGGCGGTGGCGGACATGTCGCCGAACCCGACGATGCCCTCGATGGACAGGTCGTCGAACCCGCCGGCCACCGCGAAGTCGGCCTTGCCCAGCCGGATCTTGTCGACGCCCTCCTCGACGGACACGGCCGCCGTGGCGCAGGCCGCCACCGGGTGCACCATGGCGCCGTAGCCGCCGACGTACGACTGCACCACGTGCGCGGCGATGACGTTGGGCAGCGCCTCCTGCAGCGTGTCGTTGGCGTGCGGCTCGCCCAGCAGGTTGTCGACGTACAGCGCCCGCATGGAGGTCATGCCGCCCATGCCGGTGCCCTGCGTGTTGGCCACCTGCGTGGGGTGCACCCAGCGCAGCATCTCGGCGGGGCTGAAGCCCGCGGACAGGAACGCGTCCACGGTGCACACCAGGTTCCACTGGGCCACGCGGTCGATCGCCTCGGCCATGTCCGCGGGGATGCCCCACACGGTGGGGTCGAATCCGGTGGGGATCTGGCCGCCGACAGTCCGGGTGAGGTTCACCCTGCGCGGCACGCGGATCTCGGTGCCGGCCTTGCGGGTCACCTTCCAGTCGCCCGTCTCCGGCACCGACGCCATGGTGGTGCGCTCCGGGTCCGCGTCGACGAACGCCCGCGCCTCGCCTTCGGACGAGACCGTGAAGGTGAGATCCTTGTCGAGGAACACCGACGTGAGCAGCGGCGAGGTCTGCTCGACCATCGCGCCGTCGTCGTCGAAGAGCCGGATTCCGCAGCGCTCGACCACCGCGTCGTGGTAGCGCTCCCAGATCTCCGCCTCGGGCACCTGGTCGCCCGACTCGGCGTCGTACCAGCCGGCCTTGGGGGTGGTCTCCCAGGTGACCAAGCCGGTGCTCCAGGCGAGTTCGAGCACGCCCGCCGGCGACAGCTGCTCGTCCACCTCCATCTCGAAGCGGGTGCGCGCGGAGCCGTAGGGCCCCAACTCGCCCGCGCCGACGATGACGACGAGTTCCTCCGGCGCCGCGGTGACCTCCGGCCAGCTCGGCACGGTGGCGCTCAGCCGCAGCTCCGGTGGGAAGGGCAGCGCGTCGATCGTCGCCTGGACGCTGCCGGCGAACTCGTCCGCGTCGGCCCCGCCGTCGCTGTTGTCCGCCTCGTCCTGGGTGCCGGCCAGCTCGGCCAGGTCCAGGTCGACCTCGCCGAGTCCGCCGGTGAGGTCCAGCGTCTGCGGGGCCGCGGCCGCCTTGCCGCGCACCTCGTCCGACGCGGCGCCGAGCAGCTCCACGGCGATCTCGTCCGGCGCCCAGGTGCGCACGCCCTTGGCCTCGACCTGCTCGACCAGCGGATCGTTGCCGCCCATCAGCCCGGTGCCGCGCACCCAGCCGATGATCGCGTGCACCAGCGTGACGCGCTCGCCCCAGCCGCGCTCGGCGTGCCAGCGGTTGACCAGCGCATCCAGCGAGGCCTTGGACTCGCCGTAGGCGCCGTCACCGCCGAACGTGCCCCGGTTGGGCGAACCCGGCAGGACCACGTGCAAGCGCGAGGCGATGTCGTGGTCGGCGCCGATGCCGGAGAGCCCGGCGACGAGGCGCTCGACCGCCCACAGCAGCACGCGCATCTGCAGCTCGGACTTGGCGCCGGCGTCGCGCAGGTCCCCCACCACGCGGGGCGCGGCGAAGGGGAACAGCATCGTCGGCGTCATCGGTTCCTTGATGACGGTGGACTTGCCGCCGGCCGACTCGGTCTGCTCGGTGCCGATCCAGTCGATCAGCGCATCCACGTCGGAGAACGACGCCAGGTTCACCGGCAGCACCCACAGCGCCGCGCCTTCGCGGGCGCTGGTGCGGTAGAGCTCGCGGAAGTAGGCGAGCTTCTTCTGCGTCAGCGACGAGGTGGTGGCGATCACCGTGGCGCCGCCGGCGAGCAGCTCGCCCACGACCGCGCCGGCGATCGACCCCTTGCCCGCGCCCGTGACCACCGCGGTGTCTCCCGCGAACTCGCCGGTGCGCCCCGCGGTGCGCGGAGCCGCGGCGATGGCCGCGTACTCGGCGGCCAGGGAATCGCGGCCCTCGCGCTCGGCGCGGCGCCGCCACCATTCGGCGTGCGCGGCGACGGCGTCATCGACCGTGGCGAACCCGTCGGCCAGCTCGCCGATCTCCTCCGCGGACGCCGTCCACATGCGGGCCAGGTCCTCGCGGGCGCTGGCCCAGCGGTCATCGAGCAGCACCGCCTTGCGCGCGTCGAACGCGGGCGCCACCTGGCGGGCCCAGTCGGAGCCCAGCTCGTCGGAGATCAGGTCCGCCAGCTCGGCGCCGGACTGTTCGGCGCCGGACTGCGCATCCGCGGCCTCGGCCATGCCGAGCTGCGCGAGGATGGTGCGCGCCGTCTCGGCGAGCACGCCCGCCGGGCCGGTGACCTTCTCGGCGAACTCGCCCAGTGCGGCCGAGTCCACGACCCCGCCGCCCGCCGCGGCGGCGGGCTTGCTCACCGCGACGCCGCGGGCCTCGCCGACGGCGAGTACGGCCGCGTCGATCAGTGCGTCGGCCGCACCCCCGTCGGTGACGGGGGCGTCGGTGAGCCCGCCCAGGTCGCCGCCGCGCACCGAGGAGCCGTCGCGGGTGCCCAGGGCCAGCATCGCGGTGACGTGGCTGACCCAGCCGTCGCCCAGCTCCCATTCGCCGCGCACGCGGTCGCCGACGTGGGCGGGCCGCTTGCCCGACGGGCCGAAGACGCGGCGCAGCTGGTCGCCGACGGCGTCGGTGAGCACCGGGCCGAACGGCTTGTAGGTGCGGGCCAGGCCCACCACCGTGCTCTCCAGCTGCGGCATGGTCGCCTCGGCCGCTCCGTCGATGGCGCCCAGGTTGAGCTCCGCGCCCAGGTCCACCAGCAGCTGGTTGCGGCGCGACGAGGCGCCGTCGGTGAGCGACTCGATGGTGTCGGCGCCGGTCATCTGGTCGGCGCGCAGCTTGGTCCACAGCGCGATGAGCGTGCGGGTGGCGTCGCCGGCGGTGAACGGGATGTCGTCGGGGCGCGGACCGCCGGTCGGCGCCGTGGGGGCAGCCGGTGCGGCCTCGGCGGGGGCATCGGCAGGCGCGGCCTCGGCCGCGGATTCCGTCACCTCGGCCGTCTCTTCCACAGGCTCCGGCTCGGTGTCGGTGCACAGCAGGACCGCGCGCTCGCGCTCCGAGTTGAGCACCTGCGGCCCGGCGCCGACCCGCCCCGGCAGCTTGAGCGTCTGCGAGGCCAGGTTGGCGACCGTGGGCATACGGCCCACACCCACCTCGACGAACCGCTGGACGTCCAACCCCCCGGTCTCCTCCTCGGAGAACAGCAGGTCCTGCGTCTCGATCCAACGCACGGGGCTCGCGAACTGCCACGCGAGCAGCTCGATGAGCAGGATGCGGGTGAGCGCCGACGGGTCGGCCGCCCAGGTCTCGTAGTCGCCGAGCACCGCGTCGAGCGATTCGGCCGGCACCAGGTCGCGGATCTCCTGGACGAACGCGCAGTCCAGCGTGAACGCCCGCGGCACCAGGTTGGGGATGTAGCGGCCCACGAGGATGGCCGGGTCGATGTCGTGCGGCACCAGCTTCTCGAGCGTGTGCCGGAACTCGGGGACACCGCCCAGCAGCACCTGCGAGTGGAACGGCACGTCGATGCCGGGCACCAGGATGAACGCCTTCTTGCCGCCGCGCGCGAGCCGGCGCGCGTCGATGTCGTCGGACAGGGCGTCCAGGCCGGCGACGGTGCCGGCGATCGCGTACTGCGATCCGCGCAGGTTGTAGTTGACCACCTGCAGGAACTCGCCGGACTCCGCCGCGATGCGCTCGACGTAGTCGGTCACGTCGTCGTCGGCGATACCCGCCTGGGACGGACGGATGGCGCCCAGCCGGTAGTCGCTGCGGCCCTCCGTGTCGCGCGGCACCAGGTGGTGCATCGCGCTGCCGCGGTGGAACACCACCTCCAGGACGGCCTCCAGTGGCAGCACCTGGGCGACTGCGGCGAGGGCGTTATACTCGCCCACCGAGTGGCCCGCGAACAGCGAGCCCTCGACGAACGCGCCGGCCTCGCGCAGCTCCGCCACCTGGGCGCACGCCAGGGTGGCCATGGCGACCTGCGTGAACTGGGTGAGGAACAGCACGCCGTCCGGGTGCTGATAGGTCTCTCCCTTGGCGGTCAGCGTGGTGGGGTTGTCGCGCACCACGGCCAGGATCGAGAATCCGAGCGCCTCGCGGGTGTGCTTGTCGGCGCGCTCCCACACCTCCTTGGCGGCCGGCGAGGTGGCGCGCGCGTCCAAGCCCATCCCCTTGTGCTGGATGCCCTGGCCGGGGAACGCGTACACGGTGCGCGGCGCCTCGAGCACGCCGCCGGCGATCATGACCAGCTCGCCGTCTACACGGCAGGACACCTCGATGACCTCGCGGCCGGCGTCCAGGCCCACGCGCTCCACGCGCACGTCGATCTCGGCGCCCGGGCGCACCGGCGCGAGGAACCGCGCGGTCCACCCGGCCAGCGGGGTGGGGGCCCACCCCGCCAGCTTGTCCGTGCCCTCGTACAGCGTGGCGGTCGCCACCTGCTGCGCCGCGGCCGACAGCCACATGCCGTGCACGATCGGCGAGCCCAGGCCCGCCAGCCTGGCCGCGGAATCGGAAACGTGAATGGGGTTGTGGTCGCCGGAGACCTGGGCGAACGCGTCCATCGCGATGGGCGCCTGCACGGTCACCTGGCGGCGGCGACGACGGGGGCTCTCGTGAACCTCGCCCGTCTTGCCGCCCGCACGCTGCGGATCTTCCAGCTCGCCGCGCCCGGCGCGCCCGCGGATCGCGAAGCGCTCGGTGAGCTCGGCGACGGGGGTCGATTCCAGGCCCAGGTCACGCACGGAGCCGACGTTGACGGAGACCTCGACGACGCGGCCCAGGTCGGAGTCGGAGACCTCGGCGGCCTCGGCACGGACCGTGAGGATCGACGGCTCCGACGGCAGCGCCCCGGCCAGGCCGATGGCATGGTCCAGGTGCACCAGGTCCAGCATGCCCTCGATCACGGACGCGGAGTCCGAGCCGGGCACGCGGGCGGCGCCGATGGCCGCGAACACGGCCGGCCAGCACGCGCCGACGAGCACGTCCGGCACGCCCGCGGCGCCCGGGACGAAATCGTCGGGCAGCCCCGCGGAGGTGACGCCGCCGTGGTCGGCGACGAGGTCGGGCGTCCAGGCCAGGTTGATGCGGGCCACGCCGCCCTTCACCTCGGGCAGCTCCTGCCCCGCGGCCACGCCGAGCAGCTCGGACATCGCGGCCTCCGCGTCGGCCGCGCTGACCAGCGGGGTCCCGCCGTCGACGGCGCTGGCCGGCACGGTGATGCGGATGCGCACGGCCTGCTCGCCCACCAGCGGCACGGTGAGCAGCAGCGCGGCGCCCTCTTCGGCGACGGCCAGCGTGGCGCCGGTGAGCGGGTGCTCGGCGCCGTCGCCGGTGAGCCGCCACTCGGACGGCGCTCCCAGGCGGTGCACCGGGTTGATGGTGTGGCGGCCCGCCCAGCGGATGTCCGGCGAGGCCAGCACGAGGTCCACTGCGTCGGCCACCGCATCGCCGACGCCCAAGTGCCGGCGCGCCGGGATCGTCGCGGCGGCGCCGTTTCCGGCGAGCAGCTCGTCGGCCGTGGCCTTCTCGAACCTGTCGAGCAGCTCGCCCACCGGCTCGTCGGCGCGGGTGATGCCGGCGACGGACACCGGGCCGGGAATGATGCACACCTCGTCCGCGCCGTAGCGCGCGTCGTGCGCCTGCCACAGCGAATCGGACCGCCACCAGCGGCGCACGTCCTTGTCGATGACCGGCACGAAGTTCACCGGCTTGCCCGGCGTGCGGCACAGTTCGACGAAGAACGACACGTCCGCCGGGTGCAGCAACGTGGAGGTGGCCGCGGGGTGCTGGGCCACGAGGGCATCCACGGCCGCCCCCGGGGCGTCCAGCGCCGCGGAGTCGTCGTCGAACAGCGTGGGGATGGGGCCGTGCTCGATGGGGCTCAGACGGGCCTCCGCACGGCGCAGCATCTCGCCGAAGCGGTCGCGCCAGGTCACGTCCGCCCACACCGCGTCGCCGTCGGCCAGGTCGTGGCCCATGGTCAGCTCGACGTAGCGGCGCAGCCACTGCTCGTACGGCATGGCGGCCACGTCGCCGAAGTACGGCTTGGCGGTGCCGGCCATCGCGGCGACGATCTCGTCGCGCCGCTCGGCGACCGCGTCGGCGTCGCCGGCCACGTCGTCGAGCAGACGGCCGCAGCGGGACGCGGTGTTGTCGATCTCGTGGATGTCGGCGCCGAGCTGGCTGCGGCCGGAGGCCATGCCGCCCTCCGCGGTGCCGGCGCCGACCCACCCGGGCGTGCCCGGGGTCTCGACGAGCATCCTCTTGACCTCGGGCGCCGTGGTGGCTTCGAGGGTGGCCATCGCCGCCGTCCCGACGAGGATGCCGTCGACGGGCATGGCCGGGAAGCCGTGCTGCGTGGACCAGCGGCCGGTCAGGTAATCGGCCGAGCGCTCGGGCGTGCCGATGCCGCCGCCCACGCACACCACGATGTTGGCGCGCGCGCGGAGCTCGCCGTAGGTGGTCAGCAGCAGGTCGTCGAGGTCTTCCCACGAGTGGTGGCCGCCGGCCTTGCCGCCCTCGACCTGCACGATGATCGGGTAGTCGGGCACCTCGGCGGCGATGCGCACCACCGAGCGGATCTGCGCCACCGTGCCCGGTTTGAAGGCGATGTAGGGGATGCCGACCTCGGCGCGCTCCTCGATGAGCGCCAGCGCGTCCTCGAGCTCGGGGATGCCCGCGGTGACGATGAGCCCGTCGAGTGCGGCGCCGGTGGTGCGCGCCTTCTGCACCAGCCGCTTTCCGCCCACCTGCAGCTTCCACAGGTACGGGTCGAGGAACAGCGAGTTGAACTGCACGGCGCGCCCTGGTTCCAGCAGCGCGTTCAGCTCGTCGATGCGGTTCAGGAAGATCTCCTCGGTGACCTGCCCGCCGCCGGCCAGCTCGGCCCAGTGGCCGGCGTTGGCCGCGGCCGCGACGATGCGCGCGTCGACGGTGGTGGGGGTCATGCCCGCGAGGAGGATCGGGGAACGGCCGGTAAGGCGCGTGAACGCGGTCTCCACGACGATGCGACCGTCGGGCAGCGTCTTGGCCGTGGGTGCGAATTGCGACCAGGGCGACTCGGCCTCCGGCGCGGCGCCGGGGGTGAACAGGTTGCGCTGGCCGGCACGGGTCGACGCCGGAACCACGCCCACGCCGGTACCACGCACCACCCCGGCGGTCATGCGCGTGAGCAGGTCTCCGGGGCCCAGGTCCAGGACCCAGCGGGCCCCGGCATCGACGGCGGAATCGACCGAGGCCACCCAGTCGACGGGGGCGACGAGGATCGAATCGGTCAGGCGGGCGGCCTGCTCGACGTCGAGGCCGCAGCGCTCCGCCCAGTCGGCCACCATCTGCACGGCCTCACGCAGACCGGGGTGGTGGAAGCCGGCCTCGACGGCGACGTGCTCGAACACGGGGGCGAAGGGTGCGCCGCCGGTGAGCTTGTCGGCGCGCTCGTCCTTCTCGCGGGCGGCGATGCCCTCGCAGTGCGTGCGCAGGCGCGCGAGCTGGTCCGGATCGCCGGTGAGCACGATGCGGCGGCGGCCGTTGCGGATCGCGAGCACCGGGCGGTCCAGGGTGCGGGCGCCGAACACCTCGGACAGCGCGGCCTCGATGCGCTCGGGGTCCACCCCGGAGACGGCCAGCATGGGGGAACGGTCGGTGGTGCCGATGAGCCCGCGCCGACGCGACACGAGGGTGGCGGCGGCGCCGACGAGCTGGGCTAGCGCGAGTAGTCGAGCATCCTCACGCCCGCCGGCGGCGAGCGCCTCGGCGGCGAGAACGCCCTGCGAATGCCCGAGAGTGGCGACGCTGTGGGCGCCGATCTCGTCCGAGCGCAGGTCGAGGCCGTTCTCCGCCAGCGACCGCACCGCGGCCAGCTGGGTCAGCAGCACGCCGGGCAGCGAGATCGCGGCGGAGGTCAGTGCGGACTGCCGCGGGCGCGTGGCCTCGATGCCCCACCCGATGGGGTCGAAGCCGGACGGGCGCACCACGAGCAGCTCGGAACGCACCGGCGCCAGGATCCGCTCGGACTCGTCCACCAGCATGGTGAGCTCGCCCTCGAGCTGCGCGTCGGTGGCCAGCTCGGTGAGCGAATCCAGCCACGGGGCCCCCTGCCCGCCGAAGGCCACCGCGTACTGCTCCCCGCTCCGGAGCCTGTCGGCCAGCGGTGTGCCGCCGCGGGGCGCGGCGGCACCGTCGGCGGCGGCTGCGTCGGCTCCGGTGGAGTCGTCGTCGCGGCCTGATCCGAATGCCTCGATGGTCACGTGGGGTTCCTCTCCGTCGGCTCCGCGGCGGGCCGGGCGTGCGGCCGTGCGCGTGGTCAGTCGACATTCCGGACCCGGTGCGGCGGCGCTCTGCGCCGGTGGCTGCGCAGCCGTCGCTGCCGCCCCTCCCCGCCCGATCCACGGCGATGTCTCCGTAGAGAAGATTGCCACAGAATCATGAGGGACCCCTCACGTTTGTCGGCGCAGCCGAGGTACCCACGAGTAGGAGAAGCGGTACCCGCGGGTAGAAATCCGCTGATGTGGGGCGTTGGGAACTGCTGTGTTTTCAGTCACAGTTCGGTCACGAACAGGCGCTTCTGCCGCGCGCGGACGCCCCCGTGATCAGGACGTTCGCCCAGAACAGCTGAGGTTCCGGAGCCGCGGCCGGTGACAGGCCGGACTGTCAGACGTCCACCCGCGCAGCGCCGGCCTGTCGCGCTGCGGCCTCCACCGTGCCGGGTGCCGCGCCAAACCCGAGCCCAGCCGCCCGCCGCGCGGCTCCCTTGCCCGGCGCCCACCACGCCATGAACACCGCTCCCGCCGCGGCGACGCAGGCGAGGACGAGACCCGCACTCGACACGCCGTCGAGGAATGCCCGCTCCGCGACGGACACCAGAGCATCGCCCGACCGTCCGGCCTGTTCGGCCACGGCCAGCGCGCCGGCGAGCGAGTCGCCCACCGGCTCCCGCGCCACCTCCGGCAGTCGATCGAGCACGGGATCGATGCCGTTCGCATATCCGGCCGCCAGCAGGCTCCCCGCCACGGCGATGCCGAGGCTGGCCCCCACCTCGCGGGTGGCGTCGTTGACGGCCGCGGCGACACCCTGCTTGTCCGCGGGCGCCTCCGAGACGATCACGTCGGTGGCGGGCGCCGCGGTGAGGCCCAGCCCGGCGCTCATGATGAGCACCGGCCAGAGGACGTCGACGTAGGTGGAGCCGGCGTCGATCCCGCGCAGCACGAACAACCCGGCCGCGATGGCCGCCATCCCGACCACCATCACGGGCTTGAGGCCGACCCGCGCCGCGATCCGCGGCGACACCATGGCCACCAGCATCAGCGGGGCCATCATCGGGGCCATGGCCAGCGAGGCCCCGAAGGGGCTGTACCCCAACACCAGCTGCAGGTATTGGATGAGGATGAGGAACACCCCGAAGGTGACGCCGAACTGCACTGTCAGCGACAGTGCGCCGGCCGAGAACCCCCTGCTGTGGAACACCCGCACGTCCAGCAGCGGCTCACGCCGCCGCAGCTGCGCCGCCACGAACGCGGCCACCAGCACGAGCCCCGCGCCGATCGTCGCGAGCACCGGCGCCGAGGTCCAGCCGTGCTCGGGCCCCGAGATGATCCCGAACACGAGCAACCCCAGGCCCGCAGCCACCAGCACGCTGCCGAGCACGTCGATCCGCGGCGGCACGGTCGAGCGCGATTCCGGCAGCGTCATCGCGCCGAGCATCATCACCGCCCCGGCGGCGGAGAGCACGACGAAGATCGACTCCCACGACCACACCTGCACCAACGCGCCGGAGCCGACGATGCCCACCACACCGGCCGCGCCCGCCACCCCGGCCCACAGGCCGATGACGCTCCCCCGTCGTTCTGCGGGCAGCAGCCCTGTCAGCAGCGACAGCGTGGAGGGCATGACCGCCGCCGCGCCGACGCCCGCCAGCACCCGGGCGGCGATGATCCACACCGGCTGCTGCACCAGCAGCGGCAGCACCGACCCGGCGGTGAACACGGCGAGTCCGGTGACGAGCACCACCCGGCGGCCGTACCGGTCGCCCACTGCGCCGGCGGGCAGCACCAGACAGGCGAGTGCCAGGGTGTAGCCGTCGACGATCCACGTCAGCTGCGCCTGAGTGGCACCCGTGGCGGTCGCGATGTCCGGCAGGGCCGTGTAAAGCGCCGCCATCGACGCGATGATCACCGTCACCGCGGCGCACGCGACGGCGACGATCCACCGGCGCGCGCCGGGCCCCGGCGCGGTCGCTACGGCCGCGTCATCGTCCGCCACCACGTGCGTCATCGCTGTGCTCCCTCGGCCGCTCGAACCCGCCGCGCCTTACGCTACAGTCAGTAGCGTTTCGATACAAACAGTTTCGTTTCGGGAGTAGGGACGGTGCGTTCGACGGGCAGCCGGGTCATACTGACGACGATGATTGCGAAGCGACCGCACCCCGACGCGCCAACCGATGCCCCCGGGGAGTCTTCCGACGAGGACCCCCGACGCCGGCGCTCGCGGTCGCGCCTGCTCGACGCCGCGACGAACCTGCTCAGCTCCGGCGGAGTGGAGGCCGTGACCGTCGACGCGGTGACGAAGGCCTCCAAGGTCGCGCGCACCACCCTGTACCGGCATTTCGACAACAGTGCCGCGCTGGTCACCGCGGCGTTCGAACGGCTCATGCCGCCGGTCGCGGCTCCGCCGATGCAGGGCACCACCCGCGAGCGGCTGATCACGCTGATGGACGCCATCGCCGAGTCGATCGAGGGTGCACCGTTGCATCTGACCGTCTTCGGGTGGCTGGCGATCGGCCCGGACCGCGCCGCGGCGGGCGACACCGATACCGACACCGCATCGCTGCGCGAACGGGTTGTAACCCAGTATCGCGAGCCGTTCGACGCCCTCCTCGACAGCCCCGAGGTGCGCTCGGAGATCGGCGACTACGACAACACGCTGGCCATGCTGCAGCTCACCGGCCCGATGGTGTTCGCACGGCTGGCCGCGCTGCCGCCGGTGAGCCGGGAGCAACGCGCACGGATCGTCGACGACTTCCTCGCAGCCCGCCGGGTTTCCACGGATGGTGCGCGAGAAGGGACTCGAACCCTCACGTCCTAGGACACTGGAACCTAAATCCAGCGCGTCTGCCAGTTCCGCCACTCGCGCGTGCGGGCTCAGCCTACGGCAGCGCCCGCTACGCTCCCCCATCGCGTGCGCCCCGTCACCGTCCCCGGAACGGTCACGGAGCCGCAGGTCAGGTACCGTCGTAGTGTGGCACGAACTCGACGACGGCACCGGGTGACACTGATCGTCTTCGTCATCGCCGCCGCCGCCACCTGTCTCGCGCTTGGCTGGTGGCAGTGGGACCGGTACGAGTCGGCGTCCGGCACCGGCCAGAACCTCGGCTACGCACTGCAGTGGCCGTTGTTCGCAGCATTCTGCGTCTACGGCTACCGGCGTTTCGTCAAACTCGAGGACCAGCAGGCCGAGATCGTCGATGCCGAGAGCACAGAGGGGTCCGACGGCTCCGACGCGGCAGCGACCGCCCCCGTCGGCCCGCGCCCCGCGGTGCCCGACGTCGGCCCCGGCATGCTCGGGCGACTGCTCGGGCGCGGCTCCGCCCCCGCCGTCACCGAGATCCCCGCGGATCTGCTGCCGCAGCGCGACGCCGCCCCGGCGAACGTCGCCGGCCCTGCTCCGGCCGAGCCTGCGCCCGAGGACCAGCGACTCCGCGAATACAACGAATACCTTGCTCAGCTCGATGAGCGCTCCACGAAAGGACGCGGCCGATGACCGAAGCCGAGGGCGTCGCAACGACGGACACGGGGCGATCCGCTTCCGGACTTGCTGAAGAGCAGGCACGCAAGATCCCCGGCGCACTGCTTCGCTTCCGAGTCCTCGCCTGGGTCACAGGCCTCTGGTTGCTGTCACTCACCGGGGAGATGATCTACAAGTACCTGATACTTGATGACTCCGCCGAAGCACCCGGATGGTTCTTCTACGTCGCCCAGCTTCACGGCCTCTTCTACATGCTCTACCTGGCCTTCACGGTCGATCTCGCGATCAAGGCGCGCTGGAAGGCGGGAACGACGATCCTGACCGCGATCGCCGGCACCGTCCCGTTCTTATCCTTCGTGTTCGAGCACATCCGAACCAAGCAGGTCAAGGAACAGTTCGGGCTCAGCTGACGGAGCGTTCGCGGTTCCGCGGAACCGCCGACGCTCTCACGCCGGCAGCGCCCACGCGGGGTCGCGGCCCATCCACGCCACGAGCTTGTGCGTGACCGTGGCGCCATCCGAAACCTGCACCTGCGGTCCGAAGACGTTCGGACCCCGCAGCACCTCCTCCGGCATCGGCTCGGCGAGCTTGTAGGAGAACGCGGCGACGTCGGCGGGGATCTCCGCGTCACGCCCCACGCTGTGCACGAGGTCCCACCCGTGGACGAACAGGTCGACGGCAGGGAACGACAGCCCCTCGCGCACCGAACGCGGTCCGCGCGGCGAATCCATGACGGCGTCCAGGTCCACTCCCGCGATCGCAGTGCGCGCCGGGCCCGCCAGGGAGGTCCACCATGCGCGCGGATCACCCTCGACGATGTCGCCGGGCCGCTCCGGGATCGACCACCCCGGTTCCTCCCCGCGCAGCAGCGCCGTGCCGAATCGCACCACGCCGCCCACATGCCCGAGCACGTCCAGTGCTCGCCAGCCCGCGCACGGCGACGGCTGCTCCCACTGGTCCGGCCCCACCGCCTCGACCGCGTCGGTGAAAAAGTGCAGGCCCCGGATGTAGGCCTCGTCCGCATCGATCGCCATGTCCCCAGGATTCCACTGCGGCCACCGGTGCGCAGGCGGAATGCAACCGCGAACGGGAAAGTAGCGCGCTCGCCCTCTTCCGCCGACCCCTGCGGCCCCTACACCTCGGCGAGGGTGCGCAGGACGGGCACCAGCTGCGCCAGCGCCCGCGCGCGGTGCGAGTCGGCGTCCTTCTCGTCGGCGCTCATCTGCGCGGCGGTACGGTCCTCCCCTGCGGGCATGAACACCGGGTCGTAGCCGAAGCCGTTGTCGCCGCGCGGTGCCCGGGCGATGGCACCGTGCCATTCGCCGTAGACTGCGGTCTCGTTGACCTCCGGCCCCTCCTCGCCGTCCACGTACTCGTCGGTGGGCACCACCAGTGCGCAGCACGAGACGAACGCCGCCTGACGCCGGTCGTCCGGCACGTCCGCCAGCTGTGCCAGCAGCAGCGCCGTGTTGGCGGCGTCGTCGCCGTGCGTGCCGCTCCAGCGGGCCGAGAGGACGCCGGGCATGCCGTTCAGCGCCGCCACGGTGAGCCCCGAATCGTCGGCGATGCACGGCAGCCCCGTCGCCCGTGCGCCGTCCTGCGCCTTGACGAGCGCGTTCTCCTCGAACGTCGCCCCGGTCTCGGGGGTCTCCGGGTACCCGGAGACCTCGTCGAGCCCCACCACCTCGAGCCCCGTGACATGCGCGGACGACAGCACCCGGCGCAGTTCCACCAGCTTCTTGGGATTGCGGCTGGCCACCAGGATCCGGCGCATCAGTTGCCGAACGCCTTCTTCTTCGCCGGAGCGGCCGGCTGCGGGAGCGTCCCCGGATACGGCGCGGCGAGCGCCTCGCGCTGGATCGCGAACAGCTGCTCGCAGCCCGCCGTCGCCGAATCGAGCATCGCATCGAGCGTGGAGCGGGCGAAGGTGGCACCCTCGCCGGTGCCCTGGACCTCGACGAGCGTCCCCACGTCGGTGGCCACCACGTTCATGTCCACCTCGGCGCGCGAGTCCTCCTCATAGGGCAGGTCCAGGCGCACCCGGCCGTCCACCACACCCACCGACACCGCGGCGATCGCGCACGACAGCGGCTGCGGGTCGGCCAGCCGGCCCGCAGCGTCGAGGTAGGCGACAGCGTCGGCGAGAGCCACGTAGGCGCCGGTGATGGACGCGGTGCGCGTGCCGCCGTCCGCCTGCAGCACGTCGCAGTCGATGGCGATGGTGTTCTCGCCCAGCGCGGACAGGTCGATGCACGCGCGCAAGGACCGGCCCACCAGCCGGCTGATCTCGTGGGTGCGGCCGCCGACCTTCCCGCGCACCGATTCCCGCCCGCTGCGCGTGTGCGTGGACGAGGGGAGCATCGCGTACTCGGCGGTGAGCCAGCCCAGTCCGGAACCGCGCCGCCACCGCGGCACGCCCTCCTCCACGCTGGCCGTGCACATCACCCGCGTGCGGCCGAACTCCACCAGCACGGAGCCCGCGGGGTGGTCGGTGAAGCCGCGGGTGATGGTGATGGGGCGCAGGTCGTCGTCGGCCCTGCCGTCCGTTCGCGTAGTCACAGTCACCCCCCGAGCCTAACGCCCCCGCCGGAGCGTCCCCCGGCGACGGGGCCGTCTCCCCCGACGCCCGTCCGTCGGCGGTTTCCGCGCGCGGCGCGGCAGTCCGTACGCGGCGCGGCTACCCGTGCGAGGCGAGCCGGTTCGACGCGGAGGCGGGGACGACGTCCGCAACGAAGTCCGGGGAGACGACGTCCACCGGGCCGTCGTACTCGGCGCGGGCCTCGGCGAGGACCTCCGCGCGCGGCGTCCACGGCGGGATGTGCGTGAGCAGCAGCCGCCCCACGCCCGCGCGCTGCGCGATCCGGCCGGCCTCCGTGCCGGACAGGTGCAGCCCCGGGGGCCGTAGCTCGGGAGCGTGCGTCCACGAGGCTTCGCACAGGAAGACGTCGACGTCCCGCGCGAGCTCGACGACGTCGTCGCACATCGCCGTATCGCCGCTGTAGGCGAGGATTGCACCGTCGGCGGCGGTGATCCGCAGGCCGAAGGATTCCGGCGGATGACACACCCGACGCGGCTCCACGGTGAGGCGGCCGACGGTGACGGCGACGCCGTGTTCCCACGTGCGCAGGTCGATGGTGTCGGACATGTCGTCGACCTCGCCCGCGATCTCCGCGGAGGCGGCGCCCAGCCGGTGCGCGGTGTCCGCGGGCCCATACATCAGCGCCCGGCCCGCCGCCTTGCCTGGCCCGTACCGACGCCACACGAGCAGCCCGGGAACGTCGAGGCAGTGGTCGGCGTGCAGATGGGTGAGCAGCACGACCGCCTCGCAGGGGTCCGCGTGCCGCTGCAGTGCGCCCAGCACCCCGCCGCCGAAGTCGAGGACCACAGGCGGTGTGCCCTCGGCCGTGAGGAGGTACCCGGACGCAGGCGAGTCCGGTCCGGTCACGCTGCCGGAGCAACCCAAGACGGTCAACCGCATGGCGGTCATAGTGCCATGACCTCCTGCCGCACGCTCATCGACCTCGCGACGATGACGCGTTCGTCACCGCCGCCGCCGCATCTGCGCACGACGTTACACGTGTGCCACGGCCGTGAGAGCAGGTCCGAGGAAGCGTCCCGCGAGCCGCGCGAACTGATCCGGGTCGCCGGTGGCCAGGAACTCCCTGCGCGGGGGCTCGCCGCCGTGCGGGCGCAGAAGCTCGTTCTCGGTCAGTACGCGCAGAACGTCCTTGGCCGTCTCCTCCGCGCTGGAGACCAACGCGACCTCGTCGCCCATCGCCAGCTGGATGATCCCCGAGAGCAGCGGGTAGTGGGTGCACCCCAGCACCAGCGTGTCCACGTCGGCCTCCTGCAGCGGCGCCAGGTAGGACTGCGCCAGCCCCAGCACCTGGCGTCCGCTGGTGATGCCGCGTTCGACGAAGTCCACGAAGCGCGGGCAGGCCACCGAGGTGATGACGGCGTCGCGCGCGGCGGCGAAGCTGTCCTCGTAGGCACGCGAGGAGATGGTGGCGGCCGTACCGATCACCCCGATCCGGCCGGTGCGCGTGGTGGCCACGGCGCGGCGCACCGCGGGCAGCACCACCTCGACCACCGGCACCGGGTAGCGCTCGCGAGCGTCGCGCAGGCATGCCGCCGAGGCCGTGTTGCACGCGATGACGAGCGCCTTCACCCCGCGGTCCACCAGGTCGTCGGCCACCGCCAAGGCGTGCCGGCGCACGTCGGGGATCGACAGCGGCCCGTACGGCCCGTGGGCGGTGTCGCCGACGTAGCGGATGTGCTCGTCGGGCAGCTGGTCGATGACCGCCCGCGCCACGGTGAGGCCGCCGACCCCGGAGTCGAACACCCCGATCGCGCCCTCGCCCCCTCCTGCCGCAACGCCCGCCGCCGATGATCCGCCTGTGCTCACTCCCCGATCTTCCCCTGCGCGGCCCGCCCGTCACCGCTCGGGTCGCGCCCCAGCAGCCAGGCCGCGGCGAACCCGCCTACCGCCCCGAAAAGGTGACCCAGCCACGACACGTGGGGCGACGACGGCAGCACGCCCCACAGCAGTGAGCCGTAAGCGACGAGGATGAGCACGCCGACGACGATGTCGGCCCAGTGGCGGGTGAACACCCCGCGCGCCAGCAGATAGACGAGCCAGCCGAACACGATCACCGACGCGCCGGCGACCTCCGTGCCCGCGCCACCGAACAACCACACCCCCGCGCCGCCGATCACCCACACGATCGCGGTCACGGCGGCCGCCCGTCCCACCCCGGACAGCGCCAGCACGTAGCCCAGCACCAGCAGCGGCAGCGTATTGGCGAACAGGTGCGGCCAGCCGAAGTGCAGAAGCGGCGCGAAGACGATCCCCCACAGACCGTCGATCGTGCGCGGTTCGATGCCCAGGCTGTCGAGGCGGCCGCCCATGATCGAGTCGATCAGTTCCAGGAGGTAGAGCACCGCGACGAATCCGACCACCGCGACGCCCGCGGACTTCCACCGCGGCATCGGCCCGGGGGCCCGCCCGCCGGCGCCCCGCATTACCGGCGGCGGGGAGCTCACCCGATCACCGCGCGGTAGGAGGGAATGCCGGCCACCGACTCGGCGGCGAGCACCGCGTGCACCACGGCGCGCTCGACACAGTCCGCCGCCGGGCCGCACAACGCGGTCAACAATGCCAGGTCCCCCGGCATCTCCACGGGCACCTGCGGGGCCGGGTCCGGCGCGCCGGGCGCATCGTGCAGGCCGGTGGCGACAGCGAAGAGCGTGTCGCCGTCCAGCGGCGAGTGCGCCGGGCGGATCGCCCGCGCCAGCCCGTCGTGCGCGACGGTGGCGAGCCTGCGGCACCCCGCCGGAGTCAGTGCGGCGTCCGTGGCGACGACGCCGATCGTCGTGTTGAGCACCGTGCCCTTCGCCGCCAAGCCGGCGAGGCGGGCACGGACCTCGGGCCCCGGGTCGCGGCGCAGCCCGGCGAACTCACCGGCCAACTCGGACCCCGCGCCCCACGGCACGCCACCCTGGTCGACGACGCTGCCGACCGGGTTGGCCACCACGATCGCGCCCACCGTCACGCCGTCGGCCGCTCCGCCGTCGATCACCGCGCTGGCCGACCCGACGGCGCCCTTGAGCCCCCCGGCCCGCGCGCCGACGCCCGCGCCCACGCACCCGGCCGAGTCC
>NZ_JAENKO010000048.1 GCF_016599145.1 Tomitella cavernea
GGCGGCGCAGCCGGCGCCACCGCCGGGGCCCTCGGCGGGCGGCGCGAGCGCCGGTCCGGCATCTGCTGCCGGGCCGGTGCTGCCGCATTCCGTACCGACCCGGATCGATATCCCGGCGATCGACGTGCACCACACGCTGATCACACTCGGTCAGAACCCCGACGGCTCCGTGCAGGTGCCCTCGCTCGACGACGTGGCCGTGCCCGGCTGGGCCCGGTTCTCCCCGACTCCCGGCGAGCAGGGGCCGGCGGTGATCGTCGGGCACGTCGACTCGGCCGAACACGGTGCGGGCGTGTTCTTCCGCCTCGGCGACCTGCGCCCCGGCGACACGTTCACCGTCGGCCGCGCCGACGGCACGGTCGCCGAGTTCACGATCACCGGGGTCGACCGGTATGCCAAGGACGCGTTCCCCACCCTTGCGGTCTACGGCAACACCCGCCAGGCCGAGGCACGTTTGATCACCTGCGGCGGCAGCTTCAACCCCGACACCGGCAACTACACCGACAACATCGTCGCCTACGCGCGGCTGACCGGATCGCGCCCAGCGCCGACGCCGTAGGTGTGACGCTCCCGCCGGCGCGTCCCCGCCGTGGCCGCGCGTGCGGGGCACCGTGCGCGCCCGGGACGCCGGTCCGCTGCGCCGGCGGGGCGCCCCCTCCGGCGCGGCGGACCGACGGACACGGCCTGAACCTGGCGATTGTCCGACCTGTATCGGGGGCGCGGGGTCCGCGTAGCCGGTGGCCCGCCGTGTCAGGCGAACACGTTCAGCGGCTTCCGGTCAGTCGCCGGTGCTGCGGACCGTGCCGTCACGGGCGTCGATCTGGACCTCCCAGTCGCCGGATCCGCCGGGCCGGGAGATGTCGAACTCGTACTGCGGGCCGCTGGACTTGCCTTCCAGCTTCCACTTGTTGATCGGCCCGGCGTGCACGTCGCGGGCGATGTCCATCGCCTGTTGCAAGGGGATGACCTGCTCGAGGCCGATCGCGTTGCTGCGGCGCTCGCTGCCGATTTTGTCCTGGTCGAAGTCGTCGGTCTTGCTGCTCAGCACGGCGCCGGTCTCGGCGTCGATGTGGATCGTCTGCTTCTGCGTGTCCGAGAGGATCTCGACTTTGTATTCGTAGCGGCCCGCGTCGCTGGGCTCCAACTCGATCTTGCTGACGTCCCCGGCGTACTTGTCCCGCGCGGCCGCGACGGCGTCCTGCCAGCTGACGGGGAAGGTCCGCGTGTAGAGATCGACCATGCCGCCGAGTCCGGCGCCGTCGGTGGTAGTGCCGGCCGCCGCGCTCGTAGCGGACGGCGCCGACGCAGCGGCGGTGGTGGTGTCGGGGGCGGCCGGTTCTGCGGGATCGTTGCCGCATGCGGTCAGTACGCACACGGCGCCGAGCGCCGCGACCAACGGTGTCCGGAGGTGCTTCGTAGTGGACTGCATGCCGGGAGGCTACCCACCGGGCCCGGCCGTATGCCCGGCCCGGCGGTGCGTGGCCTGTGCCGTGGCGGGAGATGGGTGCAGGCACGCAGCACGGCCGGCGACGCTGATCCACCGTGATTGTGGTGCGCGGCGCCGGCGGGTGCGCTATTGGTAGCTGATCATCAGCGGCTGCGGCCGGTGGGCCATGGTCTGTGCGGCGGTGAGCATCGGCGTGTCGATGTGCAGGAAGTTTTTCCATCCCATGGGCATGGCCTCGGGCACCGCCCCGACGATCGCGTGCCACGTGTCCTCTTTGACGCCGGGCGTGCCTTGGCCGTCCATGTGCACGAGGGTCTGGACGTGCGGCCACGACACCCGGAGCGTGTCTTCGCCGCGGACCATCTGTGTCTGGAACTGGTGGACCACCAGCAGCGTCTGCGGCTCGTTATCGCCGGTGAGCCCGTCGAGCCAGGCGCCGACCGCGTTGACCTCGGCTGATGCGACGTGGCCGATCTGCTGGAGCGGCGCCTGGCCGGGCTGCAGTTTCCATTCGGGATCGATCGCGAGGCCCACGTTCGGCTCGCGCAGCAGATCGGCGTACCGGCGGGCCTGATCGAGCAAATCGGCCCGCCCGGGCTGCAGATCGAGCACCACGTACACGCCCGCGGCGCGGGCCTTGTCGACCCACTCGTGCAACTGCTGCGGATCCATCGGTGCGCTGAAATCGCCGTCCGGCCCGGGTGCGTCTTGGGCGAGTGTGGCGATGATTTCCAGTGCCGGTACCACCGGGACGTCGCTGAGCGGCGCGTACCGGGCTGCCAGGTCCTGGGCCCGGGCGATCGCTGCGTCCGGTCCCTGCTCGCCGAGCGCGCCGAGATTCGGGGCGCCCGGATGCCCGTACAGGGCGACCAGGCGGCGTCCCGGGAAAAACTGTGTGCCCCCGCCGGGCAGCTCCGATGCGGCCGTGGGCCTGCCCGGCGGATCGGCGGCGACCGGCGGGGCCTGCGGCGCAGTCGCGGAGCCGGGGGTTCGGGCGGGCCCGGTATTCCCGGCGCCGGTCTCGCCTGCTGGGGCGCAGCCCGCCGCGAGCACGAGGGTGAGCAGCACGAGTACGGCTACGGCGGGTACGGGCATGCGCGACGACGCGGCGTGTTGACGGGTACGCACACTGGTGCGGCCGGCATATGAGCGTCCGGGGCCCTCAGCGCTGTCCACCGGGCCAGCGTACCGACCGGATGGGCGGCCTCCGCCGACACGCCGCGGCAGCGTCTGGCCGATTTGGCCTGCGGCGCCGGGTTGGGCCCCTGGCCTCCGTACGGGGCGGGCCCAAAAGGGTGCTAGCTCATCTGCAGCACGTTGTTCAGTAGTGCGCTGCCCGCGTTGAGGGAGGCTGTGGCCAGGCCGATGCTGTTGGCGATGAGCCCGATGATGGCTGCTGCGATGCCCATGGTCTGTTCGATTCTGTGTGCGTGGCGGAGTCCGGGTCGATCGTTTGACGCTAGCAGCGTCGTAACGCTGGGACAGCGGGATTGTGGCGATCCCGGGCGGGGGTTGCGGGTGCGGGTGTGCTCAGGTGCGGAGGGTGCGGCTCGGCGGCATGCCGTAGGCGCGGTGGTAGGCGGCGGCGAAGCTGGCGGGGTTGGCGTAGCCCCACCGGTGGGCGATAGCGGTGATGGTGTCGCCGCGGGCGGGGTCGGCGGCCTGCAGGTCGCGGTGGGCGCGTTCGAGGCGCAGCCGGCGCAGGAACCCGATCGGGGTGGTGTCGTAGTGGCGGCGGAAGGCGTATTGCACGGCCCGCGGTCGGGTGCCGGCGGCGGCGGCGATCTCGTCGAGGGTGACCGGCCGGCCGGCGTGTTCTTCGAGGTAGGCGACCGCGCGGCGCAGCGCGGCGGGGGCCACGGCGCCGGGGCTGGGTTGGTAATGCTCGGCCGTGGTGGTGTTCGGGAAGACGGTGAGCATGGCGTCGGCGACGAACCGGCGTACCTGGGCGGCGACGAGCGGGTCGGCCAGTGCCGTGTCGTCGGCGAGCAGTTCGCGCACGACGAATCCGGATACCCGCGCCCAGTAGGCGCCGAGTGCGGTGCTGGCCGGTGTGCTCTGCTCGAAACGCAGCGCGCCGGGATCGAGGTCGGATCGAGTGTGTGCCATGTCTTCGATCGCCTTCATCGGCATTGTCAGGCCGGTAGCCCTGACCTGGTCCCAGCGGAGCCGGTAGGGCCGGCCGGGCCGGTAGAGCACCACCTCTCCCGGGGTCAGGGGCAGTTCCTCATCGCGGGTGGCGGCGTACAGGTGTCCGGCGTGGACCACCTGGACCACTGCTGCGTGGAACGGGCCCGTGTCGGTATCGAGCCCCAGTGTGGTGTCCGCGGCGCCGGCGGCCAGCGCGATGCCCCGGGCCAGACGGGAGCGGTGCCGGCCGCCATGGCGGTGGCCCTCGCCGACCGTCCGTGGCCGCCGGTGGTGGTCCACATAGGCGCGGCGCAGGAACGCGGCCAGCTCGTCCGGGTCGCTGGTCGTCAGGTGTGTCCGCTCGATCGACGAGCGCGGCGCGTCTTTGATGGCGCGGACGCCGATGGCCCCGATCGGCTTTCTCGCCGAAGCCATACATCACAGTATCCGCCGGTAACGGGGCCGGCGTTCCGGTTCCGGCCGAGACGGTGTCCGGGTGTTTCCGCACACGCACCACCTGGTGCGCAAACGCACGTTCCGGCGGCCGCGGCGGACGGGTCTGGGCGCAAGCGCGCAGCGGCGGGCAGGTCGTCCCGCGGGCCGGCGGTGGGGGGTTGTGATCACGGATGGAGTCGTTCGACGGGTGTGGCGAGTGGCGCTTACCGGGCATGGCGGCGGGTGGGCCGGCGGCTGCCCGCGCTGGCCGGTGTCGCGGCGGGCCGGTGCCGGCCTGTGTCGATGCGGGCGCGGTCGAGGAGTCCTCGTGCGGTGTCGCGGGGGGAGGTGGCGATGGCGATGTCGACGCTGAGTGTGTCGTGGTCGCCCGGGCTGCCGGGGCGGGTGAGGTCGGTGGTGATGGCGTCGGCGAGGGTGACGATCCCGAGGGCGGTGCCGGCGTGCAGCACCGCGTAGTCGTTTTCGCCGAGCGCGGCGAGCACGTCGGCGGGGACGAGGTGGCTGCGGATGCGGTCGGCGACTTGTCCGCGCCCACCGAGCAGGCTGCCGCCGGCGGATGGTGGCAGCGCGTCGGTCAAGTCGAGGTGGATGATGCCGAGTCGGCGGGAGTCGGCGGCGGCGGTGTCCAGGGCGGTCTGGGTGAGTGCGAGCAGCTCCCCGGCCGTGGCCGGCGCGGCGGCGTCCGGGGCCGGGGCGAGGATCGGTCCGTCCGGCGGCGCGGCGGCGCGGCGTGCGGTGTGTCGATGCAGCGGGGTGCGGGTCATGGTCGGTGGTGTCCTTCGCGGTACGGGCGCCGGGTGCGGTGGTGCGCGGCCGGCGCAGCGGGTGTTAGAGGCCGGCGGCGCGCTCGAGTGCGGCGAGTGCGGTGTCGAGGTGTTCGGGTAACGCGGACAGGTCGGCTGCGGCGGTGCGGCATGCGGTGAGCCCGAAGTGGATCGCGTCGCCGGTACTGGCGCAGGTGATATTGAGCGCTTGCCCGTCGACGGGCACCGACGCGGGATAGAGCGCGTCGAGGCGGGCGCCGTTCCAGTACAGCGGCCGCGACGGCCCGGGAATATTCGAGATCATCACGGCCGGCGCCGGGGAGAACCATGGCCGGCCGGTGAGCATGCCGGCCGCGAGCGGGGCGGCGCCGAGCGCGCTCATCGCGAGTACCTGGGCGCGGCTGTGCGCGGCGAACAGGTCCTTGCCGCCGCGCAGGGCGGTGCGTATGGCGGCCAGGCGTGCGGCCGGATCGGCCAGGTCGGTGGCCAGGGTGCACGCCAGCGCGCCGATCCTGTTCCCGCCGCCGCCGTCGCCGCGGTCGTCGGGGCGCAGAGAGACGGGCACCGTCGCGGTGAGCGCGCGGCCGGGCAGTGCCCCGCGCTCGCGCAGGTAGGTGCGCAGCGCCCCGCCGCTCATCGCCACGATCACCTCGCCCACGGTGGCGTCGGCGCTCTTGGCGACGAGGCGGAGGCGCTCGAACGGCCAGCTACGGGCCGCGTAGCGCCGCGGCCCGCCGATGGGGCCGCTGAAGACGGTGCGGGCCGGGGCCAGGGCCAGTGGCCCGCCGCGTCCGCGCACGCCGGCGCCGGTGGCGCGGGCCAGGGCGAGTGGCAGACCTACCGCTTCCCCGGCGGTGGTGCGGGCCGCGCCGAGCAGCTTGGAGGCCCTACCGGGCCGGTCGGCGGCGTTGCCGCAGACCAGGTGCAGGTGCCTTTCATGCGGTTCGGCCGGTTCCCAGGGGGCGGGCATCGCCCGGCGGGCCGGGTCCGGGCTCAGGGCCGCGGCGAGCAGACGCATCGCGGCGACGCCGTCGGCGAGGGCGTGGTGGATCTTGAAGTAAACCGCGACGCGCCCGTCGGCGAGGCCTTCGATCAGGTGCAGCTCCCATAGTGGCCGGGCGTGATCGAGCGGCGTCGCGTGCAGCCGTGCGATGAGGTCGGTCAGCTCGGTGTGTCCGCCCGGGGCGGGCAGGCCGTGGCGTTGCACGTGGTAGCCGAGGTCGACGGTCTCGGCCTGGCGCCAGGTCCACAGCGCCGGCAGCGCCGGGTGCCGGCGGGCGGTGCGTCGCCACAGCGGCGCCACCTGGCCGCGGCCGACGGCCGCGGCGAACTGGTCCGCCACGTCGGCAGCGAACCAGGCGTCGGCGCCGGGCTGCGGTGCGCCAGTATCGGGCGGTGCGAACAGTGCCGCCGCGCCCACGTGCATCGGCCGCGACGGCGTGTCGGCGAGGAGGAACATCGCATCGACCGGCGACATCGGCACCAGCATGGGGCGTCTCCTTTTTCCTGCCGGAGCCCGGCGGGGGCCCGTGGAGGGCGTCGGGCCGTGCGCCGATGCCTCTGACCGTATGTGGTGGATCACGATGCGGTCACGATCTACAGTCCGGTCACTGCCCCGGGCAGGGCAACCGTCCACTGCGTGTGTGCACATACACGTGCGTGTGTTTCGTGGTGCGCGCCGACGGGGCGCGTGTGTGGCGGCGTCGCCGTGTCGGCGTGGGCGCCGGGGAGTGTCACGGTGCGGACGCATCGATCGCCGCGTGGACGCACTGCCGGGCCGATGCGGTGTCACGCATCGGCGGGTTTGTTCGATATGAATGAATACTGGGGGTTGCCGCGGCACCGGGGAGCCTGCGCCGGTGAGTCGATCGGGCCACGGCGTGTGGCGGGATGTGTGCCCGTCACATTCCGGTGGAAAGAGTCTGGAATTTTCCGTGATCGCCGCGTGCCCCGGCTTGCCGGCGCCGCCGAGACAGCGCGGCCCCCAGCGGCGGGTGTGGCCGTGGGCGCCGATATCTACGCGGCTCTCGCCGCCCGTTCACCGGTTCCGGCGATGATCGCGGTGTACGGCGCCGACCGGCGGGTCTGGCTCAACCAGGCGTTGCGTGCGCTTCTGGGCTACCCCGCCGCCGCGAGGCTGCGGGCCGACGATATCGTGCACCCCGGTGATCAGGGCCGCCAGCAGGCGGTGGCGGCGGCGCTGCGTGCAGGACTGATCGACGCGGCCAGCACGGACCTGCGGCTGCTGTCGCAAGGCGGCTGGGTGCTCACAGTGACCGCACACGACTCGGCGGCTCGCGTCGACGGCCAGGTCACGATCTTGACGTTGATCGCCGACTGGACCGAGGCCGCCTGGAACGGCCACTACTGACATCGCCGGCCGCCAGCCGGGTGCACGACAAAGGTCCTCCAGTACACGCGCCGCCGCGTCGGCGAAGCGCGAGAGCACCCTCGTGGGGCATGCGGGTCGGCGAGCAACGCGGCGCACTTCCTGGCCGCCGCGCTCGCGGCAAGCTTTGCGGCGCACTAAGCGGCGGCACCGGTGCGCGCGTCAAGACCGCCGCGCCCCGCAGACCCGGACGCGGCCCTTCACCGCTGCCCTCGCGGGCTTCGACCAGTACAGCGGGCCGACACCGACCGGCGGCTTCTCCCGCCGCATGTCCGCGGCCGCCGGATTCTTGCTACGTGTTACTGCGACGAACCGCTGACCGCATCGAGACGGGCCTTCAACGCGTCGACGGCCCCGGTGCGGTCCTTGTGGTTCTGTTCGTAGCGCAGTATTGCCGCGATATCTTCCGGCCGGGTCAACCGCGCCGCGGCGTCACCGACCTGGCCGACGGTCAGGTCGTCGTAGTCGCTGATCGGTAGTTCGTCTTCGGTGAGGCCGCCGGCGGCCGTGCGTACCGTGCGCAGCGCGGATGCCGTGCCGGTGGCATCGTCGCGTTCGGCGATCGTTTGGGCCGTCGTCAGGCTCGCGTCCCGGCCGGCTGTCAACGTCTCGTCCACGGCCGTGGCCGCTCCGCCGATGCGGCGCTGCACACTGCGCAGCCGGTCGGCGACGGTATTGACCTGCTGTGCGGTCACGCGGGCCGGGTAGCCGGCGATGCGCGTCACCCACACCACCGACCGCTGCACAGCAGAGGGGACGATCACCGGCGGCCCGCCTGCGGCTTGTTTCTCGAGCGCTTCGCGCGTCCACTCGGCGGTGCGCGTATGGGCGTCGGCGAGGTCCCGGGCGAGGGCGGCGATCTGTCGACGGCCCCCCTCGTCGGCCAGCACGGCGGTGTAGCCGGCCCGATCGTGCAGTTGGTGTGCGAGCGTGAGGTCGTCGAAGAGTGCTTCGCGGACCGGTTCGCCCTGCTCGATGAGCGCCTGCCCGGCGGCGACGATCCGGCCGATTGCGGGCGTGACGACATCGGGGACCGCGTCGAGTCCGCGCAGTGCCGATGCGAGACGCTCGGACTGCCGGCGGGCATCGGCGGCGGTCTTGGCGAACTGGTCCCGCAAAGCCTTGGTGCGGGCCTGCGTCTGCCGCGCCTCGGCCACCTGCAGTGTTCTGCCGGTCAACGCATGCAACAACCGAAGCTGCGCGACCAACGCCTCGTTCAGTTCACTATCGCGGGAGCTGCCGGATCTCGCCGCCTCCGGTGACCCGGTGTCGCGACGGGGGGCCTTGTCGTCTTGTACCTGGGTGCCGCGGTCACGGCGCATAGTTCCTCCTCAAGCCGGCCTCTACGGCCAGCGGGTTCGGTGCGGAGCGGTTGACTCGTGTACCCGGTCGTCGTGCCGGAAAACGTCGCCGCCGGCCGTGGCCGGATGCCCGCGGCGGACGCATAACGGCCTACTTGCACCCCGCGGCGCGTACGCGCGGCCGGCAGAGGAATCGGTTGTGCTGGGCACAGCCGACCCGGGCCCGTCTGATGGTGGGGGAGCAATCCGCGCGTGCGGCAGCCGTTCTTGCTGCTGCCGAGCGGTTAGCGTGCTGTGCCGCCGGGATGCTCGGTGCCTTCAGGCTGCCCGGGCACGGCGTCCACAAGGTCGTCGCGGGTAGCGAATGTGCGATCGGGCAGCGCTTCCAAGGCCTTAAGGGTCTTGCGGTCGGCGGCGCGGACGCGGGCGTAATCCAGTGCACGCGCACGGTCGGCGGGAAAGCGCAAACCCTGCAGCGCCTTGCCCGCGCGCAGGTCATCGCGTGTCGTCATCGGTTCTCCTTGCGTTCTGGGCGTCGCCCGGTGGTGCCGCGGCGATGTCCGCGGACATCGGCACGCGGCCCGTGTTGCGGCGCCGGGCGGGCATCGCCGGCGTCGGTCGTTGTTGCTTATCGCCGCGGAAAAACGCGGCAGCGAATGCGGCCACCCGGTGCGGCGGCGGGAAGAGCGGGCCTCCCATGCAGGAGGCCGCGGTCAGTTCGCCGCCGACCTCGAGGGCGGTGCACCAGCCGGTTCTCGGGGTCCACAGCAGTGCGACGTCGTGGCCGGGATGGCGCGGGCACGTTTGTTCGAAGGCGATGTAGGCCTCGGCCGGGGCGGCCAGGCAATACCAGGTGTCGGCGGGCACGCCGAGCGTGTCGGCGATGCTGGCGACATAGTGGTGCAGCGACACCGCCGGCGTGAGCGTCTGGCTCAACGCGGTGTTCCCGCGGCCGCCGCGGCAACGGTAGGCGCCGCGCTGCTGGACACGGAGGCGTGGTGTGCCGGAGTGCTGGCGTTCGGGAGTGCGTCATCGAGTCCGAGACGCTCGATCACGGCGCGCAGCGTCGGCGGGCAGCCCGCAAGGCGCAGCACGGCGCCACGGTCGGCGAGCCGCCTGCTGTGCTCGAACAGCAGCTCGAGGCCGCCGGCGCTGCAGAAGCCGACCCCGCTCAGATCGATGGTGGTGTCGCGGACCGATAGCCGGGCGAGCCGGGCCGCCAGCGCCGGTGCGGTGGCGGCGTCGATGTCGCCGCGGACGTCGACGATGACCGGGTCACCGTCGTCTTCTACGGTCGGCCGGCGCGACGCGTCGTCGTCGGCCGCCTCGTCCGCGGCGGCCTGGCGGGTGCGGCGCCGGGTGGGGGCATTCTGGCCGCGGCCCGTGGGGGCGGCGTCGGTGATCAGCCAGTACGCGGCATCGGTGATGGTGAGGTTGGCCTGGTCTGCAGTGCGGCGGAGCATGGCGCGGGCCTCGCCGGCGTTGACGTGGTGCATGTCCATCAACACGCCCTCGGCGTGCGCGATGATCGCGTGAGCACCGGCCGCCGGCGCCGCCGCGGCGACACCCTCATCGCCGGTGTGGCTGCGCAGCAGGGTGGCCGCGTGGCCGGCGAACACGGCGGCGATCGTCTCGTCGTCGCCGTCGAACGCGTCCACGTCGGTGGCATACAGGGTCAGTGTCCCAAGGGTGGGGTCGTCGGCCGACAGTCCTACGGCGAGGATGGAGCCGAACCCAGACTGGCGTGCAGCGAAGGCGAACTCGGGCCAGCGCCGGTCCGCAGCCGTGTCGACGATGGTGATGGTGCGCAGGCGTCGCGCGGTGGGCAGCCACGGGCCGCGGCGCCGCGCATTCTGCGACCGGGCGAGCGTGTCGACCGCGGCGTCGGTTGCTCCGCGGCTGCTGACGTGCCCGGGTTTTGCCGGGCAGGTGATGCCCGCCTGGGCCGCAGCGGGGATCGCCGCGACAGCGGCGTGGGTGATCTGCCCCAACGCGGCGTCGAGACTATCGTCGGCGGGCGCATGGTGCGGATGAGCCTGGGTACGCGAGGGCATGATGTGCCTTCCCGGTCGAGTGTGCCGATCAGGTCGGCCACCGGGATTCTGGGGTAGCTGCCCACTAGTATGCCCGCTTGAGCATGCAGTGTCATACGGTAGTTGTATCCAGTTGTGCGGCAACCGCAGTTGGGCGGTGTCGGCTAGAGCGTCTGCCACCGCCCGGCATGCTGGTGGCGCTGCACACCTGGGTTTGGGCGTTGCCGGTGGTGTTGTAGGGCCCGGGGGCGGGACGGGAGCGTTCATGGTGGCGTCGTCAAGTGCGGACGGTGATGACGCGGGTGTCGCGGATGTGCGGGCGGCGATGGCCGCCGAGCTGCGCAGCGGTGGCGGCGCCGGGAGCACCGGGCCGCTCGCGGCGGTGTGCGACGGGTGCGCGCGGCTGCTGCCCGTCGACGGTGCCTCGATCGCCGCCGGGGGCGCCAGCGGCATGCGTGAGGTGCTGTATGCCAGCGATGAGATCGCAGGGGCGATCGAGTCCGTGCACGACACCCTCGGTGAAGGACCCGCGATCGAGGCGCTCACCGAGCGCCGCCCGGTGCTGGTGGCGAACCTGCCCGCGGACGCCGCACGCGGCTGGCCGGTGTTCGCCGCCGAGATCGGCCGGCGCCCCGTGGGCGCGGTCTTCGCGTTCCCCCTCCACAGCGGCGCCGCGATAGCGGGCACGATGAGCCTGTACCGGCGCAGCCCCGGCTGGTTGGCCCCAGCGGATTTGGCCACCGCCTTGCGGCTGGTGGATCTGGCCACCACGGCCGTGCTGGCCATAGCATCGGGTGATGAGGCTCTCGAGGGTCTTTCGTTGCCGCGGGCGGTGGTGCACCAGGCCGCCGGCATGCTCGTGTCCGCGCACCGCATCGGTGTCGACGAGGCGATGGCGCGCCTGCGCGGGCACGCCTTCGCCGCCGACGTCGACCTCGCTGACGTCGCCGCCGAGATCACCACCGGCCGCCTGCCGCCGGAGGCCATCACGTCGTGACCGCCCCTTGTCTGTCACGGCCGCAACTGATCAACAACCACGTCAGGACTTGTCATGGACACCGCGTCATCGCGCCGCCAGGAGTCGCGCCTTGTCGACGCATTCGTCGACATGGCCGACACCCTGGTCGCCGACTTCGACACCGCCGAACTTTTGCACCGGCTCACCGAGTACTGCGTCGAACTGCTCGGCGTCGCCGAGGCCGGGATGCTGCTCGCCGACCAACGCGGCAGCCTGCAGGTGCTGGCCTCCTCGGATGAGCGCACCGAATTGCTCGAGCTGTTCCAGCTGCAGGTCAACGAGGGGCCGTGTGTGGACTGCTTCCGCACCGGCCGCTCGGTGGCGGTCGAGGACCTGGCGGCGACGCCCGGCAGGTGGCCGACGTTCACCCCCGAGGCACTCAGAGTCGGATACCGCAGTGTGCACACTGTGCCGTTGCGGCTGCGCGAGCAGATCATCGGGGCGTTGAATCTGTTCGGCACGGCCCCCGGCACATTGTCCGAGGCGGACCAGCATGTGGCCCGGGCGTTGGCGGAAACCGCGACGATCGGGATCCTGTCCGAGCGTGCCATCCGGCACGGGGAGGTGCTCACAGAGCAGCTCCAGACCGCGCTCAACAGCCGGGTGATCATCGAACAGGCCAAAGGGGTGCTCGCCCACGCCGGCGGCGTGCCCATCGACGAGACGTTCGCCGTGCTGCGCGACTACGGGCGTGCCCGGCAGACGCGGCTGACCGACATCGCCCAGCAGCTCGTCACCGGCGCCCTCGCGCCTGAAGAGGTTCTGGACTCGACCTTCGGCCGGCGGCCCTGAGCCTACGGAGCCGGCACACAAGGCCCCACGTCGACAGACGCAGCGGGCACTCGACGCCGTCGCCGACCAGGACGTACCCGATCAGCCCGCAGGCACCATGCCCGCGACCGCGATCATGAACAGGACCACCGCGAGGTCGCCCACTCACTTCCCCGCGGCGGACACGCTCTACACGGCCCGCTACCAGGGCCCGTCGTCGTGGCGGACGATCTTGTCGATCATCGCCGCAGTCTTGGCCCGAAGCCCGCCGACCGTGCCGTCGCCCGATGACGCGCCGCCATCAGTGCCCTGGCCGTCGTCGGCGGCGGTGGCGGTGACTCGCTGTTTGAGTTCCGCCGCCTTGGCGCCGATCTGTTCGCCTATCTGCACGTACGTCTCCTTCTGTCGCGTTTTTACACGCGGCTGCATTTTTGGCCGCCCCCGGCTGGCCGGGGGCTTGCGAGGGGCGGGTCAACGTAGGCTGGTGCCCTCCTGCACCGGCCTGGGCTGCCGTTGCGTTTCCCGGTGTTGCGCCCGCCGGCGGCATCGCGGAGCCGGTCAAACCCTCCGGCCACTTCTGCGATGTGCGCGCGCACATTACCGATGACCGTGTGCAGCATGTCGACGAACTCTTCGCTGTCGGCCGAGAGTTGTTCGGGCTGTTTGAGTTCCTCTTCTACCTCGGCATGGTCGTTACGGGCCCGGGCCGCCCCACACTTTTCGTGCTCGGCGAGAGACGGATACACGATGGCCTCTTCGGCGACGGTGTGTGTGACGCACGTGCTGGTGGTCTTCTCGCCCAGGTCCCGCCGTTGCTCGTGCGCGGCCGGATCGAGCGTTTCGAGTCGCTGGAACAGCGTGTCGACCTCCCGACGTTCGTGGGTGAGTAGCGCGAGCACGTTCGTCTCTTCGGCCAGGGGCCGTCCCTTTCCCCGCCTGACGGTCTCACTGTTGCCGGTAAGGGGGTACCCGCGGCAGACGGCGCATACTCTCGGATCGGCGCTTCAGATTTGCGGGGGTCTGACGGGGGACTTCGTGGGCGCGGCGGCGGCACGTAAGAGGCTTGGCCAGCGGCGGCCGTGCGCCGGGACGTGTCCATACCGGGGCGGCCGCCGCTGGCGGGTGGCCGGCCCGGCAACGTCAGGGCCCAGCCACCGATGAGTGTATGCGCTGGTGTATCCGGCGGCGGGCCGTTTCGTCGACAGGGCCAGGGACGTGACGGCATCCGCCCGGGCGTGCCGGCGCACAGGGATCGTAGCGTGCGCGAGCGCGGTGGCCGCCGGACTCGCGCGCCACGGCGAGTCCGGCGAGTATCACATGGGGTCTTTGACTCCCGTGCGGATCAGCCACCAGTTCACTGGGAATGAGGTGGCGAAACCGAAGAGCATCGCTACCTGCATGATCACCCAGAACACGGGGGTGCTGACAGCGGCGGCGCCGCCCAACCAGGCGGGCAAGAGCGCCAGTTGCGCCAGTGCCATCGTGGCGTACATGCCGAGCTGCCAGGCTGTCAGCGACAGCACGTCGGCACGGGCGGCCGCCCGCAGGTTGCCGGCGCGCCCGCGGCGCGGATTCATAGGGGCGATGCCGAAGTATTGGAAGCCGATGCCGATGGCCAGCGCCGCCACGTAGGCGATCACCCACGCCGCGTACATCTCCACGTTGAACAACCAGTGCATCCCCCCGATCACGGCCACCGCTGGCGCGCCGAACAGCACCCACTCGACAAGAAGGTCAGCCAAGGTGCAGCCGGCGCCGCAATGGCTGGTCCCGATGAACACGGACGTGCTCGTCGTGCGGGGCCGCTTCGACATTCCCAGCGGGCCGCTGGGAATGTCCCCGTGACCGCCGCCGGCGCGCGCAGCGGGCCGCGGGGCCCGGCCCCAGGCCAGGTAGGCGCCGAGCCAGAGCACCGAACCGAACAGCGCGCAAATCGGCCAGACGAGGTTCATCACCGCCATCGGCTGCGGGCGGAGATACACATCGACGGCCACGGCTATTGCGCAGCCGAACGCGATGGCCAGGCTCGCCCATGCCAGGCCGACCAGCCAGGAAGGAAAATCGCTTCCGGAGAGCATCGTCATCAAGACCCAACACTAGCGGCGGGCACGCCGCAGCCGCCGCGGCCGGCGGCGATGCAACGAGATCCCTCACCGTTCGGCTACCGTGCACGGGCATCCCGCATACGCATCACAGCCGCCGGGTAAAACACCCACCCGATAAGGCCGAACTCGACGCGGGCACATCGACGTTGCCGCCGGGCCCGCGGACGAAAGGACACGCTATGCCTACCGATTACGATGCGCCGCGCACCCGCGAAGACGGTGCGTCCGAGCACATCGACACACCGATTCCCCGCCGGTCGCAGTCACCCGGCGGCGATCTGGACGACGGGGACATTGTCGAATCGTATGAGCTGCCCGGGGCGGACCTGTCGGGCGAGGAGTTCTCGGCCACAGTCGTCCCCCGGCAGGACGGCGAGTTTGTGTGCATGGGGTGTTTCCTCGTGCACCACCGGTCGCAGGCCGGGAAGGTCAATGACGACGGGACGATGCTGTGCACCGACTGCGTCGGATAAGCCCGCCGCCCTCGCACAATGCCGCCATGATCAGGCAGGCGTCGACGTTCCGGCTATGAATCGTCCCCGCCTACCGTGGCTGCGGGCACCGGCAGGAAGGCCAGGAACCGATACTTGTGGGCCAGTTGCGGCGGTGCCGGGCGGCCGGACCGCGTGCTGTCCGGTGTGTGCGGGGTGGCCGACGATAATGGGCGATTACCACATACACCCCCGGAACCCCGCCGGTCACCGCGATCCCGTCGGGAGACATCGGCGCCGGCACCTGGTACCGCGATAACGCGGCATCACGCGATCCTGCGGCGGACGGTGGGCTACGGCCGGGGCCGGTGCTTCCGGGTGCGGTGGTGACCATCCGAAGGAGCGGGCGGACGTGCTCTCACAGGGGTTGCCGGTGGATGAAGGCGGCCATGCCCGGGACGGTGAACGCGATCCGCCCGTATTCAGGGGCCCAGATCAGTCCCTTTTTGATCAGGGAATCGCGTATCGGGCTTGCGCTCGACCCGGTCTTGCCGATGCGGGCGGCGACATCACTCGACCGGGGGCTGTCGTGGCCGGTCTCGGCAAGGCCGCGCAGGTATGCCTGCTCGGAGGCGTTGGTGCGGTCCCAGCGTGATGGGTAGAACCCGGCGTCGAGCTCGATGTTGCCCATGTCCACGGCCTGATGCGCGTCCTCGGGACTGAAGGGCACGGTCTCGGCGACCGCCCAGACCGCCTTGCCGTATTCCTGCAGGAAGTAGGGGTATCCGTCGGCCGCGTGGAGCAGTATCTCGCGTGCCTCACCGCTGAGATCGCCCCCCACCTCGCGGATAGGGACGGTGAGAGCGTCACTCGCGTCGGCCGGTGCGAGCGCGCCGATCGTGGAGAACGCGAACTGACGTTCCGCATAGGATCGGCACTCGGCGAGCCGTGACGGCAGGTTGGGGAGGCCGGCGCCGACGAGGAAGAACGGCCATCCCCGTTGGCTTGCGGTGTGCTGCACGGCGAGCAGCGACTCGAGTGTGGCGTCGTCGATGTCCTGGAGCTCGTCGATGAACACCCCCAGTGCACTGCCGTGCTTGGCGAGGATCGCACCGATGTCCTCGACGAGGGTCTCGAACTCGTACTCCCAGTCCATCGTCGGCATGGCAGGTTGGCCCCCGCGTCCCGCGGTCACCGTGACCCCGCCGGGGCCGGCCGCGAGCGTCAGGTGCAGTCGTTCGACGAACTCGAGTACCGGCTGCAGCTTCTTCTGCAGATCGTGGCGGCGGCTGTAGCGTTGCACGCCGCGGCGCAGCTCGCCGATGAGCCTGCGCCGCGAGACGGTGACGCCGACGTCGGTGGCGCGGGCCTCCATCTGGGCGACCATCCAGCCCTGGTTCTCTGCGTGTTCGGCGAGCCGGTTGAGCAGCACGGTCTTCCCGACACCGCGAAGCCCGGAGAGCATCATGCCGCGGTCGTACTGGCGCCTCTTACTGCGAGCAATGAGCAAATCGAAGTCGTCGATCTGTTTGCCACGTCCCTCGAGGGCGGGCGGACGCAGCCCCGATCCCGGGGTGAAGGGGTTCAGCTCGGGGCGCATGTGCCGGCTCCTTCGTGTTCTACCCACATATCCCTGGTTATACCTTGAATAACTATAACCATGTAGATCCCGGTAGAAGTATCCAGGAGGCCACTGGCCTGCCCGCCGGCTCCGGTGGTGCGCCCGGTTGTCCGGCGTGCTAGCGAGGCGGCTCTGGCGGCGCCGCCATCGAACTCCGACGAGCCGTAGCGGGCCGTCGCTCGCCGGATATCGAGGAATGGGCATCTTCCCCCGGAGCGACAGGACCGCCCCCAACGCCGGTGACGCTCAACAGGTGACTCGACGATCCCCCTACCCTCGATGGGCACACTCAGACAGAACAGTCGCAGTGATCCGCGCCCACAGGTCCGGTGTGGATCACGCCGCCGGCGGGGCATCGTAGACCCACCCGGAAGCGCCACGGCCCGCCCGGCGGGGCTTGTGATTCGTGGCGATCGGCGCCAGTCGATGCAGTACAGGCAGGCTGAACACCTTCAGACCGAAGCTGGACCGCCACAAGCCGTGCTTGGCTGCATGGTGCCAGTGCCCGAACAGCCACAGCCCCACCCTGCGGCCAGCAGCCACAGGGTGCGCGTGGTCACGCCGTCGATCACCATGCGGCCAAGCTCCTCGATCACGAGCAGCCCGCCACCGACACGCGCGAGCGCACCGCCGACGGCCCACACCAACAACAATCCGAGCCCGAGCAGCGCCAGGAACTCCACGATGGCCTCCCATCCGTGTCGTGTCGTGCGCTCTGTGTATCAGTCGCCACCGACAGGATGCGATTGCCGCCGGACGGCTACCGGCCAGGCGCATTCTGAGATTTGGCGATCACCAGCCCGGCGCCGATGAGGACGAGGGAGGCGACCACGAACCTGCCGAGGCTCATCGGGATCGACGCGGCCATGCGGCGCAGTGAATCGACGATGCCCATCACCACCCCCATCACAGCTACCGGGGCCGCGGTCACCGCGATGATGAGCAGCCATGCCCGGTTCCAGGTTCCAGATCGTGCAGCGCATCGCCACCGCGTGGATGCCGGCGCCGTACGCCAGCGCCACGGCCAGAGACAGGAGACCCAGCAGAACCGGTGCGCCGAACGCGTCGTCATGCCGAGCGCTGGTGGCGCTGACCAGAGTGAGCACGGCCAGCACCACGGCGGCGGATGCCGCGACCACTGTCAGGAGCGTGCAACCCGCCCACTCCCATCCGGTCCAGTCGACGAGATGGTCCACAGCATCGTCGCTGTCGGACAAGGGGCCGGCGATTACCGCTCCGATCACGGGGCGAGCCACACATAGCCGCCGCCGCCCATGCCGAACGGCTGCACGGCTGAGACGGACACCAGCGAAAGTCCACGACCGGCGTGAATCGGCACGGTGGTCGTCCCGCCGGACACGGTCGCGTAGATCGGCGCACCCGGATTAACGCCGCTCAACCCCGCCGCGTACACCCGCACGTCGCAGCCTGGTGCGGACCCGTAGGTGCCGGTAGGGACGAAGTTCACGTCGACTACGTCCGAGTCGGCGGTGGTTTGCAGGTCGACGAACAGTGTGCCGTAGCAGCGCCCGTCGATGGTGGGCGGCAGCAGCAGGTGATCACCGAGCGCCGCGTAGTGCGGCACCGGCGCCGCCGCGGCGGCCGGCGCGGACGCTACGCCGACACCGGCCGCCGCAGTGAGTCCGGCAAGTCCGGCCGTGATCCTCCGGCCGATTGTCTTGTTCATGTGTTCTCCCTTCCCTTAGAACAACGTCAGTGTGTCGCCGAACCAGGCGCGTGCGACAGCGTCGGAGTCCCACCCGTTCCGTACGGCGTCGCGGAGCGCCCGCGAGCGCGCGGTGCGCTGCGCCCGGGTCAAAGCGGCCGCGCCGACGCGGCCCTTCATCGTCATCAGCGCGAGGTTGTCGCGTTGCGTCCCGGCCACCACATGCGGACCGGCCAACGCCCCGAACCGGCCTAACCCTTCCCCGTCATCAACCCCGAGGGCGCGGACGCACACGGGGTTGTCGCACAGGTGCATGGCGACAGTTCCGGCGGGCAGGTACCCGCCGGAGGCTTCGGCGAGGGCGTAGCGGTGGGCGCGCACCACGCGGGGTGGGTGTGCGGAGTACCAGAAGCGGCCGTAGCCGCCGTCGTCGGCGATGGCGCCAGTCCATATCCAGCAGTCGCGCACGCCAGGGCCGCGGGTGATGTGGGCGGCGAAGCGGGATGCTTCGTCGCCGACGGTGATCGCTAGTGCGGTCACGCCGTGGCAGACTCCCCGGACTGTCCGCCGGTGCCGCTATCGTCGTCTGGCTGTGTCGACGCGGCTGGGGCGGTGCCGGCGTCGTGTGCGTCCGACTGCCGGGTGCCACCGGACGGAGCCGCATCCGTAGCGGTCTCCGTCGACGTGTCGACGGCATGGCCGCTGTCGGTGCCGGCCGCGCGGTGGAGCTCACGCACATCCGCCTGGCTCAGTCCGGTCAACTCGGCAATGTCGGCGACGCTCTGCCCGAGTTCCCGCATCGTGACAATAAGTGCGCTCCGCTTGCCCGTCGTGGCAGCGGTGTCGCGCGTGTAGCGTTCGTCGGCCCGCGCGTAGGCGGCGTCACGCCGCGCGCGAGCGGTAGCGAGCTTGTCGTCGGTGCGGAAGAACGCAGCAAGCGCGTTCTGGAGCTTCTTCTCGCGTTCCCGGCGGGCGGCGAGGTGTTCGGTCATGCGCTCACGGGCCCGCGCCCGGGCCCCGGCCCGCTCGGCCGTTGATGCCATCGCGCCTCCTCCTGTCCGGTTGTGATCACCACGTGATGGTGATCATGCCACACCGTTTTTGGTCGCGTCCCGGCCACGTCACCGGACCAGTCACGACCAATGCGCCCCTGACGACCCGCGCATCTCGGTCTCTCAAACCGGACACACCTCTTGCACTATTAAGTGGTTCGAGGAATATGCTGGTCAGACAGCTCCACTCTCCCGGTCCACATCACGGCGTGAACTGACCCGCCGTAGACACGTCGATGACCGGTTAGAGTGGGTATCGTGATGACCCTGCACGTGCTCCATGCGGGCGACGGATACAGCTACCTGACACGCCAGGTTGCTGCCGATGACCGTGAGCTGGCGCGGGGAGAAAAGCTCGTCGACTACTACCACGCGCACGGAACCCCGCCTGGCCATTGGTTCGGCGGCGGACTCGCTGCGCTAGGGCAGATGGAGCACGGCACTGTGCTCGACGAAGACAAACGCATCATCACAGGGAACGTCGTGTCCGAGAATCAGATGCAAGCGCTGTTCGGTGAGGGTATGCACCCGAACGCTGACGCTCTGATCAGTGCACAGATCGGTGGACGGACGAAGGCAGCCGCGGTGCACAGGCAGTCGCGTCTGGGCCGGAAGTTCGCCGACTATGCGAACGCCAACGCCGTCCAGGCCGCACGCACAGCTGCACGCGAGGCATGGATCACCGAGCATGGTCGGGTGCCGAACACGGACGAGCACCGGAAGCTGTGTGCGCAGGCGGATCGGGAGAGCTTCACCGGTATGAAAGGCCGGCCACCATCCAACGAGGGCGAGCTTGCCCGGTGGGTGACCTCTCGGGCGAACTCGGCGCATCAGCCGGTTGCCGGATTCGATCTGGTGTTTACCCCGCCGAAGTCAGTCTCGACCGCATGGGCGCTCGGGGACGAGAGAACGCGCCGGTCGATCGAGCGCATTCACACCGAGAACGTTCACGACGCTCTCTCCTGGTTGGAGGCCAACGCCGTGTTCACGCGGCGTGGGGCCGGCGGGACCGAGCAGGTCGATACGACCGGTCTGATTGCCACCCTCTATGAGCATTATGACTCGCGCAACGGCGACCCGAACCTGCACACACACGCGGCCATATCGAACAAGGTCAAGACCGCCGGCGACGGCAGGTGGCGCACCATCGACGGTGCGACACTGCATCGGTATGCGGTGACCGCGTCGCAACGCTACAACGCTCGGATCATGGACCAGTTGTCCCGTGAGCTGGGGTTCTCGTTGCTGCCACGGTCGACGGGGCGGGGCCGTCAGGATGTGATCGAGCTGGCCGAAGTGCCCCGCGAGTTGTGTGAGCATTTCTCCTCTCGGCGCCGCCAGATTGAAGTTTCCTATGACGCTCTGGTGGTCGAGTTCCGACGCACCCACGCTGGTCGTACCCCGGGTCCGCGTGAACAGTATGGGCTGTATCAGCAGGCGAATCTCGATACCCGCGCCTCCAAGCAAGAGTCCGCGTCTCTGTCCGACAAACGTGACCGATGGCGCGTGCAGGCGGCCGATTTTCTCGGGGGGCAGCGCAAGGTCTCTTCCCTGTCGCGGGTGTGGTCACGGCTGTCTCCGACGAAGGTGAGGACGGGGTATCTGAGCACGACGGCCATGTTCGATCAGTCCGCAGAATCCGTGCTCGCGCAGGTGGAGAACACGCGGGCCACATGGCAGGAACCGCACGTGCTTTCGGCGATCGAGTCCCACCTGGCCGGCACCGTCTTCCGCTCGCATTCCCAGCGCGATGCCGCCGTAACGGCGATCGCGAAGCGCGTGTTCGACCGGTCGATTCCGCTCCCGACGCCGATGCTCGGTGAGGTTCCCGAAGCGCTGCTTCGCCGGGACGGGATGGCGGTGACGGTGCGCCACGGCACCGCAGCGTTCACCTCGACCGCAGTGCTCGACGCGGAAGAACAACTCCTCGAAGCAGCCCGGGAACCTTCCGCCCACATTGGCATGGACGAGACGGTGTCGGCCGCCATCACGGCGGTCGAATCCGACACGGGCCGCAAGCTCAACTCGGGACAACGCCGCTTGGCCGAGCACTTCACCGGAGCCGGCACACAACTCGCGGTCGGGGTCGGCCCGGCCGGCACCGGCAAGACCACCGCCATGCGCGCTGTCGCCGACGCCTGGCAGGCCGAGGGCCACACCGTGATCGGGCTGGGCCCGTCGAAACGCGCCGCGATCGAGCTGGGCGAATCCATCGACGCCGACGCCTACACTCTGGCGAAACTGACCCGCCGGTGGCGCGGGGAAACCGGCCCCGCGGGCACACTTCCCGAAGGAATCAGCATCAGTGAGGGCACGATGCTGCTGGTCGATGAAGCCTCCCTGGCAGCAACGAAAGACCTCGCCACCCTCACCGACATCGCCGCTTCTCACGGCGCGATCGTGCGACTCTTGGGCGATCCGGCGCAGCTCGACGCCGTCGAAACCGGCGGCGCGTTCCGGCTGCTCGCAGAGCGCACCAGTGCGCCCATGCTCGATACAGTCGTGCGCTTCGGCGACGACATCGAGCAGGCCGAGGCATCCCTCGCCCTGCGCACCGGCGACACCGCAGCGCTCGACCTGTATGCGGGGCGCGGGTGGGTGCATCACGGCACCGGCACCGAGGTGCGCGATCGTGTTGTGGAGGCGTATCTGGCCGATAGGGAGGCTGGCGCGTCGACGGTGATCCTCGCGTCCACCCGCGATGATGTGGCCGCGCTCAACGCCGATATACAGGCGATCTACCGGCGCGACGGGGCGGTGGATTCCGCCGACAGCGTGCGGCTATCCGACGAGTTGACCGCCGGTATCGGCGATACGATCATCACCCGCGTCAACGCCGACCATCTGCGCCTGACCGGCGGCCGCGGCCGCGGCCGCCGGGTCGCCAACGGCGATCTGTTCGCGGTCGAAGCCGTCGGAGAAGACGGGTCGCTGGCGGTGCGCAGCATCGACTCGGGCGGGCAGATCGTGCTGCCCGCCGGCTACGTCGCCGCGCACACCGAACTCGGCTACGCCGCGACGATCCACCGCGCCCAGGGCATGACCGTCGACACCGCGAAGGTTCTCGCCGGTCCGGGCATGGACCGGTCCGCGCTGTATGTGGGTCTCACCCGCGGGCGCAGCGAGAACGCCGTGTGGGTGCCGCTCGATTCCTATGTGGGCCCGGATACCGAGGGCATGCATCTCGGCGAGATTCCGGACCAACCCGCCGGTGACGCCGACGCGGCCCGGGCGGTACTCGAGAACATCGTTGTCACCGATACCCACCAGAAGTCGGCCACCGAACAGCTCGCGGCGGCGCTCGAAGAAGCGCACGATCCGCAGCGGCTGCGCGAGGCGTACCAGGCCGCCTACGCGCGGCTTTCCGGCGACCGTGACGCCTACATCACCGGCCGGATCGACGCCTGGCTGTCCGGTCTGCCTGCCGCCGTCGCCGCGACCGCCAGCCGCAGCGGGAGGACACAGCTCGCCAGCAAACTTGCCGCCGTCTACGACGCCGGCGGCGATGTGGACATGGCACTGCTGCGCGGCGAGCAGCGGATCGACGCCGAGTGGACACGCGCGATCCGCCGGGCCGAAGCCCAGGCCCGCGCCATCAGCACAGCCCGCGGCTCGGCCGGTGGAGATGCGCCGATCGACAGCGAATGGCGCCATGGCCTTTCCGATGCCGCCGACGCGGCGGCCGCTCTCGCATCGCAGGTCACCTTCCCCGACGCTGCCGGGGCCCCGCTGCCTCCGCTGCCACCGCCGACCGAGGCGACCGATACGCAGCTACGCGAGTTCGCCGCGCGTATCCGTGGCGAGCTCGATATCCGCCAGCCCGCCGCAGACTCCGTCGCCGGACAGACCGCCACCGCGTTCGAGACCTACCAGGACGCCCGCGACGAAATCGACCGGGCCCGCACCAGCGCGGTGCTCACCACGGCGTTCGGCGAGTCCGACGCCGCCCGGCTCGCCGACGATCCGGTGGCCTGGCGTGTCGGCCGGCAGGCCCGCGTCGCCCACGCCGCCGGTATCGACCCGGTACCCGTGCTGCGCGCCGTCGCCGACGGCGCCGCACCCGAAAGCGCTGCGACCCTGGCCGCGGCGGCAGGGCCAATGATCCAGCAGCAGTGCCGCGAGCAGCGCGCCGCCTGGCTCGACGAGAACCGCGACGCGATCACCGGGGCACTGCCGGCCGCGGCGCAGCACTTCGACGATCCCCGCTGGGACGCAGTCGCCGAGCGGATGATCACCCGCCAGCAGGTCACCGGCGAGCCGGCCGCCGATATGGCCCGCCAGCTCGCCGCGCGCGCCGGAGAAGACGCCTCGGTCGCCCGGCTCGACGCTCTCCTCGACACCGCCCCGCCCGTGGGCACGATCGGCGCCACCCCCGACTGGATCGCCCCGCCCCCGGTCGACGCCCGCCAGGTCGACCCGGTGTTGGCGGACCGGCTCGACGCCCACTACCAGCAACTCGCCGACACCTACGCGCAGCTGCGGGCCGCCGCAGGTGAACGCTACGACGGTGAGTCCGCGCCTGCATGGACGAACGAACTCGGGCCCCGGCCCTCCGCCGCCGACCTGGCCCGCCAGTGGGATACCGCGGCCGCCGAGGCCGATATGTATCGGCAGACCCATCAGGTCACCGACACCGCGAGTCTGGCCGGGCGTCGCCCCGAGGGACGGGCCGCACAATCCGCGTACGCCCGTGTGCACCAGGCCAACACCGACCAGCTCGACGCCCAAGCACAACACGCGCGCCAGCGGGCCCGCGAGCAGGCCCAACGCGAACGCGACCGCCTCGCCCAGAGCAATACCCAGGACCAGCGGGAGCGCGAGCGCACCACCGATCACGCGCCGCAGCGCAGCCCCGGTATCGACGGGCCGCGGCGCGGCCGCGGCCTGTCCTAGGCCGTCCTCAGCACGTAAAAGGCCCCCGCGCAGTCCTGGTCGGGACACCTGCGCGGGGGCAGAACGGGGCGACCTTGCGGGCCGGGCTGGTGCGGCCGGCAGGGCGGTGCCAGCCGCGGGCCCACACGAGCCGCCCCGAGTCTTATATGCGGCGGCGAAACACCGCCTGGTTATGGTCGAACGCCCACTGGTGGCCCTGGTAGGTCACCGGCGCGTACGGGTCGCCGGGATCATCAGATTGCGCCTCGCCGGCGTCGATGAGGTCGAGCATGCGTTCATGACCGACCTCCCACGTGGGCAGCGTATCGCCCAGTGCCGCAGTACCATCGGCGAGCTGGGCGAGGAACACCGCCAACTCCGGGTCTCGGGCGGGGGGAGACGGGCGCAACCCGCACCCGCTGGGCGTGCACGACTCCATGTTCGTAATCTCGCCCAGGCGGGCCGCCAGGGGGCGTAACACGTCACTATGCCACGCGAACGGGGCAGATTCCGCCGCGCCGTGCTGGTAGGCGTCGCGCCACCGCACGAACGCGGCGAGCAGTTCACGCACCAGCGCCGGGTGGCGCCACCAGCACGGTTTGATCGCGTCGAGCTCGTAGATGCGCCGTAGCCACTCCACCCAGTCGGCCAGTTCGCCGAGCACGGCGGCGGCCCGGGCTTCGGGCATCGCGTCGAGGTCGTACGGTCCGGGCACATAGTCACGCATGAGCGGGCTCCTGTCGGTAGTGCGACTCGTAGTAGTCGCGGGAAGCGGTGACACGCTCCCGCAGGGCCGGCGTGTCCCACACCGTGGGCAGCGACACGAGCGCCGGTTTCGCGCCGCGGTAGATCACCAGGGCTCGGTCGGCGGGCATCTGACGGATCTCTGCGGCCGGCAGGATCGGCACCCGCCGCGGCCCGGCCTGGCGGCTGTAGAAGTCGTCGCGGTCGCCGATGAGCCGCGATAAGGAGGCGAGCTCCTGGTCGTCCGCCAGCCCCGGAAGCACGATCCGCATGGGCGATTCGGTCGTGAGCCGCCGGCCCCCGACCTGGCCCCACCGGTCCTTGTTCTGCGCCTCGGAATGCACGAAACCCCAGATACACAGCCCGCGGCCCCCACTGTCGGTGATGAGCGACGGCAGCCGCGGGATAGGCGCGACGTTGTTGAGTTCGTCGAGCACCAGCATGGCGGGCGGGTCCAAGCGCTCCCCCGGCAGGCTCAGCGCGTGTTGCTTGGCGACGTGGTGTACCTCGGCGGCCAGGGCGGCGACGAACGGGGCCGCCGACGCCGACGACCCCTCCGAGAGCAGATACAGCGTGTTGGTGCCGTCGGCGATGATCGAGCGCAGATCGGCCGAGTCGGCTACCGGCACGTCGAGCGCGTCCATCAGCGCCGGGGATGCGAGCGGTTCGAGCAGCCTGGACGTGGCGCCGATGATGTCCTCGGAGCTGTCCGCGCTCGACCCGAGGGTCTGTTCGAGTTCGGCGGCCCAATCGGGGCGTTCGCGGGTCAGCACCTCCCGCACCTCGGGGACCTGCCTGCGCGACGCCCACGTGCGCAGCGTGCGCAGTGACGCATCGAGGCGGGCGGCGGCGTACAGGTAGCAGCGCATGAGCACGATCGACTTCGCGGTGAAGTAGGCGCCGTTCTTGGCGTCGTCGATGGGCATGGCCTGCACGAGCGCTTCGGCGCGGCGCAGCGCCGTGTCCGGGTCGTCGCAGCCGGCGATGATCGACCAGCGCAGCCGGTACGGCCAGGCGCAGATGTTCTCCGGGTCGAACACGTACACGTCTCCGCGCTCGGCCCGTTCGGCCACCGTCGACCACAACAGGTCGGGCTTGGTGGTCGTGGCCAGGCAGAAGCCCGGGGCGCCGATGACCCGGTGCCAGGCGATGCGCCAGGTTTTGCCCGACCCGGTCGGTCCCTCGACTAGCGCACCATCACGGAACTGAGCCCACATGTGTTCGCGGGCGCCGACGACGTGACCCACGTCGACAGCGAGGTCACTGCTGGGAACCTGGCGGCGCTGGTGGCGGGGCAGGCCGGCGAGGGACACGCGGGCCGCGAACCCGCCCTCGCGGGCCTTGGCCTCCGTCAACGACCGGCGGCGCAGCTCGGCGGCGCCGGCGAAACCTTCGCGGGCATGGCGGCGGTCCATCCGCCGGCCCGACAGCCACACCGCCACGCTGATTGCGGCCGCGGTGTAGACGGCGCCGACCACGCCGATGCACGCCCACACGATCACCGGGGAGCCGGGCGAGGGGTGCGGCGCCCACGCCGCCCCCGGGTCGGACGCCGACGAGACCAACCCGGCGAGGAGCTGTCCGACGCCGACGAGTCCGTGCGGCGGCCACACCACTCCAACACCAGACAGCACCTCCGCCAGCACGCCGCCCCCCACGACGGCCACCACGACCCCGACTAGGAGTGTGGCCACGGGGGCGAACCAGATCGGCATGATCTGCTGCTCCGAGCGCGACGCCGGTGTACTCATCACTGCTCCCCCTTGATGATCGCGTCGGTATCGGTGAGCCGCTGCTCGGTCGACGAGCGCACATGCTCGACGAGCATCGGGTCCTGTGATCCGTATTTGACCAGGCAATGCCCCTTGGGCAGGTTCATCAGCGTTTCTTCGGTTCCCGGCGGCAGGTGATACATCGCCACCGCCTCGGCCGCGTCCTCGTAACGTTCCTGCCCGTAGAGCAAAACGATCCCGGCTTCTTTCATCAGCGCCCGCGCCGGCGATTCGGCCGGCAGATCGGAAATGTGGTGGAACGCCGACACCGTCGACAATCCGAGGCCGCGGGAGAGCTTCATATTGTCGTGGAACACCTGCCCGGTGGACCCGCCGGCGATGTGCCAGCCCTCCTCGACCACCAGCAGGGTTTGCTCGTGGTGATCGGCGCGGGTGGCCAGCACGTTCGCCAGCCACGTGTGGATCACTGTCATGATCACCCGCAACGCCGGACCCTTGGTCGGCATCTCGGAGACATCGAAATGCACCAGCGGATGCTCCAACGCGGCCCGCACGTCCGGGCTGGTGGGCTGATCGACCAGCCCTTTCAGGTCGCCGTCGCACAACCGGCGCAGCGCCAGTCCCGGATCGCGGCCCCACCGGCGGGCCTCGTCCTCCCACAGCTCGCCGAAGTCATCGGCCACGTCGCCGTCGGCAGTGCGCGTCGACGGGGACAACATCTCGCCGGCCAGGTCCGCGGCGGTCGCCTCGACCCCGGCCGCGGCGGCCCGGCCGGTGACCACGCGCAGGCCCCGGTTGAGCGCCGCGTACTCGCGCTCGGACAAAGTCCGGCCCATCGTGTCCTCCAACACCGCGGCGACCAGGGCGTTCTGTCCGGCCGGGTCGACTCCGCCGCCGGTCTGCCCGGTCGCGGCGATCGCCGGATCGAGCAGGTTCAGCGACGCCCCTCCCCCGCCGGTGCGGAAGCGCACCGACGCGGCGCCGAGCTCGCGGGCGATCGGGGTGTACTCGCCGCCCGAGGCGCCCTGGCGCTTCTTGTCGAGCACCACCACGCGGCGGCCTGCGGCGATCTGGCGCAGTACGAACCCGGTCTTGATCCCGGAGGACTTGCCCTTGCCGATGTCGCCGATGGCGCACACGTTGATGTTCTCGATCTCGTCGCCGTAGAGGGCGAACGGGTCGATGATCACCAACGACTGCGAGAGCTTGTTCAGCCCGAACAGCACCCCTTCCGAGCGGGCGTCGCGGCGCTGGGTGGCGAGATTGAGCACTTCGGCCTGCCGGGTCGTGGTGTAGGCGCCGGCAGCGCGGTGCTCGTACCAGCCCCACCGGTCGAGCCATTTCGACCGGCGCGGCGGCGGCCGCCGCCGCGCCGCGGACTCCGGGTTCTCCGGCGCATCCGGTACGGCGGTCGTCGTACGGCGGGCCAGCAGCGAGTAGAACGGGACAATCGTGTGCCACGGCAGGCCCGCCGAGCTGCCACCGGCGGCCGCCGCATCTTCGCCGCCACGCGTGGGCCGTTCAGTGTCGCGGGTGATCGTCATAGGCGTTCCCTTCTCTTCAGCGCAGCGGGTTGGTTTCGCGGGTCAGCTTCGAGCCGGCCAAACCGCGCCCCAGCGGCAGCGTGGCGAACACGGCCACGTCGTGGCTGTCGTCGTGCCAGTCGATCCGGTCGATGCCGGCCTCGTCGGCGGCGGCCTCCACGCGGGCGCAGCCGCGCAGCACGTCGTCGGCGTCGCGGCCGGTCACCGCGACCGACATGGTGAACACGCCGCCGTGATGGCCGGTGCCGGGCATCAGATCGGCGCGGCGCCGCTCCGAGGCGCCCTGCTGCATCTCCGAGCCGCCGTCGGTGATCCGGCCCTGCTTCTCCTCCTTCAGCCGCCGGGCCGCGTCCTGCGTGACGTGCTTCTTCGCGTCCGAACGGGCACGGCCGGCCTCGATTAAATCCAGGCGCACCGCCACGGTGCGGATCGTCGGCGCCGGGGGTACCTCGTCGTCGCCCTCATCGGGCTCGACACCGGTGAGCACGCTCGCGTGCCACAGCGGCCCGAGCTCGACCGGCTGAATGTCTGCCGGGTGGATCGTGCCGGCGCGGGTGTACCAATCCCCGTCGCGGCCGGCGACGACCATTGCCTCGTCGCCGCCGACATAGGACGGCCAGCAGTTGTCGAAGTCCGCGCCGGCGTGCTCGTCGAGCGGGTACGACGGGTCCAGGAACGACCGGAACACTGCGCACGCCCGCTGCTCGCCGAGCACGGTCACCTGCCCCATGCGGGCCGCCGACAATGAAGCGACCGCCCGGGCGGTTTCGTCGCGGATCACCTGGGCGATGCCGCCGCGCACCGGTGCCCCCTTGCGGCCCGCGACGCGGCTGGCCTCTTTCTCGAAGGCGCGGGTGCGGCGGAAGATCAGCACCCCGTAGGCGCGGTGTTCCTCGACGTGCGGGGCGAGTTCGTCGATCGTCTGCCCGTAGGCCGCGGCCGCCGGGGCCGACGCGGCCGCGGCCGGGTTCGCCCGCACCCGGGCGGTGATCCACGCTTCGTGCGGCCACAGGTCGGCCGGCACCGACCGGTGCACCATGCCCCAGCCGGTGACCAGGGAGCTGCGCCGGGCCATCGACGCCATCGCCGCCCCGAACTGCCCCTGCGCGGCGGCCCACTCGGCGTCCGAGCGCAAACCGGCGGCGAGTCCCTGGATCGACAGGACCACCGAGAAGTAGTGGTCTTCGCCTTCGGGCCGGTGTTCCAGGATGAACATCTCGTCCAGGCCGGTGCCGGCGACCTCGACCGGGTCGACCTTGCCCAGCGGCACCGGCTGGGCCCAGCCGGGGTCGACGCCGGCCCGCCCGTAGTCCGGGTCGGCGGCGCCGACGTAGAGGTGTTCGCCGTCCCGCCGCCGGCGTCGGTCCCGCAGCCGGTGCACCCACCCTTCGGCGGGCGACTGGTGCCCGGGCCGCGACAGGGTCACGGCCACCGTGGATACCGCGACCAATGCGATGAACCCCAGCGTCCACCACGATTGGCCGACGATGACGTACACCGCCAGGCACAGCACGGTCACGATCACATACGCGGCGAGAACCGGTTCGGCGATGCCCATGCGGCCGCGGCTGGCCGATTCGCGGCCGAGCATCGAGGTGCGCTGCTCACTCATCTTGGACACCTCCATCGGCCCGGTTCGGTGCGGATTGGGCCGACGAGGCGGCCTTGTTCATCGCGGCGCCAGCCGCGGATACGGCGATCGGGATACCGCCGGCGGCAGCGGCCTTGGTGAGTCGTCCGGCCGCGCCGATGCCGCGACCGCCGGCCTTGGCCGCGCCGAGGGCATGACCGCCCACTGACGACCCCCCGCCACGGCCCCCGCCGCCGGCGGCGGCGCCGCTGTGTTTACGTCCGGCTGCCGCCGCCTGCTGCGTCGACGCCGACCCTCCCGGCCTGGAACCACCCGAGGCACCGCCGCCGCCGGCGGCGGCGCCCATGCC
>NZ_JAENKO010000049.1 GCF_016599145.1 Tomitella cavernea
CGGGGCCGACCCCGGCGCGCCGCTGCCGCCCCTCGCGGGCGCGGACACCGCGGGTGCCGTCGGCGCGACGCGGACGGTGCCCTGGGGCGGACGCGACGCCACCGCGTCCCCCACCGCCTCGGACGGCACGCCGCACTACTTCCCCGGCGGGCGTGTGCACGGCCGGCCGGTGCCTGCGGGCTGGTACTCCGAGCGCTGGTGGTCCGCGGCCGATACGCCCGGGGGCTGGTGCGACGGTGCGGCCGCGTTCTTCGACGCGCTGCTGGCCGGGCTGCCCGGCGTGCCCTACGACGGCGACGACTTCGAGCGCGGCCACGGAGTGGATCCGCGCGGCCGGCGACCCCTTTGAAAGCAGCATCGGCGCCGGCCCTGCGGTCCCGTCAGGTCTGGCAGCGAGGGCACCAGAACAGGTTCCGCCCCTGCATCTCCGTGCGCAGCACCGTCGTGCCGCACACCCGGCACGGGCTGCCCGCACGCCGGTAGACATACGTCCGGGGCTTGCCCTTGGCATACGCGGGCTCGCCGTGATCGTGCTCGTGGCGCACCACCACGATGCCGCCCGCCGTGACGCCTACGGCCATCAGCGTCGCCAGGTCCGACCACAGCGCGTCCCATTCGGCGCGGTCGAGCGCCCGTCCCGGCCGCACCGGGTCGATGCCCTGCCTGAACAGGACCTCCGCGCGGTAGACGTTGCCGACACCGGCCACCACCGACTGATCCATGAGCAGGCCGCCGATCGGCGCGCGCGACCGTGAGATGCGCCGCCATGCCCGCTCCGGGTCCGCGTCCGCGCGCAGCGGGTCGGGGCCCAGGCGTGCGCGCAGCCGCTCCACTGTCGCGTGATCGATCACTTCGCAGCGGGTGGGCCCACGCAGATCGGTGCCGAATTCCGCACCGATCATGCGCATGCGCACCTGCCCGCGCGGCGGGGCCATCGGCACCGTCTGCTCCTCGAAGATCCCGTATATACCCAGGTGCACGTGCACCGCCAGGTCCACGTCATAGAAATGCAGCAGGTGCTTACCACAGGCGTCCGCACGCTCGAACACCCTGCCGTCCACCAGCCGCGCCTCCTCCGCGAAACGCCCCTGCGGGCTGCTCACCCGCACCGGGCGCCCGGCGAACCGCTCCTGGTGGATCGCGGCGAGCCGGTGGACCGTGTGCCCTTCCGGCACGGTCGCGCGCGGCTCAGGCGCCGGGGACGGTGGGGGCCGTGCCGGTGCGCTCGTACTCGGTGAGGACGTCGATGCGGCGCTGGTGGCGCTCCTCCTGCGACCACTGCGCGGCAAGGAAGGCGTCGACGATCTCCTTCGCCTCGTCCAACGTGTGCATGCGGCCGCCGATGCCCATCAGCTGCGCATTGTTGTGCTGGCGCGCCAACCGGGCCGTCTCCACGCTCCACGCCAGCGCGCACCGTGCGCCCGGCACCTTGTTGGCCGCGATCTGTTCGCCGTTGCCGCTGCCGCCGATGACGATGCCCAGGCTGCCCGGATCGGCCACCACCCTGCGCGCCGCGTCGATGCAGAACGCCGGGTAGTCGTCCGCCGCGTCGTACTCGAACGCACCGCAGTCCACAGGCTCGTGCCCGGCCGCAGTCAGGTGCTCGATCAGCGTGGCCTTGAGTTCGAAACCGGCGTGGTCGCCGCCGAGGTATACGCGCATGGGGACGATTGTGTCAGCACACTCCATGCCCCTGTACCGGGGCCTGGCGGCGGGCCAGGCCCCGGCCGGGCGCGCCCCGGGGACGACGCGCGGGACCGTCCCGGCGGCTGCGGCTAGGGTGTGCCCACCATCTTGGCGGGGTCGACGATCTCATCGAAGCGGTCCGCCCCGATGAATCCGGTCGCCAGCGCCGCTTCGCGCAGGGTGGTGCCCTCGTCGTTGGCCTTGTGCGCGATCGCCGACGCCCTGTCGTAGCCGATGACCGGGGACAGTGCTGTCACCAGCATCAATGAACTTCCCACGAACTTGCCGATCTGTGCCCGGTTCAATTCGGTCCCCGCTATGCAGTATTCCCGCAGCTTCACCGATGCGTCGCCGAGGATCCGCGCCGAATGCAACACGTTGTCGAGGATGATGGGGCGCATCGCATTGAGCTCGAAGTTGCCCTGGGTGCCCGCGATGGCGACACCGCTGTCCTCGGCGATCACTTGGATGCAGACCATCACCATGGCCTCGCACTGCGTCGGATTGACCTTGCCCGGCATGATCGAACTGCCCGGTTCATTAGCCGGCAGGACAAGCTCGCCGAGACCGCACCTCGGCCCCGAGGCCAGCCAACGGATGTCGTTGGCGATCTTCATCAGCGGCACCGCGACCGCACGGAGCCCGGCGCTGGCGGCAACCATCGCATCCAACCCGCCCTGGGCGGCGAACTTGTTCTCCGCGGTGACGAACGGGTGCCCGGTCAGCTGGGCGATCCTTGCCGCGACCTCGACGTCGAACCCGGGTGGGGCGTTGAGCCCGGTGCCCACTGCGGTGCCGCCCATCGCGAGCTCATACAGTCCCGGAAGTGATGCGTTCAGGCGCTCGATGCCCTGCTCGATCTGCCGGGCGTACCCCGACCATTCCTGCCCCACCGTCAACGGTGTCGCGTCCTCCAAGTGCGTCCGTCCGGTCTTGACCACCTCACGCCACTGCGTCGCCTTGGCGAGGAACTCCTCGTGCAACGCGCTCAGCGCGGGGATCAGCCGCTCGACGATCTCGGTGACCACGGCGATGTGCATCGCGGTGGGGAAGGTGTCGTTCGAGGACTGTCCCATGTTGACGTGGTCGTTCGGGTGCACCGGGGTCTTGCTGCCGAGCTCCCCGCCGACGAGTTGGATCGCGCGGTTGCTGATCACCTCGTTGGTGTTCATATTCGACTGCGTGCCCGAGCCGGTCTGCCAGACGTACAGCGGGAAACTCTCATCGAGGTCTCCGGCGATCACCTCGTCCGCCACACGCGCGATGAGCTCGGACTGCCAGGCCGGCATCCGGCCCGCCGCGCCGTTGACCAGGGCAGCCGCCTTTTTGACGTAACCGTAGGCGTGGTAGACCTCGTGCGGCATCTTGTCGTTGCCGATCGAGAAGTGCACCAGAGAACGTTGGGTCTGGGCGCCCCAGTATCTGTCTGCGGGCACGTCGATCCCGCCCATCGAGTCGGACTCGTGCCGGGTGCCGGTCGCGTCGATCCCGATGCCGATATCGAGCACCTTCGGCGCTTCGTCGGTCATGCCGGTCCCCCTGGTAGACCGGCTGCCACATCGCGTCCTGGACCGCCTGGACCAGGTTGTCGTACTTCTTCGTCGCCACCCCGTCGGCCATCGCCTGTGTGGCGACCGCGATGGCCACCGTGGCCGAAGAGGCCCGCAGATCGTCGACCGGCGGCAGCAGCGACGCGCCCGGCCCGCTCGGGTCCACCTGCACGGCCACCGCCTCAGCTGCCGCGAGCAGCATGCCGTCGGTGACCCGGCTCGCGCCGGAGACCACGATTCCCAGCCCCAAGCCCGGATAGAGCAGCGCATTGTTGGCCTGGCCGATGTGGTAGACGGTGCCGGCATACGTCACCGGGTCGACCGGGATGCCGGTCGCGATCAGCGCCTTGCCCTTCGACCACGGCACTGCGTCGGCGGGCATGACTTCGATGCGTTCGGTCGGGTTGGACAGCGGCAGCAGGATCGGCCGCTCGACGCCGGCGCACAGCGCCTCGACGACCTCCTTGGTGAACGCATTGTGCGCGGTGGAGGTGCCGATCAGGATCGTCGGACGGACTTCCTCGATCACCGTGCGCAGACCGATCCTCCCGTCGGCGCCGCGTGCGTACTCGGCGACCTCCGACGCGGGCCGCGCGTACGCCTGCTGATAGTCGGGCAGGCCGGACATGTCGTCGGTGACCAGCCCGTCTCTGTCCACCAGCCAGACCCGGGCCTTCGACTCCTCGTCGGTGAGGCCGTCGCGGCGCATCGCGGCGCTGATCTGATCGGCCATGCCCGTGCCCGCCGTGCCGGCACCGAAGACCACCAGCCGCTGCTGGGCGAAGGACTCCTTGGTCACCTTCAGCCCGGAGACCACCGACGACATGACGATCGCACCGGTGCCCTGCATGTCATCGTTGAAGATGCGGTAGCTGTCCCGGTACTTCTCCAGGATTCGGCGGGCGTTCCCCGGCCCGAAGTCCTCGAAGTGCAGCAGCGCGTTCGGATACAGGTCCGAGGCGGTCGCCAGGTACTGCGCGATGAAGGCGTCGTACGCCTCGCCGGTGATCCGGGCGTGCCGGTTGCCCAGATAGGTCGGGCTGTTGAGCAGCTCCTCGTTGTCGGTGCCCACATCGAGGTTCACCGCGATCACCCGTCCGGGGTCGATGCCTGCGGCGGCGGTGTAGATGGCGAGTTTGCCCACCGCGATGTCGGTCCCGTTGACGCCCCAGTCTCCGATGCCCAGGATCTCTTGCGCATCGGAGACGACGATGAGGTCGACGTCGTCCGGCCCCAGCCCCAGCGTCTCGAACGAGGCCTGCATGTCTTCGGGGTGGTCGATCGACAGATAGACCGCCCGGGAGATCCGGTAGCCCTGACTCCACTTCTTGATCGCCTCGCCGATCGTAGGATCATAAACAATCGACAGAAGTTCCGCCAGATGCTCCGAAATCACTTTGTAATACAGTACTTCATTCCGATCATGGAGCTGATCGAGGAAAATATACTTCTCCAGATCAGTCTCGTAGGAGCTCAATTGCGCATACGAGCGCTTCGCCTGCTCGTCCAGCGTTTCCACCCTGGACGGCAGGCGCCCGGTCAGCCCGAGCCTCGCCTGCTCCTCGCGGGTGAAGGCGGTCCCCCTGTTCGTGAGCGGATCGGTGAGAACGTGCGGTTTTTTCGACAATGGTCGCCTCGGCTTCTTCCGGAATGACACGGCCCCTTCAGTGGTCAAACTAGCCATAGCGTGACGATCGCGCCAGGCCTTTCGCGAACCCTTCCCGGATATTTCTGTTTTCGGCGCGGCGACGCTGTCGGAGTGGTACAACTGGACAGTTGCCCCGGCTTTTTCAGACGCCGTCGCAGTGGCGTTCGTCGCACAGCTGCCGCCGCTGTACGCAGCCCTGTCGACATTCGACGGGCCGCGGCCCCAGGCACGCGCGGCGGGGAAGTTTCCGATGCGCCGACGGGTTTTTCTGAATAGGGTTCGGACGTGCGGATGTTCAATAAACCGCGTCTCCGGACCCACCTGAACGGTTCCCACGGAAGAAGGAGATTCAGCATGACCAGCACGGACTCAGAGCGCACGCCCGCTTCGGTCGTCGTCATCGTCGGCGGGGGCCTCGCGGGGGCCAAAACCGCGGAGGCGCTGCGGGCCGAGCAGCACACCGGCCCGATCGTCCTCGCATCCACCGAGCAGCACCTGCCCTACGAACGCCCTCCGCTGTCCAAGGAGTACCTGGCAGGCAAGCAAGCCCTCGACGACTTCACCGTGCATCCACGCTCCTGGTACGACGAGAACGCCGTAGACCTGCGTGCCGGCGTGTCCGCCACGGGCATCGACACCGCACTGCGGTCCGTGACCCTCTCCGACGGTTCCGCCGTGGGCTATTCGTCGCTGGTGCTGGCCACAGGCTCACGCTCCGCCCGCCCGCCCATCGACGGCTCCGACGCCGAGGGCGTGCACTACCTGCGCAGCATCGACGACGCCGCGGCGCTGTCCGGCGCGATCACCGACGGCGCCCGGGTTGCGGTGATCGGCGGCGGATGGATCGGCCTGGAGGTGGCCGCCGGCGCCCGCGGGCGCGGCGCGCAGGTCACCGTCGTGGAGGCCGCCGACCAACCGCTCCAGGCCGCACTCGGTCCCGAACTGGGCGCCGTTTTCGCCGCGTTGCACCGCGAGCACGGCGTGGAACTGCGGCTGCAGGCGAAGGTCGCTGCCATCACCACCGAGGGCGGGCGCGCGACGGGGCTGCGGCTGGGCAACGGCGAGCAGATCCCGGCCGACGTGGTCCTCGTGGCCGTCGGCGCCCGGCCCAACACGGAGCTGGCCGCGGAGGCCGGCATCGCGGTGGAGCACGGGGGCGTGCTCGTCGACGCGGGCCTCCGCACGTCGGCGCCCGGGGTGTACGCGGTGGGTGACATCGCCGCCGCGCAGCATCCGCTGTTCGGTACGAGGATCCGCACCGAGCACTGGGCCAACGCGCTCAACCAGCCCGCGGTGGCGGCGGCCAACATCCGCGGCGGCAGCGCCGAGTACGCACGGCTGCCGTACTTTTTCACCGACCAGTACGACCTCGGCATGGAGTACTCGGGGTACGCCGAGGGCTACTCCCGAGTGGTCTACCGCGGCGACGTCGACGGCCGCGAGTTCATCGCGTTCTGGGTGGATGAGGCGGGCGTCGTACTCGCCGGCATGAACGTCAACATCTGGGACTCCACCGACGACATCAAGGCGCTCATCTCCGCCCGGCGTCCGGTGGACCTGGGGCGCCTGGCCGACTCCTCGGTGCCCTTGGGCGAACTGGCACTCTGACAGCGGCGGCGGGCGGGTCGAGGCCTAGCCGAAGGCGGGTTCCTCGTCCCGGCCCCGCTTGAGCTCGAAGAAGTGCGGGTAGGAGGCCATCGCGACGACGCCGTCCCAGAGCGCGCCGGCCTGCTCGCCGCGCGGGATCCGGGAGAGCACCGGCCCGAAGAAGGCGACTCCGTTCACGTGGATGGTCGGGGTGCCCACATCGGCGCCCACCTTGTCCATGCCCGCGTGGTGGCTCGCGCGCAGCGCCTCATCGTGCTCGTCGGTGTGCGCGGCTTCAGCCAGTTCCGCGGGCAGCGCCAGCTCCGCCAGCGCGCCCGCGATGACCGACGCGAAGTCCTTGTTCCCCTCGTTGTGGATGCGGGTGCCCATGGCCGTGTAGAGCGGCGCGAGGATCTCGTCGCCGTACTTCTGCGCCGCGGCGACGGCCACGCGCACCGGGCCCAGGCCTCGCGCGATCTTCTCACGGTAGTCCGGAGTCACATCGTCGTTGCGCTCGTTGAGGATGACCAGGCTCATCACGTGGAAGTGCACGTCGATGCCGCGGACCTGCTCCACCTCGAGAATCCAGCGCGAGGTGATCCAGCACCACGGGCACAGCGGGTCGAACCAGAAGTCCGCACGATTGCGGGTCGCACCCTCCGCGGGTTCCGTCGTCGCCGTCGCCTCTGCCGTCCCGGTCATCTCCGTGCACTCCTTCTACCGACCTCGTTGATCCCCCGTCCACTTCTGTCCAACACCCGCATCACCGGTTCTCTTCCCCCGAAGTCTCCGCGGGGCGGACGAAGTCCACGGTCAGCGGCGGGTGGCACTGATGGTGCCGACGCCGGGATCGTCCTGGGCGACGTCCCTGCCCAGCCCGGCGGTCATCGCGTTCCAACTGCGGAACACGGTGTCCCAGCCGATGTCCTGCAGCCAGCGCTCCACCCCGTCCTCCGCCCGGCCGGCGGCATCCGGCCCGCCCCACGGGCCAGGCGTCGACGCGCGCTCGGCCGCCGCTTCTCCACCGGCCCACTCCCCGCCTGCCCGCTCCGCTCCTGCCCGCTCCTCGCCCGCCGCCTTCTCGCCTGCCGCCTTCTCGCCTGCTCCCTCCTCTCCTCCGACGAGATCCCGGTACTCGCGATACTGCGGGCTCTCGGCGTCGACCGCGAACCGGCCGACCCCGAACCGGCTGCCGGCGGCGGACATCGCCGTGAGGTCCTCGACCAGCCGGCGTTTCCAGTCCTCCGTCGGGTTCCCCAGCGTGCCCTCCTCGATCCACTGCGTGGCGAGTTCCGGGCGGAACCCGCTTTCCAGCAGCGCGCTCCGCCACCCGGAGCGCAGATCCGCCGGAACGACGTGCCGCGTGCAGGCCGGAACCGCGCCCGCCCGCTCGAGCACCGGCTCTTTGAAGGCGAACGTCTCCGGGAGGTCGAGCTCGAACACCACCGAGTCGGGCGGCAGCCCCATGCGGAACGCGCGCGTGTCCAGCCCCGCGCCGAGCAGCACGAACTGCCGGATGCCATGCTCCAGCGCATCCCGGACGGTGTCGTCGACGAGGCGCACCCCCACCGTGCGCCCCTCGTAGAACCGCCCGGCCAGCGCCTCCAGCCGATCCCACCGCTCCCGCGGGAAGCCCGCCCGCGCCGCGTCCACGAACGCCAGCGCCAGCGGGTCGGTGTAGAGGCGGTCGGCCCGCGCGTCCTCGCGGGCGCGGATCACCGCCACGCCGATCGCCGTCACCGCGACCCCGTCGACCGGCACCGCATCCCCCTCGTCCGCCGCGTCGGCCATCCGGCCCGCCCCCTTCAATCGTCTGCGTCGATCGTCTGCGCCGATCGGCAGTCTTCCACGCCCCGGCGGGCGCCACGTGCCGTTCCGGCATCGTCCCCGGCCGCACCCCGCGACTCCGTGGATGCGTGCGCTTCGTGAATCCGTGCGTTTGGTCCTCCGCACACGCCCCCCGGACCACGCGGCGCGCATGATGGGATGGAAGCCGATTCCGCAACGGAATTCCGATCCCGGATTTCCGATCCCCAGGTGAAGGAGCATCCCCTGTGGCCCAACCCAACCTCACCCGTGAGCAGGCGCGCCGCCGCGCCGAGGCCGTCACCACCTCCGACTACCGCGTGGAACTGGACCTGACCGATGGCGCCGGCGCCCCCGGCGAGCGCGCATTCCGCTCCCGCACCACGATCACGTTCGACGCCGTCGCCGGTACCGAGACGTTCGTGGAGCTGATCGCCGAAAAGATCCACTCGGCCACCCTCAACGGCACGCCCGTCGACACATCCGGGTACACGGAGGAGCACGGCCTCTCGCTGCCGCCGCTGGCCGAGAACAACGAACTGGTCGTGGACGCGGACTGCCTCTACTCGAACACCGGAGAGGGGCTGCACCGGTTCGCCGATCCGGCCGACGGCGAGGTCTACCTGTATTCGCAATTCGAGACCGCCGACGCCAAGCGGATGTTCGCGTGCTTCGACCAGCCGGACCTCAAGGCCCGCTTCGAGCTGATCGTCACCGCCCCGAAGCACTGGCACGTGGTGTCCAACGCCGCCGTGGCCTCCACCGCCGAGGGCCCCGGCGGCGCCGCCGTCTCGCACCTCTACCCCACCGAACCCATCTCCACCTACCTCGTCGCTCTCATCGCGGGCCCGTACTCCGAATGGCGCGACACGTTCAGCGACGAGCACGGCGACATCCCGCTGGGGCTGTACTGCCGTGCCTCCCTGGCCGAGCACATGGACGCCGAGCGGCTGTTCGCCGAGACCAAGCAGGGCTTCGGCTTCTACCACGCGCGCTTCGGCGTGCCGTACCCCTTCGGCAAGTACGATCAGCTCTTCGTCCCCGAGTTCAACGCCGGCGCAATGGAGCATCCGGGTGCGGTGACGTTCCTCGAGGACTACGTTTTCCGCTCCCGCGTCACCCACTACCGCTACGAACGCCGCAACGAGACGATCCTGCACGAGATGGCGCACATGTGGTTCGGCGACCTGGTCACCATGCGCTGGTGGGACGACCTGTGGCTCAACGAGTCGTTCGCCACCTTCGCCTCGGTGCTCACCCAGACCAGCGCCACCGAGTACACCAACGCGTGGACCTCGTTCGCGAACATCGAGAAGTCGTGGGCGTACCGCCAGGACCAGCTGCCGTCGACGCATCCGGTGGCCGCGGACATCCCCGACATCGCCGCCGTGGAGGTCAACTTCGACGGCATCACCTACGCCAAGGGCGCCTCGGTGCTCAAGCAGCTGGTGGCGTACGTGGGTCTGGAGGACTTCCTCACCGGACTGCGCGAATACTTCGCGGAGCACGCCTGGGGCAATGCGACCTTCGGCGACCTCATCGCCGCACTGGAGGCCGCCTCGGGTCGCGACCTGTCGGATTGGGGCGCGCAGTGGCTCAAGACCACCGGCATGAACACGCTCGAGCCCGATTTCGACGTGGACGACGAGGGCCGCTTCACCCGGTTCGCCGTGCTGCAGGGCGGGGCACAGCCGGGCGCCGGCGAGCTGCGGCGGCATCGTCTCGCCGTGGGCGTCTACGACGATGACGGCTCCGGCCGCCTGGTACGGACACAGCGGGTGGAGCTGGACGTCGACGGCGAGCGCACCGAGATTCCCGATCTCGTCGGGGTTCCCCGCGGCGCACTGATCCTGGTCAACGACGACGACCTCACCTACTGTTCGCTGCGCCTCGACCCCGGTTCACTTGCTACGGTCACCGACCGGATCGCGGACATCGCCGAGCCGCTGCCACGGACCATGTGCTGGTCGGCCGCCTGGGAGATGACCCGGGGCGCGCACATGCGGGCGCGGGACTTCGTCGCACTGGTGCGCTCGGGCATCCAGGCCGAGTCCGAGGTGGGCGTGGTGCAGCGACTGCTGTTGCAGGCGCAGGCCGCTCTGGCCTCCTACGCCGAGCCGGGCTGGGCCGCCGCCGAGGGCTGGCCGGGCTTCGCCGACAGGCTCCTGGAACTGGCGCGCGCCGCGGAGCCCGGCTCCGACCATCAGCTGGCGTTCGTCACCGCCCTGTGCGGCTCGGTGCTGGACGCGCGGCACACCGACGTGCTGCGGTCCGCTCTGGACTCGGCTGATGCGGCGGCGCTGCCGGGCCTGACGGTGGACACCGATCTGCGGTGGCTCATCGTGCAGGCGCTCGCGCGCGCGGGCGTGATCGACGCGGACGGCGCCGACACGCTGTTCATCGACTCGGAGCTCGCCGGCGACAACACCGCGGCGGGCACCCGGCAGGCCGCGCAGGCGTCGGCCGCGCGCCCGCAGCAGTCGGTCAAGGACCGGGCGTGGACGCAGGCGACCGAGGACGACGAGATCCCCAACATCACGGTGCGCGCGATCGTCGCCGGATTCACCGCGGTGGGACAGTCCGAGCTGCTCGAGCCGTTCGTCCGCCGCTACTTCGACACGATCGCGTCCGTGTGGGAGCGCCGGTCCAGCGAGGTGGCGCAGACGGTGGTGGTGGGGCTTTACCCGTCGTGGTCCGTACGCGAGGAGTCGGTGGCCGCGGCCGACGAGTTCCTATCCGCCGATCACCCCTCTGCGCTCAAGCGGCTCGTCTCCGAGGGCCGGGCGGGCGTGGTGCGGGCGCTCGCGGCCCGCAAGGCCGACGCCGGCTGACCGCCACCGCGCATGCGACGACCCCCGCCATCGGCATGGTGGCGGGGGTCAATGCAGGTCTGATCAGACTCGGACGGGGCTGACCGCCGCGGCCATCACGCGCACCGCGCTGACGAGCCCGTCGATCAGGTCGCCCCGCTGGAACGACGAGACCGCCGCGGACGCGCCGAGCTGGGCGACCCGGTCGTCGTAGCGGTGGCCGATGGCGTCGCCGCCCACGATCTCGATGCTCTTCTCGTTCGGCGAGACCGCGATGAGCACGGACTCGTCCGGCCGCGGGAGCGTGGAATGCAGCTCACGTGCACGGTCCGCCGAGGCTGCGCCGAGCTCGCCGATGTAGATGGTCCACAAGATCCGGGTGCGCCGCGTCGCCTCCGTGAGGGTGCGGTCGATGCGGTTGCGGTCCACATGCGAGAACGGCGAATCGTCGTACGGCTCCTCACCGGGGTGCCGGACGCCGGACACCCGGCCGCTGGACGTGACGACGAAGCCGGAGGGCAGCGCGGACTCGTCGACCACGGGGAAGGTCAGTTCACCAGTTGCCACTTGCCGCTCCTCCGCTCACGCCGGCCTCGATCGAGCGCCCGGTGCCGTGCGCACGCCACGGGGCCTCGTCGACGGCGCCCCACCACACGGTGCCGCCGGTCCACTCGTCGCCCAAGGTGTAGTACTTCGGCTTGACTACGTGGGCGGTCAGACCCCAGATCGCCATCACGATGGTGATGAGCAGCGGGGCGCCCAGGTAGACCAGCACTGTCTCCCAGATGGTCACGACATGAACTTATCGCACCCGCCGCCTCTCACGGAAGCGGACCGCCCCGGCCGCCGGGCCAGGGCCGCCGCCGTCCGCCCTCAGGCGGCCCCCTGGCCCAGATACGGCAGCCATTGCGGGTCCGGGTCGGGCACCTCCGACAGCACCCGCCAATGCCGGCCCTGCGGCGGGGTGGGCGGCCGCGGCAGCCGCCAGCCGATCTCCTCGAGCAGCCGGTCCGCCTTCTTCCGGTTGCACGCCCCGCAACTGGCCACGCAGTTCTCCCATGAGTGCCCGCCGCCGCGGCTGCGCGGCACCACGTGGTCGATCGTGTCCGCCCGGCCGCCGCAATAGACGCACCGGCGGCCGTCACGCGCCATCAGCCCGGCGCGGGTCAGCGGCGAACGCGCCCGGTAGGGGACGTGCACGAACACGGCGAGCTGGATGACGGACGGGAACGGCACGACGAGGCGTTCCGAATGCAGCAACCGCCCGTCGTCGGTGGGGGCGACGAGCTCGGCTTTGCCGCACACCACCATCACGACCGCCCGCTGGAACCCCACGGCCCCCAGCGGCTCCCAACTGGCGTTGAGCACCAGCACGCGGCGCGCAGAACCGGACGCCCCACGGCACGCGTCTCCCCCGCGTGCGCCGGAGGCACGGCGCACGCCGGGTGCGGATCGCGTGTTGTTTCTGGATTCCGTCATGGTGGTCTCCCGGGCGCCGCACGCTCGCCGCGGCGTAGCTCCCAGCGGCATTATGGACGATCCGGCGGCCTCCGCGCAGCCTTCACACGCTGACCGGGCGGTATCCGCCCGGTCGGCGCGCCCGGCCCCGCCGTCCCCGCGGCCACCGCCACCGGGCACCATGGGGGCATGGCCTCTCCGCGTCAGCCCTCTACCTTCTTCGACGAGGTGGGCGGCGCCGCCACGTTCGCCGCCCTCGTCCATCGCTTCTATCAGGAAGTGCGAGCCGACGAGATCCTGCGCCCCATGTATCCGGAGGACGACCTCGACGGGGCCGAGCGGCGCCTGCGCATGTTCCTCGAGCAGTACTGGGGCGGGCCGCACACCTACAGCGACGAACGGGGCCACCCCCGGCTGCGGATGCGACACGTGCAGTACCACATCAGCCCCATCGAGCGGGACGCGTGGCTGCGCTGCATGCACACCGCAGTGGCGTCGATCGGCGACGACGTCATGGACGCCGAGCACCGGGAGGCGTTCCTCCGCTACATCGCCATGGCCGCCGAAACGCTCGTGAACGCGCCGATGTGAACATCCGCCGGCGGCGGTTTCAGGTGACCAGCAGCGGAATCTCCCCGCCCACGCGCAGCGCCACCGAGCCGTAGCGCGCGTCGAGGCGCACCCACGTGCGCGTCGCCCGCACCCGCACCGGCTCACCGGCCGGCACCCGGTCCACGTCGACGGCGCCTGTCACGGGGTCCTGCACCGCATGCGGCACGAACCCCATGGCGGTGAGTGCGAAGACGCTGCGCAGTGGCACCTCCACGTGCCGCCCGCCGCCGTCGACCTCCAGTACGGTCTGGTCGAGCAGTGAACGCGGCGGCCCGGTCATGGTGCTGTTCTCCCGCGCCACCTGTGCACCCTGCACCGACAGCGCCACCACGTCGCGCGCGGGCACGTCGTCCACGTGCTCGAAGCCGTCCGCCGGCGGCAGCGACCCGCGCCACGCGGTGTCCATCGGCAGGCCGGGATCCACAGTGACGGCGCTGTCAGGGGCTTCGGTGCCCACCTCACCGGCGCCGCCGCCGACTGCCGATCGGATCTCGCCCACCAGCGGCTCGGCGCCCACGCACACGTCGCCCGGCGCGATCCCGACAGGGAAGGTACGCCCGGCGAGCGTGTCGAATCCTGCCGTCGTCGTCCACACCGCGACCCCGTCGCCCCGGCGCACCATGCGGACCAGCGCCGCGGAATCGAGCCGCGCGGCACGCGCCAGGAACGCGTGCAGGTCGGAGCGGGTGGCCGTATCGGGGATATGCAGGTAACGTCCGCCTGCGCCAGGCGCGTCAATCACGTCGGAACTCCTCGAGGTAGGCGCGCTCGGCCGGCGAGAGCCGGCGGATGCGCTGATTCTCCAGGTCGACGGCGGCCAGTTGCGCGTGGCTGACCACCGATGCGGGCTCCGCCTCGTCGGTGCCCCGGGGGCGCAGCTCGGCGACGATCGTGAAGTCCGCCGCCCGGATGCGGCTGATCCACATCACCACCTCGACGGGGCTGTCCTCGAGCACGAGCTGCCCCCGGTACCGCACGCGCAGGTCGGCCAGGAAGACACCGTCGGCCAGGGCCGCGGTGGGCCGCTCCGGCGCGAAGAGCCACGGGATGCGCGCCTCCTCGAGCAACGTGACCACCGCCGCGTTGTTGATGTGCCGGAACGAGTCCATATCCGACCAGCGCGCCGCGACCGCCGTCCGGTACCCGACCTCCATGCAGCGGATCCCCCACCCGGGCCCGGCTCACCCGTTAGACGTGCCGGAAGAACGGGGCGGGTCCGGCCGCACCGTCGAGACGCCGACCATGCTACGGAACTGCCGCGCCGCCACCGACAGCGATGCGAGGTCGGGCCGGCCGCGCTCGGCGATCTCGTCGAGCATCATCCGCGCCCGCCCTATCCGGGAGGTGTTGCCGGACTCCCATTCCCGGATCATCGTCGGCGGATCCTCGCCCGGCTCGCCGCCCCGCAGCACGTCCTCGGTGAGCATCCGCATCGCGCTGTAGAGGTCCTCACGCAGAGTCAGGCGGGCCAGCGCGTGCCAGCGGTCGCCGCGGGCGAGTTCCGAGACCGCCACCTGGAAATCGTCCATGCGCAGCCGCTCGGCCAGCGCGAAGTACACGCGCGCCACCTCCTCGGCATCGCACTCGAGGACTTCGGCCGTGGTGCAGACGTCCAGCAGTGCGAACCGGTCCAGCTGCCCGGCCACGTCGCGGGCCAGCTCCGGCGGGGTGCCCGCCTGTGCCAGCTCGGCGGCCCGCGCCTCATAACGTGTGCGCGCCGCTCCCCCCACCACCTGCGGCACCAGGGGCGTCAGCGTCTCGATCTGCTGCTCGAAGCGCCGGATCTCGGCCGCCACCTGCAGCGGCTGCGGGCGGTTCGCCAGCAGCCAGCGCGACGCCCTGTCCGCCAGGCGACGCGTCACCAGCGTGAGATGGTCCGCGGTGCGGGCACTGACATCGGCCGCGTCGATGCGCTCCCACAGCTGCTGCAGGCCGAAGACCCTCTCGACGGTGATGAACGCGCGGACCGCGTCGCCGACCCCTGCCCCCGCGAGCTCCCCCAGGCGGAACATGAACGTGATGCCGGCGCGGTCGACCACGTCGTTGGCGACGACGGTGGCGATGATCTCCCGCCGCAGCGGGTGGTCGGCGATGTCGTGGGCGAACCGCTCGCGCAGCACCGCCGGAAAATACCCGGGAAGCCGCCGGGCCAGCACCGCCGATTCCGGGAGCGACCCGGCCAGCATCTCCCGCTTCATCGCCAGTTTGACGTAGGCGAGCAGCACCGAAAGTTCCGGCGAGGTGAGCCCCTCTCCGGCCTCCTCGCGCCGATCGAATTCGTCGGGCCCGGGCAGCCCCTCGATGGCGCGGTCCATCCCGGCGTGTGTTTCGAGCCAGTCGACCATCCGTTGGTAGACGCGCAACATCGCCGTCGCCTGCCGACGGTCCGCCCCCAGCACGCGATTCTGGCTGACGTTGTCGGCCAGCACCATCGACGCGACGTCGTCGGTCATCGACGCCAGCAACGCGTCGCGGTCACCCCCGCGCAGGCGCCCCGCCGCGATGGCATGCTGCAGCAGGATCTTGATGTTCACCTCATGATCGGAGCTGTCCACGCCCGCCGAATTGTCGATGGCGTCGGTGTTGATCGCGCCACCTGCGCCGTCGGGGCCGCCGATTTGCGCGTACTCGATCCGCCCGTGCTGCGTCATCCCCAGGTTGCCGCCCTCCCCCACCACGCGCACCCGCAGGTCGGCTCCGTCGACGCGGACCGCGTCGTTGGCCTTGTCCCCCACGTCCGCGTCCGTCTCGGCCCTGGCCTTGACGTAGGTGCCGATGCCGCCGTTCCACAGCAGGTCCACCGGCGCGAGCAGCACCGCGCGCACCAGCTCCGGCGCCGACACCTCCGCCACGTCGTCGGCAAGCCCCAGCGCCGCGCGCATCTGCGGGCTCACCGGAATCGCCTTGCTCGCCCGCGGCCACACGCCACCGCCCGCGCTGATCAGCGACGTGTCATAGTCGGCCCACGACGAGCGCGGCAGCGCGTAGAGGCGCCGGCGCTCCGCAAATCCGGCCGCGGCGGACGGGTGCGGGTCGACGAAGATGTGCCGGTGGTCGAACGCGGCGACCAGCCGGATGTGCTCGCTGCACAGCATCCCGTTGCCGAACACGTCGCCGCTCATATCGCCGACGCCGACGGCCGTGAAGTCCTGGGCCTGGGTGTCCACGCCCGATTCGCGGAAGTGACGGCGCACGCTCTCCCACGCGCCGCGGGCCGTGATGCCCATCGCCTTGTGGTCGTACCCGCTCGAACCGCCGGAGGCGAAGGCGTCGCCCAGCCAGTAGCCGTAGTCCGCGGCCACTCCGTTGGCGATGTCCGAGAACGACGCCGTCCCCTTGTCCGCCGCCACCACCAGGTAGGTGTCGTCACCGTCGTGGCGCACCACCCGCCGCGGGGACACCGCGCGGCCGGTCTCAGTATCGAGATTGTCGGTGACATCGAGCAGACCTCCGATGAACGCCGTGTAGCAGGCGATGCCTTCCGCGCGCAGCGCATCCCGGTCCGCCGCGGCATCGCCCGTCGCCGCCGGCGGCCGCTTGACCACGAACCCGCCCTTGGCGCCCAGCGGCACGATCACAGCGTTCTTCACCGCCTGCGCCTTCACCAGACCCAGCACCTCGGTGCGGAAGTCTTCGCGGCGGTCCGACCAGCGCAGTCCGCCGCGGGCCACCGCCCCGTACCGCAGATGCACGCCTGCCACCCGCGGCGAATAGACGTACACCTCGTACATCGGCCGGGGCCGGGGCAGTTCGGGGATCTCCTGCGCGGCAAGCTTGAACGACAACGCCTCGCGCGGTACCCCCTGCTCGTCGAGCAGGTAGAAGTTGGTGCGCACCGTGCCGGCGATCAGGTGCAGGAACGCACGCAGCACACGGTCGGTGTCGATACTGAGGATGCGGTCGAGCTCGCCGGACACGGCGGCCGCTATCTGCTCCGAGCGGTCGCGGCGCGCCGAATCCGCCCGGTGCTGATCGCCGCCGCCCTGATCGCCGCCGCCCTGATCGTCGCCGCCCTGATCGTCGCCGCCCTGATCGTCGCCGTAGACTCCCCCGCCGCCGTCCTGGCCCGGCCCCGGCGTGAACCGCGCGCGGAACAGCTCGACCAGCGACCGCACCACCTCCGGGTTGTCGCACAGGACTTCCTGAATGTGCTCGAGGCTGTAGGAGAAGCGCGCCTGACGCAGGTACCGGCCGTAGGCGCGCAGCATCACCGCTTCGCGCCAGCCGATGCCCGCGCGCATGACCAGCTCGTCGAAGCGGTCTGTCTCCGCCCGCTCCTTCCACACCGCCTCGAAAGCCTCCAGGAACCGGCGGCCCACCTCGCCCTCGGGGGTGATGTCGCCGCGGGTCTTCAGGTCCTCCACCAGCACTATGCCGAACGAGTAGACCCAGCACCGGACCCCGTCCGGCCGCACCAGCGGGTAGGGCCGCTCGAAGATCACGTCCACGCCCAGACTCTGCAGCACCGGGACGATCCGGCTCAGCGATATACCCCTGCGCGTCAGGTAGATCATCAGGCGCCACTGGCCGGCACGCCTGCGCGGGTCGCGGCGCCAGGCGGCGTGCATCGCGCCCGGCTCCAGCGACTGCAGCACGTCGACGTCCTCGGCCGCGTCGGCCGCCGTGAAATCCTCCTTGTACGAGTCCGGGAACGCGCGGGCGTACCGGCGCACCAGCGCCCGGCCCGCCGCGGTCTCCCCCGATTTCTCCATCAGCGCGTCGTCCCAGCTGCGGGTCAGTTCGGCCAGCCGCTCCTGGATCTCCAGCACGCGCCGCGCGCTCACGTCCAGGTCGACCCCCGCACCGGGCTCGCCCCACGCCGCCGGAGCCTGGATCGTGTAATGCACCATCGCGAGCGCCGACTCGGTGATCCGCGCGCTGTAGTCGGCGTCGGTGCCGCCGAGCGCTTCCAGCAGCACGTCGCGCATCGCCAGCCGCGTCGTGGTCGTGTACCGGTCGCGTGGAAGGTAGACGAGTGCGGAGATGAACCGCCCGTTGCGGTCTCCCCGCAGGAACAGCCGCACGCCGCGGCGCACGCCCAGGTCCAGCACCTCATCCACCACGTGCAGAAGCCGTGCGGTGGAGGTCGCGAACATCTCGGTGCGCGGATACGACTCGATGATCTCGACGATCGACTGCCCGTTGAAGCTGTCGACGGCGTACCCGGACCGGTCGAGGACGCTGCGTGCCCGGCGTCCCAGCACCGGGATGTCGAAGACGCTCTGGTGCATCGCCGACATGGTGAAGACGCCCAGGAACCGGTGCTCCCCGCGCAACGGACCCCCGTCGTCGTAGACGCGCACGCCCACGTAGAACGGGTGCAGCACGTGCATGGCGATGGTCGAGGACTGCCCCTGCGTCAGCGTCAGCAACTGCGCCGCAGCCGCATCATCGGGCGCGGCGACGGCGTTTCCGGTGCCGGTGACGACGCGCAGGCGCGCATCGGTGAACTCGCCCGAATGGAACACGCCCAGCCCACTCCCGGGCACCGCGGTCTGCACGGCGGTCGGCCCCACCGTGTCCGGCCCCGCCCCGTCCGGCGCGTCTGCGGCGGGGGCGGCGTGGGACCCCACCGCGTACCGGCGGTAGCCGAGCAGCGCCAGATGCCCCGAGGACATCCATCGCAGCAGCTCCGCGCACTCGCGGCCGGTGGCCTCGTCGGCCGTGCCGGTGCCGCGTCCGTGCTCGACGTCGTCGGCGACGGCGCCCATGATGTCGTGCATCGCCGTAGTGTCCTCCACGACCCATCCGATGTCGGCGAGCAGCGCGCGCACCCTGTGCTCGACGTCGCGGCGCAGGTCGGAGGGCAGGCCGGCGAGCTCGAGGTGGATCCAGGACTCCACCCGCCCGCCGTCATCGGCCCCGCCCTGCGTAGGGCCGTGCGTGTGCGCGCCGGACGCGGCCCCACGGTCTTCGCGCATGGTCGCGTCGCCCTCGATGGCGACCAGCCGCCCATCCCCGTCGCGGCGCACCCGCAGGATGGGATGGACGATGTGGTCGACCGCGATCCCCGTGCTGCCGAGCAGGGCGATCAGCGACTCCACGAGGAACGGCGCATCGTCGGTGATGACCTGCAACACCGCGCCCGCCGGATGCTCCCCCGACTCTTCCCGGCCATCGTTGGCACCGGGCAGCAGCCGCAGACTCACCAGCGCCTCGCCCGCCGCGCGCGTGAGCCCCAAGCGCACGTGGTGCCGGGCCATCTCGGAATCGAGACGTCCCGGCACGCCGATTCCCGTGTGCGTCTGTCGGTAACGGGCGGTCAGCGCCTCGACGACGCCGTCGAGGTCGCCGCCGACTGCCGCGTCCGCGCCGGATTCTCCCAGCCCCATCGCGATCACCTCCCGCGGTCCGATGCGCACGGTCGGGGTTGCATCGACCGTATGCCGCACGGGAGGCGTTCGCGCGAAGTTCGACGGCCCCGGCCGCCGAACGCGGGTTCTAGCAGTCCGGGACCGGAGCGCGCTCAGGCGTCGAGGATCTCAGGCGTCGAGGATCCGCTCCGTCAGGATCGCCCGCACGTCGTCGGGGATCGGACGGGAGGTCTCCGCCTCCAGGTCCACTGCCACGGCGACGGCGTCGACGGTGGAGTAGACGTTCCCCTGAGGATCACGGATCCGGTGACGCAGGGTGAACGAACTCGTGCCCACCTTGACCACCCACACCTCGACGTCGATGCCCTCGGCCGTGTAGTGCAGCGAGCGCTCGAAGTCCACCTCGATCCTGCGCACCACGATCGGGCCGAGGGAGTGCGCCGCGGTGCCGCCGATCTCGCCCAGGAACCGCAGGCGCGCCTCCTGTGCGTACTCGAGGTACATCACGTTGTTGATGTGCCCCAACTGGTCGCTGTCGCCCCAGCGCAGCTGCAGGCGCACGCGGTACGGCCCGGTCACCGTGCCCCTCAATCCCTGGTCAGCTTGCGATAGGTGACGCGGTGCGGCCGCGACGCGTCCACGCCCAGGCGCTCGGTCTTGTTGGCCTCGTACCCCTCGAAGTTGCCCTCGTACCAGTACCATTGGCCCTCGACGACGTTGCCCTCCCACGCCAGGATATGGGTACAGGTGCGGTCCAGGAACCACCTGTCGTGCGAGATCACCACGGCGCAGCCGGGGAACGATTCGAGCGCGTTCTCGAGCGAGCCGAGCGTCTCCACGTCCAGGTCGTTGGTGGGCTCGTCGAGGAGGATCAGGTTGCCGCCCTCCTTGAGCGTGAGCGCCAGGTTCAGCCGGTTGCGCTCACCGCCGGAGAGCACGCCCGCCGGCTTCTGCTGGTCCGGCCCCTTGAAGCCGAACGCGCTCACGTAGGCGCGCGAGGGCATCTCGTTCTGGCCCACCTCGATGTAGTCGAGGCCGTCGGAGACCACCTCGAACACCGTCTTCTTGGGGTCGATGTTCTCGCGGCCCTGGTCGACGTAGCTGAGCCTGACGGTATCGCCCACCTTGACGGCGCCGCTGTCCGGCTCCTCGAGCCCCACGATGGTCTTGAAAAGGGTGGTCTTGCCCACGCCGTTGGGGCCGATGACGCCCACGATGCCGTTGCGCGGCAGCGTGAACGACAGGTCCTTGATCAGGGTCCGGTCGCCGAAGCCCTTGGTGAGCTTGTCGACCTCCACCACCACGTCGCCCAGGCGCGGGGGCGTGGGGATCTGGATCTCCTCGAAGTCCAGTTTGCGGAGCTTGTCCGCCTCGTCCGCCATCTGCTCGTAGCGCTGCAGGCGAGCCTTGTTCTTGGCCTGGCGGGCCTTCGCGCCGGAGCGCACCCAGGCGAGCTCCTCCTTGAGGCGGCGCTGCAGCTTCTGGTCCTTCTTGCCCTGCACCTCGAGCCGCTCGGCCTTCTTCTCCAGGTAGGTCGAGTAGTTGCCCTCGTACGGGTGCAGCTTGCCGCGGTCGACCTCGCAGATCCACTGCGCGACGTGGTCGAGAAAGTAACGGTCGTGTGTGACGGCGAGCACGGCTCCCGGGTAGCTCGCCAGATGCTGTTCGAGCCACAGCACGGACTCCGCGTCCAGGTGGTTGGTCGGCTCGTCGAGCAGGAGCAGGTCCGGTTTGCTCAGCAGCAGCTTGCACAGCGCGACGCGGCGGCGCTCGCCGCCGGACAGGTGCGTGACGGGCTCGTCACCGGCCGGGCAGCGCAGGGCGTCCATGGCCTGCTCGAGCTGCGAGTCGAGGTCCCAGGCGTCGGCATGGTCGAGCTCTTCCTGGAGCTTGCCCATCTCCTCCATGAGCTCGTCAGAGTAGTCGGTGGCCATGAGCTCGGCGATCTCGTTGAAGCGGTCCAGCTTCACCTTGATCTCGCCGAGGCCCTCCTCGACGTTCTGCTTGACCGTCTTCTCCTCGTTGAGCGGCGGCTCCTGCTGCAGGATGCCCACGGTGGCGCCCGGGTCCAGGAACGCCTCGCCGTTGCTGGGCTGGTCCAGCCCGGCCATGATCTTGAGGATGCTGGACTTGCCGGCGCCGTTGGGGCCGACGACGCCGATCTTGGCGCCAGGGTAGAAGCTCATCGTGACGTCGTCGAGGATGACCTTGTCACCGTGCGCCTTGCGCACCTTCTTCATGGTGTAGATGAACTCCGACACCTGCACACTCCCAACTGGGCTCTACGCCATACGGGGCCTACTGCGCCCTACTGATGTTCTGCCACCGGGAACTCCGCGGCGCCGTTCCGGCCGACCCGCCGACGTCGCCTGCTCCCCCGGTGTCCGTGACCGCACGCGGACGGTCACCCAGCCCGCCACCCTACCGTGCCCGCGCAGCCCGCCGCCCGGCCGGATTCCGCGGCGAGACGCCCGTCTCAACGCCGAACCCGGCCCCGGAACCGGCCCCGCCGGCCCGCATCAACGCGATGTCACGCCTCGACCGGCTCCGGCTCGCGGAGCCCGTCCGCGGCCTCCGGAATCCCGCCGTACCCCGCCGCCCCCGGAGCCGGCCCCGACGAAGCGGGCGTCCCCTCCCCTTCCCTGGCGGGGCGGGCATCACCGGGCTCGGCGTCGTCCGCGGGCCCACTTCGGCGCTGCTGATCGACGCGCTCCGCGAGGCACCGCGCCAGGTCCAGCCCCACCGAGACCGCTCGCATCTCCATCACGCTGCGCCGCTGACCCTCCGTCGTCGTGTACTCGCGCAGCCGCACCGGACCGTGCGCGATCACCGGCGCCCCCTTGACCACGCCGAGCGCCACACCGTTGACGAGCCGGCGCCAGCAGTTCACCGTGAGGAACAGCGAGTTGCCGTCGCGCCAGCTCTTCTCCTCCTCGGACCAGTATCGCGCCGTGCTGCCCAGCCGGAAGCTCACGACCTCCCCCGTCGGCGTGTCACGCCGGTCCGGCTTGTTCGCCACGTTCCCGATGACCGTCATGTACGTCTCGAACACGCGCGAGACCCCCCTCCCGTCAGACCGGTCCGCGCCGTGCGGCCGGGACGCCCGCGCGGACGCCGCCTACGACGATGCCTCATGGTGGGCGACAGCGCAGGCCCGTTCGGCGCCCGATATGGCCCGGTTTGGGGATAACTCCGCAGCTGTGGACAACGCGGCGCACGGACTTGACTCGGGGCGGGAGGGATGCTCGAGCAGGCGGAGTCGGCCGCAGTGGATCACGGCGAGTGGGAGGCGCCCTCCGTGGCGGAGTCCCGCCGCGGATCGTCCCGCGCAGGAGCGTTCCCGTGGCCGTGCTCCGCCGAGTCGTCCGCGTGGTCGCGTCGCGCCAGTTCCTGGAACATCGCGTTGTACGACTCCAGCTCGGCGTCGTGATCGCGCTCCTCACGCCGGTCGTGCTGACGCGCCCTGCGCTGGTCCGACCGGGACCATTGCACGCCCAGCGCCGCCATGATCAGCAGCAGCGGCAGCTCCCCGGAGGCCCACGTGATGCCGCCGCCGGTCTGCTGGTCGCGCAGCAGATCCGTCACCCACGGAAGGTTCAGGCCGTGGTAGAAGTCGTAGCCCATCACCGTGTCGGTCATCATCAGCGCGATGCCGAAGAACGCGTGCAGCGGCAACGTCGCCATCACCACGCCCAGCCTGGTGACCGGCTCGAGCCTGCGCGGGGCCGGGTCCACTCCCAGCACCACGTAGTAGAACAGGTACCCGCTGAGCAGGAAGTGCAGATTCATCAGCACGTGCCCGGTATGGGTGGACACGATGTCGCCGAAGATAGGCGTGAGGTACAGCCCGTAGAACCCGCTGACGAAGATCGCCGCGGCCACCACTGGATGCGTCAGAAATCGGGAGACGGGGCTGTGCAGCGCCGCCAGCAGCCACTCGCGCAGTCCTGGCACGCCGTCCTTGCCGGCCGGCTTCAGCGCGCGCAGCGCCAGCGTCATCGGCGCGCCCAGCACGAGCAGGACGGGGATCAGCATCGACATCGCCATGTGCGCGCCCATGTGCACGCTGAACATGGCCATCGTGTAGCGCCCCACCCCGGAGCTGGTGGTGAACAACAGCAGGAACGCGCCGGCCAGCCAGGCGAGGGTGCGGCCGACCGGCCAGGCGATTCCGCGCGCCCGCAGCCTGCGCACGGCCAGCAGGTAGACCACGGCGATGACGATGGCGGCGGTGCCGTACAGCAGGTCGAAGCGCCAGTCGAACAGAAGCCGCATCAATGTCGGCGGGCCGTCGAGGGTGTACCCCAGCAGCACCTCCTGGATGCTCAGCTCACGCCCCGGCGGCGGTGGCGGCGCCCCGCCGAGCGCCACCGCCAGCCCGAAGGTCGCCGAGAACACCATCACCTCGACGGTGGCCAGGCGCACCAAAGGCCGCCGGGCCGACGCGTCGCGCTGCAGGGCCCGCACCGACACCCGGCGCTGCTGCAGACCGATGCCCGCCAGCACGACGAGCGCCGCGGCCTTGCCGACGATCATCCAGCCGTAGGTGGTGCTGAACAGGTCCGACGGTGTGACCCGCACGAGCGCGTTGATCACGCCGCTGACCGCGATGACGACGAGCGCCACCGTGGCGACGTGCGAATAGCGCCGGACGACGACGTCGGTGCGCGCACCCTTGCGCCGTGCATGCGCGAGCACCGCGAAGAGCCCGCCCGCCCACAGCGACGCGGCCACCAGGTGCAGCACGAGCGAGTTGGTCGCCATGTCGTGGTTGCCGCCCGAGCCGGAATGACCCGTGATCGCCAGCGGCATCAGCGTGAGGATGCTCAGCGCCAGCAGCGGCGGGGTCCAGCCCCACCGCAGGACCAGACGGCAGCCGATGGCCAGCACGATCGCGAAGATGGCCACCCAAAGCCAGGCGCGTGAGGCCTCCACCTGTTCGATGCCGCTCAGCGCATTGTCCGGGAGCATCGCCTCGGAGAGCGGGCGTCCGGACACTTCCGACAGCTGCAGAGGGATCATCAGCAGGGCCACTGCGGCCCAGACGATCGCCGCGACGGATGCCGTGCGCACCGCGCGATACCCGTCGACGTCGAGGATCCCGCTGCGCTGCGGCGGCGCCAGGAACGCGGCCAGCAAAAGCGAGCCGATGGCGATGACCGCGGAGATCTCTCCGGCGGCACGCAGCACCGGGATGCCGTAGTCGGTGACCGCCCCGGCGCTCGCAATGCCGAGTGCGCTGAGCTTGGCCGTCAGCGACAGGCTCGACAGCATCGCCGCGACAAGCGCCGCGATGCCCGCGCACACCACGAACAGTCCGCCGATCGACGACCCGCGGGATCCGGGCCGCTTCCCACTGGAGGCGGCGGGCGGCGCGGCGGCGGTGGACGGGTCCTTCCCGGGCGACTCCGGGTCGCGCGAGTCCGGAGACGAGACGAGGTCGGACGTAGCCATGCCTACAGGGTAAGCGGCACCGCAAGGCGCTCCACCTGCGAGGGGATCCCGGGTAGTCCCCGTCACCATGGACGTTCTGCGGCCCCGCGTAGAATCTCGACTCGTACCGGGACCGCCCGGGGCCGGCCTCCGTAGCTCAGGTGGATAGAGCAAGAGCCTTCTAATCTCTAGGTCGCAGGTTCGAGTCCTGCCGGGGGCGCCGTATCGCAGCAGGTCGGAGAGCGTGTCGTCCGCGCAACGTGCACGAAGCTCCGCGGAGCCGAGGTGTGGCCGCGGCCGGGTTTGCCGATGCTCCCCCGCCTCCCGACACGTGGCACACGCCCCGATCCTGCGCGCCCGCTGTTCTCCCGGTCCGTCTCCGGTGGAACCGCCGGCCTCGCCGCAGCGTCGTAGTGGTGGACGGCGCCGCGGGGGGTGGTGCCGTCGTCGGGGGGAGGCCGTAGTGGGACCGAAGGTGGATCAAGCCGGAACCGGAACCGGTGACGGGCTGCTGAACGTGGACGTGGATGCGCTCCGCGCCTTCGCGGCATCCGTGTCGGAGGAATCAGCGGCGGTGGGGTCGATCGAGTCCGCGGCGCGCTTGTCCGCCGCCGCCGCGACTCTCGCGGGGTCGGCCGTGGGCGCGGCGCTCGCGCGGGCGGCCGGGCCGCTCCGCGATGCGCACCGCGCGTTCGCCGGCGAACTTTCCGCGTTCGCCCACTCGGCGTCCTCCAATGCCGACGACTTCACGCAGGCCGAACAGTCGATCGCCGGGGCCATGTCCTGGCCGGCCGGCGGGGGCACCCGATGACCGCGTCGGTGACCGCACCCCGCAGTCTCAGCATCGCGGAGATAAGGGCCCTCGACATCACCGGCGTGCGCGCCGCCGCCAACGCGGCCGACACCGGCGCTGTACGGATGGGCGCCGCGCGCGACGACGTCGACCGGGCGGCGCGGCGATTGTTCCGAACGTGGTCCGGATCCGCCGCGCGCCTCGCACGCGGATCGGTCCGCTCCGCCCTGTCACACGGTGACACCGCGGCCGCCCGCGAACACCGCGTCAGCGTGTGCCTCGCGGACGCCTACCAGCGTCTGAGCATCGCGCGGTCCGAGGTTCTCGGTGAGGTCCAGGAGGCCGTCGTCGAGGGCATCCTCGTCGACGAGGCGACGTCCACCGTCCGCGCTCCATTACCCGAACCGGAGCTGGAACAGCGGGCCAGGCTCGCCGCGCTCCGGATCGCGGACGCCCTCGACGGCTTCGCCGCGGTGGACGCGGATGCGGCCGCCACGGTCGACTCCGCAATGGCCCGCGAGGAACATGTACGCGCCGCCCGCTGGGCGGATGGCAGCGTCGGCGCACTGGCCGCCATGACGCAGGCGGCGGGCTCTGCTCCCACGGTGCCGTCCGGCACGCCGGCCGCAAACCGCGAGTACTGGCAGTCCTTGGACCCCGGCGAAAAGGCAGAGCTGATCGCGGTGCGCCCCGCCGCCGTGGGGGCGCTCGACGGGATCCCCGCCGACGCCCGCCACCGCGCCAACATGCACCTGCTCGACTCCGAGGAGGATCGGCTCGAACGTGAAGCGGACAGCGCCCGCCGCGCCCACGCCGACGGGCCGCTCAACCGGGCGCACGCGAAGCTCCGCGACATCGACGCGGTCCGCACCGTGATGGCCGCGAATCCGGCGGCCCGGCTCATGGCTCTGGACATGCGCGGCGACGCCCGCGGCCGGGCGGCCGTCGCCGTCGGCGCCCCGGACACAGCCGAGCACATCGCCGTGACCACTCCCGGCCTCAACACGACCGTCGAAAGTTCACTCGCGACAATGGTCGACGAGGCCGGGATGCTACGCACCGCCGCGGCGGCGCAGATCGCCGACGGCGCCGCGCCGAATGCGAGCGCGGCGGTCGACGACGTCGCCGCGATCGCCTGGATAGGCTACGACGCGCCGCAGTTCGGGATCGACAGCCTTACCGAGTTCGTCTCCGGCGCGGCGAACACGGTCACGCCGGCTACCGCGCGGGACGGCGCCGCCCGGCTCGCCCCGTTCCTGGACGGGCTCCGGGCAGCATCGCAGCACCCTGATCCGCACATCACCGCGCTGGGCCACTCTTACGGTTCGGTCACGACCAGCCTGGCCCTGCAGAACCCCGCCGTCGGCGGGGCGGTGGACGACGTCGTTTTCTACGGTTCCCCGGGCGTGATAGCGGATGATCCCGGTGACCTGGGGCTCGCCCCGCACCATGCGTACGTTCTGGAGGCGGACGACGACGCGATCGCGGACATCGGCAACCTGCACTCGCCGTTCGTCCCTCCGCAAATCCGCAAACTGGACAGATTCGGCCCTGATCCGGGCTCGCTCTCGTCGTTCGAGCAGCTCTCCGCAGACGAGGCCACAACTCCCGACGGCAGGCATCTCGGCGGCGCGTCGGGCCACAGCGAATACACGCGTCCCGGCCCGGATGGCGGGCTGCGCACCTCCACCTACAACATGGCGGCCGTGGTCGCCGGACGCACCGAGAACCTCATCCGCAAATAGTGACGATCCTCGAGCCTGCGGGCTCGGCCTGGGCGGATCGGGTCGGTTCGCCGCGCGTCAGTGCTCGACCGCGTCGCGCACCACGACCAGCGGGCAGGGCGCGGCATGCAGCAGGGCCCGCGACGTGGAGCCGACCATCATGCCGGTGAACCCGCCGCGCCCGCGGTGGCCCACCACCAGCAACTGCGCGTCGTCGGCATGACGGAGAAGGTGCCGCACCGGACGGTCGTGCACGACCTCGCGGCGGATCGTCACCCCGGGAAACTGTTCCTGCCATCCCGCGAGAGACTCGGCCAACACCGCGTCCTCACGCTGCTGGACCGTCTCCCACTGCAGGTGCGGCGCGTCGAGACCGGTCAGGGGCACGTCGCTCCAGGCGTGCACCACCGCCAGCTCGGCGCCGCGCGCCTGCGCCTCGATCAGGCTGAACTCGAGCGCGGGGTTGCAGTGGGCGGAGCCGTCGACCCCCACCACGACCGGTCCGGATCCCAGGTTCTCCTCGGCGCCCGTCCACCCCCGGACCACCGCGACAGGACGGTCGCCGTAGGCGATCAGCGCCGAGGTCACCGACCCCGCGGCGCTCTGCGGGGACTCGCCCAGGCCGCGGTCGCCCAGCACCACCAGATCGGCGTCGCCGGACACTTCGAGGATCGCGGGAATCGGCGGGCCCTCCCACAGGACGGTGCGCACCGGGTGCTCCGCATCCAACACGCCCCGCGCCGCAGACTCCGCCCGGCCGAGGGCCCGCTCGCAACGCCCGCGCAGCGCATCGAGGAACTCCGTGCGCGTACTCCCCGCCGCACCGGAGGGCACCGGTAATTGGACTGCGCAGCCGATCGTCAGCGGGCGGTCGTGTCGGCGCGCGAGCAGGGCCGCCCACCGCGCCGCGCCGAGCGCCGCCACAGAACCGTCCACCGCCGCAAGCACACCGACCTGCGCACGTGCATTCCCCGCGTGCCGCATCATCGCGTCCTCGTCGTCATCCGGCCCTCGCTTGTCATCCGGCCCTCGCTTGTCATCCGGCCCTCGCCGTCATCACGTCCTGCCCGTCTCGTCGCCCCAGGCCCGCCGCCTCAGCCTAGTCCGGGCGGGCCGGGCGGGCGCTCGAAACCGGGCGGGGGGCGGCCGGCAGTGCGTCATCCGCGCCCGCGGCGGAGCATCGGGGTCGTATCACGGGCCGCAATGTGCGGCGGGCGCGGCGCCGCCGCCTCGAACGGGTCGACGGGGGCGTTGTCCACGCTGTTGAACACCAGGAAGATGTTCGAGCGGGGATACGGCGTGATGTTGTTTCCGGAGCCGTGCATGAGGTTCGAGTCGAACCACAGGCCGGCTCCGGCGGCACCGGTGAACTGGTCGATCCCGTACTCGGCGGCGAGTTCGGTCACGTCGTCGTGGCTCGGCACGCCGACGTTCTGCATGATCAGCGAACGCCGGTGATTCTCCGACGGCGTCTCCCCCAGCCCGGGGACGAAGTGCCGGTGCGAGCCCGGCATCACCATGAGTCCGCCGTTGAACGGGTAGTTGTCGGTGAGCGCGATCGACAGGCTCACCGCCCGGGGCGCGGGCAGGCCGTCCTCCGAATGCCACGTCTCGAAGTCCGAGTGCCAGTAGAACCCCTTGCCCTCGAACCCGGGCATATAGTTGATCCGGCTCTGGTGGATGTACACCTCCGAGCCCAGAATCTGGCGCGCGGCGCCCAATACCCGCCTGTCCCGCGCCAACCCGTCGATCACCTCGGAGATGCGGTGCACCTCGAAGATCGACCGGATCGCCCCGGACCCCGGCTCGCGGATCACCCGATGATCGTCGGCGAGCGCTGGATCCGCCGTCAGCCGCTCGAGCTCCGACCAGTACTCCTGCACCTCCGCCGGGGAAAGTAGGCCCGGCACGATCGTGTACCCCTTCTCCTCATGGCCGTGGAGCTCGTCGACGCCCAGGGGCCCGGCGGCGGCAGCGTCCCCCTCCTTCGACCACACCACCGCGTGCGGACGGTCGATCCAGCGCACGCGGCCGCCCGGTTCTACGGACGCGGACGACCGTGTGGGGTACCGGTCCGCGACGCGCGGACGCCGGTCACGGCGGCTCGGCGTGGTCGTGGTCGCGCGGTGCGGGTGCTGATGGGAATCGGTACGCATTGTCTGACTGGACCTCCGCTCTTCAGTGCTGCTCCCGGGCAAGTGCACCGATGCGGCGGCCGTCGGACCGAGACTCGGGTCCGGC
>NZ_JAENKO010000050.1 GCF_016599145.1 Tomitella cavernea
GCCCGCCGCGCGTCCGGCGCGGGGGCCGCGGCGCCTCGGAGCCGCGGCGGCGCTGGCCATCGTGGCGGTCGTGCTGGTGACTCCGCCGGCGAGCCTGCTGGTGCGCTCGTTGCGGTTCGACGGCGGGTGGAGCCTGCACGCCTATCGGATCCTCGGCACCGAGGTCGCGGGCGTCCGTCCCCTCGACGCCGTGTCCACGTCGCTGCGCACCGCGGTGGACGCGGCTCTGCTCGCGCTGGTGTTGGGCCTGCTGGCGGCGGTGGCACTCGACCGCGGACGCGGTCGGGGCAAGGAGCTGGCGGACGGATTCATGATGCTGCCGCTAGGGGTCAGCGCGGTGACCGTCGGCTTCGGGCTGCTCATCACCATGGGCTCGCTGCCCGGCGACCTGCGCCGCTCGCAACTGCTGGTGGCGATCGCCCAAGCGATGATCGCGATGCCCCTGGTCGTGCGCACCCTCCTGCCGGCGATGCAGGGGATCGACGAGCGGCTGCGGCACGCGGCGGGGGTGCTCGGGGCGGCGCCGCCGCGAGTCTGGTTCAGCGTCGACCTGCCGCTGGTGGCACGGTCGCTGGCTGCCGCCGTGGGCTTCGCCTTCGTGGTAGCGCTGGGCGAGTTCGGAGCCACGTCGTTCCTGGCCCGCGCCGACCAGCCCACGCTGCCGGTGCTCATCGGCAAGCTGATCTCGCGGCCCGGCGCGGACAACCTCGCGGCCGCGCTCGCGAGCTCCGTGCTGCTCGCGGTCGTGACAGGCGCGATAGTGGCGGTGATCGAGACGGTGAGGGTGGCCGATGTCGGTGAATTCTGACGCGCGCCTGCAGGTGCGCGGTCTCACAGTGGACTACCGGGATGTCCGCGCGGTGGACGGCGTGGACCTGAACGTGGGTGGTGCCGGCCGCGGCGTGGTGGCGTTGCTGGGGCCGTCCGGGTGCGGCAAGTCGACGCTGTTGCGCGGCGTGGCGGGAATCGAACCGCTCACGTCCGGGTCGGTCGTGTTCGACGGCGAGGACGTCACTCGGCTGCCGGCGCACCGGCGTGGGTTCGGGCTGCTGTTCCAGGACGGGCAGCTGTTCCCACACCGCACCGTGGCCGGGAACATCGGCTACGGGCTGAGCGGCGCCTGGGGGCGGCCGCGGGGAACGCGCGCCGCTCGCCACCAGCGGGTCGAGGAGCTGCTCGTGCTCGTGGGGCTCGAGGGCCTCGGCGGGCGGCGCGTGGGAGAGCTGTCCGGAGGGCAGGCGCAGCGCGTGGCTCTCGCGAGGGCGCTGGCGCCACGGCCGCGGATGCTGCTGCTGGACGAGCCCCTCTCCGCCCTCGACAGGGAACTGCGCGACAGGCTCGCGCTCGACATCGGTCGGATCCTCGCCGCCACCGGCACACCCGCGCTGGTGGTCACGCACGATCACGGCGAGGCATCGACGCTGGCGGGGACGATCGCGGTGATGCGCGGGGGGAGGCTGGTCCAGGAAGCGGCGCCGCGGAAGCTGTGGCGGCACCCGCGCGACGAGGCGACGGCGCGGTTCCTGGGATACCCGCTGGTGCTGGACGGCGACGTGCGTGACGGGATCGCGACGTGCGCGCTGGGCCGGGTACCGGTGGCGCACCCCGACGGGCCGGTGCGCCTGGGCCTGCGCGCGGAATCCCTGCGCGCCTGTCCGACGCGGGGCGGTGGCCGCGGTGCGGCGCCCGCAGGCGGCGGGCAGGACGCGGCCGGGACCGTCGAGTCGGTGACGGTGCTCCCGTCCCGCACACTGGTCTCCGTCTGCATCGGGGCGGGTGCAGACGGGGCGGTCTCCGCGGAGTCGAGCGCCACCGGTCCGGCCGGCGCAGGCTCCGTCCTCGCGACGTGGACCGCGAACCCGGAAGGCGGGCCTGTGCGCGACGGCGGCGCACGGGGACGCGACCCTGTGGTCGGCGAGCCGGTGGCGCTGCGTCCGGTTCCGGGGATGGTCGCGGTGATCATGGCGGGATCGGTGCGCGAGGTGGCGGCCGGTGCGGTGATCCGCGGCGGACGGGTGCTGTTGGCCCAGCGTGCGCATCCTCCCGCGCTGGACGGCCTGTGGGAGTTCCCCGGCGGCAAGGCCGAACCGGGGGAGTCGGGCCCCGAGGCGCTGCGCCGCGAACTGCACGAGGAGCTCGGCGTGGCCGTGCGGGTGGGGGACCGCCTGGACGGCGAGGTGGAGCTGGCATCGCCCGGCCGGTCCGGCCACGGAGGGCCGATGCTGTTGCGCACCTACCTGGCCACGGTGGCGTCGGGGGAGCCGCGGGCCGCGGAACACCGCGCCCTGCACTGGGCGGTCCCGGAGGATCTGGACCGGATGCCGCTGGTGGACAACGACCGCCTGTGGATACCCGCCCTGCAGGAGTTGCTTCGCCGGTGACCACGCGTCGTCGGGTGATATCCACCACAAGAACCGTTCTCTACCAGCAGGCGCCTCGGGATTCAACCGTCGGCCGAGTACTCTGGCTCAGGTTGTGTGGCCCCGCAGGTGCCGAGAGGTGCCGCGGCACGCCGCAGACGACGCAGGCGGCGCAGCCGTCGTCGCGTCCACCCGTCCCGGACCGCTCAGCACAGCCGGCCCGACCGATCAGCCAGGAGTACGCCCCGCGTGAGCACGCCCCGCACCGATTTCCGCAATGTCGCCATCGTCGCGCACGTCGACCATGGCAAGACCACCCTCGTCGACGCCATGCTGCGTCAGTCCGGGGCGTTCGCGGAGCGCGCGGAGCCGATAGACCGGGTCATGGACTCGGGCGACCTGGAGCGTGAGAAGGGCATCACGATCCTCGCCAAGAACACGGCGGTGCACCGTCATCACGAGGACGGGACGATGACGATCATCAACGTCATCGACACCCCGGGGCACGCCGACTTCGGCGGCGAGGTCGAGCGCGGCCTGTCGATGGTCGACGCCGTCGTTCTGCTCGTCGACGCTGCCGAGGGGCCGCTGCCGCAGACGCGTTTCGTGCTGCGCAAGGCACTGGCCGCGGAACTGCCGGTGATCCTCGTCGTCAACAAGACCGACCGGTCGGACGCGCGGATCGCCGAGGTCGTCGAGCAGTCGCACGACCTGCTGCTGGACTTGGCCGCGGACCTTCCCGAGGAGTCGTCCGCGGCGGCCGAGCTGGCGTTGGAGATGCCGGTCTTGTACGCGTCGGGCCGCGAGGGCAAGGCGTCGTCCGTGCGTCCCGCCGACGGCCAGGCGCCGGACGCGGAGAACCTCGACGAGCTCTTCGACCTGCTGCTGCACCAGGTGCCCGCACCCAAAGGCGATCCCGAGGGCACGCTGCAGGCACACGTGACCAACCTCGACGCGTCGGCATTCCTGGGCCGGCTCGCACTGGTGCGCGTCCACAAGGGCACTCTGCACAAGGGCCAGCAGGTGGCCTGGATGCACGACGGCGGCGTGAAGACGGTGAGGATCACCGAGCTGCTGCGCACCGTGGGGGTCGAGCGCGAGCCCGCCGAGTACGTCGAGGCCGGCGACATCTGCGCGGTGGCGGGCATCGCGGACATCATGATCGGCGACACCCTCGCCGACGTGGACGAGCCGGTGGCGCTTCCCCGCATCGAGATCGACGAGCCGGCCATCTCGGTGACGATCGGCACCAACACCTCACCGCTGGCCGGCCGCGTGCAGGGCCACAAGCTCACCGCGCGGATGGTCAAGTCGCGACTGGACCAGGAGCTGATCGGCAACGTCTCGCTGCGGGTCCTCGACATCGGGCGCCCGGACGCGTGGGAGGTGCAGGGCCGCGGCGAACTGGCGCTGGCCGTCCTGGTGGAGCAGATGCGCCGCGAGGGTTTCGAGCTCACCGTGGGCAAGCCCCAGGTGGTCACCAGGCAGGTCGACGGCAAACTGCACGAGCCGTTCGAGGACCTCACCGTGGACAGCCCGGAGGAGCACATGGGCGCCATCACACAGCTGCTGGCGGCGCGCAAGGGTCGCATGGTGGAGATGAGCAACAACGGCTCCGGATGGATCCGCATCCAGTTCCACGTGCCGTCGCGCGGCCTGATCGGATTCCGCAACGATTTCCTCACCGAGACCCGCGGTGCGGGCATCGCCAACGCGGTGTTCGCCGGATACGAGCCGTGGGCGGGCGAGATCCGGGCCCGGCACACCGGCTCGCTCGTCTCCGACCGCGCGGGGCAGGTCACCGCGTACGCGATGATCCAGCTGGCGGACCGCGGCACGTTCTTCGTCGACCCGGGGACCGAGGCTTACGAGGGCATGGTCGTCGGTATCAACCCCCGCGCCGAGGACCTCGACATCAATGTCACCAAGGAGAAGAAGCTCACCAACATGCGCGCCGCCAGCGCGGATTCGACCGAGACCCTGGCGCGCCCGATCACGCTCGACCTGGAGGCGGCCATGGAGTTCTGTGCCGTGGACGAATGCGTCGAGGTCACGCCGGAGGTCACCCGGGTGCGTAAGGTCGTCCTGAGCGGCACTGACCGCGCCCGTCAGCGTTCGCGCAACAAGGCGCGGGACAAGGCGGCCGGCTGAACGGTCCCCCGTCGGGCGGCGGGCGGAGCGGACCGAGGGGAGTGGAGTTGTCGGTAGGTGGCGGAGCGCGCCGCGGCGGGGCGTCTGGTGGGCGCCGGGAACGCGCGGCGGACGGCGCACAGGTCCGGCGGCGAGGCACGGTGGGCGCAGTGGCGCTCGCCGCATCGGTGTCGCTGCTGGCGGGTTGCACCGCTTCGCCGGAGCCCGCGGTGGAGAGCCCCAGCGAGACCGCGCCCGCACCGATCCAGACGACGGAGCTGTCCGTCACCGTCGCGATGGACGGGATCGGCCACGGGTTCAATCCGCACCTTCTGGCCGACCAGTCTCCCGCCACGAACGCCGTTGCAGACCTGGTGCTGCCGAGCATGTTCCGGCTTGCTCCCGACCCTGCGGACCCGGCCAGGCTGACGCTGCAACCGGATGCATCGGTGCTCGATTCGGCCGAGGTGGTGAGCCGGGCCCCCTTCACCGTGGAGTACCGGCTGAGCACCGAGGCGCAATGGTCCGACAGCGCGCCCATCGCCGTCGAGGACTTCCAGTACCTCTGGCAGCAGATGGTGACGGTGCCGGGGGCGGTGGCGCCGGCCGGCTACCGGCAGATCACCGATATCCGGGCCGTCGGAGGCGGCGGCAAGACGGTGCAGGTGGTGTTCGCGCGGCCCTACGGTGCGTGGCGCGAACTCTTCCGCTCGCTCGTCCCGGCGCACCTGCTCAAAGACATGCCGGGCGGATTCGAGACCGGGCTGGACGACGGCCTACCCGTCTCCGGATCGCGTTTCAAAGTGTCCACGGTGGACCGGGGCCGCGGGCAGATCCTGCTGGAGCGCAACGACCGTTTCTGGGGGCGGCCGGCCACGCCCGACCGCGTGGTGATCCGTCGTGCCGGCACCACCGCACAGCTGGCCGAGGCGCTCCGCGGCGGGGATGTGCAGGTGTTCGACGTGCGAGCCGGCGAGGCGGCGCTCAGCCAGCTGTCGGCCGTCGGCGGCGTTCAGGCGCGGCGGGCGGACCGGGCGCGTTCGTTGTCGCTGACGCTCAACGCCCGAGCGCCGCATCTGCGCGACGTGCGGCTGCGGCGCGCGCTTCTGGACCTGCTCGACCCGCAACGGCTGGCGCTGGTCGGCGCCGACAGCGAGGCCGGCACGCGGTGGGTCGGTTCGGCCACCGCGGTGCCCTCGGATCCGGCGTACCGCGTCACGGCCCCGCCGCGGATGCCGCGCGAGGCGGCCCAGGACGTTCTGCGATCCGCGGGTTACGGGCTCGCCGCGCCCGACGGCGAAAGCTCGGACGAGCCGGTGCTGCAGATCAAGATCGGTGTACCCCGCGGGGACACCAAGGCGTCGGAGGTGGCCAGCACCGTCGCGGACGTGTGGACCTCGGCGGGTGTGGACGCCTCGGTCGCCGAGATCGACGCGGAGACGCTCTACGGCGATGCCTTGACCACCGGCGCCGTCGACGCCGTCGTCGGATGGGAGGACGTGGACACGGATCTGGCGTCACGGGTCGCGGCACGGTACGGGTGCGACGGAGCGGCGGTGTCCGTGCGCGCCCCGGTGCCGCCCGCGGAGGCGCCGGCAGCCGCGAAGACCGTGTCGCCGAGCATCTCACCCGCGGCGTCCGCCACCGCGACTCCCGATGCTTCGCCCACGGTCCCCACGGTGACGGGGCCCACGGCGACCGCCGCTCCGGCGCCCGAACCGGTGCCGCCGCTGGCACCCGACGACCCGGCACGCAAGAACTTCGCGCAGCCGCAGGCTGCGCCCAGCAACATCGGCGGCGTCTGCGACGAGGAGCTGCAGCCGGTGCTCGCGCAGGCGCTGCAGGGGGAGATCGACGATGACCGGCTGATCGAGGCCGTCGACCCGGCAGCCTGGTCGTTCGCCACGGTCCTGCCGATCATGCAGGACACGGGCGTGGTGGGTTCGACGAGTGCGATCGAGGGGACCATGCTGGGGGACGGACGGCTGGCGTCGGCGCTCTTCGTCAACGCCGCCGGATGGCACCGCACGCCGGGGCGGGGCGCGCCTACAATGCCGACGGCCACGGCTACGCCCACGGCGGTCCCGGACTAGAGCGGCCCGGATACGGCGGGCCGATGGCGCGGAACCGGGACGACTAGGAACCGGGACGACTAGGAACCGGGACGACTAGGAACCGGGACGACTAGGAACCGGGACGACTAGGAACCGGGACGACTAGGAACCGGGACGACTAGGAACCGGGACGACTAGGAACCGGGACGATGAGGAACCGCATAGTGCGGCGGGAGGACGCGATGACCGACGGCGACATCTCCGCGTCGGGGGCGGGCGTGCGCGCAGGCAAGCGCCTGCTGCTGGTGCACGCGCACCCGGACGATGAGACGATCACGACGGGCGGCACCATCGCCCGATACCTCGCAGAAGGCGCCGAGGTGACAGTCGTGACGTGCACCCTGGGCGAGCAGGGCGAGGTCATCGGCGACGAGTGGGCACAGCTCGTGGCGGAGGCGGCCGACCAGTTGGGCGGCTACCGGATCATGGAACTCTCCGCGGCGCTGGCGGCGCTGGGGGGCCCGGGCCACCGGTTCCTGGGCGGTGCCGGCCGCTGGCGGGATTCGGGCATGGCCGGGACTCCGGCCGCGGATCATCCGCGCGCGTTCGTCCGCGGGGACGGGGCCGAAGCGACGGAGCAGCTCGCCGCTGTGGTCGCCGGGCTGCGTCCGCACGTCGTGATCACCTACGGACCCGACGGAGGCTACGGGCATCCCGACCACATCCGCGCGCACACGGTGACGATGGCGGCGGTGGAACGGGCACGCGCGCGCTGGGACACGCCCAAGGTGTATTGGACGGTGGCCGAGGACGAGGCCATCGCCGCCGGGCTTGCCGACCTCGGTCCGGTGCCCGGCGCGTGGGCGATCCCGGATGCCGGTGAGCTGCCCGCGGTGCCGGCGTCGACGGTGACCGCCGAGGTGGACATCTCCGCGCATCTGGATGCCAAGCGGGCCGCGCTGGCCGCCCATGCCACTCAAGTGCGGGTGGCGGAAGGCGGGCGGGCGTACGCGCTGTCGAACGGCATCGCGCAGCCCGTCGTCGCGCGCGAGTTCTTCGTCCTGGCGCGTGGTGGCGCGGGACCGACGGTGCCCGGGGGCCGCGAGACCGACCTGCTGGCGGGCGTCCGCGCAGAGTGACTCCAGGCCGCCGGGGTGATGCGCATCGCACGCACGCCGGCCGATGCCACTATCATGAGATGCCACGTGGGTCGGGGAGGCGTTTCGGGTCGGTCGGGGTCGGCACGGGGTCGGGGTCGGCACGGGGTCGGGGTCGGCATGGAGTCGGGGCTTTCACGGACGATGGGACACAGTCGACAACCGGAGGTAATCGATGCACACCGCCACATCGCTGGACCTGGTGCCGCCCTGGATGACGCCCGAGCAACTGCACTCGTCGTACACGGGCTCCATCCTCAACCTGGCGCAGAGCCAGGCGCACGAGCTGCCGATGCTCGAGCGCGTCATGTCGATCCTCGCGGGGATCGTCGGGGTATGAGCGCACCGGCAGCAGCGCCGGCGCGCCCGCAGGACCCCGTCGCTTCGCCGTGGGGCCGGGCGGCGCTGGCGGTCCTGCTGTTCGCCGACGGCCTGGCGGTGGGCCTGATCTCGGTGTTCTTCCTTCCGCTGTGGGTGGGGAGCATCCCGGTTCCGGTGGTGATCCTGGGCGCGGCCTTCGCGAACCTGGGCTTGGTGATGCTCGCCGCGCGTTGCACGGGGCAGACCGTCGTGATCGCGGCCCCGCTGATCGGATGGCTGGTGGTGTACCTGCTGGCCGCGGCGGGCGGGCCGGGGGGAGACGGCGTGCTGCCTTCGGATTGGCGCGCGCTGCTCCTGTTGTTCATCGGGCTCGTTCCCGCAGGGATCCACCTGGCCAACCGTGCTCTCGCACGGTCGTTCGCGAGGGGCAGCGCGCACCGCTGAGGCAGCGCTGACCCACCGCTGACCCACCGCTGGACCACGTCGTACCGGACAGCGGCGCAGTGGCGGCCGGGTCAGAGGTCGGTGAGCACGTGCTCGCAGCGCGGGCAGGTGGCCGCCGAGTGGTCTTCGATGAACAGCCCGCACTCGGGGCACACGCGGTGGAGCCAGCAGGCGGGATCGCCGCCGAGCTCCTCATCGTCATCCAGGCGGCCGTGCACGGGGGTGTCCGGGCGCTCATTCTCGTTGCGCATACCACCATCATGGGTCCCGCAGGCCGGCCGTGCACGGCGCGCAGTGGAACGCGCCGTCGCCGGAACACAGGGAAGGCGTGGTGGGAGGGCGTTGGCGGCGCGCGTGGCCGATGGAGCATCATCGGGGAGTGACTTCCACCGGTTCCGGCGATCGCACGAGCACACCCCTTTCCCATCCGACGCCTCCCGCGACGCCTCCGTCGCCGGCGGCGATGCGACGGGCGCTGCGGCGCGCCGACGACGGCGTCGCGTTGAACGTCGACGAATCCACCGTGCTGCTGCAGGCGCGCGGACCGGAGTTGGACAGGCTCTGCGCCGCGGCGGCGCGGGTACGTGACGCGGGCCTGCGCGCCGAGGGGCGTGTCGGCGTCGACGGGCGCGGGCTCATCACGTACTCCCGCAAGGTGTTCATCCCGCTCACCCGGTTGTGCCGGGACCGCTGCCACTACTGCACCTTCGTCGCGGTGCCGGGCACGCTGCGCGCCGCCGGTCAGGGCGCGTTCCTCGAGCCCGACGAGGTGCTGCGGATCGCGCGTGAGGGCGCCGCGCTCGGCTGCAAGGAAGCGCTGTTCACACTGGGCGACAGGCCGGAGGACCGCTGGCCCGAGGCGCGCACATGGTTGGCCGAGCGCGGCTATGAGTCGACGCTGGACTACGTACGCGCCATGTCGATCCGCGTGTTGGAGGACACCGGCCTGCTGCCGCACCTCAACCCCGGGGTGATGTCCTGGGCCGAGTTGTCGCGGCTCAAGCCGGTCGCCCCGTCGATGGGGATGATGCTGGAGACCACCTCCGAGCGACTGTTCACCGACAAGGGCGAGGCGCACTACGGCAGCCCCGACAAGGATCCCGCCGTACGCGTCCGGACGCTCACCGACGCGGGGCGGCTGACGATCCCGTTCACCACGGGGATCCTCGTGGGGATCGGCGAGGACGCGCGCGAACGGGCGGAGTCCGTCCACGAACTCCGCCGCCTGCACAAGGCCTTCGGGCACGTCCAGGAAGTGATCGTCCAGAACTTCCGTGCCAAGGAGGACACCGCGATGCGGCAGGCCGCCGACGCGGATATCGAGACCTACCGCGCTGCGATCGCGGTGGCCCGCCTGGTGCTGGGACCGGCGATGCGGGTGCAGGCGCCGCCGAACCTGGTCTCTCCTGAGGAATGCGCCATGCTCCTGGCGGCGGGGGTCGATGATTGGGGCGGGGTCTCCCCGCTCACGCCCGACCACGTCAACCCGGAGCGTCCGTGGCCCGAGATCGAGTCGCTCGCCGCCATCACCGCGACGGCGGGCTTCGCGCTGGGGGAACGTCTCGCCGCCCAACCCAAGTACGTCGCCGCGGGGCAGCCGTGGATCGACCCGCGAATCGCCGCGCACGTCTCGGCCTTGGCCGACCCCGCGACGGCGCTGGCCTGCGCAGACGCCGCGCCCCGGGGGCTGCCTTGGCAGGAGCCGGACCCGCAGTGGGAATCGAGCGGACGGGTGGATCTCGAGAAGGCGATCGACCTCGAGGGGCGGCGCAGCGAGACGCGCAGCGATCTCGGCAGCGCGTTCGGCGACTGGGACACCGTGCGCGAACAGGTCCTGGCCCTGGAACATCAGCGCGACGGCGCGCCCGAGCGGCTGGATTCCGATGTGCTGGCCGCGCTGCGGCACGCCGAGGCGGACCCGGCCGGATGCAGCCGCGAGGAGTACACGGCGCTCGCGAGCGCGGACGGCGCGGGCTTGGAAGCCGTGGTGGCACTGGCGGACTCGTTGCGCCGGGACACGGTGGGCGACGACGTCACCTACATCGTCAACCGCAACATCAACTTCACGAATATCTGCTACACGGGCTGCCGGTTCTGCGCCTTCGCGCAGCGCAAGGGGGACGCGGACGCGTTCACCCTGTCCGCGGAGGAGGTGGCCGACCGTGCATGGCAGGCGCACGTCGCAGGCGCCACCGAGGTGTGCATGCAGGGCGGGATCGACCCGGAGCTGCCTGTCACCGGCTACGCCGACCTGGTGCGCGCCGTCAAGGCCCGTGTCCCGTCGATGCATGTGCACGCGTTCAGCCCGATGGAGATCGTCAACGGCGCGTCGCGCGGCGGCGAGAGCGTGCGCGAGTGGCTCACAGCGCTCAAGGAGGCCGGGCTGGACACCATTCCGGGCACCGCGGCCGAGATCCTCGACGACGAGGTGCGCTGGGTGCTCACCAAGGGCAAGCTGCCCACGGCGGAGTGGGTGGACGTGATCAGCACCGCGCACGAGGTGGGTCTGCCGTCGAGCTCGACGATGATGTACGGGCACGTGGACGCCCCGCACCATTGGGTGGGGCATCTGGAGGTGATCCGCGGCATCCAGGACCGCACGGGCGGGTTCACCGAGTTCGTGCTGCTGCCGTTCGTCCATCAGTCGTCGCCGCTGTACTTGGCCGGGGCGTCGCGGCCGGGGCCCACCATGCGGGAGAACCGTGCGGCGCACGCGCTGGCGCGGATCATGCTGCACGGCCGGATCGCGCACATCCAGACCAGCTGGGTCAAGCTGGGCGTCGAGGGCACGCAGGCGATGCTGCAGGGCGGCGCCGACGACCTGGGCGGCACGCTCATGGAGGAGACGATCTCGCGGATGGCGGGCTCCACCAACGGTTCGGAGAAGTCGGTGTCGGAGTTGCACGCGATGGCTGCGGGGATCGGCCGGCCGGCCCGGCAGCGGACGACGCTCTACGCGCCTGTCGTCTCGCCGGTGGCCGTGAGTGCACCCTGAGCGGGGGCGTCGGACGCGGCGGCGTCATAATCGACGGTGGCCGCCCACGCTTCTGCGGCGGCCGTTCGATGAAAGGGAGGGCTCACGGCAGTGACCTACGTGATCGCAGAACCATGTGTCGATGTGTTGGATCGTGCGTGCGTCGAGGAATGCCCCGTGGACTGTATCTACGAGGGCAAACGCATGCTGTACATCCAGCCCGACGAGTGTGTCGACTGCGGGGCGTGCGAGCCGGTGTGTCCGGTGGAGGCGATCTTCTACGAGGACGACGTCCCCGACGAGTGGGAGCGCTACACCGCGGCCAACGTCGACTTCTTCGACTCCCTGGGGTCGCCGGGCGGCGCCTCGAAGGTGGGCGTGACCGACCATGACCCGGAGTGGATCATGAAGCTGCCGCCCATGGGCGAGGAATGACCCGATTCCGACGATGACCGGGTGTTGAGCGGAAACGCGCGCCCCGCCGGCCGGCGGGGCGCGCGTCGTCGATCGGCACGCATGATGTGAGGACCTTGACTGTGCGCACACCGCTGACGGGCATGCTGCCCGGATTCCCGTGGGACACGCTCGCCGCCGCCAAGGCGACGGCGCACGCGCATCCGCACGGCATCGCGGACCTGTCCGTGGGCACCCCCGTGGATCCGGTGGCGCCGGCGATCCGCACGGCGCTCGCCTCGGTGGCGGACGTTCCCGGCTACCCGACGACCGCGGGCACGCCGGCACTGCAGGAGGCGGCGGTCGCCGCGCTGAGGCGGCGCTTCGGGATCGGCGTCGGGCCCAAGGCGGCGCGGCTCGGCATGGTCCCCGCCATCGGCACCAAGGAGATGATCGCGTCGCTGCCGTCCCATCTGGGGCTGGGCGTGCAAGACACCGTCGTGATCCCCGAGCTGGCCTACCCGACGTACGAGGTGGGGGCGCTGCTCGCCGGGGCACGGCCCGTCCGCGCGGACGGCACCGCGCAGCTGGGGCCGGCGCCGGTGACCATGCTCTTCCTCAACTCGCCGGCCAATCCCAGCGGGAAGATCCTCGGCGTCGACCACTTGCGCAAGGTGGTCGACTGGGCGCGTCAGCGTGGCGCCATCGTCGTCTCCGACGAGTGCTACCTGGGCCTGGCCTGGGATGCGGAGGCGGTGTCGGTCCTCGACGAGCGGGTGCACGACGGCGACGTGACGGGGCTCATCGCAGTCCACTCGCTGTCGAAGACGTCGAGCCTGGCGAGTTACCGCGCGGGGTTCGCGGCGGGGGATCCGGCCCTGCTGGGCGAGTTGCTCGAGGTGCGCAAGCACGCGGGGCTCATGTTGCCGCTGCCGGTGCAGGCGGCGATGGTGGCCGCGCTCACCGACGACGCGCACGAGGGCGAGCAGCGGGAACGCTACCGCCGCCGGCGCGATGTCCTCCGTCCCGCGGTAGAGCGGGCAGGCTTCCGGGTCGACGACTCCGAGGGCGGCCTGTACCTGTGGGCCACGCGAGACGAGCCGTGCCGGGACACGGTCGACCGGCTGGCCGCGCTCGGCATCCTCGTCGCCCCCGGGGACTTCTACGGTCCCCGCGGCGGGCGGCACGTGCGGATCGCCCTCACCGCGTCCGACGACAGGATCGCCGCCGCCGCCGATCGTCTCGCGGTCGGCGCATAGGCTGGCGCGTATGGATCTTCAAGAGACCACGCGGCGGGTCCAGGAGGGGCTCGCGGTCGAGACGAAGGTGGTGCGGTTCCGCGATGGGGCCCGCGAGGGCGAACCGGAGGGCGCCGGACCCGCGGAGGTCACGCTGCTCGTGGCGGACGGCTCCCCGGCCCTCGGGTTCGCCTCCTACAGCACCGTGGACATGGCACGGTTCCCCACCAACGTCGCCGACGACGCGGGGCGCCGGGTGGCCAGTGAACTGATCACCGTCGGCCGCGCCGGGCAGCGGGAGTTCTCCGACCTCCTCGCCGCTTGCGCATTCGCGGTGGCGGGCGGCTCGCTGCACGTGACGCCGCTGGCGATGATCCCCGACGCGGTGGAGGCCTCGGCCCCCGGGCACGCCACGCGGCACGTGCTGCTGGTGCCGCCGTTCATCTGGCCGGAACTGCCGATCGTGGTCGAGGAGGACGCGGACGACGCGGCCGGGCTGCGGGCGCAGGTCACCACCTGGTTGCAGGTCGTGCCGATCTCGGACGGGGAGTTCCGGTACGCCACCGACCACGGCGCGCAGTCGCTTTTCGACCGGCTCGAACGCGCCGGGGCGGACGTCTCGGACCTCGATCGCGTGTCGGTGATCTGATCCGGCCGGGTGCCGGTTCGAAGCGGTGCGGCATCGACGGCGGGATAGCCTGGTGCGAACGTGTGGCGTGAGAGGAGCGGTGCCGCGGTGGACGCAGTGAGGCAGGGGACGGCGGGACGATGGCGCCCGTTGGGGGCGCCCGCGGGGGGCGACGATCCGGAAACCCTCGTCGTCGGGGACGTGGCGATGGCGCGCACGGAGCTCTACGCCGCCGCGACCGCCGTGGCTGAAAGGATCGCCGGTGCCGAGCGGGTGGCGGTGCTCGCCAGGCCCACGGCGCAGACCGTGCTGGCGGTCCTCGGCGGGCTCATCGCCGGGGTGACCGTGGTGCCGGTGCCGCCGGATTCCGGGCCGGGGGAGATCGGGCACATCCTCCGCGATTCCGGCGCGCAGGCGTGGCTCGGCGCCGCGCCGGAACCGGACGTTGCGCAAGCCTTCGCAGCGGATGCGGTGCCGGAGCTCCCTTTCGTGCCGGTGCGGCTGCACGCACGGTCGTGGCATGCGCTGCCGGCGCCGGATCCGGCGTCGCCGGCACTCATCCTGTACACCTCGGGCACCACCGGCGCGCCCAAGGGGGTCGTCCTGAGTCACCGGGCGATCGCGGCCGACCTGGACGGGCTCGCCGTGGCTTGGCAGTGGACCGCCGACGACGTCCTCGTGCACGGGCTGCCGCTGTTCCACGTGCACGGGCTGGTCCTCGGCATACTCGGACCGCTGCGCCGGGGCGGCCGCGTCATCCACACAGTGCGCCCCACGCCGGAGCGCTATGCGGAGCATCGCGGCACCATGTATTTCGGGGTGCCCACCGTGTGGAGCCGCGTGGCGGCGGCGCCGGAGGCGGCCCGCGCCCTCGCCGGTGCGCGCCTGCTCGTCTCCGGGAGCGCGCCGCTGCCCGTGCCCCTGTTCGACCGGCTGCGCGAGCTCACCGGGCTCGCTCCGATCGAGCGGTACGGGATGTCGGAGACGCTCATCACGCTGTCCACGCGCGCCGACGGCGAACGCCGGCCAGGCTGGGTGGGGCAATCGGTCGCCGGGGTCGAGACCCGGCTGCGCGACGAGCGCGGTGAGCCGGTGCCGCACGACGGCGCGTCGATCGGCGGACTGGAGGTGCGCGGCGCGACCCTGTTCGACGGCTACCTGAACAAGCCCGACGTCACCGCAGCGGAGCACACCGAGGACGGGTGGTTCCGCACCGGCGACGTCGCCTGCATCGACGCCGGCGGATTCCACCGTATCGTGGGACGCGCGTCGACCGACCTGATCAAGTCCGGCGGCTACCGCGTCGGCGCGGGAGAGGTGGAGGCGGCCGTGGCGGCGCACCCGGACGTCGCGGAGGTGGCCGTGGTGGGCGTGCCCGACGACGACCTGGGCCAACGGATCGTCGCCTTCGTCGTGGCGCGGGACGGGGCGGGGGCGCGGCGGCTGCGCGCCGAGGGCGGCGCGTCGGTGATCGATGCGGTGACAGGGGCGCTGTCGGCGCACAAACGGCCCCGTGCGGTGCGCGTGGTCGACGCGCTGCCCCGCAACGCGATGGGGAAGGTGCAGAAGAAGCAGCTGGCCGGGTAGCGGTAGCGGACGTGCTGTGACCGGCAACACTCGGCGCTATCCTTGTGGCATGAGTGAGGGAGCCCAGCAGCATCTCGAAGCCTTGTTCTCCGATCACGGTGTGGGGGCGCTCGTCACCCTCAAAGCGGACGGCCGGCCGCAGATCTCCAACGTGTTGTACTCCTTCGACCGCGGCCGGCAGATCTTCGAGGTGTCGGTGACCGACACCCGCGCCAAGACCACCAACCTGCGCCGCGATCCGCGGGTGAGCCTGCACGTGAGCGCGCCCGACGGCTGGTCGTACGCGGTGGCGGAGGGGCGCGCCGAGCTGAGCCCGCCGGCGTCGGATCCGCACGATACGACGGTCACCGGCCTGGCACTGCTGTACGAGAAGCTGCAGGGCGAGCATCCCGACTGGGACGAGTTCCGCACGGCCATGATCCACGAGCGCCGGCTGCTGCTGACGATCCACGTGGAGCGCGTGTACGGAGTCACCAGGCACTGATCGGTGGGCGCCGGGCGGCTGATCATGCGGGCGGCCGGATCCCGGCGAGCGTGGAGGCGCATGAACACGGTGGAGCTGGGGCCCCCGGCGGGGCGGCAAGCGCCGGAACCGCACCACGCTGAAGCGTCAGGGCTGCCGTACGGGGCGGTCATGGCAGCCGGTGCAGGCTCGCATGCGGCCGATGCGGCAGGAGTTCCCGCAGCCGGGCCGGTCTTGTTGTCGGTGGCCATCGTCCTGGCGGTGGGTGTCGCTGTCGTAGGGGCGGTCCGGATGCGCGCCGGTCGCCTCGATGTGCGCGGCAGATTGTCGCAGTTGGCTGCCTTGTCGATTCCGATCGGGCTGGCGGTGGTCGGAAGCGGCCTCGCCCGCCACGGGGGCGTCGCTGCGGATTGTGCTGTGGCAGTCGTAGTTGTGTCGTGGGGCGCAACCGTTCTCATCGCGGCCCGTCTTGTCATGGTGATGGTCAGGGAGGGCTCCGGGCCCGGCGGCGTGGACGGAACCTGGTTCCTGCTGCCCGCGGCGCCGTTGGCCGGCGCCATCGCCGTTGCCGGTCTTGCCGACGCAGGGGCGGCGGGTTCGGGCGCCGTCGTCGGCTGGTTCGCGATGGGCGCCGCGGCGGCGGGCGCATTCGGGTATGCGGCCGTCGCCGTTGCAGCGGTGGCGTCCACGGTGCGGCGGGCAGGGCGCTTCCGGGCTTCCGTGGCGTGGTGGATCTCCGCGGGCTGCGCCGGGCTGGCCGCGGCCGCGCTGGGGCAGGCGTCTGCGATCTCCGCGATCGCGCCGACGCTGGGCGACTCGTGGGCGGTGCGGTGGTGTGTATGGGTCTACGTCGCGGTGGCGAGCGCCCTTCTGGTACCGATCATCGGCACTTCCGCCGTGTACCTGGCGCACCGACGCAGGGTGTCCGTGCATGCCCCGTGGCCGCCGACATTCTCGATGGGGGTCTATGCCCTCGGTGTGGGACAAGCGGATCGGCTGGCGCGCGATGCAGCGTTGCAGGATTGGCATCGGGTCGCCGCGGCGGCGACGCTCGTATTATGGGCCGGCACGGCGGCCGTGCAACTTTACGGAACCTGTCGGCGGCAGCACGAGTGCGGGAGCGCGGGGCCGCCGCCCGACTGAGAGGGCCGCCGCACGGTCAGTCGGTTGTCGGCTCCAGCACGAACACGGGGATGTGCCGCGTTGTCTTCTCCTGGTACTCGGCATACGGGGGGAACACGGCGACGGCACGTTCCCACCACACGGCGCGCTCGTCGCCGTGCACCTCGCGGGCGATGAAGGCGCCTTTGGTCTCGCCGTCGCGTACCTGCACGCGCGGATTCTTCGTGAGATTGCGGTACCAGACGGGGTTCTCGGGGGCGCCGCCCTTCGATGCGACGGCCGCGTACGCACCACCGTGCTCGACGCGCATCACCGGGGTCTTGCGCAGCTTGCCGGACGTGGCGCCGATGTTGTCGACGATGACGACCGGCATGCCGTTCAGCTCGGTGCCGTCGGTGCCCCCGGATCCCTCGTAGCGCTCGACATGGTCGCGGACCCATTTGGTGGGGCTGGGCGCGTACTCGGGGGCCCTGTCGTGGTCGGCGCCTCCCTGGCCGATGAGGTCGCGGTCGGCATTGCCGTGGTCCGTGCCGCTGTGTGCTGTGCCGCCGTCGTCCATGCCGGAGCCTTCCTGTCCGTCGGTTGCGGAATGTTCCCGGGGCGTCAGCGCCGCTCCGTGCCGTCCTGGAGTCGGTTCGCGTCACCGACAGGCCGGGCGTCACCGACAGGCCGGGCGTCACCGTCCGGCGCGTCACCGGCCCCGGCGTCCCGTTCTCCAGGATAAGCATCCCCTGCCCGGGGGTGTTTGCGCCACCACTGCGAGTTCAGCAGCGAGAGCACCACCAATACGGCGAAGAACACCGCGGTGGCGATGAGCTGGTTGCGTGCGGCGGTGTCCGTGCACATCAGCACCACAAGGGCGAGGAGTCCGGCGAGGGCCAACCACGTCAGATAGGGATGCAGCCACATGCGGAGCCGCAACGTGCCCTCCCGCTCGAAGCGGGGTCGCAGCCGCAGTTGCGAGACCGCGATCATCGCCCACATCACGAGCAGGACGGCGCCGACGGCGTTGAAGAGTATCGAGAGCAGCCTGTCGGGCAGCAGCCAGTTGAGCACGACGGTGACGAACGAGAAGAACACGGACAGCAATACGGCGGCCCGGGGCGCGCCGTTTCCGGCCACGGTTCCGAACACCCTCGGCGCCTCGCCGTTGCGGGCGAGTGAGAACACCATGCGTGCGGTGCCGTAGATCTGGGCGTTGAAGGACGACAGCAGTGCCACCACCACGACCAGTTCCATGAACCCGGAGGCCAGCGGGATCTTCGCGACGTCGAGCACGGCGACGAACGGGCTGGAGGCGAGCGCGCCGTCGGTCCACGGCAGCACCAGCACCATGATGGCGATCGAGCCGAGGTAGAAGGCCCCGATCCGCCAGACGACGTTGCGCACGGCGATGCCGATGGAACGCTCTGGATCCTCCGACTCCGCTGACGCGATGGCCACCAGTTCTATGCCGCCGAAGGCGAACGCCACCACCAGAAGCCCGCTGGCCACGCCGGACCAGCCGTTGGGCATGAAACCGCCGTCGCCGAGGAAGTGCGTGAAGCCGACCGGGTCGGTGCCCGGCAGCAGTCCGAACACCAGCAGCACGCCCAGCACGAGGAAGGCTATGATCACGCCCACCTTCAGCGCGGCGAACCAGAACTCGAACTCGCCGAAGTTGCTCACCTTGCTGAGGTTCACGACCGCGAAGAAGACCACGAACACTAGGGCGATCACCCACTGGGAAACCCCGGGTATCCACGAATGCACGATCTCGGAGGCGCCGGTGATCTCGGCGCCGAGCACCATGATGAGCATCGCCCAGTACAGCCAGCCCATGGAGAACCCGGCCCACTGACCGATGCCGAGGCGGGCGTAGTCCGCGAACGAACCGCTGGCCGGCCTGGCCGCGCCCATCTCGCCGAGCATGCGCATGACCAGGACGACGATGACTCCGGCGAACACGTAGGACAGCAGCACCGCGGGGCCGGCCGTGGCGATGCCCTCGCCGCTGCCGAGGAACAGGCCGGCGCCGATGGCAGAGCCGAGCCCCATCATCGTGATGTGGCGGGTCTTCAGTCCACGGCCCAGGGCGCCGGTGCCGGCGGTGGACGAGGAGTCGGGGGTGCTCATTGTGGGGTGGGACCTCCGCCCGCTCAGTTCTTGTGCAGAGCGCTGTTGAGCGCGATGCCGGAGCCGGTGCGCGAGACTGCTTCGACGCTGCCGGTCTGCGAGTTGCGCCGGTACAGCAGTCCGGACGTGCCGGACAGGGCGGCCGCCTTGACGACGGTGCCGCCGGCGGCACTCGCGTCCGCGGTGTCGCCATCGGGGGAGTGTGCGTCCGGGGCTTCGAGGAGGGTCACCTTGGTGCCCGCCGTCAGGTACAGGCCCGCCTCCACCACGCAGTCGTCGCCCAGTGAGATGCCCACCCCGGCGTTGGCGCCCAGCAGGCAGCTGCGGCCGATGGTGATGACCTGCTTGCCGCCGCCGGAGAGCGTGCCCATGATCGATGCGCCGCCGCCCACGTCGCTGCCGTCGCCCACGACCACCCCGGCGGAGATCCGGCCCTCGACCATGGACGCGCCGAGGGTGCCCGCGTTGAAGTTCACGAAGCCCTCGTGCATGACGGTCGTGCCCTCGGCGAGGTGGGCGCCCAGGCGGACGCGGTCGGCGTCGGCGATGCGAACCCCGGCGGGCACGACGTAGTCGACCATCCGCGGGAACTTGTCGATCGAATAGACGGTGACCGGGCCGTCCGCGGTGAGCGCGGCCCGGACGGATTCGAACCCCTGCGGCGCGCACGGGCCGTGGTTGGTCCACACCACGTTGGCGAGCAGGCCGAACAGGCCGTCCAGGTTGAGCCTGTGTGGGGCGACCAGGCGGTGCGACAGCAGGTGCAGCCGCAGGTAGGCGTCATGGGCGTCGACGGGTGCAGCGTCCAGCGACGCGATGGTGGTCCGGACGGCGACGCGTTCGGTACCGCGGCGGTCGTCCATCCCGGTGAGCACGGCAAGGGCGGAGGGGGCGGCTCCGCCATCGAGGCGGACGGTGCCCGCCCCGCCCCCGGACGTAACCCCGGCTTCAGACGCATCGGCGTCCGCGTCCAGCCGGGGGTCGGGGTACCAGGTGTCCAGTACCGTGCCGTCCCGGGTGATCGTGGCGACTCCGGTGCCGGTGGCGCCGTTTCGGTGCGAATTCGCTGCAGGGCTCACGGGGGATCAGCCTACAACCGGTGACCCGCGGTCGCCGGGGCGCGGGGATCGCGCGCGGCGACCGTCGATACGCTGGTCGGATGGCGAGCCGAGACGCAACTGACGCAGACGACAGCACCGCGGCCGTCGTGCCGGACGTACCCTGGCTCGACCTGGCCGGGGACGTCGCGGACCTGGCGGCGGCGCTGGTGGACATCCCCAGCGTCTCGCAGGACGAGGCCCTGATCGCGGACTCCGTGGAATCGGCGCTCCGCGCGCAGGCCCCGCACCTGGAGGTGTTGCGCTCGGGCAACGCGGTGCTGGCGCGCACCACGCTCGGGAGGGCGCGCAGGGTGATGCTGGCCGGCCATCTCGACACCGTCCCCATCGCCGGCAACGTGCCGTCGCGCCGCGTGACCGGCGCCGGTGATGCGGAAGGCGCGCAGGGGGAGGTGCGCGAGGCGGACCTGCTCTACGGCTGCGGCACGGTGGACATGAAGTCCGGCGACGCGGTCTTCCTGCACCTGGCCGCCACGCTCACCGCGCCGGTGCACGACATCACCCTCGTCCTCTACGACTGCGAGGAGATCGCTGCCGAATACAACGGCCTCGGCCGGATCGAGCGCGACCTGCCCGGGTGGCTGGAGTCCGACGTCGCCGTCCTGGGCGAGCCTTCCGACGGAGTCATCGAGGCGGGCTGCCAGGGAACTCTGCGGGTGCGACTGACCGCTGAGGGCGTGCGGTCGCATTCGGCGCGGTCGTGGCTGGGCGTCAACGCGGTGCACGGGCTCGCCCCCGTCCTGCAGCGGCTGGCCGGCTACGCCCCCCGACAGGTCGACATCGACGGCTGCGTCTACCGGGAGGGCCTGCAGGCGGTGCGCATCACCGGAGGAGTCGCGGGCAACGTGGTGCCGGACGCCGCATCGATCGACGTGAACTTCCGGTTCGCGCCCGATCGCACCGCCGACGAGGCGCTCGAGCATGTGCATGGCGTCTTCGCGGGGGTCGACGCGGGCATGGAGGTCACCGACCTGTCGCCGGGCGCACTGCCCGGACTCGCCGCGCCCGCCGCGGTGGAGCTCGTCGCCGCGGCCGGCGGCAGGTTCCGGGCGAAGTACGGCTGGACAGACGTCGCGCGCTTCGCCGCGCGGGGCATTCCCGCCGTCAACTACGGGCCCGGCGACCCCAACCTTGCGCACACGCGCGGCGAGTTCGTCGACACTGCGCAGATCCACCAGGTCGCGCAGGTGCTGCGCTCCTACCTGACCACCGGCGTTCCGGAGTGACACGGCGGTGCGGATAGCCTCGATCCCATGAGCCCCGACAGAGACCCCGACGGTTCCGCACGCCCGCGCGGCGACTTCGGCCCGCGCGATCGGCGTGCCTCTGCGTCGACACCCGAACAGCGACTGCTGGACCATCGGGGGCCCGGAGACTGGGTGCACACCGATCCGTGGCGGGTGCTGCGGATCCACAGCGAGTTCATCGAGGGCTTCGGGGCGCTCGCCGAGCTCCCGCGGGCGGTGTCGATCTTCGGTTCGGCCCGGGTGGGGGAGACGTCGGAGACCTACCGCGACACCCGGCGGCTGGCCGGAAAGTTCGTCGATGCGGGGTACGCGGTGATCACGGGCGGCGGCCCGGGTGTGATGGAGGCGGGCAACCGCGGTGCCACGGATGCCGACGGGCTTTCGGTGGGGCTCGGTATCGAACTGCCCCACGAGCAGGGTATGAACCGGTGGGTGGAGCTGGGACTGAACTTCCGGTACTTCTTCACCCGCAAGACCATGTTCGTCAAGTACTCGCAGGCCTTCGTATGCATGCCGGGTGGTTTCGGCACGCTCGACGAGCTCTCCGAGGCGCTCACGCTTGTGCAGACCGGCAAGATCACCCGGTTCCCCATCGTTCTCGTGGGCTCGGCCTTCTGGGAGGGACTGGTGAGCTGGCTGCGTGAAGTGCTTGTCGCCGAGGGCATGATCGATCCGGTCGATTTGGACCTGATCCACGTCACCGACTCCCTCGACGACGCGGTGCGCTTCGTCGTCGAAGCGCACCGGGAACTGGACGGTGGCGCGCAGGCGGTCGCCGGGCCCATCGGTCCCGCTGGTGAGGTGGGGCCGCAGTGACGGCGGAATTCGCGGGAGGGCCCGCCGGCACCGGAACGCGCGCGGTGTGCGTGTTCTGCGCGTCGGGCCCGGTTCCCGCGCACTACGAGCGGTTGGCGGCGGACGTGGGGGCCGCGCTCGCCGAGCGCGGCTGGACGCTGGTCTCCGGAGGGGGACGTGTGTCGATGATGGGCGCGGTGGCCAGGGCGGCGCGGGCCGGAGGTGCACGCACCGTCGGAGTGATCCCCCGCGCACTGGTCGACATGGAGGTGATGGACTCCGACTCCGACGAGCTGCTGGTGACCGAGACGATGCGTGAGCGTAAAACACTGATGGATGCGCACGCGGACGCGTTCCTGGCGCTGCCCGGTGGCCTGGGCACCGTCGAAGAACTCAGCGAGGTGTGGACGGCGTCGACGCTCGGCATGCACGGCAAGCCCGTCGTCGTCCTCGATCCGGATGGTCATTACGACGGTCTGATGGCGTGGCTGCGGGCGATCGCCGGCGACGGCTTCGTGCGGCACCAGGCGCTGGATCGGCTTCCTGTGGCGACGACGATCGATACGGCGCTGGACCTGTGCGCGGGGACCGCCCGCACCAGCGGCACCGCGGTCCGCACGGCCGGACCCGCCGCGACAGCGGAAGCCGGTGCGGTACCGGGCGGGGGCCGGGCATGATCGCCGCGGCGGCCACCGCCGCCGTGCCCGGCACGCTCTGTGGCCGCCCGATAAGGACCGACCGTGCACTGATCATGGCGATCGTCAACCGGACGCCCGACTCGTTCTACGACCGCGGCGCGGCGTTCGAGGACGGTGACGCGCAGGCAGCGGTGTCGCGCGCGGTGGGCGAGGGCGCCGACATCATCGACATCGGCGGCGTCAAGGCGGGCCCCGGCGACGAGGTCGACGAGGCCGAGGAGATCCGGCGCGTGGTGCCGTTCGTCGACTGGGTGCGTCGGCACTTCCCGGAACAGCTGATCAGCATCGACACTTGGCGCGGAACCGTGGCGGGGCACGCGCGCGAGGCCGGCGCCGATCTGATCAACGACACCTGGGCCGGCGCGGACGCGACGCTCGCCGGGGTCGCCGCGGAAACGGGTGCCGGCCTGGTCTGCTCGCACACGGGCGGTGCGGTTCCGCGCACGCGTCCGCACCGGGTGCGCTACGACGACGTCGTCGCCGATGTGGTGGCGGAGGTGACGGCGGCGGCGCACCGTGCGGTGGCCGCCGGGGTGCGCAGCGACGGTGTACTCATCGACCCGACGCACGACTTCGGCAAGAACACCTACCACGGTCTGGCGCTGCTGCGTCACGCTGACGCACTGGTGGAGACCGGATTCCCCGTGCTCATGGCGTTGAGCAACAAGGACTTCGTCGGCGAGACGCTCGGCGCCGCGCTGGACGAGAGGATCGAGGGCACGCTCGCGGCCACGGCCCTTGCCGCGGCCGCGGGGGCCCGGGTGTTCCGGGTGCACGAGGTGGCGGCGACCCGTCGCACTTTGGAGATGGTCGCCTCGATCGCGGGCACCCGCCCGCCCGCGCGCACCGTGCGGGGGCTCGCGTGAGCGCGGGCGGCGGCGCGACGGTGCGCACCTGGCACGAACCGGCCTGGACGGTGCCCGAACTCGTCGCGGCGAAGAACGGCCGGACCGTGTCCGTGGCGCTGCCGGCGCTCGACGAGGAGGCCACGGTGGCCGGCGTGGTGGAGTCGATCCTGCCGCTCGTGGGCGGGCTCGTGGACGACCTGGTGGTGCTCGATTCCGGATCCCGTGACCGGACGGCGCAGCGCGCGCGGGAGGCGGGCGCCCGCGTGGTCAGCCGCGAGGAGGCGATCCCGCAGTTTCCGCCGGTGCCGGGCAAAGGTGAGGCGCTGTGGCGTGCGGTGGCCGCGACCCGGGGCGACGTGGTCGTCTTCATCGACTCGGACCTCATCGAACCCGACCCGCGGTACGTGCCGAACCTCGTCGGCCCCCTCCTCACGGCGGAGGGAATCCACCACGTCAAGGGGTTCTACCGGCGGCCGCTGCGGATCAACGAGAGCGAGGATCCGCGCGGCGGCGGCCGCGTGACCGAGCTCGTGGCGCGTCCGATGCTGGCGGCGCTGCGCCCGGACCTCGCCGCTGTCCTGCAGCCGCTGGGAGGTGAGTATGCGGCCACCCGCGAGCTGCTCGAGGCCGTCCCGTTCGCCCCCGGCTACGGCGTGGAGATCGGTCTGCTTCTGGACACCTACCGCCGCTACGGGGCGAGCGGTCTCGCACAGGTGAACCTGGCCGTGCGCAAGCACCGCAACCGTGACCTCATGGAATTGGGAGTGATGAGCCGCCAGATAATCGGAACGATGCTCCGGCGCTGCGGGATCGACGATTCCGGTGTCCCCCTCACACAGTATTTCGCGCAGGACGACGCATTCGTGCCGCGCACAGCGGACCTCGCGCTGGAAGACAGGCCGCCGCTGGGAACAGTGACCGCCGCAAGCGCTTCGGGGGCCGGCGATGCCGGCGGAGAGGCGCGCGGATGCTGACCGCGATCCTGTACGTGGTGTTGATCGCGCTGGTGGCCGGGCTGCTGTTCGTCGTGGCCGCGCTCGTGTTCGGCCGCGGCGAGGAGGCCGCACCGCTCCCGCCGGGGGGATCGCCCGCCTGGCTGCCCGACCACGCCATCGACAGCGACGACGTGCGCGCGTTGCGATTCCAGCAGGCGTTCCGGGGATACAAGGCGTCCGAGGTGGATTGGGCACTGCAACGGCTCGCCAACGAGGTCGAGCGGCTGCGGGCCGTCGTCGCAGCGCAGGACGGGGGCCTGGAGGCGCATACCGAGGCCGCGGCGGCCCCCCGTCAAGGCGATGCGCATGCGGATCCGGCGCCCGCGACCGCCCCGGACGAGGGTCCGGGGCGGTGTGGGGCGACGTACGACGATAGGGAAGAATAGTCGCCGTCGGCACTCACCTGCCGCGCAACACACATGCGGTCACGGGTCGGCACATCGGCCCGAGCACATCTGGAGGGAGCACACGATGGCGGCCATGAAGCCCCGGACCGGGGACGGTCCCCTCGAAGCGGCCAAAGAGGGACGCGGAATAGTCATGCGGGTCCCGCTCGAAGGCGGAGGCCGCCTGGTCGTGGAGCTCACCCCGGATGAGGCCGCCGCGCTGGGTGAGGAGCTCCGCGGCGTCACCGGCTGACGGCCGCACTATGGCTTGACGGTAACGATCGATCGTGTTCGTTCCGACAACCCCGCCGGACCCGGTCCGGCGGGGTTGTCGCATGACAGGGGCTGCCGGATACGCGTGGGCGGGACGGGGATCCGGGCGGCATGAACGGAGGTGACGGCGCGCATGTCCGATGCTGATGCGGCGCGGGACGTCGTCGCGGACCCGCTCGCCGGCGTGGCGGACCTGCTCCGATGCCCGGTGTGCGGCGGCGCGGTCGAAGCGGACCGGCGAGCGGTGCGATGCGGGGCGGGGCACGCGTTCGACCGCGCGCGGCAGGGCTACGCAAGCCTGCTCGCCCGGCCCCTCCGATTCCACGGGGACGACGCGAAGATGGTCGGCGCGCGCGGCGCCGTGCTCGAATCGGGTTTGTACGACCCGCTGCTGCGGGCGGTCGCCGACGCGGGCGCGGACGTGCTCTCCGGGACGGGAGCGGGGCCGGGTCCGGACGGACCCGTCGCGGTGGACCTGGGCTGCGGGACGGGGACGTATCTCGCCGGTGTGCTCGAGCAGGCCGGCGAACCGGTGGGCGCGCGCGGAATCGGAATCGACGCGTCGAAGGCGGCAGTGCGTGCGGCCGCCCGTGCGCACCCCCGGATGGCGGCGCTCCTCGGTGACGCCTGGGCGGAGCTGCCGATGGCGGATGCCGCCGCCGACCTCATCATGTCGGTGTTCGCGCCCCGCAACGCGTCCGCCTACCACCGGGTGCTCGCGCCGGGCGGCGCGGTGATGGTGGTGGCACCCGAGCCTGGACACCTCGCGGAGCTCGTCGACGGCATCGGTCTCCTGCGCGTGGACGAACGCAAAGTGGAACGTCTGGCCGGAGCGTTGAGCGGCTTCGACGAGCTGCGGGCGGACACCGTCCGCTGGGCGATGCGGCCGACACCGGATCAGGTCGCGGCCATCGTCGCAATGGGCCCGTCGGCACGCCACCTCGATGCTGCTCGGGTGCGGGCACGGATTGCGCGGCTGCCGGTGGGGCAGACGGTGACCGGCGCCGTCGCGGTACGCGTGTTCCGGCGTACCCCGGCGGCTCCCCTCACCGCGCCGGAGTAGCAGCGACGGGGCCCTGTAAGAAGGCGGGTTGCGGTAAGAAGGCGGGTTGCGCGGCGCGAGGCCGCCTCACACATGCAGGGCCCCACACACGAAGGATTGTCACACGCGGGCCGCGCACAGCAGGCCGTCGCCCAGCGGCAGCAACGCTGGCAGCAGCAGATCGTGTTCCGTCGCGGTGCGCAGCGCTTCACGTGCGTCGACGGCGGCCTGGCTCCTGTGGTGCGCAGGGTCGTGTGGGGCGGAGTCGTGCCGCGCGGGGCCGCCGGCAGTGATCAGGCCGTGCATCACGACCACACCGCCGGGGCGCAAGAGGCGGACGGCCTCGGCCAGGTACCGTGCGTGGTCTGTGCCGCCGCAATCGACGAACATCATCTCGTACGCGTCGTCGGCCAGCCGCGGCAACACCTCCAGGCCGCGGCCACCGATCAGCCGGGTGCGCGCGGAGGCGATGCCCGCGCCGGACAGGGCGGCGCGGGCGGTGCGCTGATGCTCCGGCTCGATGTCGATGGTGGTGAGGACGCCGTCGTGGCGCATGCCGCTGAGCAGCCACTGCGCACTGACACCGGCGCCGGTACCCACCTCGACTGCGGTGCGGGCGTCGGCCATGCGGGAGAACATGGCCAAGGCCGTGCCTACGGAGTCGGACACCGCCCCCACCCCCAGGTCGGCAGCGCGTTCACGCGCGTCGGCAAGCGCTGCGGGGTCCGGAACCGGTGCGGCGGCGCCGGCGGCGCGGGCGGCCATGCGGTCGCCCGCGAACGCGGCGGCGGCGGAGGATGCGGCGGAGTCCACGGTGCGGTCGTCTTCGGTCACGCCAGTGAGCGTATCGCGGCGCGTGGAGGTGCACAGAAGGGCGCGTGCGCCGGGCGTGCCGCGATTCTCAGCAGACCCTCAGGTTGCTCCCAGCGTGGACACACGCCGGGGCGGGAGGGTTGTCCCAGGCGCGGAGACATCCCGGTCGGCTCGGATTCACGTTGCGGTGGCATGCGCGCCATTGCTCGAGAATGCCGGAACCGATGGAACGCCGGAACAAAACGAGGGGCAGGGGTGTTGTGACGGAAGCGAGGACTGCGCTCGACAGTGGTGCGCAACCGCAGGACGCCATGGCGACAGGAGGCGAAAGCGTGCAGCGAGCCGCGATGACCGGCACGGTCGGGCCCGCGGCCGTCCCGGACACGGCGGGGTCTCCCGCCCCGGAACCGGATGCCGATCACGGCACGGCGGTGTTCGATGCGACGGGCGACCCGGCGGCCATGCCGAGCTGGGATGAGCTGGTCCGGCAACACGCCGACCGGGTCTACCGGCTCGCCTACCGGCTCTCCGGGAACGTGCACGACGCCGAGGACCTCACGCAGGAGACGTTCATCCGCGTCTTCCGTTCGCTTTCGAGCTATCGCGCCGGAACCTTCGAAGGCTGGCTGCACCGGATCACGACCAATCTCTTCCTGGACATGGTCCGGCGGCGCAACCGGATCAGGATGGAATCGCTGCCGGAGGACTACGACCGGGTGCCGTCCGATAGGCCGGACCCGGAGCAGATCTACCACGACTCGCGTCTGGCCCCGGACCTGCAGCAGGCCCTGGCGTCGCTGGCGCCGGAGTTCCGTGCGGCGGTGGTGCTCTGCGATGTGGAGGGGTTGTCCTACGAGGAGATCGCGGCCACGCTCGGCGTCAAATTGGGTACGGTGCGTAGCAGGATCCACCGTGGCCGGCAGGCAATCCGTGAGTGCCTCGCCGCGGCGGACACGTCAGCGGAGCAGGGCGTGGAAGGCGGCGCAGCGCGGTGAGCCGAGGGGCGCATGGAACCGGGATGCGCCGGACCGGCGCCGGCCCCGCGGGCGGTGGTGGTCCGACGAGCGGTGGTGGGATCGACGGCGGGAAAGGACAGCGGATGTTCGATTCGGCATGGCGTGGACGTCCCTCCGGTTCGCAGTTCTCCCTCGGCGCCGGGACCGGCGACACCGGTCACTTGGCCACGGAGGCGGTGGCGGCCTATGTGGACGGGGAACTGCGGATGAGCGCCCATCTGCGCGCATCGGGGCATATCGCCGATTGTCCGCTGTGCGCCGCGGAAGTCGACGCGCAGGCGCATGCCCGCGCGGCGCTGCAGTCGTCCGCGGTGCCGCGTCTGCCGGAGAACCTTCTGGGGGACCTGCGGTCCATTCCACAGAAGGCCCTACCGTCCTTCGACGATGCGCAGCTTGGCCGTCCGCATCGCGGCACGCCGACGCAGCGCAGGCGCCGCTTCTTCTGAGCCTGCCCCGACGGAGTGGCGGCGGGCGGGCCGGGACGGCTTCCGTTCCTGTGCGTGCGCCCGGTGCGGTGCATCCGTGGGCGATGACCAATACTGTGGGCTGCAGTCCGCACTGCGAGCGGCAGTCGGCCGAGTCGGGCATGCCACCCCTGCCGGCGGCTACGCCGCGGGTGCGGGGAGCGGGACGGACCCCGGGTTCGAAACGACGGGGACATCGACGGCCGGAGTGCCGGAGGGGACGCAGGTGAACAGCGAATCGGAAGGCAACTCCGCGCCGGGGCCGGACGACGACGTGCGCACCGGTGAGGAAGCGCAGGCCGGTAACGCTTCGCGTGCAGGGCGCTCCGGCGCCGGTCCGACGGGCTTCGACGTGCCGGCGGGTGGCAGGCTGCGGCCGTCGCCCCTGCATAAACCCGAGGTGGGAGCGGAACAGCAGCAGGCCTTCAGCCGGCCGGACGGCGCCGCCGCGTTGGGGGCGCCGCCGCGCAGCGACGGTGCGCCGCGAACGTCCGCGCGCCCGGTCGACCCGGTGCTCGCCGAGGCGTACGGCCGTCCGCCCGGTGAGCACGACGGAGTCCAGCGGGATCCCGCGGCCGCCGCGGGGGCGGACACACCGCGCA
>NZ_JAENKO010000051.1 GCF_016599145.1 Tomitella cavernea
GTCGGGCTCGGTCCTGCCCGCGGCGAGGCCGAGGCCGCCGGCGCCGTCCGCCACCAGGCCCCGCGGCGGGGCCACATCCTCCCTCAGCAACCCGCCCGTGCCGAGCCCGCAGGCGTGCGCGAGCTGCGGCAGGGCCGCGGCGGCTGCGAGGCCGGAGCCGATACCCACCGCGGAGTCGATGGCGCTGGAGACCACGACCGGCACCCCCACCTGTTCCGCGATGGCCAGCAGGCGCCGGATGCCGCCGAGCGGAGCGGCCTTCACCACGGCGATGTCCGCGCCCCCGGCCCGCACCACGCGCAGCGGGTCGTCGGCCTTGCGTATCGATTCGTCGGCGGCGATGGGCACGCGCGTGCCGCGGGCGCGCAGTTCCACCAGCTCGCCGACGGTGCTGCACGGCTGTTCCGCGTACTCGAGAGGCCCGTCCGCGCTCAGCGCCCGCAGCGCGCGCTCGGCCTCCGCCACCGACCAGCCCCCGTTGGCGTCCACGCGCACCACCGGGACCAACTCCCTCACAGCCGCCACCCGAGCGACGTCGTCGGCCAGGGTCTGCCCCCGCTCTGCCACCTTCACCTTCGCCGTGCCCGCACTCGGGAACGCCGCCAGCACCTCGGGCACCTGCGCCGCGGGCACCGCCGGAACCGTCGCGTTGACCGGCACCACCGGGCGCAGCGGCCGCGGCCACGGCCGCCAGGCGGATTCGATCGCGGACGCCAACCACGCCGACGCCTCCCCGTCGGCGTACTCGGGGAACGGGCCGAACTCGCCCCAGCCGTGCGGGCCGCGGATCAGCATCACCTCGCGCTCGGTGATGCCGCGGAAGCGCACGGTCATCGGCAGCGACACCACCGCCGCGCCGTCGCGCACCACGTCCAGTCGGGGCAGCACACTCACTGGCCCGTCCCCTTCCCTCTCCTCACCGTCGCGTCCTGCTCACGGCTGCCACGGCCGCAGGCGCACCATCAGCGCGTCCGCATCGGCCAGCAGCGTCCCGCCGTCCCACAGCCTGCCGGAGACGTACGTCTTGCGGCCGTCGGCCGAGTCCACCGTCGCCTCCACCGTGAGTTCCTTGTCCAGCGGCGTGACGTTCCGGTAGTTGACGGTGAGGTAGGCGGTGCGCGAGACCGGCTGCCCCTGCGCGTGCGTCACCATGCCGAACACGTCGTCGAACAGCAGCGGCAGCACCCCGCCGTGCGCAGCCCCGTTGCCGCCCAGGTGGTAGCGGCGGAACACCCCCGACGCCGTGACGCGCCCGGGCTCGAGCCCGGTGAGCGTCCACGGCAGCATGAGCAGGCTGCCGCGGCCCGGCAGCCCGACCGACCGGTTGGCCGGCGACTTCCCCTCCTCCGCGGCGTACGGGCGCAGCATCGCTGCGAGCTCCTCCGCCTTGTCCGCCGCCGCGCCGAACACTTCCGGTTCCGGGGCGGCGGACACGGCGAGATCCTGCAGGTCGCGCATCGCGGCGACGAACCGGCCGAAGTGCGGCCCGCCATCTTCGGGCGCCGCGCTGAACACGGGAAATCCGCCCCGGGGCGTGTCGCCGTCGTCCCGCACGGCATCGTCGGCGCCGGTGGCGCGCGTCATCTCTTCCATGCCTGCACGCTAACCGGACGGGCTTCCGCGGCGGCGGCCTATCCTCATGGCGTGACATTCCATCCTGAGTACTGGCAGTCCGTCCCCGGCTTCGATTTCAGCGACATCACTTACCACCGGCACCGCGAGCTCGGCGCCGTGCGCGTGGCATTCGACCGCCCCGACGTGCGCAACGCATTCCGCCCGCACACCGTCGACGAGCTCTACGCCGCACTGGACCACGCTCGCATGAGCGCCGACGTGGGGACGGTGCTGCTCACCGGCAACGGCCCGAGCCCCAAGGACGGCGGGTGGGCCTTCTGCTCGGGCGGCGACCAGCGCATCCGCGGCCGTAGCGGGTACCAGTACGCGGCGGGCGAGACCGCCGACACCGTCGACAAGGGGCGGGCCGGCCGCCTGCACATCCTCGAGGTCCAGCGCCTGATCCGGATGATGCCCAAGCCCGTGATCGCGCTGGTGAACGGCTGGGCCGCCGGCGGCGGACACAGCCTGCACGTGGTCTGCGACATGACGCTGGCCAGCCGCGAGCACGCGCGCTTCAAACAGACCGACGCCGACGTGGGCAGCTTCGACGGCGGGTTCGGCAGCGCGTACCTGGCCCGGCAGGTGGGGCAGAAGTTCGCCCGCGAGATCTTCTTCCTGGGCCGCGCGTACACCGCGGAGCAGATGCACGCGATGGGGGCCGTCAACGAGGTGGTCGACCACGACCGGCTCGAGGACGTCGGCATCGAGTGGGCCCGCGCCATCATGGGCAAGTCGCCGCAGGCGCAACGCATGCTCAAGTACGCGTTCAATCTGCTCGACGACGGCCTGGTGGGCCAGCAGCTCTTCGCCGGCGAGGCGACCCGCCTGGCCTACATGACCGACGAGGCGGTGGAGGGCCGCGACGCGTTCCTCGAAAAGCGCGATCCGGACTGGTCCGGACACCCCTGGTACTACTGAGGGCCGGACTCAGCACAGCGCCACTCTGCGCGGAGCCCTGCCACGACGGACCCCCGCCCTCACCCTGTGATGAAATGCGCGATCGTCCGGCTCAGGTTGTCCCATCCGCTGATCCAGTACGCAGCGGTGGCGATTCCGAGCAGCACGTACGTGTTCACAACGGCACCTCCCAGTTCGGCACCCTCGGCCCCTCTGTGCACAGTCTACTTTCGTCGCCGGTCCCCCGCCCGCGCAGCGGAACGGCGCCGGCGGTCCGGCCGGCGACTAACCTGAGTGGACCCACCCCGAGCAACCCCGGTCTGAGGACGCCACCCGCGCCGCAGCCACGCCCGAGCCACGGAGAAGCACCATGAGCGGAACGAACCCCGCGGACGGCCGAGTCCGATGATCGACCCGTTCGATCCGTTCAACACCGGCTGGCAGCGGCGCCTGCGCGACGTGGAGCGCGTCATCGACACCGGCGTCGGCATGGGGCTGGGCGTGGGCAGGTCGCTGTTCGGCTCGGACATCGGCTCGGCGCTCACCAACCCGATGAGCGGCAGCAGCGTCCCGCTCACGCCCGCGCAGTTCCTCCAGAACGCGATGCGCACCGTCGCCGAGCAGTTCTTGGACAAGCGCGTGCGCATGCGGGCCGGCGACGGCATGCTCACGCTCACGCCCACCGCACTGGACACCGAGGTCGAATCCCTCGGCCTGGCGCGCGGCCAATTCGCGCGTATCCGCGCGACGGCGGCCGACCTGCACTGGGTCAGGAACCCGGCCGATCCGGCCACCGGCGACGACCCCAGGCCCGGCCTGCAGGTCCATGTCGACCACGCCGAGGTCGACTGCCGCGACATCCAGCTGCGCACCGCCTATTCGTCTGCACTCGAATTCGGCACCATCGACGTGGAGCTGCGCCTGTCCGCGCACGAGCTGCGACGGCTGGTGCGCACGCAGCTGCCGGACCTGACCATCGACATCGATGCGGGCGGCGTCATGCGGGCGTCCTGGAGCCGTGCGCAACGCCTCGGCCACGTCATCGTGCTCCCCCAGGTGGTGGACGGAAACCTGCAGTTCTCCCCCACCGAGCTGCGGGTGTCGCGGCTTGCGCTGAGCAGCCGTCCCCGCGTGCGCGGACGTCCCCGGCAGATCCCCGGCCTGCGGGTGCGCACGCTGACTGTGCCGGAACTCCCGTGGAACCTGCGCCTCACGGAGGTCGAGACGGACCGGCGCACGCTGGTGCTGCGCGGCACGAGCGACAGGTCGGCGGGGCGCATCTCCACAATCCCCCTCAGCGAGCTCACCGGCCTCGTCCGCGCCGCTGTCCGATACGCGGGCCAGGGCGGCGCCGCGGCCGGCAAGGGGGACGGCGATGCGAAGTCCCCCGGAAACGCGCCGCGGCCTGCGCGAATGTGACGGTGCAGACATCCACCGGCCGCCAACGCAAAGCGCAGGGGCCGCCGAGGTGAACTCTGGGTGAACTTTCGCCGACCCGATCCACAACTCCCAGGTCAGCGAGATTCGCAGGTTAGACATTTCCGCCGAGGAGTCACACACTCGGCCTGTGACTGCAGAGTTGCTCGTACTCACGATCGTGATCGTCACCGCGCTGGCGTTCGACTTCACGAACGGTTTCCATGACACCGGCAATGCGATGGCACCCTCCATCGCCACCGGTGCGCTCCGACCCAAGGTCGCAGTCGCACTCTCGGCCACCCTGAACCTGCTCGGCGCCTTCCTGTCCGTCGCCGTGGCCGCCACCGTCGCCAAGGGCATCGTCTCCCTCGACGCGGTCCAGGGCGAGGCGCTGCTGTTCATCGTGTTCGCCGGCCTCGTGGGCGGCATCATCTGGAACCTGGCCACCTGGCTGTTCGGCCTGCCGTCGAGTTCCTCGCATGCACTGTTCGGCGGGCTCATCGGCGCCGCGCTGGCCGCGCTCGGCACCTCCGGGGTCGAGTGGGGCGGCGTCCTCGCCCGCGTCGTCCTCCCCGCGCTGCTCGCGCCGGTCGTGGCCGGCCTCGTGTCCACCGTCGGCACCCGCCTGATCTACAAGATCACCTCCCGCGTCCCCGCCGAAAAGCGCGGCCGCGGATTCCGCTGGGGCCAGATCGGCTCCGCGTCCATGATCTCCCTGGCACACGGCACCAACGACGCGCAGAAGACGATGGGCGTGATTTTCCTGGCGCTCGTCGCCCACGGCGCCATCAACGCGGACGACCCGATGCCCTTCTGGGTCAAGGCCGCGTGCGCCATCGCCATCGCCGCGGGCACGTACTTCGGCGGCTGGCGCGTCATCCGCACTCTCGGCAAGGGCCTGGTGGAGATCGACTCCCCGCAGGGCATGGCGGCGGACTCCTCGTCGGCCGCCATCATCCTCACGTCGAGCCACCTGGGGCTGCCGCTGTCGACCACGCACGTGGCCACGGGCTCGATCATGGGCACGGGCCTGGGACGCAAGGGCGCCGAGGTGCGCTGGGCCGTCGCCGGGCGCATGGCCATCGCGTGGGTCATCACGCTGCCGGCGGCCGGCCTCGTCGGTGCCGCCTGCTGGGCCCTCGCCCACTACATCGGAGGCGCCACGGGCGTCATCGTCGTGTTCGCCATCCTGCTCGCCATGGCCGGGTGGATGTGGAACCGTTCCCGCCGCCAGTCGGTCAACGCCGAGAACGTCAATGCCGACTGGGCCGCCGACACCGCGCCGGCCGGATCCCCCGACGCCACCCCCACCGCGCACTCCTCCCCCCCGCACGCCTCCACCCCGCACGCCTCCACCCCGCACGCCGCCGCGGCCGACGTCGCGCACGAGCCGCCTCCGTCCAAAGTGCACGCGACCGTCGGCGGCGGGTCGCGACGCTTCAAGGGAGCCGCACGATGAGCCTCACCAACACCCTCAATTCGCTCTGGCAGGTGATCGCCGTGGGCCTCGTCCTGGGAGCCGGCATCCCCGCAGTGTTCGCCGTCGGGCTGAAGTTCCTCTACGGTGGTGCGCTAGGCGTCGACGAGAACGGCGACCCCACCACCGCCGCCCCCTCGCCCGCCCGTCGGGCCGCCGCCTACGCCTGCTTCGCCCTGGTCGTCTGCGCGGTGACCGCCGGCATCGCGGCGATCGTCATCACCGGTGGGCACTGACCGAGACGAAGGAGGGCGTGTGCACCCGCTGATAGCCGCCGTGACCGGATGGCTGCGCGCCGGCTATCCGGAAGGTGTTCCGCCCAAGGACTATTTCCCGTTGCTCGCGGTGCTGCAGCGCAAGCTCACCGACGACGAGATCCGTGAGGTGGTCGACGCCCTCATCGAGGACGTGGAGACCCCCATCGAGGTCTCGGAGATCGAAGACACCATCGTCCGCCTCACCAGCGAGTCCCCGCTTGAAGACGACGTGAAGCGCGTCGCGGTGCGGCTCGCCGCGGGCGGGTGGCCGCTGGCGGACCCGGAGAGCATCGACGACGCCCCCGAGTGGCTCCGGAACTCCGGCGCCGCGCAGGACGCCGAGACCGCAGAGGAGAACGCGCCCACCGAGGAGGAGAGCGCTTGAGTTTTCCACCGATCGTCGGAGCCGTGGTCGACTGGCTGCGCGCCGGCTACCCCGAGGGCGTCCCCGAACAGGACTACATCCCGCTGCTGGCGCTGCTCGAACGCCGCCTCACGCACGACGAGGTCGAGATGGTGGCGGACGAGCTCGTGTCCCGCGGCGACCTGCCCGTCACCAAGGCCGACATCCAGGTGCTCATCACGAAGATCACCAACGAGATGCCGGCGGAACGCGACGTCAACCGGGTGCGCGCGCACCTCGTCGAAGGCGGCTGGCCGCTGGCGCACATGCACTCGTCGCCGCAGGACCGGCACTCGTCCACGCGCGAGCAGCACTCCTGGCGCGATCGCTGACCCGCCGATGACCGACCCCCGCCCCGCGCCGGCAGGCCGTCGGCTCGCCGCACTGCCCGTCCCGCCCACCGCGCGGGCTGCCGTGCTGCTGCCCCGCGTCGCCCGTGCCCTCGACGGAAGCGGCGACGCCCTGCTGCCGGTCCCCGCCGACGACCCCCGCGAGTCCGGTCGCCTCACCGGCGCCCTCCCTCCCGGTTCCGTCGTCGACGACACGGTGGCGATGGTCGTCGCCACCTCGGGCACCACCGGCACCCCCAAGGGCGCGATGCTTCCCGGCCCAGCGCTCGTGGCCGGTGCACGCGCCACGCACGGCAGGCTCGGCGGGCCGGGAACCTGGCTTCTGCCGCTGCCCCCGCACCACATCGCGGGGATGCAGATCCTGGTGCGTTCGGTCGTCGCCGGCACGGAGCCGGTGATCGTCGACGTCACACGCGGCTTCGACCCGGAAGACATCGTCGCGGCGACCCGGCGCATGCCCGTCGGCCGCCGCTACACGTCGCTGGTGCCCACCCAGCTCGTCAAGGTCCTCGACCATCCGGGCGCGGTGGACGCCTTGCGCACCTTCGACGCGATCCTCGTCGGCGGCGCCGCGACGCCGGCCGCGCTGCGTGAACGCGCCGAGGCCGCCGGGCTGGCGCTGGTGCGCACCTACGGGATGAGCGAAACGTGCGGCGGATGCGTCTACGACGGCGTGCCGCTGGACGGGGTGCGCGTGCGGATCGCCCCGGGCACCTCCCGGATCGTGCTGGGCGGACCGGTGGTGGCCGCCGGTTACCTGGGCGCACCGGGCCATCCCGCGTTCGCCGAACCCGGATGGTTTCGCACCGATGATGCCGGGGAGTTCGACGACGGCGTGCTCACGGTGACGGGCCGGCTGGACGAGGCGATCACCACGGGCGGGCTCACCGTGGTGCCGCAGGTGGTCGAGGCCGTGCTGGAGCGGGTGCCGGGCGTACGCGCGTGCGCGGTCGTCGGGCTTCCGGACGAGCGTCTCGGCCGGCGGGTCGCGGTCGCCATCGTTCCGGACACTTCGCCGCACGCCCCTGGAACCCCCGGGGCCCCGGGGACCCCGACGCTGGAAACGCTGCGCTCCGCCGTCGCACGCGAGCTCGGCCCCCGAGCGGCCCCCCGGGAGATGTTCGTGGTGGACGCGCTGCCCATGCGCGGGATCGGCAAAGTGGACCGGTGGGCGCTGCACGCCCGGTTGACCGGCGGCTGAGCGCCGGCCGCCGGAAAGCCTCCGCTACTCCGCTACTCCGCCACGTCGCCGAGCCCGTGGAAGCCGTAGCGCGGGTAGGCGCCGATCACCGCGCACTCGAACAGCCCCTCGCCGGATTCGGTGCGCCCGCCCTCCGTCAGTTCGCACCACGCGATGTTGTCGACGGGGCAGAGCATCCGTTCCCACGGCGCGATCTCCGGCACCGCCCTCCGCAGCTGCTGGACCGCGAGCGGCCCCTGCCACATGCCGTGCCGCCAGTCCTGTTCGAGTCCGTAGCCCGTGCCCACCCCGATGTACCCGGCCACCGAGGGGGTGCATTCGATCCGGAGCGGCTCGCCCAGGCCGCCGGCGCCGTCCCGTCGTTGGAATGTGAGCTCCGCGCCGGCCACCTCGCGGCCTCCCGGCACGAATCGCAGGCTGTGCTCCGGCAACGCCAACGGCTCCGGAGCGCGCCCCGGCGCCCGCCACAACCGCACGGCGTCCTCGACGATCCGCGCCCCGTCGGCGTCCTCCTGCAGGATCGTGATGATGACGAACTCGGAGAACCGCAGCACAGCGTAGATCCAGAAGAAGCAGGCGCGCTCGGTTTCGGCCGGCTCGGCGCGACGGCCGGGCGGCTCCGCCTCGCCGACGGGACGCACGCCCCATGACCGGTCGCGGTTGCCCGCCCACCCGGCATCGGTCACCGGCACCGTCTGCTGTGCCACCGTGATGGATCCCGACCACGTGCCGGTCTGCACGAACCGCTGCGTGTCGAAGGTGACGCGCCCCAGGCTCCGGTCGAAGTGCCGGGTCTCCAGGTGCGCCGGCGCGTCGGCGGTGAAGGTGAGATCGAAGGACAGATCGGGGTTGTCGGGCGAGGGTTCGAGGACCACGCGAAGCCGCCGCAGCCCCTCGATCACTTCGATGCGCAACGGTCCGACGGCGGTGTCCATCCGGTCCTCGCCGAGCGCCTTCGACGCGCGCACCACCAGGTGGTCGTCACCGCGGCGCAGGACGGCGAACGCGTCCGCAGTCCCGAGGTTGGGGTACTGGCCCATACCGATGATGAGAAGGAACGGCGCGTCGGCCCCGGCCGGTCCCTCTCCGTCGAGACGCGGGGCGCAGTTGAAGTAGTAGCGGTCGTAGAAGTTGCGGTCGGACGTCCCGACGTGCCGGATCACCTCGGCGATCTGGTGCACCGGATAGTCGTCCATCGGGCTCAGCGGAACGCCCGGCGCGGCACCGCCGGGCGCAGCGCCCGCCACCCCGGTCACCGCGCGGTCTCCGCACGTGCGGGCCAGTAGGAGCCGTCGAGCATCTCCTCCAGGCTCGCGCGGTGCATGATCATGTCGTCGGGGTCCGCGGGCTGCTCCGCCTGCCCGAAGGCGATGGTGCGGCGCTGGATCCGGTACATGATCACCGCCTGGCGCAGCGCGGCGTAGGTGACGAACCACTCGAGGTTCCGCACCGCGTGACCGGTGCACCGCACGTAGTGGTCTGCGACGTCGGCACGGCGGAGCATCCCGGGCAGGCCGGGCAGCCCGGCCGCGGCGGCGAGGTCTTCGAAGAACCTGTGCAGGAATATCATCCAGCCCAGGTCCATCTCACGCGGTCCCAGCGCCGCCATCTCCCAGTCGAGGACGCCGGCGGGCCGGAAGTCACGGTAGACGATGTTCCCGATGCGGGCGTCGCCCCAGCACAGGACGGCCGGTCCGGCCACCCCCGGCACCGTCGATCCGAGCAGCTCGAGTGCGCGCTCGATCAAGGGCGAGCGCGGCCCGCCCTCGGAGGCCCACTCGTAGTAGCGGCGTTGCCCGTCCAGGTGCGCGCGCAGGGCGCCCACCGCGTCGGCGGGGGCCGGCACCGCCGACCTGCCTGCCGACCCGTTCAGCAACCGCTCCGGTTCCGCCATCGCATGCAGCCGCGCTAGCACGTCGATGGACGACTCCTGCAGGCGCCGCCGATGCTCCGGGGAGGCTTCGGAGACCCACGACCCGAAGTTGTAGGGCATCACGTCCGGAGGGATGTCCCCATCCACCCGGTCCATCACCAGGAACTCGCGGCCGAGCGGCTCCGCAGAAGGCTCGTGCCAGTGCACACGCGGCACCGGCACGGCCGTACGCTCGCCCACCGCCCGCATCACGGCCGCCTGCAGGCCCAGGTCGTACGACGGGAACACCGGCATCGCGTCCTCGCCCGGCGCCATGCGCAGCACCAGGCGATGCAGGTTCCGCGCCCCTTCGGCGGTCCACGTCGCGTCGATCAGCACGGTGTCGCTGGACATGCCGGCCGCAGTGGGGACCGCCGTCTCCCCCACCTCCGGCCGCGCGTCGGCGCCGACGGCGCCCACCAGCCAACGCCGGAAGCGGCCCGCGAGGTCGGCCGCGTCCGAACGGGAATCCGACGGCCGGGCGACCTCGGTGAAATCCGTCCGCGTGTCCGATGAACCGTCCGGCATCAGTGCCCCTCGAGTACGTCGTCGTATCGCAATCCCCCTGCAGTAGTGACACACTGTAACGGCATAGAATGCGATGTGCAATGGATCACAGACGAGGGGGCAAGACGTGGAGCGCACGGAATACGCCCGCGGCCCGGTGCACGGCAGGCCGCACCGAATGGGCCCGCAGCGCAATCCCGACATCGACGCCGCCGCACTGCACGCCGCCCGTGCGCTGCTCGAGGAGCGCGGATACAACCGCACGAGCATCGACGCGATCGCCACGCGCTCCGGGGTCAGCCGCCCCGCCATCTACCGGCGGTGGAGCTCGAAGGCCCACCTCATCCATGACGCCGTCTACCCGTCCGTCGAGCCCGGCGACCTCCCCGCGGACGACCTGATCGGCGCGGTCTCCACGCTCGTCGCCGGCGCGTACGGACTGTTCGGCGCCCCCGCGGCGCGCGCGGCCGTACCGGGACTGATCGCCGAGACCCGATCCGATCCGGAGCTGCACAGGCGCCTGGTCATTGAGCAACTCGGCCCCCTGCGCGCGGCGCTCGGCCGCCTCCTCGACGAGGCTGCCGCCGCGGGCGCGGCCCGCCCTGGCCTCGACATCGACACGATCATCGACGCCGTCGCCGGCGCCGCGATTTTCGCCGTGTGCCTGCGCGACGCGGATGACGCGGAGCAGTCGGCGAAGCGCATGATCGACCTCCTGCTGCGCGGCATCCTCGACCGCGGGTAGCGCGCGGCAAGGCGCCTGCAAGCGGGCGCACAGGGCGTGCAAGAGTTCTGCAAGCGCGCATCCCCACGCTGGTCGGCATGACAGCAACAGAACTGGCGGACCCGCGTTCCGCCACCACAAGCCCGCCGGCCATCGAGGCCGTCGACCTGGTCAAGGAATTCGGCGGATTCCGCGCGGTCGACGGCGTCAGCCTCACCGTCCCCACCGGCACCGTCTACGGGGTGCTCGGCCCCAACGGGGCCGGCAAGACGACCACCATCCGTATGCTCGCCACGCTCCTACGCGCCACGTCCGGCGAGGCCCGGATCTTCGGGTACGACGTGCGCCGCGCACCGACCGCGGTGCGCTCGCTCATCGGCGTCACCGGCCAGTACGCATCGGTGGACGAGGACCTGTCCGCCACCGAGAACCTCGTCGTCTTCTCGCGGCTGCTGGGCCTGAGCCGCCGGGACGCCCAGCGGCGCGCTGCCGAGCTGCTCGAGGAGTTCAACCTGGTGGAGGCTGCGGCGCGTCCGCTGAAGAACTTCTCCGGGGGCATGCGCCGTCGGCTCGACCTGGCGGCCAGCCTGATCTCCGCGCCGCCGCTGCTCTACCTGGACGAGCCGACCACCGGCCTGGACCCGCACGCGCGCAGCCAGATGTGGGAGACGATCCGCGGGCTCGTCGCCGACGGTTCCACGGTGCTGCTCACCACCCAGTACCTGGACGAGGCCGACCAGCTCGCGGACCGCATCGCCGTCATCGATCACGGCCGCGTGGTGGCCGACGGCACCGCGGACGACCTCAAGGCGTCGATCGGCGGTTCGTCGCTGCAGATCACCCTCGCCGACCCGGCGCAGAGCGACCGCGCACGGGTGATCATCTCCGAGGCCCTGGACACGCCCGTGGGTGTCACCGCCGAGTCGGGCCGGCTCACTGCGCCGATGATCGACCCGGGACAGACACCCGAACTGCTCATCCACCTGCGTGAGCACGGCATCACCACCGCCGAGCTGACGGTGCAGAAGCCCAGCCTCGACGAGGTGTTCCTCACCATCACCGGCAGGCCGGCCGACTCCGATGACGCCACCCCCGGCACCGCCGACGCCGGATCCGCACAGAACGGGGACGCAGCATGACCGCCACGACCACCAGCACCGCCCCGCCGCGGCCCACCCGCCCCGCCACGCAGGCGGTGCCCCGCCGCGCGGCGGAGGCGTCGAACACCGTGAGCCTGCGGCAGACCCTTGCACACACCCGCACCATGGCCTACCGCGGGCTGCTCAAGTTCAAGCACAACCCGGAGCAGTTCTTCGACGTGGTGGTCCAGCCGATCATCTTCACGCTGATGTTCACCTACATCTTCGGCGGCGCGATCTCCGGCGCCGTCGACGACTACCTCCCGCTGGTGATCCCCGGAATCCTGGTGCAGACGGTCATCACCGCGTCGATCGTCACCGGCACGCAGCTGCGCGAGGACATGGACAAGGGGGTGTTCGACCGATTCAAATCGCTGCCGATCGCGCGCATCGCGCCGCTGTCCGGGGCACTGTCGGCCGACGTGGTGCGCTACACGCTGGCCACCGTGATCACCTTCATCGTGGGACTGATCATGGGCTACCGCCCCGGCGGGGGCGTACTCGGCGTCGTCGCGGCGGGCGTCCTCGTGATCGTGTGCGCCTGGGCCATCAGCTGGATCTTCGCCTTCATGGGCGTGGTGATGAACAAGGCGTCGACGGTACAGGGCGTGTCGATGATCGTGCTGTTCCCGCTCACGTTCATGTCCAACGCGTTCGTCCCGGTCGAGACCATGCCCGGCTGGCTGCAGGGCTTCGTCAAGGTCAACCCGGTCTCGCACCTCGTGAGCGCAGTCCGGGAGCTCGCCAACAACGGGCACGTGGGCATGGAGGTGGCCTGGGCCCTCATAGCGGCCGCCGTCGTGGTGCTCGTCATGGCACCGATCACCGTGCGCGCCTACATGCGCAAGGCCTGACGGCCCCGTCGGGAGCGACCCCCGAACGTGGCCGGTCCGTGCTCACCCGAGCGCGGGCCGGTCGCGGCTCAGCGCGGCCAGAAGCTCGCGTATCAGCGCGGGCCCCACCAGACCCGCGGCGTGCCGCCGCGCCGCCTCCACCTCCACATCGCCCGCGGCGCGCCGGGCGGCATCCAACCACCGGCCGATGCTCATCGACGGATAGTCCTGCCGCGCGTGCGCCCGCTCGGCCAGCGCCAGCTCCCGGGCGAATCTGGCAGAAGCTTCCGTATCCGGGCCCCCGTCACCGCCCGCGGCGTCATCTCCTGCAGCGTCACCGCCGACGAACTCCGCCACAGTCATCGCCAGCAGCACCGACGCGGTGACCGGCAGATCCACCACCGACTCCCGCGAGCCCGCGACGCCGGAGGTGAGTCGAGGCACCACTCCGCGCGCCAGGAGCCCCGCGAGCCTGCAGGCGGCCGCCGCGTGCCCCCCGGCCGCATGCGCGCAGGTGGCTGCCGCGATGAGCAGACCCATGTACGGGTCGACGGCCGCCGACCTCTCGGTGCCGTGCACACCGATGCCGTCCATCACGGCCTCCCAGTACCGGCGCACACCGCCGTCCACATCGCCCTCCGCCAGGTCCGCCTCCGCCAGCGCCGCCGCGATCGCCGCGCGGTACTGCGAGTCGGGGTGGCGCCCGCCCGGCGCCGACGCCCCGACCACCTCGCCCGCCCCGCGTGCGGCGAGGGCCTCGCGGCGCCCGGCCTCCGGCTGCCCCGCGCCGACCAAGGCGGCCGCGATGAACCCGCGCATCTGGATGCTCTCCTCGTAGGCGTGCACCTCCCACAGGACCTTCGCGGCCAACCTGTAGTAGTCGACCGCCTCACGATGGCGGCCCGCCTGCCCCGACAGCTGGCCGAGCATCTGCGCGGCCATCCCCTCGCTCCACCGGTCGCCCCGCTGACGCGCCAGGCCCAGGGCCGCCGTCGCGTCGCGCCGGGCCGCGGCCCAACGGCCCGCGTTCTCGTGCGTGTTGGCGCGGAAGGAATGGGCGAGGGCCCGCACTCCGGGGTCGCCTGAGCGCGCTCCGCGAGCGAACATCCGCCCGAGCCGCGTCGGCCGCGTCACGGTGGCCAGCCGCACGAGGTACGCGGCCTCCGCACTGGACGGCGGCCGGGTGCGCTGCAGGGTCCGGATGCGGCCACGCGTCCGCGCGATCGCGCGGCGGTCGTTGAGGAAAAGCTGGTAGCCGATGACGATGAGCAGCGCCAGATACAGCACGTCGGTGTCGATCGCCGCGTCGTGTGCCCACGCCGTCCGCTCCTGCCCGGAGCCCTGGGCGCGGGCCTCGAGCGCATTCCAGTGCGCCTGCACGCGCTCGCTCCACAGAGCCGCCTCCGCGTGGGACCCCCGGATGGACCAGAAGACCGACAGCACGGTGAACACCGGCAACACCACCGCGGTCCGCCCCGATTCCAGGGCCGCGCGCAAAACGAAGACGAGGTTCTCGTGCTCGACCTCGATCTCGATCATGGACTCGGCGGTGCCTCCGCGGATGATCTGCTTGGTGATCCGCGTGGACGCTTCCGCGGCCCACTCGCAGAAGTGCTCCTCCACCTCGTCGCGCTCTCCGGGCCGGGATTCGAGCAACTGCAATCCGAACTCGCGCACGGTCTCCAGCATGTGATACCGCAGCCCCACCGGCTCGTCCACCTCGGCGACTTCGAGCATGGACTGCTCGACCAGCCCTGTGATCGCATCGTCCACCGCACGGTCCACCGATGAGTCCGCTGCGGCGTCCCGTCCTCCGACCGTCGCGACCCCGCCGTCCATACCGCCTATCACCCGGCGCGCGGTGTCGATCCCGAATCCCCCGGGGAAGTAGCAGAGCCGGCGCATCGCGTCCTGCTCGCGCGCGTCGAGGAGGTTCCAGCTCCAGTCGATCACCGCGTGCAGCGTTCGGTGACGGTGCGGCGCCGCCCGATCGCCGCTGTTGAGCAGAGTGAACCTGTCGATGAGGCGTGCGTTGATCTGCTCCACGCTCATGGTGCGGACGCGCGCCGCGGCGAGTTCAATCGCCAGCGGCAGTCCGTCCAGGGCGGTGCACAGCCGCGCCACCGCCGCAACGTCGAGACGCACAGACGGCCGCACCGCACGCGCCCGCGCAGCGAACAATTCCGTCGCCGGCGACCCCTCCGCCGTACCGCCGCTGCCGCGACCCCCATCGTCGAGAGCCAGGTGCGCCACCGGCAACGGAGCCAACGGGTACGTCCACTCCGCGGAGATCATGAGCGGGATGCGGCTCGTGGTCAGGACGGTCAGGTGGGGACACGACGCGGTGAGATCGGCGACGAGGTCCGCGCACGCGCCGACGACCTGTTCGCAGTTGTCCAGGATCAGCAGCGTGGGAGTGGACGCCAACGACTGCTTCAGCCTGTCCCGGGGATCCGCCGCTGCACGCGACCGCCGGCGCGTCACCGGCTCCATCATCAGCCGTTCGGCGTCGCCCAGGCCGAGTGTGCCGGCGACTGCGGCCGCCACATCCTCACCGCTGCGCACGCCGACCAGTTCCACCAGCGCCACCCGGCCGTGCTCCGCGTGCGTCGCGCCCACCCTGTTCGCCAGCCGGGTCTTTCCCGTACCCCCAGGGCCCAGAATCGTGACGACACGCGACGAGTCGACGAGCGCGTGCACCGCGGCCAGGTCCGCGTCGCGTCCGATGAGCGCGTTCGGCTCCGCGCGCAGCCCGATCGACCACGGTGCGGCGGCCGTCGCCGACGCATCGTCGTCACCGCCTTCGGCCGGCACACCGCCCAGTTCGCCGCGCAGGATCGCCACGTGCACGGCGCTCAGCTCCTCGGACGGATCAGTGCCGAGCCCGTCCGCCAGCCTCGACCGGAGCTGCGCGTACAGCGCGACCGCCTCGTTGCCGCGCCCCGTCTCCGCGAGCACCCGCATGAGCTTCGCGTGCGCTGGTTCATCCATCGGCCGGCGCTCGCAGAGCTCACGCAGCAGCGGCAATGCCTCCTCGTACCTGCCGGCGGCCATCGCACCGTCGACGTGCACCGCCTCCGCGCGTTTCCGCATCCGGAATGCACTCGCGCGTAGTGCGTCACGCACCGGACCGTCCGGCAGATCGTCTCCCGGAACGCCGCGCATCAGCGCGGTGACCCGATCGAGCAGCGCGAGGGCCGGCGCCGCATCCCCCCTCCGCGCCGCGGCAGCGGCGTGGTCGATCCCGTCCTCCGCAGCCGACAGGTCCACACCGTTGCGGGCCGGCGTCAGCCGGTAGCCGGCCGGGCCTTGTTCCAGGGCGCCGTCAGGGAGCAGTGCGCGCAGCCGGGACAGCTGGGTGTGCAACGCATTCATCGGGTCCCGGGGCAACGCATCGCCCCAGACCTCGTCGATCAGCGATGCGGCGCTGGTGAACCGGCCGGCATCGAGGGCCAACGCCGCGAGGAGCGTCCGCGGGCGCCGGCCGGGCACGGGCACCAGCGCGCCGTCCCGCAGGACCGACACCGGCCCGAGAACGGCCACGACCGTGCCCACGGCCCACTCCGCATCCACCTGTGCAATCCCGTCATCCACCACGACAGCGTCTATCGTATTCGTCCCGCACCCCGACGAACGCATCTCCCGGGCACACCGATATTTTCGCGGGTACGATTGTTGTGAAAGCAAGTATTACTCTTCTTATGCGGCGTCCCGCCGTACGCGATCCCCGCCCCCGACCCGCTGCCCGCGGAAGAACCACCGCACGATTCCGACCCGCCGGCCGACCCCGGCCGCCGACCAGCCCTGAGGACCGATATCCGTGCCCGACTCCCCTCTCGATCAGGACGCGACCGCCCCGACGGCCGGCATCGCCGATTCCTCGATCGCCGACGCGCGGTCGCTGCGCGTGTGGCGCAACATGCTTTTCGCACACAGCACCATCGTGCAGGATCTGGGTGAGGAGCTCGCAGAGGAAGCGGAACTGACCCTCGCGCAATACGACGTGCTGCTGCGCCTGCGGGACAGTGAGGACAACTCCATGCGCATGGGCGAGCTGGCTGAGGGCGTGCTGGTGACCACCAGCGGATTAACGCGCGTTGTCGACAAGCTCGAGTCCGCGGACCTCGTCGAACGCGTGCGGGTGAGCACCGACCGCCGCGGGGTCCGGGTCTCACTCACCGACACCGGACGCGAACGGCTCCGGGAGGCGTCGCGCGTCCATCGCGACGGGATCCGTCGACACTTCACACGGCACATCACGGACGACGAGCTTCCCGCACTGGAGAGCTTCTTCTCGCGGCTGTTCGCCGAGGCGCGCGGGGTGCCCGCCGTCGAGTCGCTGCCGATGCCCGCAATGCCGCCGCGCAGGTGATACCCGCACACCGGCGACGGACCGGACGGACCATGCTGAAAGACTCCACACCATGGCCACCATCGCCGACTGGACCGAGGGCGCACGCCCCAAGACACTGCCCAACGCCGTCGCGCCCGTCTTCGCCGGCACCGGGGCGGCCGCCTCCATCGACGGATTCGTGTGGTGGAAGGCACTGTTGGCCCTCGTCGTCGCGGTCGCACTGATCATCGGCGTCAACTTCGCGAACGACTACTCCGACGGTATCCGCGGCACAGATGACGAGCGCGTCGGTCCCATGCGTCTCGTCGGCTCCGGCGCAGCCCGCCCCGAGGCCGTGAAGCTCGCCGCGTTCGGATGCTTCGGCGTCGCGGGGGTCGCGGGCGTCGCGCTGTCGCTCGTCAGCGCGTGGTGGCTGATCCTCATCGGCATCCTGTGCGTGCTCGGCGCCTGGTACTACACCGGCGGCTCCAAGCCTTACGGATACGCCGGATTCGGCGAGATCGCGGTGTTCGTCTTCTTCGGCCTGGTCGCGGTGCTCGGCACCCAGTTCGTCCAGGCCGGCCGGATCGACTGGGCGGGAATCGCCTGCGCGGTCGCGGTGGGCTGCTTTTCGAGTGCCGTGCTGGTCACCAACAACCTCCGCGACATCGACTCCGACGCCGAAACCGGCAAGACGACACTCGCCGTCACATTGGGCGACGCCCGGACGCGCGTGCTCTTCATGGGCCTCATGGCCGTGCCCTTCGCCGCCGCCATTGCGCTCGCGTTCCGCAGTCCGTGGGCTCTCGTCGCCCTGATCGCCCTGCCTCTCGCCGCACGCGCCGCCGCGCCGGTGCGCACCGGCGCCGACGGAATGGCGCTCATCCCCGCGCTGCGCGATACCGGGCTGGCGATGCTCGCCTGGTCGGTCGCCACCGGCCTCGCGCTCGGGCTGGCATAGCCCCGCGCCCCGCATCACCGCCGATCGGGGACCAGCACCGACAGGATCATGTTGACGATCGAGATCACGATGGCGCCCAGCAACGCGGTACCGAAGCCGCCGACCTCGAAGCCCCAGCCGAACTCCTGCGAGAGCCACGCGGTGAACATGAGCATCAGCGCGTTCACCACGAAATAGAAGATCCCCAGGGTGAGGATCAGCAGCGGCAGCGACAGCACCATGACGACCGGCTTGATGATCAGGTTGACCACCGTGAAGACCAAGGCCACCCCGAGGAACACCAGGATGGTCGCCCCGGTGTCGTGCTGGTCCGTGTCGAGAGAGATCCCGGCCAACAAGTAGGTGGCCACCCAGATGGCGACCGCGTTGCTGACGAGGCGTACTCCGAAGCTGATCATCCGACCATCGTGCCATCGTCACGGCCACCCGCCACCGTCACGCGGCGGAGTCCATGACGTCCCGCACCCTCGCGGCGAGGTCTTCCGGCGACGTGCGGGACTCGACGAGCCGTTTCGTCGGCCCCGACGCACCCGACAGCACCCCCAGCAGGATGTGCGCACTGGTGATCTCCCCCGCGTGTGCACGTGCGGCGTGCGCCAGGCCCGCGTGGAGGGTCTTCTTCGCGTCGGAATCCAGGCGGACCCTGCCGAACCGTCCGCCCCGCCGGCCCCTGCCCCGGCGACCGCGCGCATCGCCGCGACCATGACCGCACTCCCCTTCCGTGCCCGCCGGCCCACGCCTCCTCCCCTCCGCCGGGTCCGGCACGGCCCTGTCGGACGGGGTCTCGTCGGAAAGGGGCTCGTCCGACAGAGCGTCGGGGCCGAACTGCGCCTCGATGCTCTCCCGCACGGCGTCGAGGTCGATGCCGATCGACCGGAGCGCCTGCACATCCTCGGCGTCGAGCACCGCCCCCGGCCGCCCCGGCCCCGCGGAATCCTCCGGGCGGCCGCCGCCCGAGCGAATGTCCTCGCGCACCTGCTCCGCGGTGAATCCGGCAGCCTCGAGAGCCTGCCGCACGGGCGGTTCCCCCGCGAGCAGGATCGCGAGCAGGAAGTGCCGCGGATCGAGCTGGGCGCTGCGCAGCATGAGCGCCTCTTCCTGCGCGACTATCACCGTACGGCGCGCGTCGCGCGCAAATTTTTCGAACATCTGATCCTCCGTAACCTGATCCGTGCCGTGGCCTGCCGCCTGCGGAGCCCGCAATGAAGTGGGGCCCTCAATGACGTGGGTCTCGGGTGCGCCGGCCGTGCTTCTGGTGCACCGCCTGGCGGCTGACCTGAAGCAGGTCGGCTATCGCCTGCCAGGACCAGCCCTGACGTCGCGCTGCATCGACCTGCAGGGTCTCGAGCCTCTCGGTGAGCCTCCGTAGTGCACGCACCGCCACGAGCCCGATGGCCGGATCCGCCGCGGCGGCGCCACGCACCAGCGCGGCCGTCTCGTCCGGCGCCGCTCCGTCGTCCGCCCCGCCTCCGGTGACTCCGCGCATCGTCGATTCCACATCCATGACGTCAACCTATATTGACATTTCAACACTGTCAACATCCATTGACGCGACGCTCGGTCCACTATCGTGACGGGTCGTGACCATCGCCACCGAACGACCACCCGCGCCGCGCGCGGACGCGCACCGCGCCTTCACCGGCAGACGTGTGCTCGTGGCCGCGCTGGCGCTCATCGTCGTTCAGCTGGTGGTCCGCGGCGTCGTGGCCGCCCGCGGCTACTTCTATTGGGACGATCTGATCCTCGTCGCGCGCGCCGGCGAGCATCCGTTGCTGTCCGCCGACTTCCTGCTCTACGACCACGACGGGCACCTCATGCCCGGCGCGTTCCTCGTAGCGGGGATCCTCACCAAGCTCGCCCCGTTGCACTGGGCCCTCCCTGCGATCAGCCTCGTCGTGCTGCAGGCCCTGGCGTCTCTGGCCGTCCTCCGCGTCCTCCGCGTGATCCTCGGCGGCCGGCCCACGCTGCTCATTCCGCTGGCGCTCTACCTGTTCTCGCCCCTCACCCTGCCGTCGTTCGCCTGGTGGGCGAACGGACTCAACCAACTCCCCCTGCAGGCGGGGCTGGCCCTGGTGACGGCCGAGGCGATCCTGCTGTACCGGACGGGGCGCATCCGGCACGCCGTAGCGGGGGCCGGCATCCTTGTCGTCTCTCTCGCCTTCTACGAGAAGTCGGTGGTCATCCCGTTCGTCGCGTTCGTCGCAGTGGCGCTACTGGCGCACTCGGCCGGCGACCGCCGACCGATCCGCTCCACCGTGCGCGCGTGCGCGTCCCTGTGGGCCGGCGCCGTGATGATCCTCGTCGGATGGGCGACGGTCTACCTCTCCCATGTCGAGGCGCCGCTGCGCACCGATCATCTCGACGACGCGGCCGCGTTGCTGCACCACGGAACCTCGCTCGGATTGCTTCCGGCGCTGTTCGGCGGCCCGTGGAGCTGGGACCGCTGGCCGCCGAGCCCGCCCTGGGCCACACCGCCCGTCGTGCTGGTGGTCGGCGCGTGGCTCTTCATCGCCGCGGTCATCGTCGGCAACCACCTGCGCCGACGGCGCATCGGATGGGTGTGGCCCGCCGTGGCCGCCTACGCGCTGCTATCGCAGCTCGCGATGGTCCTCACCCGCGGCGGCGAAGGCACCGCGGTCGAGATCGCCCAGACGCTCCGCTACGTCGCGGACACCTCTGTGATCGTCGCCATCGCGCTCGCCGTCATCGATCAGTCCCCCCGCCGCGCCACGCACCCCGCGTTCCGGCCGATCCTGTCCGTGCGAACGCGGCCGGCGATCACCGCGGTGGTCGCCGCGGTCTTCCTCGCCGGCAGCCTGTGGTCCACCTTCACCTTCGAGCAACGGTGGCGGGACAACCCCACGGTGGACTACGTCCACAACGCCACGGCGGCGCTCGCCGCGCACCAGGACGTGCCGTTGCTGTCGCAGCAAGTGTCGATCTGGGTGCTGCTGCCGGTCGCGGCACCCTACAACCAATCCAGCGCCGTGTTCGGCCCGCTGCGCGAACGACCCGAGTTCGCCGACTCCACCCCCTCGCTGACCATGCTCGACGACGACGGACACCTGGTCCCGGCCGAGGTCTCCTGGATCCGCGCGCTCACCGAAGGCCTGGCACCCGGCTGCGGAACGCGCGTCACCGGGGAATCCGTCGCCGTGGCACCCGGGATCGACGGTGCCATCGCGCTGTCCCAGCCCGTGATCCCCTGGGTGTGGACGGCACAGCTCAACTATCTGAGCAACCGCGACGGGATGATCGAGGTCTCGATGCCCGGCGGAACGCCCGTCACCGTGCCGGTCCAGAGCGGTCTCGGCACGGCGTACGTGCGCCTGACTGGCGGCGGCGCGGCCGTCGACGTATCCGCCGTGACCCCCGATCTGAACCTGTGCTTCGGCGGCGGCCCGTTCGGTTCCGTGGTCCCCGCGCAGCCCCCGGACGGCGGGTCCCGCGCGGCTGCCGGAACCGATGGCCCCCGGCCGCACCAGTGAACCGTCCCGCCACGTCCGCACCGGGGTCCCGCCACCGCGTGGCGGCGCTGACGGGGCTGCGCGCCGTCGCGTGCCTGATGGTGCTCGTGTCCCACGCCTTCTTCTGGACCGGCAATTACACCGACGACGCGTTCGGCCGCTTCGGGGCACGGCTCGAGGTGAGCGTGCCGTTCTTCTTCGCGCTGTCCGGCTACCTGCTGATCCGTCCGTGGGTACGCACCGGACTCGCCGGTGCCACCGCGGCGAAGGGCCCCTCCCTCATCCGGTACCTGCGCGCCCGGGCGCGGCGGATCCTCCCGGCCTACTGGGCCGTCGTCGTCCTCGTATACGCCGTTTACCTGCTGCGCGATTCCGGCCCGTTCGGGCGCGGATGGGACGGGTTCCTGCGCAACATGACGTTCACCCAGATCTACGGCTACGGGCACCTCCACGATTCCCTGACCCAGCTGTGGAGCATCGCCGTGGAGGTGAGCTTCTACCTCGTACTGCCGCTGATCGGACTGGCCGTGGCGCGAGCGCTGCGGAGCAGGGGCGGGACGGCGCGGGCACTGCTGGCCCTCGCCGCCGTCGCCGCCCTTTCACCACTGTGGATCTGGGCCACCCACACGGATCTGTTCTACCGGCTTCCGGGCCTCGCCGCGGCGCGGGTGGATCTCACGGCGCAGCTGTGGCTGCCGAGCTTCCTCATCTGGTTCGCCGCAGGGATGATGCTCGCGGTGGCGGAGCCCGCCCTGCGGCGCCGCGGGTTCCCCCGGCGCCCGCGTCTGTTCACCGCCGCGTGCCTCGCGGTCTCCGCGGCCACGTTCGCCGTCGCCTGCACCCCGATCGCCGGAGAGGGCACGATCATGCCCGTGGGTACCGGCGAGTCGATCGCCAAGAACCTCCTGTACACCGCGTGTACGCTGGGCGTTCTGGCGCCGCTGACGCTGGCCCGCGGATGCGCGCGCCCCACCCTGTTCGCGCGTGCTCTCGCGTGGCGGCCGGTGGTGTGGCTCGGCGGGATCTCCTACGAGTTCTACCTGCTCCATCTGCTGGTGATGGAGCTGCTGATGGACGCGCTCGGGTACCGCCCTTTCCACGGCTCCGTCTCCGTGCTCGCCGAGGCGACGGTGGTGGTCACGATTCCGCTCGCCTGGCTGCTGGCGCGCCTCACACAGCCGCGCGGCGCGCGCCGTTCAGCACCGCACGATGACGCGCCGGCCGCCGGATCCGCAGGCCCGCACGCCCCCGGTCAGCCCCGCCAGCGGCCCGTGGCGGAGAACTCGTCGAGCACCGCCTCCGCATCGGAGAGCCCGAGGCCCTGACCTGCGACCCAACCATCGTCGTAATAGGTGTCGGCGTAGCGCTCGCCGCCGTCGCACAGGAGCGTGACGACGCTGCCCGAGCTGCCCTCGTCGGCCATGCGGGAGATCAGCTCGAACGCTCCCCACAAGTTGGTTCCGGTGGACCCGCCCAGCCGGCGCCCCATGACAGCGGATCCGTGGCGCGCCGCGGCGATCGACCCGGCGTCGGGGACCCGGATCATCTCGTCCACCACGGACGGGATGAACGACGGCTCCACCCGCGGCCGGCCGATGCCCTCGATCCGCGACCCGCGCGCGGCGGTCACCGTGCGGTCGCCGGTACGCCAGGCGTCGTGGAACACCGACCCCTCCGGGTCGACGACGCACAGCCGTGTGGCGTGCCGCCGGTACCGGATGAACCGCCCGATCGTCGCACTGGTACCGCCGGTCCCCGCGCCCACCACCACCCAGGCCGGGATCGGGTTGTCCTCATCGGACATCTGCTCGAAGATCGATTCCGCGATGTTGTTGTTGCCGCGCCAGTCCGTGGCCCGTTCCGCGTTGGTGAACTGGTCCAGGTAGTGGCCGCCGGTCTCGGCCGCCAGCCGCCGCGACTCGTCGTAGATCGCGCCCGGATCGGCCACGAAGTGGCACCGCCCGCCCGCACTCTCGATCAGGCCGATCTTGGCGGTGCTGGTGCTACGCGGGATGACCGCCACGAAGTCGAGCCCCAGCAGCTTGGCGAAGTACGCCTCGCTCACTGCGGTCGAACCCGACGACGCCTCGATCACCGTCGTCTCCGGTCCGATCCACCCGTTGCAGAGCGCATGCAGGAACAGCGACCGCGCCAGCCTGTGCTTGAGGCTGCCCGTGATGTGGGTGGACTCGTCCTTGAGGTACAGCTGGATACCGCCGCGCTCCGCCGTCGCCCCCGCCCAGGAGACGGCCAGCGGGTAGCGCAGCAGGTGCGTATCGGAGCTGCGGCGCGCGTCCGCGCCGATGAGCCGGACCGCGTTGTCGCACCAGGCGCGTTCGGCCACGACGGTATGGGAGGCGCTCACTCGACCTCGCCGCGGAGCTTCGCCTCGAGGTTCTCCCGGTGCGCCCTGCGGGTCGCGTCGACGGCGGCGATGTCCTTGTTGACCGCCATCCGCATCGACTTGAACAGCACCATCGACAACGGCAGCGACACGAGTAGTGCGAGGACCATCGCCAGCAGCAGCGGAAACTCGTCCACCGCGACGCTCCCGACGACCATGATGATCGCGGTGAGTGCAGCGAACAGCGCCAGCCGCGCGAGCGTGTAGAACACGAGGTTCTTGGCCAGGCTCTTCTTCGCCGACGGCTGGGTTTCCGCTGCCCGGGCCTCGCCGGTGCCGCGGACGCGGTTCACATCGTCACTCACACGCCCCAGGCTACCTGCCCCGCGCACCCGGCCCGGCGACGGCGGTGGCGATTGTGACCCCGGCGGCTCGCACCCCGCCGCCGGTGACCGACGTTATGGCGGCGGTGCCGCCGCCCCGATACGCTCATGGTCATGCCGGAACGGGCGCAACAAGGAGGGAGTCGGACGTGATCTACGTGCTGGCCGCGATCGGTCTCGCGACGCTGGTGGTCCTGGGATGGCGAGCGTTCGCCCCCGACTTCACCCCGCGCCGCGGTCCCGCCCCCGACGACGACCCCGAGTTCCTCCGCGGCCTCAACGTCCGCCCCGATCCTTCCGACCGGGAAGACTGACCGGGGCGACGGACAGAGGAAGACTTTCAACGACGGGAGCGTGGCCGCGGCCCCGCTCCCGTCGTATGCTGCGGCGTCAGGTCAGCCCGGCGTACGAGTGCAGGCCCGAGACGACCATGTTGATGATGAACAGGTTGAACAGCATCGCCACGAACCCGGCGACGTTGATCCACGCGGCCTTCGTGTCCCGCCAGCCGGCAGTGGCGCGCGCGTGCAGGTATGCGGCGTAGACGATCCACGCGATGAACGAGACGGTCTCCTTGGGGTCCCACCCCCAGAACCTGCCCCACGCGGCCTCGGCCCAGATGGCCCCGCAGATGACGCCGATGCCGAAGATCGGGAACCCGAAGACCACGGTCTTGTAGGCCAGCCGGTCCAGGTATTGCGCGTCCGGCAGTTTGGCTGCGAAACGCCCCGCGCGGGTGTCGGCCTCTTCGCCCTTGGGGAACCGGATGCGGAACAGGAACAGCATGCTGGCAACGCCGGAAACGAGGAAGATGCCGCTGCCGATACAGATGATCGTCACGTGGATCGGCAACCAGTAGGACTGCAGGGCCGGCACCACGGGTGCGGCCGTGGCGTAGAGCACCGTGCCCGCGACGAACATCAGGATGACGACCGGTACCAGCACGAAGGCCAGCAACGGCCGCTTGCTCTGCGCACGCAGCGTGCACACGGCGACGGCGGCGCCGACGAGGCAGGCCATCGATACGAACTCGTACATGTTGCCCAGCGGCATGCGTTCGGTCGCGAACCCGCGCAACACCATGCTCGCCAGGTGCAGCAGAACCCCCAGGACCGTCAGCGAGAAGCCCATATTCGCCAGGCGTTCCTGGAGCGGGCGGGCCGCTCCTTTCACCCCCGAGGGCTCATCCGGATCTGCACCGGTGCCGCCGTCCGTCCCCGCCGGCGCGGGTTCACCCTCCCCCGCGGCGACGCCCACCAGTTCACGTGCACGGTCCTTCGCCGTGACGGCCTTGGTACGCATCGACGCATACGAGGCCATGATCAGCAACACGGCCAGTACATATATGACGAATGCGGACTTGAATGCGAAGTCGCTGTACTGTGCAAGATTCTCGTTGACGGGCATCCTCTACTCCTGCGTCCCTTCCGCTGCTGCGCGCGCTGTGCCGCCGTTACCACCCGAGTGCTCGGCGAAGAGCCGCTCGGACAGCCGGGTGAATTCGCCGCCCCAGCCTGCGTGATCGGTCCGGGCAAGACCGCCAAGCTCTACTACAGTACGTCGCAGCGGCGGTTCGGGTCCATCACCGGCCGCCGCCGCATCCAGCGCGGGCGACATGCGCGCCCACACGCGCCGCCGCTTGATCAGCAGCGACACCAGCAATCCACCGATCATCGTCACGGCGAACACGAGCACCCACGTCTGTGCAGGGTCGTGCGACACCTGGACGTTGATGAACTCTTCCGCGCCGTCGAAGCGGATGACGGTCCCGTCGTCGAGGGTCGTCGACTCGCCGGGCATGAGGTTGACGCGGTCCTTCTTGACCAGCCGCCCCTGGTCGATCATCGACTGGTTGAGCCTGAAGATCGACGTGGACAGCCCGCTGTTGATGCCGGTGTCGCCCTTGAACACGTCGATGGCGACGGCCGGGTTGAGCATCTCCGCGTTGACCGACGTCATCAATGTGCCGTTTTCACCGGTGAAGCGCGCCGTGGGGGCGAACAGCCCCTGGATCGCGATCTGGTTCTGCCGTGCCTCGTCGGGGCCCGCATACATCCCGGCCGGCGGGTCGAACGTCATCGCGCCCGCGCTGAGGAACGTGGTGGCGTCCTCCGGGGCGAACTGCAACGTCTGCGTGTTGGACTCGCCGCCCGGGAAGGTGACGGTGAATGTGGGCGCGAACCCGTGCCCCTGCAGATAGACGCGGTCGCCGTCGACCCGCAGCGGCTCATTCACCTGGAGCCGGTAGTCCTGCCATTCTTCGGAGCCGGCGGCCACCTGCGCCTCGGTCTGGTACTGGATGTTCGAGGTGAACATCTCCGCCTGGCCGTTGGGGAGGTAGTCGGCGGTGAAGTCGTCGACGCGGATGCAGAACCCGGAAAGCCCCGTGCCATCGATGTCGAGCCCCGCCCGGAACGAGTCGTAGGCGGCCGGGGTGGTGTTGCAGAAGCCGTACTGGCCGCTGTCGGCGATGACGATCCGGTTCCCCTCGTAGCCGTAGATCTTGCCCATCGCGATGGCGACGAGCAGGCCCACGAGGGAGAGGTGGAAGATCAGGTTGCCGACCTCGCGGAGGTAGCCGCGCTCCGCGGACACCGTCACCGCCCGTACGCCGCCCCGCGTCTCCTCACGGGTCTCGGTCCGCCAGCCGCGCAGCATTCCACGAACGGTGGCCGCCGCTTCGTCCACGTCGCCGGCGACCTCCCCCGACGCGTGATGAGGCAGGCGGGACAACCGCCGCGGGGCGCGCACCGGCGCAGTGCGCAGTGCCTTCGCGTGGGCGCCGACACGGGGAGTGATGCACCCGACCAGCGAGATGAACAGCAACACGTAGATGGCCGTGAACCAGAAGCTGCCGAAGACGTTGTAGACCTCGAGCTTGTCGAACAGCGGGCCGATGATTTCGTGGTCGGCGATGTACTCGTCGACCTTCTGCGCGTTCAGGCTGCGCTGCGGGACCAGCGCCCCGGGAATCGCGGCCAGCGCAAGCAGGAACAGGAGCACCAGGGCGGTGCGCATGCTCGTCAGCGATCGCCACAGGTTGCGCACGATCGCGAACACGCGGCGCAGCGGGCCGCGCCCGCCGCCGGGCCGCCGCGGTCGCTCCCGCGGCGGAGTCTGGGGCTGCGGCTGCGGCTGCGTTGACGTGCTCACTGCAACTCCCTCACCGCTGGTCCTCCTTCATACATGGCCGCCCCTGCGGGGCGGGTTCGTATTCGCTGCACCAACGCCCCTCAGATCGGCAGGACCGTATCGGAGACGAACGCGGCCTGGATCCACCCGACGAACTCGCCCCACATGCCCGTCACCAGTGCGACGCCGACTGCGATCATCATGATCCCGCCGAAGATCTGGATGGCGCGCGCGTGGCGGCGCAGGAAGCCCACGCCGCGCAACGCGGCCGCCGAGCCGAACGCCAGCACGACGAACGGCAGCCCGAGTCCGATGCAGTAGGCGACGATGAGCACCACGCCGCGCACCGCGGTGGTGCCCTCCGTGCCCGCCGCCACCGATATCACTCCGGTGAGCGTGGGTCCCAGGCACGGCGTCCAGCCCAGGGCGAAGACAGCCCCCAGCAGCGGCGCGCCCACCAGCGAGGTCAGCCGCGTCGGCACGTGCCGCGTATCCCGCTGCAGCAGCGGGAAGAACCCGAGGAACACCAGCCCCATCGCGATGGTGACGACGCCGCCGATGCGTTCGATCAGCTGCCTGTTCTCGCCGAGCACGGTGATCGCGCCGAAGACGGTCGCGGTGAGCAGCACGAACACCACGGTGAAGCCCGTGACGAACATGGCCGCCGCGCCCGCGACGCGCATCCGGCCGGCCCTGCGCGTGCTCGATCGCGCCTCGTCCACCGTCACCGCCGGCGCCTCCGCCCCCGCGACGCCCGCCAGGTAGGACAGGTATCCGGGCACCAGCGGCACGACGCACGGCGACGCGAACGACACCAGCCCGGCCAGCACGCAGGCGGCCAGCGCCAGCAGGAGCGGGCCGCTGGACGCCGCGGTGTAGAAGGCGTTGTCCTCGACGCCCGCGGCGAGGAGCAGTGGGCCGGTCATGGTGCCGCCGGCTGTTCCGCCGCGATCCGTTCCACCACGGGTTGCAGCTCCTCCGCGGTGAGCGCCTTGAGGAACACCGCCGCCACCCGGTGCCCACGGTCGAGAATCAGCGTCGAGGGCACGACGTTGGCGGGGAAGTTACCGAGCGCGCCCAGCGTGCGCATGGGCGGATCATAGATCGACGGGTAGCTCACTTCGTTGGTGCGGAAGAAGTGCTGCGCCTTGTCCTTGTTGTAGTCGCGCACGTCGATGCCGAGGAACTGCACACCCTGGTCGCGCGTCGCCTCGTACACGGACTCCAGCGCGGGCACCTCGGCGCGGCACGGACCGCACCATTGGCCCCACACGTTGAGCACGACCACCTTGCCCGCGTAGTCGTCCAGGCTGATGGTGGCGTCGTCCTCCATCAGCGACGGCCCGGAGATGTCGCCGATCGTGCCGCGCGCGGAGGGGGGATCGTAGAAGATCTCCGTCTGGCCACCCGGGGAGACGAACTGGAACGACCCGCCCTGCGCCACCGCGTCCGACCCCGTGGAGCATCCGGCGAGCACCAGCACCGCGGCCGCGAGCATCGTCGCCGCCGCGGCAGCGGTCGGCCGGCGCCGCAGCCG
>NZ_JAENKO010000052.1 GCF_016599145.1 Tomitella cavernea
ATGGCGGCGGCGGTGCGCGCGGGTCGCCTGGCGCGCCGGGCCGGCCGGGTGCCCCGGCGGTTCTGGGCGCAGGCGTCGTCCCCGGCGCCCGACGGGCGCAGCTGAGGGCGGGTGCCGCACAGGGCAAGGCGCCGCCGACCCCCATCCACCTCCGGTGCTGCACGGAACCGGGGCATCCGGCATGCTGGTGACCATGATCGAAGTCCGAGGCCTGACGAAGCACTACGGCTCCACCGTGGCCGTCGACGACCTGACATTCACAGTCAAGCCCGGCATCGTCACCGGCTTCCTGGGGCCCAACGGGGCCGGCAAATCCACCACCATGCGGATGATCCTCGGGCTCGACCGGCCCACCGCGGGCACCGCCACCGTCAAGGGGGTGCCGTACGGGCAGTTGAGCAATCCGCTCGGCACCGTCGGTTCGCTGCTCGACGCCAAGTGGGTGCACCCCAACCGTTCGGCGCGCAACCATCTCAAGTGGATGGCCGCGTCCAACGGCCTGCCGCGCACGCGCGTCGACGAGGTGCTGGGGCTCGTCGGCCTGTCGGATGTGGCGGACAAGCGGGCGGGCGGCTTCTCGCTGGGCATGTCGCAGCGGTTGGGGATCGCCGGCGCGCTGCTGGGCGATCCGGAGGTGCTGCTGTTCGACGAGCCGGTGAACGGCCTCGACCCGGAGGGCATCGTCTGGATCCGCAAGTTCATGCAGCACTTGGCCGCAGAGGGGCGCACGGTGCTCGTGTCCAGCCACCTGCTCTCGGAGATGGCGCTGACGGCGCAGAACCTGGTGGTGATCGGCCGGGGCAGGCTCATCTCCGATTCGTCGGTGCAGGAGTTCGTGGATTTCGCCACCGACACCACTGTGCGCGTGCGCGGCCCGCGCCTCGAGGAGATCGAGCGGTGTCTGCGCGACGGCGGCCTCGGGGTGCGCCTGGAGCCCGCCGACCCGATCCACCCGCCGCACCTGGTCGTCTCCGGCGCCACCACCGACCAGGTGGGCGACATGCTCGCCGCGCGGTCGCTGGCGCTGCACGAGCTGGCCGGGCAGAGCGGATCGCTCGAGGACGCGTTCATGAAGCTCACCGGTGACCAGGTCGAATACCACGGGGCCGACGCCGATGCGATGCTGGGGCACGGGCCGGAGGGCGGCCCTCCGCCGGGGCGACCGCCCGCGGCCGAAGGGGGCACGCCGCCCGCGGGCAGGCACGCCGCGCACGAGCAGGGCGCAGACAAGGAGGTGCGGTGATGGGAGTCGTCGCTGCGGAACGCATCAAGCTCACGTCGACGCGCTCGCCCTGGTGGTGCGCCGCTCTCATCGTCGTCCTGGGGCTCGGCATCGCCGTGCTCATGGCCGTGCTCTCGCACAACACGGACGCGACGCAGGGCTCCGACCCGTTCGTCCTGTCCGCCACGTCGGCCACCGGCGGCGTCAACGGATTCGGCGTGATGATCGTGATGATCATGGCGGCGCTCACCGTCACCACCGAATACCGGTTCGGCATCATCCGCACCACGTTCCAGGCGATCCCCAACCGCGCCCAGGTGATCTCGGTGAAGGCGGCGGTGGTCGCCGTGGTGGCGGCCGTCGTCGTCGCGGTCACCACCTTCGGGGCGTTCTTCCTGGCCAAGGGCATCGCAGGGTCCGGTCCCGCCATTGAGATGGGTCTGGACGCGGAGACCTGGCGGGTGCTGTACGGCGTGGTCCTCTACGCCGCGCTGGCCGCAGTGCTCGCGGTGGCGGTGGGTGCGCTGCTGCGGCAGACCGCGGCCGCCATCGCGCTGGTGGTGCTGTGGCCGCTCGTCATCGAGCAGCTCTTCCTGCTGTTCGGCGACGTCGGCAAGGACATCTACGTGTTCCTGCCGTTCGCCAACATCAACCACTTCCTCAGCGCGCACGGCAGCACCACCGCGGACTTCCACTGGGGGCCGTGGGGCGGTCTCGTGTACTTCGTCGTGTTCACCGCGATCGTGTTCGGCATCAGTGTGGGCGTGGTGAACAAACGCGACGCGTGAGAGCGGCTTTCGTCGCCGCTCGCTGCGGGCCCGCATCGCATAGTGTGAGGGCGTGAGCGTCGACACGGGTTCCAGCGGTGCGGCAGACGAAGGCGGTTCGGCAGACGACGGTGATGCGGCGGACAGTGCGCCGGACGGGTCGGCGCGCCGCGCGGCGGAGTTCCTCGACAGCGTGCGGGAGTCGGCGCGCCGGATCGACAGGTCGCCGCAGTTGGTGGGACTGGTCCGGCGCGCCCGCCGGGTGCTGCCGGGCGACCAGGGCTTCGGCGACCCGCTGTCCGTGGCGGGCGACGGCGGCGCGCGGGCGGTGGCCCGTGTCGCCGAGCGGGTCTTCCCCGATTCCACCGGGGCATCCAGGGAGGCGGGCTTCGCCGCCCTGCAGGTGTGGCAGGCGGTGCGCGAGCGGACGGGGCGGGGCGAGGGCGACACCGAGGTGACGCTGGTGTTCACGGACCTGGTGTCGTTCTCCACGTGGGCGCTCGGCGCGGGGGACGAGGCGACGCTGCGGCTGCTGCGTGCTGTGGCGGGCGCCGTCGAGCCCGAGATCGTGGCGCGCGGCGGCCGGGTGGTCAAGCGCATGGGCGACGGGCTGCTCGCCGACTTCCGATCGCCGGAGCGGGCCCTGGAGGCGGTCGTGGCCGCCCGCGCGGCGCTGGCGGACGTGGACGTCGACGGCTACCGGCCGGTCATCCGCGTCGGCATCCACAGCGGCCATCCCCGCCGCATGGGCGACGACTGGCTGGGCGTGGACGTCAACATCGCGGCCCGCATGATGGAGGCGGGCCGCGACGGCAACGTGGTGATCTCCGAGGCGGTGCGCGGCGTCCTCGACCCGCTGTGGCTGCAGGAGCAGGACTTGCGGCTCAAGGAGCATCGCCGATTCTTCCTCAGCCGGGCGCGGGGCGTGCCCGACGACCTGAGGATGTACCGGGTCGAGGGCGCCTAGCAGATCAGCGGAACGGCCCGAGCACCACACAGGCGCTGCCGAGGTTGATGCCGATGCCCACGTCGGTGGTGAACACCTCCGTGGTGCTTCCCGATGTCGCACGGACCTCGTAGGCGCCCGGACCGAATGCCGGCGTCCAGTGCGTCACCGCGGTTCCGGGGCCGACGGTCGACTGCACGTCGAAGGGCGTCCAGTACGTCTGGTCCGTCTTGCGGTAGTCGAAGTTCACGGTCGCAGTGCTGCCGGTCTGCACCGTGGTCTTGTACGCGCAGCTCGTGCCGTATGGGGTTCCGAGGCCGATGCTGAGTCCGGGCTCGACGGTGAGGGCGTTCAGCGGCGCCGCGGATGCGGCGGTCGCGGTGAGACCCAGGATGCCCGCCGCGCCCGCACCGGCGGTTGCGAGTGCGACGGCGGCGCGGACGCTGCGGCCCCGTGCGGCGATGGTGCGTGTCATGGTCAGCTCCGATCCGGCGGGGAAGTCCGCCTCGGCCGGCTCTCCGGCGGCGCGGGCCTGGCGGCACGCGGCGCGGGGAGCATGCGGTGTGTAAAAAAAGGGGGCCGAGGACCGGTACAGGGCCGGGGAGGGGATATGACGCGGTCGTCGACGTCCGCGCCGATGGGGGACGGTGGCGATGCCGACCGTCGCTGGTGCGCGCGCCGCGGAGGCGGGGCCGGACGATGTCGTAATGGCCGATCTCGGCATGTCCGACGGTCACGTTTCCTCACCGGTTCGTGATCCGCCGGCGGTGGACGGCGTCGCCGCGTCGGTGCACCTAGCTGTGCTGAGATGACCACTCTAGCAGGAATTCAAAGAATTGTATAGGTTGTTCCGCGCGGTGACGGAGCTGGTGCTACTGCAACCGCCACAGCGGCGATACCGGGCCGTGCCCGGCGCCCAGCGGATACGCCCACCGCAGGCAACGCGTCACCCAGTCTTTGCCGTGCGCCACCGCGTCGGGCATCGCCGCCCCGGTCGCGAGCGCGCAGGTGATCGCCGCGGCCAGGGTGTCGCCGCCCCCGTGATCGTCGCCCGTGTGCACGCGCGGCCCGGAGAACTCGAACCAGTCGCGGCCGTCGAACAGCAGGTCGGTGCTCTCGCCGGTGGGCCCGTCGGCGCCGGCACGCAGATGACCGCCGGTCACCAGGGCCCAGCGTGCGCCCAGGCCCACGAGCGCGCGCGCCGCGTCGCGTTGGGTCGCCCCGTCGGTGACGTCGACGCCGGTCAGCAGCCGGACCTCGTCGAGGTTCGGCGTGACCAGGTCGGCCAGGGGCACCAGGAGGTCGCGCAGCGCGGCCAGCGAGTGCGGCTTCAGCAGCGGATCGCCGTGCATCGACGCGCACACCGGGTCCACCACCAGCGGAACGGCGCACCGCGGTGCGCCGTCGTGCGATTCCGCGGAACCGCGGCCGCCGCCGATGCCGATGCCGATGCAGGTTTCCACGATCGCCTCGATGATCGGCGCCTCGGCCACCATGCCGGTCTTCGCCGCCTGCACACCGATGTCCTGCACCACGGTGCGGATCTGGCCGGCGACGATTTCGGGCGGGACCGGGTGGACCCCGGTGACGCCCGTGGTGTTCTGCATGGTCACCGCGGCCACCGCGACGCACGCGTGCACCCCGGACATGGCCATCGTCCGCAGGTCCGCCTGGATGCCCGCGCCGCCGCCGCTGTCCGAGCCGGCAATGGTCAGCGCGCGAGGCGGGGTGCGGCCGGGCGCGGGCACAGGGAGGACGGTCACGCGTCCGCCGCCCCCGTGGCCGCCTCGGTCAACGGCAGGTATACCCGCGAGCCGTGGTCGGCGAACTCCGCGGACTTGCCGGCCATGCCGATCGCGATCGCCGCGTCGATCTGCTCCTGCGTCTCCAGTCCGTGCTCGGCGGCGTACTCGCGCACGTCCGCGGAGATGCGCATGGAACAGAACTTGGGTCCGCACATCGAGCAGAAGTGCGCGGTCTTGGCAGGCTCCGCGGGCAGCGTCTCGTCGTGGAAGGCGCGCGCGGAGTCGGGGTCCAGCGACAGGTTGAACTGGTCGATCCACCGGAACTCGAAGCGCGCCTTGGACAGTGCGTCGTCCCGCTCCTGCGCGCGCGGATGCCCCTTGGCCAGGTCGGCAGAGTGCGCCGCGATCTTGTAGGTGATCACGCCGGTCTTGACGTCGTCGCGGTTCGGCAGGCCCAGGTGTTCCTTGGGGGTGACGTAGCAGAGCATCGCCGTGCCGGCCTGCGCGATCATCGCGGCGCCGATCGCCGAGGTGATGTGGTCGTAGGCGGGCGCGATGTCCGTGGCCAGCGGGCCGAGGGTGTAGAACGGTGCCTCCTCGCACCACTGCTCCTCGAGCCGCACGTTCTCGGCGATCTTGTGCATCGGCACGTGCCCGGGCCCCTCGATCATCACCTGCACGCCACGGGACTTCGCGATCTTCGTCAGCTCGCCCAGGGTGCGCAGCTCGGCGAACTGGGCCTCGTCGTTGGCGTCGGCGATCGAGCCGGGGCGCAGGCCGTCGCCCAGAGAGAAGGTGACGTCGTAGCCGCGCAGGATGTCGCACAGCTCTTCGAAGTGCGTGTACAGGAAGGACTCCGTGTGGTGGGCCAGGCACCACGCGGCCATGATCGACCCGCCGCGGGAGACGATGCCCGTGACGCGCTTCGCCGTGAGCGGCACGTAGCGCAGCAGCACCCCGGCGTGCACCGTCATGTAGTCGACGCCCTGCTCGCACTGCTCGATCACCGTGTCGCGGTACAGATCCCAGGTGAGAGCCGTCGGGTCGCCGCCCACCTTCTCCAGCGCCTGGTAGATGGGAACGGTGCCGACGGGCACCGGGGAGTTGCGCAGGATCCACTCGCGTGTGCGGTGGATGTCCTTGCCGGTGGACAGGTCCATGATGGTGTCGGCGCCCCAGCGGGCGGCCCACACCATCTTCTCCACCTCGTCGGAGATCGAGCTGCGCACGGCGCTGTTGCCGATGTTCGCATTGATCTTCACGGCGAACGCCTTGCCGATGATCATGGGCTCGGACTCGGGGTGCCGGTGGTTGGCGGGGATCACCGCACGGCCGGCGGCCACCTCGCTGCGCACCAGCTCCGGCGCCGCACCCTCGCGCGCGGCGATGAAACGCATCTCGGCGGTGATGATCCCAGCCTGGGCCCACGCCAGCTGGGTTGCGGCGCCGTCCACCGGGGCCGGGCGCGACCACGCGTCGCGGGCCCGTGGCAGGCCGGCCTCCAGGTCGATCCGCGCCGCCTCGTCGGTGTACGGGCCGGAGGTGTCGTAGACGTCGTGGTGGGTGCCGTCGGTCAGGTGGATGCGGCGGCTCGGGAAGCGCAAGTCCGTGCCCGGCACCGGCAGATGGTGCTTGGTGGAGCCCTCGATGGGGCCGGTGGTGACGGGGCCCGTGGTGATGGAGCCCTGCTCCGTGTTCGAGGCGGATGTGGCCATGGTGTTTCCTCCCTACGCCGGCATTACCCGGTCAGGTTCATACGGTCGACGGCCCTGATCGCTCGAAGGTGAGCTAGCCGTCCTCTCAGCCCGCTGGCGCGAGCACCCGTGCTGTGAAGTTGTCCCCGAGAGGGGAGCCCCGGCGGCGGGCGGTGCCCGCGTGCCGGATACCGCACCACCGTAGACCAGATCGCCGTGGATCCGGTAGCGATGCGTCGCCATCCGCGGGCCCCGAAACCGGCCAGCGTATGCGGATCCCGTCGCTTCGAGGGCCTGAGCGGAGGTTTCCGCATGCGGTCAGGCGGCCGGGGGACACCCCAGATCGACGATGACGGGAGCGTGGTCGCTGGCGCCCTTGCCCTTGCGCTCCTCACGGTCGATGCTCGCATCGGTCACGCGGGCCGCCAGCGCGGGGGAGCACACGGCGAAGTCGATGCGCATGCCCTCCTTCTTGGGGAACCGCAGCTGCGTGTAGTCCCAATAGGTGTACTGGTCGGGAGTGTGCGCGCGGGTGACCTCGACGTATCCGGCGTCGGCGAAGGCGTCGAAGGCGTCGCGCTCGGGCTGCGAGGTGTGCGTCTTGCCCTCGAAGAACGCCGGATCCCACACGTCGTCGTCGGTGGGCGCCACGTTCCAGTCGCCGGCCAGCATCACCTGCGCGGAACCGTCCTGTTCGAGCCACCCGGCCGCCTGATCGCGCAGCTTCGCCAGCCAGTCGAGCTTATAGGTGTAGTGCGGATCGTCGAGCTCGCGGCCGTTCGGCACGTACAGGCTCCACACCCGCACGCCGTCGCAGGTGGCGCCCAGAGCACGCGCCTCGACCGCCTGGTCCTGCTCCGGGTCCTTGTGGAAACCGGGTTGTCCGGGAAACCGCGTCTCCACGTCGGTCAGCCCCACCCGCGAGACCACTGCCACGCCGTTCCACTGGCTCAGGCCGAAGTGCGCCACCTCGTAGCCGAGCTCGGTGAACCGCTCCGCCGGGAATTGGGCATCCTTGCACTTGGTCTCCTGCATGGCGAGGACGTCGATGTCCTGGCGCTCGAGGAACGCGGTGATGCGGTCGATGCGGGCGCGGGCGGAGTTGACGTTCCAGGTGGCGAAGCGCATGACAGTGAGGTTAGCGGAGGTGCACGGCCGGCGGTGGCGGCCCCGATCCGAGCGCGCGTTCCACGTCAGGGGGGCGGGAAAGCACGCTCGGATCGCGTAACCGGTGCTCGCGCCGGATTATCCGGTGCCCGAGTCGGATCAGAGCGAGCCGAACAGGTCGCCCATGCTCGCGAGCGAACCGAAGAGGCCGCCGCCGGTTGCGTAGGTGATAGTCACTGTGGGGGCGGCGTCGGCGTCGGCGAGTGTCGGATTCTCGATCCAGTCGCCATTGAGCATCGAGGATCCTCCGCCCCCGGTGCTGCCGCCGTTGCCGCCGCCGCCACCTCCGTAGTAGCCCCCGCCTCCGCCGCTGCCATCGCCGGTGGCATTACCGCCTTCGCCCAACTGTCCGTCCTCCGCGGCGGGGTGGGAACCATAAGGGCCGCCGCCTTCGCCGCCGGTCGTGCCCGTGCCGGGGGCCCCGGGAAGTCCGCCTGCCCCTTCCGCGCCGGCGGCTGCTCCGGTCCGATCGGTGTATGCGGATCCTCCGCTGCCGCCGCCTGCGACGATCAGTCGGCTGGAAAGGCCGCTACCGGTGCGGATGTCGCTGGCGCCACCACCTCCCGCGCCGAGTGAGACGTATCCCGATCCGGAGCCTCCGGTTCTGCTGCCGTCGCCCCCGCCGTTCCAGCCGCCTGCTCCCGGGGTACCAGTGTTCGGCCCGGTCACGGTGGCGTCCCCGCCGTTGCCGCCGACGCGGATGTACAGCGTCGAATCCGACGTCACGGTGAGCCTGCCGGCGATGGTCGCAGCCTGCCCGCCGACGCCTCCGGAGCCTCCCCCGTGTCCACCGACTACCGTCGCATCGATCTTCGTCACCCCTTCCGGAACTTCGAACTCCTGCACAGTTCCGGTGTACGTGTATGTGCAGGTCATTTCGGTGTGGAGCGGATTGGGAGTGCAGTTGCCCAGCGGTGCGGCCGCCGAAGCGAATCCGGGTGCCGTCAACGAGAAGGCTCCTGCGATCGCGATCCCGGTCACTCCGATCCCTAGCTTGCGGATGCTGTGACGATCCGGTGTGGCCATGTGCTTGCCGCCCTTCGCTGTCGATTCCTCCGCCCCGACGTTCGGCGGGGCCGGTGCCGGTGGCACACGTCGACACTCGCACTGCTTAGGGATCCGGCGGATCCGCCAGATGACGTATATTTCAGCGGCTAAAAGTAACAGTTCGATAACGAGGTTTGGGGTGGATTGCGCGGTTCGAGCGCCGGTTCCGCCATTCGGCCGTTCAGGTTCACGTGGTGGAGTGTGTGGCCGGTCCGCGCAATCGGTATTCGGATCGGTAAAGGGCGCCCCGATCAGAAGAAGTCCTGGACCGCGGCCAGCGCGCGTTCCCGGTCTGCCGCGACCAGCCCGATGCGGGTGCGCCGGTCCAGCACGTCCGCGGCGTCGAGGGCACCCTCGCGCGTGAGCGCGAACTCCACCTCGGCGCGCGTGACGTCGATACCCTCGGCGATGGCCCCCGCCGGGTTCGTGCAGGTGGCGCTCTCGAACACTTCGGGCGCCTCGTCGCCGAAGCGTTCTTGCAGCGACTGCGGCACCGCCGGTGCGGAAGGATCCGGAGACGTCGTGCCCGTGGCCGGGTGCATCGGCGCCCCGACCAGAGCAAGATCGCGCGTGCGGCAGGGCCCGCCGTCGACTTCGCGCTGGGCGATCACGCGGTCGACGGTGTCTTCCGCCATGTACCGGTACTCGGTGAGCTTTCCCCCGACGACGCTGAGCACGCCCTCGGGGGATTCGAGCACCGCGTGCTCGCGCGAGAGGTCCGAGGTGCGTCCCCCGCCGGAGTCGATCAGCGGCCGCAGTCCGGCGTATGCCCCGAGGACGTCTTCGCGGGTGAGGGGCACCTCGAGTGCGGTGTTGACGGTATTGAGCAGGAAGTCGACCTCCTGTCGCGACGGCTGCGGCTCGTCGGGAATGGGGCCGGGCGCGTCCTCGTCGGTGAGCCCCACATACACCCGGCCGAGCTGCTGTGGCAGCACGAAGACGAACCGGTTGGTCTCGCCGGGGATCGGCACGGTGAGCGATGCGGTGGGGTGGCCGAAGGTCGCGGAATCGAGCACCAGATGCGTGCCGCGGCTGGGGCGCAGGCTGATCGACGGATCCACCTCGCCCGCCCACACTCCGGCGGCGTTGACGACGGCGCGGGCGCGCATTCCGAACGACTCGCCGGTCAGCGTGTCGGTGAGCGTCGCGCCGAAGCCGGTGACGTCCGAGGCGCGGACCCGGGACAGGACGCGTGCGCCGTTCTCTGCGGCGGTACGTGCGACGGCGACGACGAGACGCGCATCGTCCACCAGCTGCCCGTCGTGGTTCACGTAGCCGCCGGCGAGGCCCGCGCGGGCGACGGTGGGGGACAGGGCGACCGCGGTGCGTGCGTCGACCTTGCGGGACCGCGGCAGCATCGACGCAGGGGTGCGGGCCGCCGCGCGCAGGGCGTCACCCGCGAGGAATCCCGCCCGTGTCAGATAGCGCTGGGCCGCGCCCATGGACGGCAGCAGTGGCACGAGCTGCGGCAAGGTGCGGGTGAGGTGAGGTGCGGTGCGAGTCATGAGGATGCCGCGTTCCATGGCGCTGCGTCGGGCGATGCCCACGTTGCCGGAGGCGAGGTACCGTAGCCCCCCGTGCACCAGTTTGGAACTCCAGCGACTGGTGCCGAAGGCCAGGTCGTGCACCTCGACCAGCGCGACGTCGAGCCCGCGCGCCGCCGCGTCGAGCGCGACGCCCGCACCCGTGATGCCGCCGCCGATGACGAGCAGGTCGACGACGCCGCCGTCCGCCAGGGATTGCAGCTCCGCGGCGCGGCGTGCGGCATTGAGTGAGGATGCGGGGTGCGCGGTGCTCATGGTGCGAGGTATCCGTTCAGTGCGTGGGCCAGCTCGTCGGACAGATCATGGGTATCGAGGATGGGCGCGACTATCCCGGCGGACTGCATCGCCGACTGCGCCATGAGCAGGACCATGGTCGCGAGCTGCGCGGGCTCGCCTGCACGCACCTCGCCCTGCTGCTGCAAGCGGGCGATGTGCGCGGTGAGCACGTCGATCAGGGCGCGTTGGCTCGTGCCCAGCCGGGTCAGGACGTAGATGCGGAAGACCTCGGGGCTCTGGTGCAACACGGTGTGCAGCACGGTGTGATCGGTCAGCCGCCAGGTGATGTCCACGACGTGGTCGACCAGGTCGGCGCGGTCGCGGGCCATGGCGGGCCGGCCGTCGGCGATGCGCAGGATCTCCCGGGTGAGCAGCGCCGCCAGGACCTCCTCCATTCCCGACCAGCGTCGGTACACCGTGGGGCGGCTGACTCCCGCGCGCCGCGCCACCTCTGCCACCGTGATGCGGTCCACGCCCAGGTCCACCACCGCGCGCGCGGTGCTGTCGAGGATGGCGTCGTCCACCGAGTGGCCGCCCGGGGCCGGCCCGGGCGGCGGCGGCGTCGGCGCCGGTTCGAGTGCCGGTTCGGGCGTGCGGGCCGCGTCGGCCGTGACCGCGGGACCCGGCCCGGGCGTGGCCCCCGAAGCGCCGTTACGGATTGACAGCATGTGTAATACTGTAATGCATGCGGCGGACGGATGCGGCATCAGCTGATCCACATGCCGCTAACCCGATCACCGCTGACCCGATCACCGCCGACCCGACAGATTGCGAGCGATACGACGATGGCCGATTCCACCGCTGGCAGTGCTCGATCCGCGTTTCCGGCGCATACGCTGCCGCTTCCCCCGATGAAGTGGGACGCGTGGGGCGACCCGTCCGCCGCCACGACGCTGTCGGACGGCATCCGTTCGCTGCTCGAACAGGCGTTGGGGGTGTCGGGGGCCGACGGTGCGCGTTGCGACCCGGCGCAGGTGGAGCTCGCGCCGTCGGCCCTCGCCGCGACGGACCACGACGCCTTCGTGGAGATCGTCGGCGCCGGACACGTCGGCACCTCCGACGGCGACCGGCTGTCCCGCGCAGGCGGCAAATCCACCCCGGACCTGCTGCGCCGCACCCGTGCGCCCAGGCAGGATGCGCCGGACGCGGTGCTGGCGCCCGGCACCGACGACGAAGTCGCGCGCATCCTCGCGCACTGCTCGCGGCGGTCGATCGCGGTCGTGCCGTTCGGCGGCGGCACCAGCGTGGTCGGCGGGCTGAACCCGGTGCGCGAGGACCACGCGGCCGTGGTCTCGCTGGACCTGCGCAGGTTCGACCGGCTCGAGGCGCTCGACGAGGTCTCGGGGGAGGCGGTCCTGGGCGCGGGGGTCACGGGGCCCGAGGCGGAGCGGCTGCTGGGGGAGCGCGGATTCTCGCTGGGGCACTTTCCGCAGAGCTTCCAGTACGCGACCATCGGCGGGTTCGCCGCCACCCGGTCGTCGGGGCAGGCGTCCGCCGGGTACGGCCGCTTCGACGACATGATCAGCGAGCTCACCCTGGTCACCCCCGCCGGGGTGCTCGAGGCGGGCGGGCCGGCTCCGGCCAGCGCGGCGGGCCCGGACCTGCGCCAGCTCGTGGCCGGGTCGGAGGGCACCCTCGGGGTCATCACCCGGGTCCGGCTGCGCGTGCATCGCGTGCCGGAGGCGGTGCGATACGAGGCCTGGGCGTTCGACGACTTCGCTGCCGGGGCGGAGGCGATGCGCGCCGTGGAACAGCAGGGGGCCGGCCCCACGGTGATGCGCCTGTCCGACGAAGCCGAGACCGGGATCAACCTCGCCACCACTGAGCACATCGGGGCGCAGCAGATCACGGGCGGGTGCCTGGCGGTCACCACGTTCGAGGGCACCGCGGCGCACGCGGAGTCCCGGCATGCGGAGACGCACGCGCTGTTCGATGCGTACGGCGGCCGGTCGCTGGGCGAGCAGCCCGCACGCGATTGGGACGCCGGCCGGTTCTCGGCGCCCTACCTCAGAGACGCGCTGCTCGATGCCGGCGCCTTGTGCGAGACCCTCGAGACCGCCACGTCCTGGTCCAATCTGCATGCGCTCAAGTCGGCGGTGACCACCGCGCTCACGGACGCCCTTCAGCAGACGGGCACGCCGGCGCTCGTCATGTGCCACATCTCGCACGTATACCCCATGGGCGCGTCGCTGTACTTCACCGTGGTCGCCGGTCAGCGTGGCGACGCCGCCGAACAGTGGGCGTCGGCCAAGCGGGCGGCGAGCGACGCGATCGTGGAGCACGGGGGCACGATCACCCACCACCACGCCGTGGGGGCGGACCATCGCGACTGGATGATCCGCGAGATCGGCGAGCTCGGCGTGGCGGTGCTGCGCTCGGTGAAACGCACGCTCGACCCGGCCGGCATCCTCAATCCCGGAAAGCTGATCCCGTGACATCCCCCCGCCGCGGCGCCGGGCCGCACTACGCGATGCTCACGAATCCGTATTCGGGACACAACAAGGCGCGCGACATCGCCGAGCGTGCGGGGCGGCGCCTGCGCGCGTCGGGCGCGTCGATCACCGAACTGATCGGCGATGATGCGGACGACGCGTTGCGGCTCGCGCGCAAGGCGGTCGCCGAGCGCCCCGATGCGCTGGTGGCCACCGGTGGTGACGGTCTGATCGGCATCGCGTTGCAGTCAGTGGCGGGGAGCGGCGTGCCGTTGGGGATCGTCCCCGCAGGCACCGGCAACGATCACGCACGTGAATACGGTATCCCCATAGGTGACCCGGAGGCCGCCGCCGACGTCGTCACCGCCGGCGCCGTCATGGACGTCGACTTGGGCCGTGTCCGGACGGCGGACGGCGCGGAACACTGGTTCGGGACGGTGCTCGCGGCCGGATTCGACTCGCTTGTCAGCGACCGCACCAACCGCATGACCTGGCCGCACGGGCGCATGCGCTACAACCTGGCGATCCTCGCGGAGTTCCTCAACCTGCGGCCGCTGCCGTTCCGCCTGGTCCTCGACGGTCCCGCTGCGGAGTCGGGCGCCGGCGCCGTGGGGGGCCCGGGCACGGTGATCGAGGAGGACGTCGTGCTCGCTGCGGTCGGGAATACCCGCAGCTACGGCGGCGGCATGCTCATCTGCCCGGACGCCGACCCGACCGACGGCCTGCTCGATCTCACCGTCATCCGCTACATTCCCAGGCGCACACTGGTGCGCCTGTTTCCCACAGTGTTCCGCGGGACACACGTCCACAGGTCCGAGGTGACCACCTCGCGCGCGCGCCGCATCGACATCTCCTCACCCGGCATCAACGTCTACGCCGACGGCGACCGTTTGGGACGTCTTCCTGCGGTGATCACGGCCGAGCCGCGGGCGCTGCGGCTGCTGGTCCCGGCGGAAAGGGCGGCTCCGGCGCAAGACTCAGGGGAATCATGACCGGTTCTCAGGTTTCGGTGCTAGAACAGTCGTGAGTGCGGCAACGCGCTCGTCGACCCACATCGGGAGGTGCGATGAACGCGAACGACACGGCGGCGGCCCCGGGCACCGGGACGCCCGCCCTGGGCTTGGTCGAGAACACCGCGCAGGACCGCTTCGAGCTGCGGGTGGGTGATGAGCTCATCGGCATCCTCGGCTACGCGGTGGAGACGCCGGGGGAGACCGCGGCCACGGCCGGTGCCGGCACGCAGGTGGCCTTCATGCACACCGTGATCATGGAGGACCATTGGCGGCGCGGACTGGCGGCGGAGCTCGTCGAGTTCGCGATGACGGCCGCCCGCGACCGTGGCTGGCGCGTGCGGCCCGTTTGCACCTATGTGCAGCGCTTTCTCGCGAAGAACCCGGACTTCCAGCACATCACCACCGTCTGATGGGCGCGCGTTCGCTCACCCGTCCGGCCGCAGCCGGACGTACCGGCACCGATGATGATCGGCGAAGCCCAGCGTGCGCACCACGGTGTCCTCGAACCCTTCCCGGCGTACGTGGCGGCCTCCACTGGTTGCGGAACTGCCCGCACTGCCACCCGTATCCCCGGCAGTATCCCCGCCCTTAACCCCGCCGGACTCGTGTAGGGCAAGCACCGCTCCGGAGGCCCCGGCGCCGGCCGCCCACCGGCACAGCGCCTCCACGGCAGCCCCCGCGTCGTCGGCACCCGCTTCGACGGCACCCGTTTCGACGGCGCCCGTTTCGACGGCGCCGTCGCGGTCCGGGGCCGTCCCGGCGGCGGGCACTCGTCCCGGTTCCGCCGCCTCGACCGTGAGAACCGCCCATACCCGGCCGTCGGACCCTTCGGAGATCCGTGCCACGGCCTCCACCGCACTCCCGGCGGCGCCGATACGGACGCGCGCCGAGCCGCGATGCCCGGCGGCGGGGTCGACGGCGTCCCCGGCGGTTTCCAAGGCGGCTGCCCCGGCGACGGCGCCTGCCGGCCGACCCGCCGCGCTCAGCGGCAGATCCGCGGTGAGTAGAAGGTGCTCGGCGAAGCCTTGCCACTCGGCGGGCGGGCGCACGAGGCGATCCGGAAGACGCAGGGTGAGGGGCAGGCCACGGCCGGTGAACCAGGCGCCGAGCGTGTCGAGGGTGCGGGCGTCGAGGAGGTCGTGAAAGAAGTCGCCCTCCGGCATCGCCGGGTCCGCCAGGGGCGTCGCCGCGCCCGCGGCCAGGGGGTCGACGCCGCCCGGATACGCCGTCGGGGCGCCCTCCGGGGCACGCGTGCCCGCAGCGCCACCGGCCCGGGCCACCCACCCGGCCACCCATGCCGTTTCGACGTCCGCGCGCGACCACGCGATCGCGAACTCGACGGCGCGGATCGCCGACCTCCGCACCGGCCGCGGCGGCACGGACTTGAGCACCACCACCCGGCCCGGTTCCACCGACACCTCGGCGCCGTCGGCCGTCCGCACCCGCACGAGGGGACTGAGCGCGACCAGGGTGCCCAGCGCGTCGGACTGCGACGGCACGGATCCGGGTTCACGCCGGAAACGCAGCACCACACGTGAGCCGACGGCGGGCGCCGGATGTCTGCGGCCAGGGCCCATCGCGTCGCCGCCTCCCGTCGGTGCATTGCAGGTACGGCCGGTTCCGCAGGGGTCCGGCCCGGTGTCAGTAGCCGAACGGGTCGTCGTCCTCGCCGGGGGTCCAGCTGTTGCCGGGGGCGCCCCAACCGTTCTGCTTGAGCATCTTCTTGGCCGCGCGCTTGTTGCGGCCGATCAGCGCATCGAGGTACAGGTGCCCGTCGAGGTGGCCTACCTCGTGCTGCAGACAGCGGGCGAAGAACCCGGTGCCCTCCACCGTGACCTGCCCACCGGTGGCGTCCAACCCGGTGACTCGCGCCCAGTCCGCACGGCCTGTCGGGTACTGCTCGCCGGGCACGGACAGGCAGCCCTCCACGTCGTCGTCCTCGTCGGGCATGGTCTCGGGAACCTCGGAGGTCTCCAGCACGGGGTTGACGACCTCGCCGCGGCGCCGTTCGCCGCGGCGGTCGGACCGGTCGTCGGGGCAGTCGTAGACGAACACCCGCAGATCGACGCCCACCTGGTTGGCGGCCAAGCCGACGCCGTTGGCGGCGTCCATCGTCTCGTACATGTCGCGGATCAGCTCGGCGATGTCTGCCGGGTCGCCGTCGAACGGCTTCGTCGGCTGGTGCAGAACGGGGTCGCCGACGATGCGGATGGGAAGGATTGCCATGGTCATACAGGATAGTGCGCGCCGTCGGCCGTGCTGCCCCGGCCTGGCCCGTGCCGCGTGGGGCTCCGACACGACCCGGCCACGTCCCCTGCGTCGCGGGGCGACCGTGGTTCAATGGCCGCAGGAATCACAAGGCTGTCATTCCTGACCGGGTTCGTTCCTGATCGGGTCGGCGCCGGGCGGTGCGGCACGCATTCCGTGTGGCACGGGGCCGCGAGAAACGGGGAGTCGAGGAGACGATGGACGGCGCAGCAGCGCGAGAGACAACCGGCGACGACGCGCACCAACCGGAGGACGGGCTCACCCGCCGCGAGCGTGACATCCTGGCCTTCGAGCGCCAGTGGTGGAAGTTCGCGGGGGCCAAGGAAGAGGCCATCAAGGAGACTTTCGGCTTGTCCGCCACCCGGTACTACCAGGTTCTCAACGCTCTGGTGGACCGGCCGGAGGCGCTCGCGGCGGACCCCTTGCTGGTGAAGCGGCTCAGGCGGCTGCGTGCCAGCAGGCAGAAGGCCCGTGCGGCCCGGCGCCTCGGAATCACCATCACCTAAACTCGCTGCGGTGAGTACCCCTTCCCCCGAGCCGTCGGGACTTCCGTTGCGGGCGCTGGCGATGGTGCTGCTGTCCGCCGCGATCGTGTTCGCCGGTCTCGGGTTCATCAGCATGTCCGGCTCGGACGCCGCCGCGTCCGGTTCGTCGTCGTCTGCGACGACGTCGCCCACCGCGGCGCCGCAGGATGGTTCGGGCGGTGCGTCGCGGGCGGCCGATGCGTCGCGGCATACGCAGAGCGCCGCGACGGGAACGACGGCGGATTCGACCGGGTCCGCGGAATCCGGGACCGCGGAATCCGGGTCCGCCGCTGCCACGACCACGCAGGCCGCGGCCACCGCCGCGGCCGGAAACGTCAGTGACGCGGAGGCCAAGCGGACGCCGGTTCGGGTCTACAACAACAGCACCGTCGAGGGCCTCGCCGGTGACACCGCCGGCACGCTGGAATCGGAGGGGTGGTCCGTCGCTCACGTCGGCAACTACAACGACGGCGAGGTGCCACGCAGCGCCGTCTACTACGGCGACGGTGCGGGCGAGAAGGCGGCGGCGCAGAAGGTGGGCGCCGAGCTGGGGCTGCCGGTGGAGCCGCGCTTCGCGGGCATCGTGAGCGCGTCGCCCGGGGTGATCGTCATCGTCACCGCGGACCGGTGAGCCGGGGGCCGGATCACTGCGCGGTCCGCGGGCCGCGGCGGCCGGAGCGCACCACCGTCCCACGCCGCGAGCCCGCCTGATTATGCTCAGGGCACTACTTCGAGGAGGCCGACCCATGACCAACCGTTCGCACAGCCAGCTTCGGCGCAGTCCGTGGCTGGTGGCGCCGGCCATCGCGGTGGCGGCTGTCGCGCTGACGGCGTGCAGCAATGGCGAGACGTCCGCCCCGGCGGACGCCACCTATGAGTTTCCGGCCGTGTTCACCGGGGTTCCCGACCCTGCCGGCGCGGACGGCGGCGCGGTGGGGGCCCACAACGAGGCGGCCGGCACGGACGGTGACGCCAAGAAGCCCCAGGCGGCCTACGGTTTCACGGCCTCGCTGAAGAATGCGACGGGTGACCAGGTCGGCACCGTGCAGCTCGGCGACGAGCAGGGCGGCCTGACCGTCAACGTCGAGGTGGACGACAGCAACCTCGACGCCGGCATGTACAAGGTCGGCGTCACCGACAATGGCGCGTGCGTGGCGGCGGACCAGTTCCAGTCGGCCGGGCAGGTCCGCAGCCTCGGCGGCGGCGAGAGCGGCACCACGCTGACGCTGCCGGTCTCCGACGCCGGCGACGGCACCCTCGACACCACCGTTCCGGGCGTCCAAGTGGAGCGGCTCGCGGCGGGGCAGGGCAGCGCCGTGGTCGTGATGTCCGCCGATGGCACCCGCGTGAGCTGCGGCGTCGTCAAGGGCAGCTGACCGGGCAGCGCTACCCGGGCGCCGCACGTGTCCATCGCCTTCGCCGGTTCGCCGCGGCCGACCATCGGGGTCGAGTGGGAGCTCGCCCTGGTGGACAGCCGCACCCGCGACCTGCGTAATGACGCCGAACGGCTGCTGGATGCGGTGCGCCGCGAACAACCGTCGCAGGCGGCGCGGCTGCACGGCGAACTGCTGCGCAACACCGTCGAGCTCGTCACCGGCGTGTGCGTCGACGTCGCTGAGGCGATGGCCGACCTGCGCGCGGGGCTGGCCACGGTGCGGGCCGAGGCGGACCGGATGGGCATCGACCTCATCTCCGCCGGCACCCACCCGTTCGCCCGCTGGGATGTGCAGCAGCTGACCGGAGGCGAGCGGTACCGGGAGCTCATCGAGCGCACGCAGTGGTGGGGCCGGCAGATGCTGATCTGGGGCGTGCACGTGCACGTCGGCGTCTCGTCGCAGCACAAGGTGTTCCCCATCCTCGGCGCCCTGCTGCTGCGATACCCGCACCTTCTGGCGCTGTCCGCGTCGTCGCCGGTGTGGTCGGGGCACGACACGGGCTACGCCTCCAACAGGGCGATGATGTTCCAGCAGCTCCCGACGGCGGGGCTGCCGTTCCACTTCGACGACTGGTCCGGCTACGAGGGGTTCGTCCGCGACCAGCTCGCGACGGGCGTCATCGACGACCTCACCGAGGTCCGCTGGGACATCCGCCCCGCGCCGCACCTGGGCACCATCGAGGTGCGGGTGTGCGACGGGGTACCCACCTTCGCCGAGTTGCGGTCGATCGTCGCGCTGATCCAGTGCCTTGTGGTGGACCTCGACCGGCGGCTCGAAGACGGCGAGACGTTGCCCGCGCTGCCGCCGTGGCACGTGCAGGAGAACAAGTGGCGGGCGGCCCGTTACGGCCTGGACGCGGAGGTGATCGTCGACGCCGACAACACGGAGCGGGCCGTCACCGACGACCTGGACGACCTGCTCACCCGGCTGCAGCCGGTGGCGTGGCGGCTCGGCTGCGCGGCCGAGCTGGCGGGCGTAGCCGAGATCCCGCGGCGCGGAGCTTCTTACCAACGGCAGCGCCGGGTGCGCGAGGAGTACGGGGGCGACCTGTGGGCGGTGGTGGACTCGCTGACCGGCGAACTGCGGGGCTAACGGGGGCCGGCGGACCCGTCAGCGTCGGAGTCGGGATCAGCGTCATCAGAGTCGTCGGCGTCAGCAGCGTCATCAGAGTCCTCGTCCAGCTGCTCGTCCACCACTGCCGGCTCCGCGGGCATCTCGTCGCGGGTCATCAGGTCCACGCGAAGCCCGCGCTCACGGTAGGCGGAGCGGCCCACCAGGTGCGCGAACACCGGCGACACGATGACAGTGAACAGCCCCGCCAGCACCAGCATGCCCACGTCGACGCTGCCGTGCAGCCGGATCCCCGCGCCGGTGAGCACCAGGAGCAGGCCCAGCACCTGGGTCTTGGTGCTGGGGTGCATGCGGCTGACGGTGTCGGGGAAGCGGACCAGGCCGATGGCCGCCGTCAGCGCGAACAGCGAGCCCAGCAGCACCAGGATCGCGGCGGTCCAGTCGAGTGCGGTGCTCATTCGCGATCACGCCGTCGGAAGCGGGGCACGGAGATCGAGCCGATGAAGCCGAGCAGCGCGAGGGCCACCAGCGCGGCGAGTACCGCGGAGTCGACGCTGTAGGCGGCCCAGGCTCCCATGCCGGACAGGCACGTCGACGCCGCCATTTCTGTGGCGACGAGCCGGTCGAGGGTGCTCGGCCCGGCGATGAGGCGGTACACCGCCAGCAGGGCCGCCGTGACCAGCGCGCAGCCGGCCAGAATCCAGACGACGCTCATCGGCGCTGCCCCCTCTCGTCGTCCTCGGGCTGCCGGGCGTCGCCCGGCGCGCCGCGCGCGGAGACCACGCGCGGCGTCGGCCGGCGGACCCGCTCCTGCCAGTCGTCTTCGCGTTCGAAGGCCCTGATGAACATGCGCTCGAGCCGTGCCACGTTGGCGTAGAACCGGTCGACCTTTGCGGCGCTGTGCGCGTCCAGCACGTGGATGTAGAGCACGCGGGCGCGGCGGTCGACCTCGAGGACTATCGTGCCGGGCACGACGTTGATCGCGTCCACGAGCAGCCCCAGCACCAGGTCGGACCGGACGGACACGTGCGCGCGCAGGATGGCGGTCATCGGCGGCGGCCCGGGCCGGACGGACAGCCACGCCACCTCGACGGACGACACGACCAGGTCGAACGCCACGCGCAGCACGAGCAGGATCGCGGACAGGGGGTGCAGCCGACCCTCCACGGGGAGTTGCGGAAGCGGGGCGAGGATGAGGATCGCCAGCGACACGGCCAGGCCGCCGACGACGTTCGCGGCGGTGACCTCGCCCCACAGCAGCACCCACACGAACGTCAGCCAGGAGATGACCCACAGGCGGATGAGCACGTCGCGCACGGTGAGCGGCGTGCGCATGCGGCGGGCGAGCGACTGCGCGAATGCGGTCATGGTGCGCCCTCCGTGGCCGCTGCGCCGCCCGGTTGCGGACGGCTTGCGGACGAGTCCTGCCGCACGGATCCTGCGGTGGACGGCTGCGAGGACGACGCGTCGGACAGCCCGGTGTGCTCGGCGGGACCGCTGGCTTCAGGGAGTTCGGCCGCCGCCTCGGGGCCCAGCACGGTTCCGACGTACACCGACCGGTCGTTGAGGTTGTCGGCCGCGCGTTCGGTGTAGCCGATCAGGGGGCCGGCGACGACGGTGAGCGCGATCCCCACCAGCACGAGCGCCGCTGTCGACCCGACCATGAGCGACGGCATCCGGCCGACGTCGCGGCGTTCGGCCAGCGCGACGTCGCCGACGTCGTCGAGCAGCACCGACGGGCGCGCCGCGACCATGTCGCCCTCCGGGGCGTCGTCCCGCGAACGCCAGAATGCCTTCGTCCACACCCGCATCACCGCGTAGAGGGTGAGCAGGCTGGTGACCACGGCGCCCGCCACCAACACCCACGCGAGCGGCGTCCCGGCTTCCACGCCCGCTTCGAGGAGCGTCACCTTGCCGATGAACCCGGAGAACGGCGGGATGCCGCCCAGGCTCAGCGCGGGGATCAGGTAGAGCACCGCGAGCACGGGGCTGGCCGCGGCGAGGCTGCCGAGCCGGCGCAGCGACGCGGAACCGGCCTGCCGTTCGATCAGCCCTACCACCAGGAACAGGGTCGTCTGCACGACGATGTGGTGCGCCACGTAGTAGATGGCGCCCGTCAACCCCAACTCGGTGGACAGTCCGATGCCGAAGATCATGTAGCCGATGTGGCTGACCAGGGTGAACGAGAACAGCCGCTTGGTGTCGGTCTGCGCGATGGCGCCGAAGATGCCGAAGAGCATCGTCGCCAGCCCGGCGACCAGGAGGACGTCGTCGAGAGCGCCGCCCGGGAACAGCAGCGTGTGCGCGCGGATGATCGCATAGACGCCCACCTTGGTGAGCAGGCCGGCGAACACGGCGGTGATGGGTGCGGGGGCGGTGGGATACGAGTCCGGAAGCCACGACGACAGCGGGAACACCGCCGCCTTGATGCCGAACGCGACGAGGAACACGGCGAAGATCGCGATGCGCACGCCCTCCGGCACCGCGCTGAGCCGCACCGCGAGCTGCGCCAGGTTGAGGGTGCCTGTCGCGGCGTAGGTGAACGCGATGCCCGCGAGGAACACCAGCGACGACAGCATCGACACCATCACGTAGGTGACGCCGGCGTGCACTCTGTCCTCGCTGGCGCCCAGCGTGAGCAGCACGAAGCTCGAGGCCAGCAGCACCTCGAAGCCCACGTACAGGTTGAACAGGTCGCCGGCGAGGAACGCGTTGGAGATCCCCGCCGCCATGACCAGGTACGTGGGCTGGAAAATCGACACCGGTTGGTGCTCGTCGCCGTCGCGGATGCCCTGCCCCACCGCGTAAACCATCACGGCGAGCAAGACCACGTACGCGATGACCAGCATCAACGCGGACAGCCTGTCGTTGACCAACGTGATGCCGATCGGTGTTTGCCAGCCGCCCACCTGGATGGCGGTGATGCCGTTGCGGTCCGCCAGCACAAGAAGCGCGCAGGCCACGGCGGTACCCAGCGCCAGCACGAGGATGCTGAGCATGCGCTGGACCCGCGGATGGCGCCCGAGGGTCATGGTGGCCGCGGCCCCGAGGAACGGTACGAGCACCGGCAGCGGGATGAGCCATTCGATGGCGGCTTCCTCCGTCACGGTTCCTCGCTCGCGTTTGCGGGGCCGAACTGGTCGCCTGCGCGGGTGATCCGGCCGGTGACCGGGTCGGCGGTGCGGTCGCGCAGGGGGGACTCGGCCTCGCCGCGCAGGCCCACCTTGGTGTCCTCGGGATCGTCCTCGACGTCGTCGTCGGTGTTGGTGGCGGTGAACGCGCGGTAGGCGAGCCCCAGCACGAAGGCGGCGAGCCCCATCGAGATGACGATGGCGGTGAGGATCATCGCCTGTGCCAGCGGATCCGCGTCGGTGTCGTAGATGCGGCCGTCACTGCCGATGATGGGCGCGTTGCCGGCGCCGCCGCCGGCGAGCACCAGCAGCAGGTTGACGCCGTTGCCGCCCAGCAGCAGGCCCAGCAGCATCTTGACGATGGAGCGTTCCATCAGCAGGTAGACGCCGCAGGAAACGAGCACGGCGACCACGACGAGCAGGCCGATGTCGACGGTCACTGCAGCTTCACCTCCGCCCGCGAGTCCAGGTGCGCGCCGAGGCTGCGCAGGATGTCGAGGGTCATGCCCACCACGATCAAGTACACGCCTGCGTCGAAGAACAGAGCGGTGACGAGTTTGACGTGGCCGAGCACCGGTAGCGTCACCTCGAGGATCGCCGACGACAGTACCGGGGCGCCCATCATCAGCGACACGGCGGCGGTGCCTGCTGCCAGCAGGAACCCGGCGCCGAGGATCTTTCCGGCGTCGATCGACAGCGTCTCGCCGATCTCGTAGCGTCCGCCGGCGAGATAGCGCAACGTCAGGGCCAGGCCCGCGGTGAGTCCGCCCGCGAATCCGCCACCGGGATGGTTGTGGCCGGCGAAGAAGAAGTACACCGACAGCACCATCACGGTGGGGAAGACCAGTCGGGTGGTCATCTCCAGGACCAGGGAGCGCGTGCGCGGATCGGAGATGCGGCTGCCGACCAGCCGCAGCGACCTGGTCGCCGGGCCGTTGCGCAGTTCCTCCGGCGCGTCCGAGACCCGGAGCGCCCCGCCGAGCCGGTGGTGCCGGAAGACCAGACTGGCGACGCCGGTGGCGGCGACCAGCAGCACGGAGATCTCGCCGAGCGTGTCCCACGCACGGATGTCTACCAGCAGCACGTTGACGACGTTCTTGCCGCCGCCGACGTTGTAGGCGGCCTCGGGCATCGCATCGGAGATCGGCCGCGCCGTGCGCGAACCGATGGCGTAGGCGCCGATGAGCGCCACGGTGATCCCCACCAGCCCGGACAGCACGATGCGGGCGGAACGCAGCCGGAACATCCGGCGCGTGGGCTGCGGCACCGAGGCTTCGGCGGGCAGCTTGCGCAGCACCAGGACGAATACCACCAGCAGCAGCGTCTCGACGAGGAACTGGGTGAGGGCCAGATCGGGTGCGCCGTGGAGCGCGAAGAGCATCGCCATGCCGTAGCCGGTGAAACCCACCATGAGCACGGCCGCGAGGCGGTTGCGCAGAACGGTGGTGGCCAGGGCGGGGGCGATCATGAGCACGCCGATGGCGAGCTGCCACGGCGAATCCCAGCCGGCGACCTGTACGTCGGGGACGCCGAGCACGAGCAGCGTGGCCGCAGGCAGCACCGCGAACGTGGCCAGGATGATGGCCTGCGTGATGGGGAGCGAACCGCGCTGCACCGTGCCGGTCATGCGCAGCGAGATCCTGTCGGCCAGGCGCAGCGCACCCTCGTAGACGCGGTCCGCGTTGCCCAGCGGCGGCCTGTCCGGACCCCACCGTTTGAGGGTGGAACGCGCCGCGAACATCCCGACGCCGCCTGCGATGACCACGATCGTCAGCCACACCGGCAGCGTCATCCCGTGCCACAGGGCCAAGTGGTACGGGTGTGGGCCGCCGTAGGTGAGGGTGTCGGCGTAGGGGGCCAGCAGGGTGTCGATCCAGCCCGAGGCGAACCCGGCGGCCAGCCCGGCGGCCGCGAGCAGGGCGGGCGCGGCGAGCAGGGCGACGCCCGGCGCGTGCATGCCGGCCACGGCGCGGGTGGGTTCGCGGCCCTTCCCCGCGAACGCGCCCACGAGGAAGCGCACGGAGTAGGCGACGGTGAAGATCGAGCCGACGGTCATGCCGGTGAGAAGTGCGATGGCGGCGACCGGCGCGTGGTCGAGCGCGTCGAACGCCGCTTCCTTGCCGACGAAGCCGATGAACGGGGGCACGCCCGCCATGCTGGCGGTGGCGGCGACGGCCACGATGGCGAGGACGGGGTGCGCGCGGCCCAGCCCCGCGAGCTCGCGCATGTCCCGCGTGCCGGCGGCGTGGTCGATGATGCCGACCACCATGAACAGCGACGACTTGAACAGGGCGTGCGCCACCACCACCGCCGCGCCCGCCAGGGCCGCGTCGCGTGTGCCCACGCCCATCAGCAACACCATGAAGCCGAGCTGGCTGACGGTGCCGAAGGCCAGCACCAGCTTGAGGTCGTACTCGCGCAGCGAGCGCCAGCCAGCGAGGATCATGGTCACCAGCCCCAAAGTGAGCACCAGGGGACGCCAGTACGGGGTGGTGGCGAAGGCGGGCGCCAGCCGCGCGATGAGGAAGATGCCGGCCTTGACCATGGCGGCGGCGTGCAGGTAGGCGCTCACGGGAGTGGGCGCGGCCATGGCGCCGGGCAGCCAGAAGTGGAACGGCACGATGGCCGACTTGCTCAGCGCGCCGATGAGCAGCAGCACCACGGCGATGTTCACCACGGTGCCCGACGGCGGGTCGGCGACGATCTCGGAGAGCAGGTAGGTGCCCGCCTGGTGCCCCAGCGCGACGATGCCCACCAGCATGGCGAGCCCGCCGGCGGTGGTGACCAGCAGCGCCTTGGTGGCCGCCTGCCTGCTGGTGGCACGCTCCGCGTAGTGTCCCACCAGCAGGAACGACAGGACGGTCGTGATCTCCCAGAAGATGTAGAGCAGCAGCATGTTGTCGCTGAGCACCAGGCCCAGCATGGCGCCGCCGAACGCCGTGAGCTCGGCGGCGAACAGGCCCAGCCGCGGCTCGGAGTCGCGGAAATAGCGCGCGCAGTACACCAGCACCAGCGCGCCCACGCCGAGGACGAGGACGGTGAGGATCTGGGCCAGTGCGTCGTAGCGCAGCGCGAAGTTCATCGACAGCTGCGGCACCCATCGGGCATCGACCGTGGCGGACGACCCCCAGGCGGTGGCGGCCCACACCGTGCCCGCCGCGGGCACCGCGGCCAGGGCGTAGAACGCATTGCGACCCCAAGTCCGCACAAGGAGGGGAGCACTGGCCGCCGCGATGAGATACGCGACGAGCAGTGTGATCATCCAGTACTCCGACCGTTGATGCGGACGCGGGCTCGGATTGATCTTAATGGAACGCTTCCGGGCTGCTTGACAGAGCGGTATGGGGCCTGTGCATAACCTCTCGCGCCCGCCTCGGACGCGTGTTAGGTTGACGAGCGTTCGCGGGGTGGCGGGCGAATGGGGATCCGAGGGGGGAAAGTGACGGGGATCAGTGACGCCGTTTTCGGCGGCGGGGGAGTCGGCGGCGGCGCCGGAGGAATGGTGGTCGTCGAGCCGGCGGCCATGCTGGCTGCGGCGGTGGAGTTGGACGCGGTGGCGGAGGGGATCGACGCGGCCCGGCACACGCACGGGCCGGCGCTGCACGCGGCGCCCGCCGGCGCGGAGGAGGTGTCGCTCACCGTCTCGCGCAACCAGCACGTGGTAGCGGACAGCTTCGACATCGCCGCGGCCACGGGCGCGCGTGAGCTGCGGTGTGCGGCGCAGGCGCTGCGCATGCAGGCGGCCGCGTACGCATCGTCGGACGGTGCGGCCTCGTCGGCGGTGGGCGCGCTGTACTGATCCGGCACAACTGATTCGGCGCGCACCGGCCGGCAGGGCCTGGACGCCGGGTGCGCGGCCGCGGGGGGCGCCCGCGTGCACATTGTCGAAGGGGGAGATTCTCAATGGTCGGATTCACAGGGGTGGTGTGGTTTCCGCGCGGTGCCACGATCAACTCGACCACGTTGTATGCGGGGCCGGGACCGGTGCCGATGTCGGCGGCGTCGGCGGCGTGGGCGGACCTGACCGCGCTGCTGGGCGCGGGCGCCGCGGCGCTGACGGCCGCGGTCGGCGGGCTGGGGGCCACGTGGCAGGGCCC
>NZ_JAENKO010000004.1 GCF_016599145.1 Tomitella cavernea
CGCAACCACCACGCCGCCGCAGAAGAAATCCGCCGCGCCACCACCGGCACCAACCTCGGCTAACCTAGCCTCGCGACCCTGGGGAACTTCACCGAGCAACTCTGGGGAAAATCGATGAGCGCCATCACAGGCTGATCCGCGACGGCGACCGAGTGCGTGCGGGGAAGTAACCGCGAGGCATGACCCGTATACTTCGATGGCTCCGGCGGCAGCGCGCCCCTCATCGGCGACACATCCCCACTGGGACCGACCGCCCGGTACGCCCCGCGTGCTGCTACGACTGAGTGACCGGCTTCACAGAGCCGCCGCACAGCCGAGGAGCCCCATGGACACCGCCGCCCGCGTCACCGACCCCGCACACGGGAACACCACCGCCTGGTGGCGCACCGCCGCCATCTACCAGGTCTACATCCGTAGCTTCGCGGACGACAGCGGCGACGGCGTCGGCGACATCGCGGGCCTGCGGCGCCGGCTCCCGTACCTGGCGGAGCTCGGCATCGACGCCGTGTGGATCAACCCCTGGTACCGCTCGCCCATGCACGACGCCGGCTACGACGTGGCCGACTACCGCGACATCGACCCGCTGTTCGGCACCCTCGACGAGGCGCAGGATCTCATCGACGCCGCGCACGCGCTGGGCATCCGGGTGATCCTGGACCTGGTTCCCAACCACGTCTCCCACGAGCACCCGTGGTTCCGCGAGGCGCTCGCCTCCCCGCCCGGCTCGCCGGCCCGCGACCGCTTCCACTTCCGCTCCGGCGACGCCGTCCCCAACGATTGGGTCAGCCCGTTCGGCGGCCCCGCCTGGACCCGCACCACGAACTCCGACGGCACGCCCGGCCAGTGGTACCTGCACCTGTTCACCCCCGAGCAGCCGGACCTGAACTGGAACAACCCCGAGGTCCGCGCGGAGTTCCTGCGCACGCTGCGCTTCTGGTTCGACCGGGGCGTGGACGGCTTCCGCATCGACGTCGCGCACGCCCTGCACAAGGCACCGGGCCTGCCCGACCTCGACGGCCTGCCGTACCCGGTGCCGCGCCCCGAGGACGGCTCGCCCCCGTCGGCACACCCGTTCTTCGACCGCGACGAGGTGCACGCGATCTACCGCGAGTGGCGGACCCTCGCCAACTCCTACGACCCCCCGCGCGTGTTCGTCGCCGAGGCGTGGGTGAACGACCCCGCACGCCTGGCCCGCTACGTCCGGCCCGACGAGCTGCACGGCGCCTTCAACTTCGACTTCCTCCTCGCCCCCTGGAAGCCCGACGTGCTGAAGGCCGTCATCGACCGCTCCCTCGATTCGCACGCCGCCGTCGGCGCCCTGCCCACCTGGGTGCTGTCCAACCACGACGGCATGCGACACGTGTCCAAGCTCGCCCGCCCGCAGACCGACACGCGCGTCGCGTTCCTCAGCCAGGTGCGCGACGACCCCGCCGACCTCGCGCTCGGCGAGCGCCGCGCACGCGCCGCCGCGCTGCTCATGTTCGCCCTGCCCGGCGGGGTGTACATCTACCAGGGCGACGAGCTGGGGCTGCCCGAGGTGGAGGACCTGCCCGACGCGGCGCTGCGCGACCCCATCTGGGAGCGCTCGGGGCACACCGAGCGCGGGCGCGATGGCTGCCGGGTGCCGCTGCCGTGGTCCGGGGACCGCCCGCCCTACGGTTTCAGCCCCGACGGCGCCGCCGTGCCGCCGTGGCTGCCGCAGCCCGACGATTGGGCACCGCGCACCGCCGCCGCCCAGGACGGGGATCCGAGCTCAATGCTCGAGCTCTACCGCACGGCACTGCGGCTCCGGCGCACGCTGCCCGCCGACGCGCCGCTGCGGTGGCTGCCCGCGCCCGACGGCGTCCTGCACTTCTCGCGTGGCGACGCGCTGCGCTGCCTGGTGAACCTCACCGGCGACGCCGTCGCCGCACCCGTGGGCGAGGTGCTCCTGGCCAGCGGCCCCCTGCGCGACGACGGCACCGTACCGCCGGACACGGCCGTGTGGGCGCGCTGACACACCGGCGACCACCGCTTAATGCAGTCCCGTTTACTGGGACAGCAGGGCCTCACCAGTGTTCCCCGTCACAGACTCGATGCAGAGCGTGTAATTCGTGTCACATCTCTGTTCGTTCCCGAAAGGCCGCGATGTCCCCGACCACCCGCCGTTTCACTCTTCTCGCCGCGGCGCTCGCCACCAGCGCAGCGCTCGTCGCCGGCTGCGCGAGTTCCGACGACACGGGCTCGGGCGGAGGCGGCTCCGGCGGGGACGGGACTACCGAATCCGTCAGCGCGGCCGGGATCATCGGCGATCAGGCCGAGCCGGGCGAACCCGTCGACGGCGGGACGCTGAGCTTCGCCGGATACTCGATGCCGTCGAGCCTGGACCCGGCGAAGACGCAGGCGGCCGGGTCCAACGGCGGCACGGAGATGGCGAGCATCTACGACCTGCTCCTGCGGTATGACCCGACCAAGGGCGAGTTCGTGCCGAACCTGGCCGAGTCGTTCACGCAGAGCGACGACCACCTGACCTGGACGCTCACCCTCCGCGACGGCGTCACCTTCAGCGACGGCACGCCCCTCGACGCCGACGCCGTGGTCGCCAGCATCACCCGCTACAACGACGCCGGCGGCGCCAACAGCGACCAGTTCCTCCCGGCGGTCGCCTCCGTCTCCGCCACCGGCCCGCTCACCGTCGAGTTCCGGCTGAACGCGCCGTGGTCGGAGTTCCCGGCGCTGTTCGCCTTCGGCCACGGGATGATCCTCGCCCCCGCCGCCTACGCCGACCCCGACAACTTCAAGCCCATCGGCGCCGGGCCATTCACCGTGACCCACTTCGCCCCGTCCCAGTCGATCGACCTCGCACCGCGCGAGGACTACTGGAACGGCACGCCGCACCTGGACCAGCTCAAGTTCGTCAGCCTCGCCGGCGGCCAGCCCCGCCTCCAAGCGATGGACACCGGCGGCATCCAGATGGCCTACCTGCGCTCTCCCGAGTGGGTGGACGCGGCCAAGGCGAAGTACCCCGGCTACTACGAGCCGCTGAGCGTCGCGAGCGCGGGCGCGATCAATAGCCGCCCGGGCCGCCCAGGCGCCGACGTGAACGTCCGCAAGGCGATGGCGCTGGCCATCGACCCGGAGGTGATCAACCAGCGCGCGTTCGACGGTAAGGCGATGGCCACCAGCAAGGTGTTCGCCGAGTGGTCGAAGTGGCACAACGACGTCCCCGCCACCGAACACGACCCCGACCAGGCGCGCACGCTGCTCGAACAGGCGAAGGCCGGCGGCTATGACGGACACATCGACTACGTCACGGTGAACAGCCCCACCTCCCAGGCCATTGCCACCGCCGTCGAGGCGATGCTCGAGAACGTCGGCTTCGACGTGGACGTGCAGTACACCGCGTCAGTCACCGACATGATCCAGCGGCTATACGTCAACCACGACTTCGACCTCACCCACAGCTCCATGAGCATCTCGGACGCGGTGCCGAACCTGCGCCTGGCCGGGCTCAGGTCCACCGACAAGTCCGACGTGCGCGGCTACAAGAACCCCGAGATGGACGCGGCTCTCGACGCCGCGCACCAGGCCGTCACCGCCGAGGCGGAGAAGGCGGCGCTCAAGCAGGTCGAGCAGATCATCCACGACGACGTACCGCTGATGCCGTGGGCGGCGGGCGGCAACTTCGTTGCGTGGGCGCCGAACGTGTACGGCACCGTCCCCAGCGCCGACGGCATGGTGCTGCTCGGCGGCACGTGGATCCAGTGACACCGGGGTCGCCCGTACCGCCGGGGCCCGGGGGCACTGCGCCCGTCGTTGCAGCGCCTGCCGATGCTGCACCCGCGAAGGAGGAGCTGCGCCGCCTGGTCGCGGCGCTGCCCCTCGAGCGGAAGGTGCGGCTGCTCACCGGCGCCGGCTTCTGGACGCTGCCCGGCGACGACGCGATCGGCCTGCGGCCCGTCGTGATGTCCGACGGGCCGGCCGGGGTGCGCGGAACCGCGCGAGGCGCCGAGGAGCCTTCCCCCGTTCTCCCCTCCGGCAGCGCACTGGGCGCCACGTGGGCCCCCGAGGCCGCCCGCACCTACGGCTCCGTGCTCGGCGCGATCGCACGGGACCGGGGCGTCGACATGCTGCTGGGCCCCACCGTCAACCTGCACCGCTCCCCCTACGGCGGGCGGCACTTCGAGGCGCTGTCCGAAGACCCGCTGCTCACCGGTGTCCTCGCCGCCGCATACGTGGACGGCGTGCAATCCCACGGCGTGGCCACGTGCGTGAAGCACTACGTGGGCAACGACTACGAGGTGCAGCGCCACACCGCCAGCTCCGACATCGACGACCGCACCCTGCGCGAGGTGTATCTCGTGCCGTTCGAGAAGGCGGTGCGCGACGGCGGGGCCTGGACGGTGATGGCCGCCTACAACCGCGTGGGCGGCACCCCGATGACCGAGCATCCGCTGCTCGACGTCCCCTTGAAGGACGAGTGGGGGTTCGACGGCGTCGCGGTCTCCGACTGGCTCGCCGCCCGCTCCACCGTTGCCTGCGGCAGGGCGTCGCTCGACCTCGTGATGCCCGCGGTGTCGAGCCCCTGGGGCGACGCGCTCGTCGCCGCCGTGCGGGCCGGGGACGTCCCCGAGGAGTCGGTGGACGCGAAGCTTCTGCGCGTGCTGCGGCTCGCCGGGCGCGTCGGGGCGCTAAGCATCGAAGAACCGTCGGCCCCGGCCGGCCCCCCTGCGGGCGAGGCCACCGGCATCGCTGACACGGCCGTCGTCGCTGACACTGCCGCTGCCACTGCCGCTGCCGACGCCGTGCGGTTCGCGGTGGAGGGCACGGTGCTGCTGCACAACCGCGGCCTGCTGCCGCTGGCGCCGGGTCCCGGCCCGGCAGACTCCGGCCCGGCGTCTGCTGCCGGCTCGGCGGCCGCAACCGGCCCCGCGTCGATCGCGGTGATCGGCCCCAACGCGGCGTCGGCCCGCATCCAGGGCGGCGGCAGCGCCACGGTGTTGCCCGACGCGTCGGTCTCCCCGCTCGAGGGGATACGCCTCCGGTTCGGCACCGCGCGCGTCGACTTCCGCCTGGGCGTGGAGCCGCACACCGGAATCTTCCCGTATCCGCCGGACGCCGTCCGCAACCCCGTGACGGGCGACCGCGGGCTGCGCGTCACCCTCACCGGCGACGACGGCACGGTGCTCGCCGACGAGACCCGCGCGACGGCCGAACTCACCTGGCTGGGCACCCTCCCCCCGGACGCCGCCACGCTGACGGTGCGCGCGGTGGTCACGCCCGACCGGACCGGCGAGACGGTCGTCGGCGTCGCGTGCGCGGGCGGCTTCCGCATGGACCTCGACGGCGAGCAGGTCCTGGCACCCGACGGACAGCATGCCCCGGACGACGCCCCGCAGCGCCGCCCCGAGCAGGACATCTTCGCGCCGCCCGTGCACACCGTCACCAGGGCGCTCACCGCGGGCCTGCCGTACGATCTCGCCGTGACGTGCGACCTGCGCACCGCGCCGATCCCCGGCGTTCACACGCTCACGCTCGGCTGGGCACCCTACGAGGGCGGGGCCGAGCAGATGCTGGCCGACGCGGAGCGTGCGGCGGGCGCCGCCGAGGTGGCCGTCGTCGTGGTGGGAACGTCGTCGCAGACGGAGAGCGAGGGCTTCGACCGCACCACCCTGCGCCTGCCCGGCCGCCAGGACGAACTGGTGCGCCGCGTCTGCGCCGCCAACCCGCGGACCGTGGTCGTCGTCAACTCGGGCGGCCCGGTGCTCATGCCGTGGCGCGACGAGGCCGGGGCGCTGCTGGTGAGCTGGTTCGGCGGCGGGCGGACGGGCGAGGCGCTGGCGCGGATCCTCGCGGGCGACGACGAGCCCGGCGGCCGCATGCCCACCACGTGGCCCGCCGAGGAAGCCCAGTTGATGGGGCCCGACGCCCCGGTGGACGGGCGCGTCGCCTACGACGAGTCGATCCATGTGGGGCACCGCGGCTGGCTGCGCGCCGGCTTGCGCCCCGCCTGCTGGTTCGGGCAGGGCATCGGCTACACGCAATGGCGTATCGGCGAGGTCGAGGCGCCGCGGATCGTCGCGGCGGGAGAGGGCTTCGCCGTAAAGTGCGCCGTCCGCAACGTCGGCGCACGCCCCGGCAAACAGGTCGTGCAGGTCTACGCGTCGCGCCCGCGCAGCGCCGTGGACCGGCCGCGCCGATGGCTCGCCGGATTCGCCCCGGTGCGCCTCGCCGCGGGCGAGGAATCGGTGGTGACGGTGCCCATCGCCGCCCGCGCACTGGCCGCCTGGCGCGGCGGCGAATGGTGGTATGAGAACGGCGATGTCGAGATCCTGCTGGGCACCTCCGCCGTCGACATCATCGGCCGCGTCATGGTGACCGTGCGCGGATGAGGCCATCGCCGTGAACATCGGAATCCTCGGCGTCGGCAGCGTGTTCGGCGCATACATGCGCGGGCTCCGCGCCGTCGCCGGGCTGCCGGTGCTGCGGCTCGCGTCGCGCGACCCCGAACGTGCCCGGGCGGCCGCGGAGGCCGCGGGCGTGCCGAGGTGGGGCGGGCTCGACGACTTCTGCGCCGACGACGATGTCGAGCTGGTCGTGAACCTCACCCCGCCCGCGGCGCATGCCGGGACCACGCTCCGGCTGCTCGAGGCCGGCAAGCACGTGTTCGTGGAGAAGCCGTTCGCGCCCGACGTCGCCGCCGCGCAGCGGATCATCGACGCCGCCGCGTCGGCTGACCGGCTCTTGGGGTGCGCGCCGGACGTGTTCCTGGGGCCGGCCGGTCAGACGGCCCGCGCCGCGCTCGACGCGGGCATGATCGGCAGGCCGTTCGCCGCGACATCCTTCGTCCGCTCGTCGCGGGTGGAGACGTGGCACCCGGACCCGGCCGGATACTTCGGGCCGCTCGGCGGGCCGGTGCTGGACTGGGGGCCGTACCACGTCGCGCTGCTGGTGAACCTGCTCGGCCCGGTGCGCTCGGTGATGGCCGCAGGCGTGCGGGCGCGCGACGAGGTGGCCGTCTCGGCGCCGGGCCGGACCGGCGACGTGGTGCCGGTGGCCGTGGACACGCACGTGAGCGCCGTGCTCGAGTTCCCGGGGCCGTGCCTGGTCACCGCGATGTACAGCTTCGACGTGTGGGAGACGACGCTGCCGCACCTGGAGATCTACGGCACCGAGGGGACGCTGCGCCTGCCGGACCCCACGCGCCTGCACGGGACCGTGGAGTTCCGGGCGCGCGGCGCCGACGCCTGGACCGCGCTGCCTGCCGTCATGCCCCGGCTCCTGCGCGGCGAGCTGCGGGAGTTCCGGGGGCTCGGGGTGGCGGAGATGGCCGGCCGCCTCGCCGGCGGCGGGGAGCACCGCACGGACGCGGCGCTGGGGCTGCACGTGCTCGACGTGCTCACCGCCCTCGGCGAGTGCTCGATGGACTCGGGCAGCCGGAAGATCCGCAGCACCGTCGCGCGGCCTGCCGCGATGGAACTGGAATAGGGTCGGCGTTTCATCGCAGGGCCGCGGTGCCGAGTGCACCTCCATGTTCACGCCGCCGTTCCGGCACGACGGCACGGAAGTGAGCCCTCGGCGATACCCTGTAAACGAGGAAGGGAGTGACGATGGCCGACCGCTGCGTACGCGTCGGCGACTACCCCGAACTCGCCTACCTGTGCTGGCAGCGCGGGCCGGACGCACACATCCCGGAAGCCGATGCGCTGGCGATCTATGAACGCAATTGGCGACACGTCGGCCCGCTGACCGACCGTGAGCGACGCTTCGTCCACCACCTCGCCGACGCGTACGGCAACGGTGTGCTCCTTGTATAGGCGCCGGCACCACCAGCTGATCGCCCGCGTGCTCGAGAAGCTCGATGCACAGTTGCTGCGCGCTCGACAGGCAGAAAGCCGCCGCCGGGCGACTCTCCCGCCCAGCCTAGGAATCGCGGAAGAACTTCAGCCGGTCAAGCGCGTCGCCCAGCCGCAGAACACTGCCAGGTCGGCGACAGTTTGCGCAGCTCACGGACTCTACCGCTGCCGACCCGTTCCTTTCCTCAATCCTTAGGCTCGAACATCAGCACACTGCCTTCAATTCACGTTCATCGCCAGGTCCCGCGCGTCACCGTCGACCACTGAGGTTCCCCGTCCGCGCGGCGCGTCTCATCGTGTCGTTCGTCACTTCGAATAGTTCGCCAAGAAGCCGCTGACCCTCCTTTGCACGAGCGCGTGCTTCTCCGGCAACAGCGCGCACCGCTCCCGAAGCACCGTGAGAATCAACAGGTTCGCCTGAATGAGCGCGTCGACGAAGACGAGGTCCTTCTCGCGCCTCGCACCGAGTTTGGCGACCGCGAGATCGTAGGGTTCCAAAAAGCGCGGGTCAGCAGGCTCAGCAGCCCTCAGCGGCCAACTGATCAGACGGTCGCGCCAGCCAGGTGGCAGGTAGATCGCCGTGTCGATGTGCACACCTTCCGCGTACACCCCGTTGGTCTGATGGAACGCGGACAGCTCGCCGATGGCCCCTTCGACGTCATCGGCTTTGCTCCGATCGGCGTCGTCGAGGAACGCGATGTCGGCCTCAATAGAAGCAGTCGCCGTGGGCGGGAGGTCGGCCTCGTCAAAGGTCCCCAGGATGGACGGGGAACCGACGACAAGGACATCCCGATCGCCTGTGATCGTGCACGCGGCCCGAAGAAGATGGCCGAGCTCGTCACGTGTCACGCGGCCACGTGTCTGTGGTCCCAGTACTCACGGAACGAGCGCAGCACCTGCCGGCGAACGGGATCGGCAAGCACGCCCGCGAACGGGCTGTTCTGCCGTAACTCCCTGGAGCGCTCATCGGTGCCCGTGAGCACGGCTGCGACTTCCTCGACCCCACCGTCGATGAGATGTTCCCACTGCTGCAGGTAGCGCGCAGCCATGCCGTCAGGACGCTGCCGCGGCTTCCCCACGCGGATGTTCTCTCGCGCTGTCTCGAGCATGCGGTCCGGCTCGGTCACCAGATGGGCCAGCAGCGCACGATGCAGCCACAGGCTCTTCGCCTGCTCACGAGTGAGACCAGGCGCCAGAAGGTGGTCAATATCGCACCGTCGGATCCGACGGTGCGTCCCCGTCTTCGTGCAGTTCAGCTCGCCGCGGTCACACAGATCGACGACATGCTGACGTGAGACGCCGAGCATGCCCGCCGCCTCGCTCGTAGTCAGCCACCCATTATGCACAGCATCCATCATAGCCCTAAACACCATAAACGCAACGGCCCGGCGAGGAGGGGGATGGCCCAGCGCTACTCGTGTCACGTACGGCCTTCTACGCCTACTTCCGTAGCAAGCACGAGACCTTCGTCGTTGTGGCGGGCCAGGTGAGGGACGATTTCCTGCACGCTCACGAGCTCCCCGGCAATCTCGATCCACGGGCGATGGGTCGGGCATCGATTGCGGCATTCCTGACCGCCCATGCGCAGTACTCGGCGCTGCTCACCGTCATCGAGCACGAGGCCGGAGCCGATTCCGAGATAGACGCGATCTGGCACGAGATGCAGAGGCGCCCGGCCCGGCGGATGGCCCGGTACGTCCGCGACCTCGCCGCGCAGGACCAGGCCGATCCCGTCGCCGAGCCCGAAATGCTCGCGGAGTCGATGTTCGCCCTGTTCCGCCGCTTCGGCGCCGAGCTCGCCGTGGACACGATCGACGCCGCCGACCCGACGGGCCGATTCGCGCGACGAGTGGACGAACTCACCGCCGTCTACCTGCGCTTGATCGGCGCCGAGTGACGGAGCCGGCCCGCTAGTCTGCTCCGAACCGCGGCACACGCCCGTCCCGGAACGCCGCAACGCCTTCGGCGAAGTCCTTTGCCGGCAGGAGTTCGATCTGCCCGGTGCGTTCGCGCTCGAGGGCACCATCCAGCTCCGCAAGGGCCGCGGCGTTCACCGCCTTCTTCGTCAGCTCCAGTGCTCGTCGCGGACCGTGTGACAGTCGTTCCGCCACCTCGTCGACACGCGCGTGCAGCTCCGCGTCCGGCACCGCCCGCGTCAACAGATGCGCTGCGGCGGCGTCGGCTGCGGGCAGCCGCTCGGCGAGCAGGGCCATGTCGAGCGCGATCGCGCGGCCTGCCGACGCGGCGAGAAGCGCTGTGGTGCCGCCGTCCGGCATGGCGCCGATCGCCGTGAACGACATGTAGAAGTACGCGCTCTCCGCGGCGAATACCAGATCCGCTGCGCACGCAAGCCCTACGCCGAATCCCACCGCCGGGCCGTTGACGGCTGCGATGACCGGCACGGGCGTCTGCACCACCGCCCGGATCAGCTCGTTCGCCGCGTCGAGCAGCACCGCGGGCGGCTCGTCCACCGCCGTGAGGTCGGCACCGGTGCAGAACGCCCTGCCCTCCCCCGCGAGGATCACGACGCGCACGCCGGGATCGCCGTGCGCGAGCCGCACTGCGGTGGTCAGCTCACGCAACGTCGGCAGATCCAGGGCATTGAGGCGCTCCGGGCGGGCGATGGTGATCCGCAGCTGCGGACCGTCGCGGTCCACCCCGATGTTCCCGCCCATGCGTCAGACCACCACCCGGTACTGCTCCTCGAGCACGTACTTGGTGATCTTGCCCGTCGGCGTGCGCGGGATGGCCTCGCCCCGCCGGATGATCCGCTTGGGCGCCTTGAAGCCGGCCAACGTCCGCTTGCAGTGGTCGATCAGCGCGGCCTCGTCGACCGCGGTGCCCCCGCGGGGAACCACCACGGCGGTGACGGCCTCGCCCCACACCGGGTCCGCCGTGCCGATCACGGCGCAGTCGGCCACATCCGGGTGCTGCAGCAGGACGGCCTCCACCTCGACGGAGAACACGTTCTGCCCGCCCGTCACGATGACGTCCTTCTTCCGCCCCGTCACGTACAGGAAGCCGTCGGAGTCGAACCGGCCGATGTCGCCGGTGTGGATCCAGCCGTCGCGGAAGGTCTCCGACGTCTTCTCTTCGTTGCGGAAATAGCCGGTGGTGGAGGCGGGGCTACGCACGATGATCTCGCCCGACTCGCCGGCCGGAACCCGCCCCCCTTCGTCGTCGACGACGCGGATGTCGCTGAAGATGCTCGCCTGCCCCACCGAGTCGGGGCGTTCACTCTTGTCCGCCGCACCGATCGCCGCTACCAGGCCGGTCTCCTGCATTCCGTAGAACTCGTAGAGGTTCGGGCACAGCGTCGCGAGTGTGCGTTCACGCACCGGTGCGGGCAGCGGCGAACCGGCGAACACGATCGCGCGCAGCGACCCGAAGTCGAAGTCCGTGATGTTCGGCAGTTGCAACAGCATCGCCGCCATCGTGGGCACGAAGTTCGTGATCGTGCACCGTTCCGCCTCGATGTGCTCCGCGATACGCTGCGGTTCGTAGTCGGTGATGACGTTGCGGACGCCCATGCACGTGCCGATCATGAGCCATGCCGCGCCGACCCTCCCGTACATGGGAAAGGCGGTGAGGATCGTGTCGGCGCGCGTGACGTCGAACTCCAGGGGCATCGTCAGCGCTGCGAACGCGTTGTTGTAGTGGTTGAGCCGGTACGCCTTCGGCAACCCCGTGGTGCCGGAGGTGAGGTTGAAATACTGGGTGTCGGTTTCGCGCACATCCACATCCGGCGCAGCATCACTGCCCGCGGCGACGATGTCCTCGTACCGCGCGGCGAAGTCCGGGACGGCCCCCTCCGCTGCGGCGACGACGTGCCGCAGCGGAGTGTCTGCCGCATGCACCTCGGCCGCCACGTCCACATACCCCTCGGCGCAGATCAGTGCCTTCGCTTCACACGACCGCACAAGATCGACCACCTCCGGAGCAGCGAGCCGGTAGTTCAGCGGCACCCCCACCAGGCCGGCCTTCGCCAGCGCGAAGAAGACCTCGACGATCTCCGCGCGGTTGTTGAACAGGTACGCGACCGTGTCGCCCTTCGCCAGTCCGAGGCCCATCAGGCCGTGTGCGAGCCGGTTGACCCGCGTGTCCACCTCGCCGAAGGTGAACCGCCGCCCGGTCGTCGCGCAGTAGATCATTTCGCGATCGCGGTACGTGCGTGCCGCGGTCGCGAGCATGCTGCCCACCACCATGTCACCGGTGGCCCTGGCCGTCGTGTCCATGCTCATCGTCCTTCCCGTCGGGTCTCACGTGCGTGATCTGTGCGGCGCCTGCCACCCGGAGATCACGCGGGCGCGGTGCTGCGGCGCAGTTCGCGCTTGAGGATCTTGCCCGCGCCGGACATGGGCAGCGCATCGCGGAACTCCACGGTGCGCGGGGTCTTGTAGCCGGCGATCCGCTCCCTGCAGAACTCGCGGAGCTCCGCCTCGCTCACCGCGCCGGGCGCCGTCGGCACGACGACGGCGTGCACGCGCTCCCCGTAGGTCTCGTCCGGCAGCCCGATCACCGCGCACGACTGCACCGCAGGATGCTGGGCGAGCGCCTTCTCGACCTCGACCGAGTACACGTTCTCTCCGCCGGTGACGATCATGTCCTTGATCCGGTCGACGATGTAGACGTAGCCGTCGTCGTCCATGTAGCCGCCGTCGCCGGTGTGCATCCAGCCGTCGCGCACGGCATCCTCCGTGGCCTCCGGCCGGTTCCAGTAGCCGAGCATGACGTGGTCGCCCCGGCTGACCACCTCGCCCACCGTGCCACGCGGCACCTCCTCGTCGAACGCGTCGACGATCCGCACCTCCGCGTGCGGCGCGGCACGCCCGGCCGACGTGCGGCGCACGGGATGGTGGTGGTCTTCGGACAGCAGCAGCGTCGCCACGGGCGAGAGTTCCGTCATCCCGTACGCCTGGGTGAAGCCCGCGTTGGGGAACAGCGCCATCGCCTTGTCCAGCACGGATTCCGACATCGGCGACGCCCCGTAGACGATGTGCCGCACACTCGAGGTGTCGTACTCGTGCGCGCCGGGGTGGCCCACGAGCATGCCGATCATCGTCGGCACAAGCAGGGTGCTCGTGACGCCTTCGGCGCTGATCGCTTCGAGCACGGCCGCTGGGCTGAACGAGGAAACCATCACGTGGGTGCCGCCGACGACCGTCTGCGCACACCACGCGGCCCCGTCGGCCAGGTGGAACATCGGGGCGGCATGCAGGAATCGCCCGCCGGGGTCGACGAAGTCCCCCGTCGCCGCCGACCCCATGGCGGAAGCGGCGAGGTTGTCGTGGCTCAGCATGACGCCCTTGGGTGTGCCGGTGGTGCCGCCGGTGTAGTAGATGCCGGCCGGCGCGTCGCCTCCGCGGCGCGCGTCGGGGACGGGCGCCGCGGAGGCGATGAGGTCTTCGTAGTCGAGCATGTCCTCCGGCGCCTGCCCCTCACCGCAATGGATCACCGTGGTGAGCTGCGGGCACTCGGCCCGCAAGCCGGGGACGAACGACGCGAAGTTCTCGTCGACGAACAGCACGCGCGCACCGCATTCGTTGAGCGAGTAAATGATTTCGGCGCTGGACCACCGGACGTTGACAGGCACGAACACCGCGTCCGACCACGGGATGGCCAGGAACAGCTCGGAATAGCGGTCTGAGTTGAGCGCGAGGATGGCGACGCGGTCGCCGCGCGCGACCTCGTACCGCTGCAGTGCGCCCGCCAGCCGCGCAACCCGGTCCGCCGTCTCGGCGAAGGTGCGGGTGCGATCACCGAACACCGTCGACGGCGCATCCGGATTCTGCTGCACCGACCGGTGCAGACCCTGCGTCATGTACATCGTGCCCACTCCGTCCCGGCGTCGCCGCCGATGCTGATCGATCCTCAGGGTGCGCCGGAGGAAGCACCGGAACAGCTACCCGGAGGAACGCCCCAGAACACCTCAAGTGAATCGTTATGATTGTGTCATGTATCACTATCATCAGTTGACAACCCACTGTCAAGGGTTCAAAGTGCTTTATGTGAACCGTTATTAGTTCTCTATTGCGATCAGGCAGACATCACGACGGTCAGGAGCGAAACGATGGTCGACAGGGTCCAGGTGGCCGGCGTGGGGATGGTCCCGTTCGCCACGCCCCGCCGCAGCGAGTCGTACGACGTCATGGCGCAAGGCGCGATCACCGCCGCTCTCACGGATGCGGGTGTGGGGATGCCGCATATTCAGCAGGCTTACGCGGGGTACGTCTACGGCGACTCGACCTGCGGCCAGAACGCCGTCTACGGCGTCGGCATGACCGGTATCCCGGTGATCAACGTGAACAACAACTGCTCGACAGGGTCCACTGCACTGTTCCTGGCACGTCAGGCGGTGGCGTCCGGCGCCGCCGATTGCGTGCTGGCGGTGGGCTTCGAGCAGATGCAGCGCGGCGCGCTCGGCTCGCACTGGGACGACCGCCCCAGCCCCTTCGCCCGCTTCGACCGCGTCCTCGACGAGACCTTGGGGCCGGAGGACGGTGTCCCTATGGCCCCCCGCTACTTCGGCGGCGCCGGCCAGGCCTACGCCGACCGTTACGGCATGGATCCCGCCGTTTTCGCCGAGATCGCGGTCAAGGCGCGCCGGCATGCCGCCAACAACCCCTACGCGGTCTTCCGGGATCCGGTCACCGTGGACGAGGTTCTCGGCTCCCCGCACATCTACGGCCCGCTCTCGCGGCTGCAATGCTGCCCGCCCACGTGCGGGGCGGCCGCCGCGGTCATCGTGAGCGAGGAGTATGCGCGGGAGCACGGCCTGCGCACCGACGTCGCGATCGCGGCGCAGGCCATGACCACCGACAAGCCCGCATCGTTCGACGGCGATCTGCTCCGCCTCGTCGGCTACGACATGACGGCCGCGGCCGCGCGCCAGGTGTACGAGGCCGCGGGGGTGGGCCCGGAGGACATCGGCGTGGTGGAGCTGCACGACTGCTTCACCACCAACGAGCTCCTCAGCTACGAGGCCCTGGGGCTCACGCCGGAGGGCACCGCGGAGAAGTTCATCCGCGACGGGCAGAACACCTACGGAGGTGCCGTCGTGACCAATCCGTCGGGCGGGCTGCTCTCGAAGGGGCACCCACTGGGGGCCACCGGGCTGGCCCAGTGCGCGGAGCTGACGTGGCAGCTGCGCGGAGATGCCGGCGCCCGGCAGGTGGACGGGGCCTCCGTGGCGCTGCAGCACAACATCGGCCTCGGTGGCGCCGCCGTGGTGACGCTCTACGAGAAGGTGGCCTGACATGGCGATCGACCCGTCCGTCGTCGGCCGCGAGCTCGCGCCGGTGACCGCCGTAATAGAGGCCGGTCGTCTCGCGCTGTTCGCCACGGCGACCGGCCAGGACGACCCCGTCTACTCGGATCCGGCCGCGGCCCGCGCCGCGGGGCATCCGGGCGTGCCGGTTCCGCCCACGTTCCTGTTCGGCATCGAGCTCGACCAGCCGGAGCCGTTCGGGTGGCTGACGGATCTGGGCGTGGACTTGCGCCACGTCCTGCACGGCGAACAGTCCTTCACCTACCACGCGCAGGCCTATGCCGGCGAAGAAGTGACGGCCCGGCCCCACATCGCCGAGGTGTACAGCAAGAAGTCCGGCACGCTGCAGTTCATCGCCAAGCACACGCGCGTCACACGCGTCGACGGGACCGCCGTCGCCGACCTGGAATCGCTGATCGTGGTGCGCGAACCCGCCCCCGCACATCCCCGAGAGGAGCAGCGATGAGCGTCCCCGCCGGCATCTCCCGCGATACCGCCCCCGGCACCGCGCTTCCGCCGCTGCCGGTCCCGCCGATCTCCCGGACCACGCTGGCGCTGTTCGCCGGCGCCTCGGGTGATCACAACCCGATCCATATCGACCTCGACAACGCGCGGTCGGCCGGCCTGGACGACGTGTTCGCCCACGGCATGCTCTCGATGGCCTACCTGGGCCGAATGCTGACCGATTGGGCACCCCAGGAGCGGATCCGTTCTCTGCGCGTGCGGTTCTCCGCGATCACCCCGGTGCATGCGCAACCGACGTGCACCGGGGTCGTCACCGGCAACGACGACGGCCTGCTCACCGTGGAACTCGCGGCCACCCTGGCCGACGGCACCGTGACGCTCGCAGGCGACGCGACCATCGACACCCACCACTAGAAAGGCACCGAACGATGGGCAAACTGGACGGCAAGACCGCGATCGTCACCGGCTCCGGCAGGGGTATCGGACGTGAGATCGCCCTCAAGCTGGCGTCGGACGGCGCGTCGGTGGTCGTCAACGACCTCGACGCGCAGCCCGCCGAGCAGACCGTCGCCGACATCAAGGCCGCCGGCGGCCGCGCCGTCGCCTGCACGGGCAGCGTCACCGACCCCGAGTTCGCCGAGCGGTTCGTCGCCACCGCCACCGACACCTACGGCGGGCTCGACATCATCGTCAACAACGCCGGGTACACCTGGGACTCCGTGGTGCAGAAGATGTCCGACGAGCAGTGGGACGCGATCCTCGACGTGCACCTCAAGGCCCCGTTCCGCATCCTGCGGGCCGCGCAGCCGGTGATCTCCCAGGCCGCCAAGGCGGCCAAGGCCGACGGCTCCCCCGTGCCGTGCCGCAAGGTCGTCAACATCTCCTCCATCGCCGGACTCGGCGGCAATGCCGGGCAGATCAACTACGCGGCGGCCAAAGCCGGGATCGTCGGGATGACGAAGACCCTCGCCAAGGAATGGGGCCGGTACAACGTCACGGTCAACACCGTCGCCTTCGGGCTCATCAAAACGCGGCTCACCGAGACCCCGGCCGACGGGGACAGCACCATCGACGTCGCCGGTCGAGAGATCAAGGTCGGCGTCAACCCTGATCTGCTCCACACGATGGAGCAGATGATCCCCCTGGGCCGGGCGGGCACTCCGTCCGAGGCGGCCGGTGCGGTATATCTGATGTGCATCCCGGAGTCGGACTACGTCAGCGCGCAGACGGTGATCTGCGGCGGCGGCTTCTACCTCTGACCAGGAAGACCTCTGCGGGCGGGGCCGGAGTGCACCAGGATCGCCACGCGAAAGGACGGGCCATGGACCGCACCGCGGCCGACGCTCCGCCGCCCAACACCCGGCCCCGCAACCGCAGGGCGATGATCCTCGCCGCCGCATCGGAGCTGTTCGCACGGCGCGGCTACGCGAACACCTCCATGACGGACATCGCCGAATCGGTGGCCATCGGCCCGTCCGCGCTGTATCGGCATTTCCCGGGCAAGCAGCAGCTGCTCGCGGAGGTGATCGACGCCGGACTCGAGCCGATGCACCGCATGGACGACGAGTTCCGCCTGGGTGAGCACCCGGATGCGCTGCAGCGGTTGGCCGCGCACGCGCTGGAGCACCGGCTGATCGGGGCGCTGTGGCAGCGCGAGGTCCGGCACCTGCCGGCCGCCGAGCGCGAGCTGTTCCGCGCGCGGCTGCGGGAACTCACCGCCGTGTTCACACGACGGGTGCAGGACGCCCGCGACGAGCTCGACGCGGAGACGGCCGGTCTCGCCGCGGCGATGCTGCTCTCCGCGCTGGCGAGCCCCGGACTCCACAACTTCGCCGTCGACGACGCCGAATACGCCCGGGTGCTCGCCGAGGTCCTCACCGTGGTCCTGGAGGCCCCGTACCCGTCACGTGCTGGAGCCGAGGGCACCGACGGATCCGACAGAGCCGTCGGCGCCCTCGTGCCTCTGACGGAGCCGCCGCTGCCCACCCCCGCGTCCCGGCGTGAGGAACTGCTGATCCACGCGGTACGGCTGTTCGCGCGCGACGGATACGCGGCGGTCGGCCTCGATGAGATCGGCGCCGCCGCAGGCATCAGCGGGCCCAGCGTGTACAACCACTTCCCGAGCAAGCTGGCGCTGCTGACCACCGCATTCCACCGGGGCACCGGCACGCTGTTCACCGGAGTGTCCGCCGCGTATTCGACCTCCGCGACCGCCGGCGACGCTCTTCGCTCGCTGCTGTCGTCGTATCTGGAATTCGCCCGCGGCAATCCCCACCTCGTGGGCCTGCTCGCGACGGAGATCGAGCACCTGTCGCCCGAGGAGCGCGAGTTCGGCGAGAACGCGCAACGCGGTTACCTGCGCGAGTGGACGCACCTGCTGTGCGCGCTGCACCCCGATGCCGGCGAAGCGGCCTGCCGCATCCGCGTGAGCACCACAATCGACGTCATCAACTCCGCCGCGCGCATGCGACGGTTCGGATCCGCCCGCGATCCGGGCGGGACGCTGGAACCGCTGTGCCTGCGCATGCTCGGCATCGACGCGGGCGGCGGTGCTGACTCGCGGTGACGGCGGTGCGTATCACTACAGCCGCGCCAATGTCACCGAGTACGCGCCACCCCACCCGCGGCTGCTCGCGCCCTCCTCGCTGAGCCGTCCGGCCTACGTCCAGTCGCCCGACCTGTCCTCGACCGCGACACGCACGGTAGGTTTGCGCGTTTCGTCGCGCTCGCCGAGCTGCTCCCACATCACCTGGACCATGGGGGCCAGCAGAAGCTCCCCGAGCTGACGGACCATCACCGCGACCACCTGCGCGGATTCCGGTCGCTGGGTCGATGCCAGACCTGCGCTGCGGGCGTGCGCGACTTCCCGCGCAGTGAGTTCGGTGAGCCTGCGCAGCAGTCCCCCGCCCGAGGCCGGGTCGAGCGCGTCGCGCCGCACGTAGTCCACGATCAAGGGATTGTCGCGCAGCATCGCGCGCACGGCGTCGTCGCGGGCCGCCGCGACGCGCGCCCCGGTGCCCGCTGAGGCGACCGGCCCGCCCCGGCGGACATGCGCTCCGCGGGCACCGTCCCGGGGCGCATCCGCGCAGTCATCGGGAACCGAGGCGATCGCCCGCGCGAAGTAGTCCACCACGAGCTGTTCGACAGCTTCGCGCAACCCGTCCTTGGTCTTGTAGTGGTGCTGGACCAGGCCCAGGGTGACGCCGGCGTGCGAGGCGACCTTGCGCAGCGACACGCGCTGCTCGCCCTGCTCGCCGAACAGTTCCAGCGCCGCATTGCGCACGCGTGCCTTCGCCGTCAGGTCGCCGTCACCACCGATCGGCTCAGCCATCGTCATCCGCCTCCATGCCGTGCAGAGTAGCGCCTTGCCGGCTCCTCTTTACAACTGACATGTTTACGATACAGTTGTATTGGCAAAGGAGTGGTGCATGTTTCACGATCTCAACGGAATCTCGGTGGTCAGCCTGGCGGTGAATCTTCCCGGTCCTCTCGCCTCCGCACGGCTGCGCGCACTCGGCGCCCGCGTCACCAAGATCGAGCCGCCGGCAGGAGACCCGCTGGCCTCCGTCAGCCCCACCTGGTATCGGGAGCTCTCCGAGGGGCAGGACGTTCTGACGATCGACGTCAAGGCGCACCCCGAACGGATGCACGCACTCCTCGCCGACGCGGATCTGCTCATCACCGCGATGCGGCCGTCGGCGTTGCAACGCCTCGGACTCGGCAACATCCACGAGCGCTTCCCGCGCCTGTGCCACATCGAGATCGTCGGCGCGGACGGCGACGGCGCCGAGCGGCCCGGCCACGACCTCACCTACCAGGCCGCACACGGCACCCTCGCACCGCCGGCCATGCCTACAGTGCCGGTGGCGGACCTGCTCGGGGCCGAGCGCTCCGTGGCTGCGGCACTGCTGGCCTTGCGCCACCGCGACGCCACCGGCGCCGGAGGCCGACACCGGGTCGCGCTCGAGGACGCCGCCGCCGACGCCGGCGCGGCCGTCCGTCACGGGCTGACCGGCGGCGGCGCCCCGCTGGGAGGCGCGTTGCCCGGCTACGGCATCTACGCCACCGCAGACGGGCACCTCGCCCTCGGTGCGCTGGAACCGCACTTCTGGGAACGCACGTGTGCCGCACTCACGGTGCCCGGTACGCACTCCGGACTCGCCGCCGCCTTCGCCTCCCGCACCACCGCCGAGTGGGAGCGGTGGGCCGGTGCCCACGACGTCCCCCTCGCTGCCGTCCGTGTCCCGTCCCCCGCCGACGGACCCGGCACGGCGCACAACACCAAACCCCCATCAGGAGTGACCTCATGACACACCGTGAGCCCGTGATCATCGATGCCGTGCGGACCCCCGTCGGCAAGCGGGGCGGCGCCCTGCACCGCTGGCATCCCGCCGACCTGTTCGCGCAGACTCTGCGCGCCCTCGTCGACAGGTCCGGAATCGACCCGGCCGACGTCGACGACGTCATCGTCGGGGCGGTGCTGCAGCAGGACCAGCAGACCGGCAACCTCGGCAGGCACGCGGTGCTCGCCGCCGGTTTCCCCGAGTCCGTCCCCGCGGTGACCATCGACCGCCAGTGCGGCTCCGGACAGCAGGCGGTGAGCTTCGCGGCCCAGGGCGTCGCCGCCGGCGCCTACGATCTGGTGATCGCCGGCGGCGTCGAATCGATGTCCCAAGTGCCCCTTCCCCCGTCGCTTCGGCCCGGCGCACCCCTGGGGCCGCAGTACAGCCCCCGTGAATTCGCCCGCTACGGCGACGCCCTCACCCCGCAAGGCCCGTCGTCGGACCTGCTCAACACTCGTTTCGGCCTCACCCGCCCGGCGCTCGACGCTTTCAGCGCGCGCAGCCACGAACGCGCCGCCGCGGCCGCCGCAGACGGGCGCCTGCGGGACGCGCTGGTGCCGCTGACCGAGGATCCGAGCGATCCGGCCAGCGCCCCCGTCACAGCGGACCAGGGCGTGCGCACCTCGCTCGACGCCGACAAGATGGCCTCACTCAAGCCTGCGTTCGGGCCCGATGGCACGACCACGGCCGGCAATTCATCGCAGCTCAGCGACGGTGCCGGGGCACTGCTCATCGCCGACCGCGCCTGGGCCGAACGCCACGGGCTCCGGCCCCGGGCCCGGTTCCGTGCGATGACGGTGGCCGCCGCCGACCCGGTCATCCAGTTCACCGCGATCCTCGACGCCACCCGCAAAGCCCTCACGGCCGCGAGCTTGTCCGTCGACGAGATCGACCGATTCGAGGTCAACGAGGCGTTCGCCGGGGTGCCGCTGATGTTCCAGCAGCAACTCTCCATCCCCGACGAGAAGCTCAACGTCAACGGCGGCTCGGTCTCCATCGGGCACCCACTCGGCTCGACGGGTGCGCGCATGCTCGCCGACCTGCTCTGCGAACTCGACCAGGGTGGCGCGCGCCTGGGACTGCAGACCATCTGCGAGGCCGCGGGCACCGCCAACACCACCATCATCGAGCGAATCTGAGGAACCCCCCATGCCCCACCACACCCCCGTACGCGGGCGGCCCGCCACCCACGGCGACCATTTCCAGCTCAACACCACGACGCTGATCCGCCACGCCGCCCGCACCTTTCCGGAACAGCAGATCGTGTACCGCACCGCGGACGGCGGCTGGGACCGGTACACCTACGCCGACGCCTACCGGCGCATCATGTCCGCCGCGAACGTACTCGAGGGCCTCGGCGTCGGCCCGGGCGACGTCGTCGGAATCCTCGATTGGAACAGCAAGCGGCACTTCGAGTTGTACTGGGCGATCCCGGGGCTCGCGGCCGTGATGCTCCAGATGAACCTGCGCCTGGCGCCCGCGGACCTCGGGTACGTCACCGACCACAGCGGCGCGTCGGTGGTTCTGGTCGACGAATCCTTGCTGCCCGCCGCCGAAGCGCTCGCCCCCCATGCCCCCGGCGTGCACACCTGGGTGATCCTCTCGGACAACCCGATGGAGCAGATCGCAACGACGCTGCCGAACGCGGTGCACTTCGAGGATCTCATGGCGGCCGCGCCGGACCGGCACGCCTGGCCCGTCATCGACGAGACCTCTGCCTACAGCGCCTGCTACACGTCCGGCACCACCGGCCGGCCCAAGGGCATCTACTACTCGCACCGGGGCATCTACCTGCACTCCTACGCCCAGGCACAGTCCCTCGGCCTGAACGCGGCGGACACGGTCATGCTCATCACGCCGATGTTCCACGGACAATCCTGGGGTCTGCCTCAGTCCGCAGTCCTCGCCGCCGCGAAAGTCGTCCTGCCCGGCCGGTACGTCGCCGAGGATACGAGCGTGCTCGTCGACGCGATGCTCGCCGAGGAGGTCACTGTCGCCAATGGAGCGCCGGCGATCTTCCAGCCGATGCTGGACTACATCGCGACGCTGGCGGACAAGCCGGATCTGTCCCGCGCGCGGCTCGTCTCCGGGGCCACCGAGCCCGCCCTGTCGCTGATGCGCGGATTCCACGACCTCACCGGCGCAGATGTCATCCACGCCTACGGCGCCACCGAGACCACCCCGCTGGTCACCGTCAACCGGTTCAAGCCCACCCTGCGCGGACGGCTCGGCGACGACGAACAATGGGACCTGCGCCGCTGCCAGGGCCTCCCGCTCAGCGGCGTCGACATCCGAATCGTCGACCCGAACGGCGAGGAAGTGCCGTGGGACGGGACCGCGCAGGGCGAGGTGCAGGTGCGCGGGCCCTGGATCATCGAGAGCTACTACGCCCTCGACGACAACGACGAACGGTTCGACGACGGCTGGTGGAAGTCCGGGGACGTCGGCCGCATAGACCGGCACGGCTACCTCAAGCTCACCGACCGCATCAAGGACGTAATCAAGTCCGGCGGCGAGTGGATCTCGTCGATCGACATGGAGAACGCCCTCATGGCGCACCCGAAGATCGTCGAGGCCGCGGTGGTGGGCGTGCCGCACCCCAAGTGGCAAGAACGCCCGGTGGCGGTGGTCGTCACCGACGACGGCGCGGATCTTCCGCTGGCGGAGGTGCACCGCGCGCTCGAAGGCTGCTTCGCGTCCTGGCAGATGCCGGAAACCGTGATCTGCGTGGACACGTTGCCCCACACCAGCGTCGGCAAACTCGACAAGAAGTCGCTCCGCAGCGGATACCAGGACCTGTACTCCTGAGCTCCGCCGGCGGCTCTCGACCCGCCCAGCCCTCCCTCACCCCTCACTATGGACGGAACCCGGATGACGGACACCCCTGCGCTCATCACCACGCGCGACGACGCCATCGTCACCATGACGATCACCCGGCCCCAGGCCAAAAACAGCCTCAATGAAGACGTGCTGACCGCCCTCGGCGCGCGCCTCGACGCGCTGCGCCACGACGATTCCGTGCGCGCGATCATTCTCACCGGAGCAGGCGGCGTGTTCTGCGCCGGAGCCGACATCACGGCATTCGACGCGATCCGCGCGCAGAGCCTGCTCGGCCCGCGGCCTGCCCTCGGCGGCGACATCTGGGCGGCCCTCGGCACGTTCACCAAGCCGGTGATCGCCGCGGTGGAAGGGCTGGCCCTCGGCGGGGGCCTGGAACTCGTCCTGGCCTGCGACATCGCCGTCGCCGGCCGGTCGGCACGGCTGGGCGTGCCCGAGGTGAAACTCGGCGTGATCCCCGGCGGCGGCGGGACGCAACGGCTCATCCGCGCCTGCGGCAAGGCACGGGCCATGGCGATGCTACTCACGGGGGACGTGGTGACCGCGCAGGAGGCCCGCGACGACGGCATCATCTCCGAGTTGGTCGACGACGGCGACGCCCTCGACGCCGCACACGCGATGGCCGCACGCATCGCCGGCAACTCTCCGCTGGCGGTCGCGCTCGCCAAGGACGCAGCGCTACGCGCCTTCGAGACGACGCTCTCGCAGGGCCTCGAACTCGAGAAACGCAACTTCGACACCGCAGTCGCATCCGCCGACAGCCACGAAGGCCAATCGGCGTTCCTGGCAAAACGCAAGCCTGAATTCACTGGGAGGTAGACACCGATGACCGCACCCCGCCGCCCGGGCCCGCTGTTCCCCGAGTACCACGCTCCGTGGGAGACGGAGGAGCACAAGGCGTTACGTGCGCACGCCGCAGAATTCTTCCGCCGCGAGGCCACCCCGCACCAGAAGCGCTGGGCCGACCAGCACATGGTGGACCGGGACTTGTGGACCAAGGCCGGCTCCGCCGGGCTCCTGTGCCCGGGACTGCCCGAACGCTATGGCGGCGCCGGCGGCGACTTCGGCCACGAAGCCGTCGTCGAACAGGAACGCACCCTCGCGCACGACACGGCCTTCGGGTTCAACGTGCACTCGACGATCGTCGCCCACTACATCGCCGCCTACGCCACCGAAGACCAGAAGCAGCGGTGGATTCCCCACCTCGCCTCCGGGGAGATGGTCCTCGGCATCGCCATGACCGAACCCGGCACCGGTTCCGACCTGCAGTCGGTCCGCACCACGGCCATCCGCGACGGCGACCACTACGTCGTCAACGGATCGAAAACGTTCATCTCCAACGCCACCCACTGCAATCTACTGGTCATCGTCGCGAAAACCGACCCCTCCCAGGGGTCGAAAGGCATCTCGCTGCTCGTCGCCGAAACGGACGGGCTCGACGGTTTCGAACGCGGCCGGATACTCGACAAGATCGGGCAGCACGGCCAGGACACCCGCGAACTCGCGTTCACCGACATGCGCGTGCCCGTCGACAACCTGCTCGGCGGCGAGGAGAGCCGCGGATTCGCGCAACTCATGGAGCAACTCCCGCGCGAGCGGCTCATCATCGCCGTCACCGGCGTCGCGATGGCGGAGGCGGCCGTCGCCGAGACCATCGCCTATGCCAAGGAGCGCAGTGCCTTCGGCACGCCCCTCATCGATTTCCAGAACACCCGCTTCGTCCTTGCCGAGTGCAAGGCCGAGGTGCTCGCCGGCAAAGCGCTGATCGACCACTGCATCGTCGAATACAACGCGGGCCGCCTCGACGCCGCCACCGCGTCGATGGCCAAGTTGTGGTGCACCGACAAGCAGGTCGAGGTGGTCGACAAGTGCCTGCAGATATTCGGCGGGTACGGCTACATCATGGAGTACCCCATTGCACAGATGTACGCCGCCGCCCGCGTGCAGAAGATCTACGGCGGAACCAACGAGATCATGAAGTTGCTCATCGCGCGCTCGCTGTGAGTCCCCGGTCCGCCACCCGCCGTCTGAGCCGCGCACCCGGCCCGGGCGGTGGCCGACGCCCGCTCCCCCGCCCCCCTACGGAGGTCGCCATGACACCTCTGCACGGTCAGCTCGCCGTCAATGCCCACCGCATCCCCGACGACACGGCCGTTGTCCTCAAGGACCACACCTTCTCTTACACGGAGTTCGATGAGGAGGTGAACCGCTATGCGCACGCCCTGGCGTCCCTGGGGGTGCGCAAGGGCGACCGCGTCGCGGTGCTGTCGACGAACTCCGACCGTTTCCTGCTCGCCCTGTACGGCGCGTTCCGGATCGGGGCGATCGCCTCGCCGTTCAACCCGCGTTCGGCCCCGTTGGAGTTGCACTACCTGCTCACCGACTCCGGCGCCTCCGTACTGGCATTCGGCGGCGACACGGCGGAGGTCGTACGTGCCCTCAGCACCCATGACGATCTCGCTCCCGTGGACGCGCGTGTGGTATCGCTCGACGGCGCGGACGGATTCGACGACCTTGCGCACCTGGCCGCCACCATGCCCGCACACGACCCCGGTGTGGCCGTGGCCGAGGACGACGACGCGATCATCATGTACACCTCCGGCACCACCGGCGCGCCGAAGGGCGCCCTGTTCGATCACCACCGGATGCTGCGGGTCGGCCAGTCGATGACCGCGCTGGGACTGACCGCCGGGCAGCGGCAGCTGCACGCCGCGCCGCTGTACCACTGCGCAGAGCTCGCGCTGATGACGATGACCGGACTGACCAATGGCAACGAGAACCACATCATGGACGTGTTCGACCCGGTAGCCGTCGTTGATTCGCTCGAACGCCACCGCATCACGCTGCTACTCGCTGTGCCGACGATGTATCAGATGATCATGCGGGTTCCGGGCATCACCGAGCGCGACCTGTCCGCATGGCATACCGGCTTCTTCGGGGCAGCGCCCATGCCGCCGACCGCCGTCGCCGAACTCTCCCGGAAATTTCCGAACGTACAGTTCACGCAGCTGTGCGGCCCCACCGAGGGCGGGTCGACGGGCATCTACTCCGCGCCCCATGAAGTACGGGAACGCCCGGACACCACGGGACGCCGGGCCGTGCCCTACGCCCAGGTACGCCTGGCCGACGGGAATGGCGACGAGCCCGAGGTCGGCACGCCCGGCGAGATCCTGTTGCGCGTCCCGTCCATGATGAAACGGTACTGGAACAAGCCCGAAGCCACGGAAGCCGCGCTGCGCGACGGCTGGCTGCACACCGGCGACCTCGCAGTGCGCGACGAGCACGGATACTTCACGATCGTCGATCGCCTCAAGGACATGATCATCACCGGCGGAATGAACGTCTACTCGGTCGAGGATGAGAACGCGCTCGCCGGACACCCGGAAGTGCAGGACGTGGCCGTGATCGGCCGCCCGCACGAGACTTACGGCGAAACGATCGTCGCCGTCGTCACCCCGGTCGAGGGTCGCGAGGTGACCCTTGAGGGGCTGCGCGAGTACGCCGCCGACCGCATCGGGGAACACATAGCTGCCCCGCGTGCTGGTGACCCTGCCGATTCCCCGCAATCCCTCCGGCAAGATCCTCAAGCACGTGTTGCGTGAGCAGCTCCCCGCGCAATGATCCCCGCGCGACCTACTCGGCGCCCCCGAGACGGTCCTACGGTGCGTGCCGGGCCCCCTCCGGCGATACGCTGCCGACCATGACCCTCGATCCGCGTACACCCGTCCTCGTCGGCGGCGGCCAGGTGTCGGAACACGACGGCGGCATCGAACCGGTGGATCTGATCGCCGAGGCCGCCCGGGCCGCTGCCGCCGAAGCCGGATCGCCGCGGCTCCTCGAAACCCTCGATACGGTCTGGCTCTCGCGGATCCTCTCGTGGCCGTACCGCGACCCGGGCCTCCTCGTCGCGCACCGCATCGGCGCGGTCCCCCGCCACACCGGCTACAGCGGCACCGCGGGGAGTGTTCCGCAGGTCCTCCTCGCGCGTGCCGCCGACGACATCGCCGCCGGCCGCCGCGACGCCGTCCTGGTCGGCGGCGCCGAATCCTGGCGCACCTTGATGAAGCTGCGCGCACAGGACCGCACACCCGAGTGGACGGTGCAGCCGGAAGCCATCGCCCCGGCCGAGAACCTGGTCCCGGACGTGCCGATGGGCGCCGAGGCCGAGAAACGCATCGGCTTCACCCGGCCCGCGCACATATATCCGCTGTTCGACGACGCGCTGCGCCTACGGCTCGGACGAACGCGCTCCGTGCACCGCGACGCGCTCGGACGGTTGTGGTCACGAATGAGCCGCGTGGCGGCCGAGAACCCGCACGCCTGGTCACGCGAAGCCCTGTCCACGCAGCAGATCACCACGCCGAGCCGCGAGAACCGCATGATCGCCTCGCCGTATACCAAGCGGATGAACTCGAACAACATGGTCGACCAGGCGGCGGCTCTGCTGATGTGCTCGGCCGCGACCGCGGACGCGCTGGGTATCGGACGCGACCGGTGGGTGTTTCCTCATGCAAGCGTCGAAGGCCATGACACGTACGCGGTCGCCGAACGGCCCGCGCTCGATCGCTGTCATGCGATACGTATCGGCGGACAACGGGCGCTGGAGCTCAGCGGCGTCGGCCTCGACGACATCGCGTATGTGGACCTGTACTCCTGCTTCCCGTCGGCGGTCCAGATCGCCGCGCGCGAGCTCGGGCTGCCGCTCGACGACCCCGCCCGCCCGCTGACCGTCACCGGCGGGCTGTCTTTCGCCGGCGGACCATGGTGCAACTACTCGGCGCACGCGGTCGCGAGCATTGCCGGGCGTCTCCGCGACAACCCCGGCAATTACGGACTGGTCACCGCGAACAGCGGCTACCTGACCAAACAGGCGGTCGGGGTGTACAGCACCGAGCCGCCGGCGAGCGGATTCCGCCGTGCCGACGTGCAGGCCGAGATCGACCGTGTCCCGACAGTCCGGGCTCTCGACACCTACGCCGGACCCGCCACCACGGAGGCGTCCACCGTCGTCTACGACCGGTCCGGCGAACCCGAACGCGCCTTCCTCGCCGCCCGCACCCCCGCAGGCGAAAGGGTGCTGGCCGTCTCGCGGGACGACGCCGACATCGACGCGCTGCAGTCCTGCGAGGACGGTGCGATGGCGGTCGACGTCGCCGCCGACGGCACGTTTCACGTCTCCGGCTCGGCCGCAGGTGAAGGTTTCATCACCACCGTGTGACGCGCAGCTCCGGCCCAGGCCGACGAAAGGGCCGTCCCCTCCCTATGGCCGCGCGGTGACCATGGCGATGAGCCTGTCGATGTCCGCGCCCTCCGGCGCCGGCAGGTTGCCGCGCGCATGGATGAATCCGACGCCCGCGTAGACCATCACCCCGGCGCGCAGGCGCGCGTCCTGCTCGTCGAAGCCGAGCTCGCGCATCGTCGCCTCGACGACGTCGAAGATCCGCCGGTCGAGCACGCGCACGGACTCGGCGATCTGTTCGTTGGTGCGCGCCCAGTCCCGGATCGCCCGCTCGACCGTCCAGGAGCCCTCCGCGAGCAGCATCCGCGACATCACTCCGAGCCGTTCGTCGACGGGTACCGACTCCAGGTCGTCCAGGCCGCGCACGGCGTCGTTCTGGCGCCCGCACCAGTGATCGGCGGTCGCGGCAATCAGCGATCGCAGGTCGGCGAAGTGCCAGTAGAAGCTGCCCTTGGTCACGCCGAGCCGGGCGCACAACGTGGAGATCTTCACGGCGGCCACGCCGTCCTCGACGAGGAGCGCGAGTGCCGCCGTCGTCCAATCGTCGACACCGAGGCGGCCTGATTGCGGAGCGGCCGCGTCGGCCTCCGGGCCACCCGTCCTACTCTTCCGGCCCACGACCTCACCTCCGGCTTCCGCGCACCCGAGACGCACGATACGCACCCGAGGACGTCAAGGACTGAGGACATGCCGACACCGCGTCGTCTCCCGTCCCACGTATCCGGCGGTCGCCTCCTTCGTTGTGGGGCATCACCGATCTCCGCACAACCTGGCACCACACCATACCGTACGGTACGGTGACTGATGCGAAGTGCATCACACCGCACAACCACCGGGTCACGCCCGATGCCTGGACCCCGACGCCGTGCGCAGCCCGCTGCTCTTCCGCAGGCCCCACCGCAAGGAGGACGCCATGACTGCACAGCCCGAGACCGCACAGCCCGCCGCCGCGGACGACGCACCCCCGCCGGGCGGCAGCAGCATGGCGGGGCCGGAGCGGTGCCCCCGGCGCTTCCGCTACTGGCACAACGCCGCCCGGCCGGGCGTGCGCAGAACCCGCGGCGTCATCCGGAACCTCACCGGCTTCGACATCTTCCCCACGCACGCCCAGGCCGTGGACCTGTGCGACGACCTGTACGCGGGCGACCCGGTGGCCGAGCGCTTCGTCGCCGACGTCTTCGACGGACCCATCGGCCCCGCCGAGGGACGCAGGATGCTGCAGCAGGCCCTCGCCGAGGGGATCGACGCCGTCGACGACGCGCCGGAGTCGATGCGGGCGCTGTTCGCCGAGTTCGAGGACGTCCCCGCGTGGGTGGACCGGGACCTGGTCGAGCAGGGCGCGGCGATCTGGCGGCGCTGGGGAACGATGCTGTACTCCGTCGCCGGCGCGATCACCCTCGAGATCTACACCGAGGCCGCCGTCGCCACACCGTTGTCCCTCTCCGGCGGCTACGCCGGCGACAACGCCCTGCGGCGCTTCCTGGAGACCGGGCGGTTCTGGATCGACGTGTCCACCCCTGACACGTTGTTCACCCCCGGATCCGACGGCCGCGCCACGGCGATGCTCGTGCGGGTGATGCACGTGGCGGTGCGCCGGCGCGTGGCCGAGCACCCCGAGTGGCGGGCCGACGACTGGGGCCTGCCCATCAGCCAGACGTACATGCTGCTCACGCTCATCGGCGGCAGCGTCGCACCCGCGCTGGCCCTGTGGCCCCTGGGTTACCTCACCAGCGGCAAAGAGATGCGCGCGCTGCTGCACTTCCAGAAGTACATGGGCCACCTGCTGGGCGTGCAGCCCCGGTGGTTCCCTGAGACCATCGGCGACTGCCTGCGCGTGCTGGCGATGACGATCGCCTCCCGCTCCTACGACGCCGGAGCGCACGGGGCCGAACTGGTCGAATCGTTCCCCCGCGCGTTCGGCCCACGCGACGAGCACCGCGGGCTGCAACGCCTCCGCGCCGCCTACAACGAGCGCATCTACGCCGCCTATTCCGCGCTGTTCATGGCGCCGCGCACCCGGGCGCGTTACGACATGCCGCGCGCCTTCCCCTGGGTCCTCATCCCCGTCGCACGCGCCCCCCTGGTGGCCGCCTCCGAGGTCGCGCGGCGCATCGTCCCCGGCTACGCCCGCCTGCTCGAGGCCGTCATGGTCCGCCATCGGGCGAACTGGCTCGACGCGCAGATGGCCGGGCGCGAAGCCCAGTTCGAAGCGCAAAGCGCGCTGCGCCGCTGATGCATACGCGCTACTCCCCCGTCCCAGCAGAAGGAATGCCATGACAGCACTGACCGCCCTGGGCGCCCGGCTCGGCGCCGGGCCGCGCACCGTCACCGAGGCCTGGCACGGGCCCGGCCGCCGCGACGGCGCCATCGCCCCGATCCCCGCGTCCGCCAACGGCGCCCATCCGTCGGACGCGCGCACCGCCTTCGAGCACTGGTACTTCGACGCGCTGCTCGACGACGGGCACATCGTCGTCGCCATGCTCCAGGCCCGCGAACTCGTCACCCGCAGGCCCGGGGTGGAACTGCACGTCTACTCGCCCGACGGGCGCCGCCGCGAGGTCGTCGCCCGCTACACCGACGCCGACATCGACGCGGATGACGACCGGTGCCGGGTGCGGATCGGCGCCAACACCGCCGAGGTCGAGTACCGCGACGGCGCGCCGCCTGTGCACCACCTGCGCGTGGCGGAAGGCGATCTCGCCTTCGACCTGCGCTTCGACGGCGAGCTGCCCGGATGGATGCCCGGCGACGGGCGCACCACCTACAGCCGCGGGGGCCGCGACACCGGCGAGTTCTTCGCGTGGGTCGTCGGCGCGCCCCGTGCACGCGTCACCGGCACCGTGCGCATCGGCGATACGACCCTCACCGCCCGCGGCACCGGATACCACGACCACAACTGGGGCGTCGGCGACATGAAGCGCGTCATCGACCGGTGGTACTGGGGGCGGCTCTACACCGAGGACTACACGCTGGTCTATGCGAACGTGCTCACGCAGAAGGCGTACGGAGCCCACTGGGCGACGCCGCTCATGCTGGGGCGCCGCGGCGAGGTGATCCTCAGCTCCGGCGAGGTGACGCTGCATCCCGGCCCGGAGAGCTTCGACGCGACCGCGAACCGGACCTACCCCGAGACCCTGCGCATGACGGTGCCCGGCAGCGTGGGCCTGCTGCTGGAAGTGCAGGACATCGTGCACGCGCACGACTTCCTCGCCGACGTGCCGCTGGTGCGCACCGGGCCCGTCAAGGCCTTGGCCAACAGAGTCCTCGGGCGACCCGGCTACTTCCGTTTCCGCAGCCGCTACACGCTCACCGTCACCGACGGCGGCCGGGAGCACGTGCGCACCGGCACAACGCTGCACGAGATGGTGGCGCTGAAGTGACGGGATCTGCAGTGACGGGATAGGGCGCCGCTGGGCTCGCGCGCAGTAACGTGAACCATCCCGGCCCGGTCCGGCCTCGGGGATGGCGCGTGGCGCAGAGAAGGAGCCCGGATGACGACGGCGGTGGTGATCGGCAGCGGTCCCAACGGGTTGTCCGCCGCCGTCCGCCTGGCGCACGCCGGCCTCGATGTGACAGTCCTCGAGGCGGCCGATCATCCTGGCGGCGGGACGCGCACCTCCGAGTTGACGCTGCCCGGAGTGCTGCACGACGAGTGCTCGGGTTTCCACCCGACCGGGGCAGCGTCGCCGTACTTCGCCGCGCTCGGCCTCGAACGGCACGGGTTGCGGTGGTTGTGGCCGGAGGTCGACCTGGCCCACCCGCTCGACGACGGCCGGGCCGCCCTGGCGACACGCGGGCTGCGGCACATCGATTCGCTCGGTGCCGACGCGCACCGGTGGCGGCGCATGTTCACCCCGCTCATCGCACGATTCGACGACCTCGTCGCCGACGTCTTCCGTCCGCTGGTGCACGTGCCCCGGCACCCGGTGACGCTGGGCCGGTTCGGGATCCAGGCGCTCGCACCCGCCATGTGGCAAACGCGGCGGTTCTCCGACGAGCCCGCCCGCGCACTGTTCGCGGGCGTCGCGGCGCACGCCTTCGGCCGGCTGGACACTCCGCTGAGCAGCGCCGTCGGGCTTCTGCTCACCGCCGCCGCGCACGCCTTCGGCTGGCCGGTCGCGGAAGGGGGTTCCGCCGCGATCAGCCGGGCTCTCACAGCGGAGCTCGCGGCGCACGGCGGCCGGGTGCGCACGGGCATCCGAGTGGAATCGCTCGGCGGGCTGCGAGATCTCACCGGCGCCGCTCCGGACGTAGTCTTGCTCGACACAGCTCCGGCGGGCGCGCTCACCATCGCGGGCGACGCGCTGCCCGTCCGGGTGCGCCGCGCGCTGCAGCGGTATTCATACGGGCCGGCCGCGCACAAGGTGGATTTCGCGATCGAGGGCGACATCCCCTGGGTCAACCGCGACTGCGGCCGCGCCGGCACCGTCCACCTCGGCGGCAGCGCTCGGGAGATCGCGGACGTGGAGGCCGCCACTGCGTGTGGGCGGATGCCGCGGCGCCCGTTCGTCCTGCTGGGGCAGCAGTACGTGGCCGATCCCTCGCGATCGGACAGCACGGAGTCGGGAGCCGCGATCAACCCCGTCTATGCATACGCGCACGTGCCACACGGCTACGACGGCGGCGCGGGCGACGCCACCGAGACGGTCATCGCCCAGATCGAACGGTTCGCCCCCGGGTTCCGCGAGCGGATCCTGGCCACTTCGGTGCGCGGGCCCGCAGACCTGGAGGCGCACAACAGCAACTACGTCGGCGGAGACATCGCGGCCGGGGCGCAAACGGCGATACAGACGGTGTTCCGCCCACGGCCGGCCGTCAACCCCTACGCACTCGGGATCCCGGGGGTGTATCTGTGCTCGTCGGCCACCCCGCCCGGCGCCGGCGTGCACGGGATGAGCGGCTACCACGCGGCCGAGGCGGCGCTCGATTGGTTGCGCCGCCGGTGATCGCACTGCTGGGCCTTCCGTCCGTCGTCGAGTTGGTGGTTCTGCGGTGCCCCACCCGGTCGGAAGCACCGTGGAACCACCGAGTCGGCGCGGGCTGCGCAGGAAGAGCGGGACGGCGAACGCGACCGACGTGTAACGTGACGCCCGGCACGCGCGAACGGGGGGACGATGACGCACGCCGACGGGGAACTCGTGGTCACACAAGAGGCCATCGACACCATTGCGGGGGCATACGAACAGGCAGCGGCGGACCTTCGGGAGTTGGCCACGACCTTCGCGCATACTTACGGCCGTGAGCCGTGGGGCACGCTGCCGTCCATACTTCAGTTGCAGAGTATGTATGAGGAACTCGCGCTCGGCGACAAAGGCTCGGCGGTAGTCAGGCTCAATGAGTTCGCAGATCGAGCGGCCAGTCTCGCAGCGTGGGTACGCGAGGGTGGCGCGTCGCTCCTCGACGCGGATCACACGACAGTCGCGGCGATCACTGAATCAGATCCCCAGTGAGCGGCCGCGCAGGAAAAGCGGCCGCTATTGCAGCCCTCGCAGGTCTGCTGGCCGGATGCTCCGGCACCGAACACACGGATACGCAAACGCCCTACACCACCGAGGCCGGAATTCCTGCGACCGGCTTCTTCGACCCGTGCGACGCCGCAATGACCGCCTGGTTCGGCCAGCGCGGTTACCACCACCCAGATTTCATCGAGCCTATTCTCGACGAGATCGGCAGCAACTGCAGCTACACCTCGGACACCGACGGCTTCGCGGTGATGTCCCGCGGATCCACCCCCGGCGACGGGATCGATCGGCGATTGCATCACCTCCTCGGTATCCAAGGCCCCGTCTCGCAGGCGACTCTCGCGGGCTATCCCATCGACATCGAGATCATCTCGTCCGGCAGGCAACGTCAGGATTGCCACCTGGTCGCCACTGTCGGCTACGGGTTCCTCGAGGTGTCCGGCGGACCTCGTGGCCCGATAGCGGAAACCTTCCCCCGCGACTGCGACGCCGCCCAGACATTCACCGCGAACCTGCTGCGTCGCATGGACCATGTCTGGCCCGGGTGACCGCCACGCCCTCACACCCCGAACCGCGGCGGCCTCTTCTGCATCGCCGCCGCGATGCCCTCGGCGGCGTCGGCGCTGCCCAGCAGCTCGATCTGCCCTTCTCGCTCGCGGTCCAGCGCCGCGTCCAGCTGGTCCAGGGTGGTCGCTGCAAGGGCTTTCTTGGTCAGCTCCAGCGCCCTGCGCGGGCCGGCGGCCAGGCGTGCAGCCACCTGCTCGACATGCGCGCTGAGTTCGGCGTCCGGCACCGTCCGCGTCACCAGCCCGCAGGCGAAGGCCTCCGCCGCCGGCAGCCGTTCACCGAGCATCGCCATCTCGGCGGCGCGCGCCCGGCCGATCGCACCGGCCACCAGGGCGCTGGCCCCGCCGTCGGGCATGAGTCCGATGGTGATGAACGGCAGCAGGAAATACGCGCTCTCCGCGGCGTAGATCAGGTCGGCCGCGCAGGCCAGGCCCACGGCGAAGCCGGCCGCGGGGCCGTTCACCGCGGCGATCACCGGCACCGGCGCGGACACCACGTCGCGGATCACCGTGTTCGCCGCGTCCATCATCGCCGTTGCGTCGCCGTCCAGGGTGGACAAGTCCGCCCCGGTGCAGAACGCCCGGCCCTCCCCCGTCAGGACGACGACGCGCACCGCCCTGTCGCCGGTGCGCCGCAGCACCGTGCTCAACTCCGCGATCACATCCGAGTCCAGGGCGTTGAGGCGTTCCGGGCGGCAAAGGGTGATCCGCAGAATCCCGTCCGCGTCAAGCTCGGATCGCACACCGCCAGGCCCGACGGGGAACTCCCGCCCCGGACGATCCCCCGTCATCGATGCACCACCTGGCCCGAGCCCCACTGCGCGCGCAGCTCGCGTTTGAGGATCTTGCCGGTGGCCGTGCGGGGCAGCTCGTCGATGAACACGACCTTCCGCGGACACTTGAAGTGCGCGAGTCGTTCCCGCATCCAGGCGATCAGTTCCGACTCCACCACAGCGGCCCCCGGCTTGAGCACTGCCACGGCGGTGACCGACTCGCCCCACTTCTCATCGGGAGTGCCGATCACGGCGACCTCTGCGATCGCGTCATGCCGATAGAGCACCTGCTCCACCTCGGCGGGATAGACGTTCTCGCCGCCGGTGATGACCATGTCCTTCTTGCGGTCGACGATGTAGAAGTAGCCGTCCTCGTCCTCCCGCGCCAGATCACCGGAGAAGAACCATCCGTCGCGCAGCGCCGTGGCGGTGGCCTCCGGCTTCTGCCAGTAGCCGACGAAGATGCTGGGACCGCGCAACAGCAGTTCGCCCACCTCCCCCGCCGGCACGTCACACCCGTCCTCGTCGGCCACGCGCATCTGCACGTGCGTCACCGGCTTGCCGATGGAGCCGGCGTGGGCGATCACGTCGTCGGCCGACAGCACCGAGGCGACCGGCGCCGTCTCCGTCAGCCCGAAGCCCTCGGTGAACACCATCCCCTGTGCACGCAGCTTTTCGATCAGCGTCACCGGGCAAGGCGCACCGCCGGAGATGGTGTACCGCAACGACTCCAGATCCCGGCCGCCGAGCCCCGCGGCGGCGATCGCCGCCCACATGGCGGGCACGCAGAACGCGACCGTCGGCCGGTGCCGCTCCACCGCGTCGAGCCAGCCCGCGGGGGTGAACGATTCGAGTATCACCGCGCTGCCGCCCAGGTACATCAGCGGCAGCGTGAAGATGCCGAACGCACCGATGTGGAACATGGGCGCCGCCGTGAGCGAGACGTCCTGCGGAGTCAGCCCCAGATCGACGCCCACGCTGTTGATCGCATTCCACAGGTGGTTGCCGTGGGTGAGCATGGTGCCCTTGGGAAAGCCGGTGGTCCCCGAGGTGTACATCAGCGACGCGACGCCATCGTGCGCCACGTCGACCTCGACGCGGGCCGGGTCGCCCGCGGAGACCATCTCCTCGTACGCCGAGCCCGTGCGGCCGCCGGAACGCGTGGCCGCCGAGGGGATCTCGATCAGCTCACGCACGTACGAGCCGTGCGCCGCCTCGCGGACGGTGGCGATCACCTGCTCGGAGGCGAAGACGACGCACGCAGCCGCGTCGTCGAGGATGTAGCGGATCTCCGGCGCGGACAGCCGGAAGTTGACCGGCACCGCGATGGCACCGAGCTTCGCCGCCGCGAACGTCACCTCGAGCAGGTGCGGGCTGTTGAACAACACGAACGCGACCCGGTCCCCCGGGCGCACCCCCTTCGCGCGCAGCGCGTCGGCGAGCGCGTTCGTACGCCGGTCGAGCTCCGCATAGGTGAATTGCCGCCCGGTGTCCCCGTCGGTGAGCGCGACGCGATGCGGCGTGCGTCGCGCGTGGATCGTGATCCAACTGCCGATTCCGTGGTCCATCAACATCCCATCACCGAAGGTGCCTGGCCCGTCGGCACAGAACGACCGACGACGTGATGCGGCCCACAGTAGGCACGGCAAGGGTCGATAGCAAGCGTGTGTGCTTGTTTCAAGACCCGGGCAGACGCATTGTCGGCGCCCTGCGGCGACCACGATTCCCGTCTATGCTCTGCTGCCCTTCCCTCCCCCGGTTTGAGCAATTCGGCGACTGCTACCTCGCCGTACCTGCCCCCGGCTGAGGGGCGGTAGCCGCAACGGCGATCCCGAAGCAGTGCACCGCCGTCGGCCGCTTCTCCAGGATGGCTATCGGCTACAACAACGCTGTCCGCCCCGGACGGTTACGGTCATTCGCCACCCTGCCTGACTCAACCCGACCTGAGGTGGACCCTGGAGACAGGACCCCTGTATCGGGAACCGGCCGGGACGATCCGACACCGACGCATGCGGGCCGCCGGTGCCGGTGCTGCATTCTATACGGTCACGTCGGAGTAGGGCATGTGCTCGGACACCCAGGGAAAAACCACTTCCATGAGCAGCAGGAAGATCGCGATGGCGATCACGATCGCCAGCAGGGCCTTCACGGGCCGCGGCCCGGGCAGGAGGCTCCAAAGATAGGCGTACATTCACTTCTCCTGCAATGCCGTGGGAAGGCGCACCGACGACTTCGGGATTGTTTCGACGAGGACGGCATGGACGATCAGACGTTCGGAGTTCGAAAACAGCGGATGGCATGTGGTCAACGTCAGGATGCGTTCCAGTCCGGGGTTGGGCTCGACCCATGGGACGCCGGGCAGCGGGTTGATTACCTCGATGTCGCCGGGCACGGTGATGAACCGTCCTCGGACCTGGGAGTAGTCGCCGTCGGAGAACCGATCGACTTGCGCGCGGCTGAGGCAGTTCACCGCGGTGGCGCGCCGTTCAGGCGCCGTGGTCTCGAGTGGAAGCAGCCGGTAGGTCATCCACTGGGAGTCTGTCTCCATGACCACGGCATCGCACGCATCGAGTTGATCGAGATGCTGGAACACCGGACCGGAGCCGATGCGATGTCCGGCGAGCGCGAAGTTTCCTGCCTCGCCGGGCATCTGCGAGTCCACGTAGTGTCCGGGGCCGGCCCGCAGGTCCTCGCTTCGTGTGCCCTCGATGACGGCGTACGCCTCGCCGAGCGAGGGGAAATGCACGCGCGCGAACCCTTCACCGAGCGCCGGGACCGGGGGGGCCGCCGGCTCAGTGGCGGCCGCCCCTGGATCTGTACCCCAGGTTTCCTCCAGGCTGTGGTTGAGCTCGTCCTGCAGCCGCCCCGAGACGATGTTGGTCCAGAATGCCTCGTAGATGACGAAGAGCAGGATGATCACCCCGGCCGCGAGGAGCACCTCGCCGATGACTTGTCCCGCCCCCAGCCGGGTCCGATCCGATGACGAGACCGTGGTCTTACTCATGGATCGGACCCTTCCGCCAGGCGTGTCGAACTAGCTGTTCGCGTTGAGCGCAGCGCTTCCGAGTCCGGTTCCGCCGACAAGGTCATAGAGCAGGACGGACAGCCGCCCGAGCCCGTCGATCACAGCGGAGCCGGTGGTCTCGACATCGAATTCAAGCGAGAGCGGGAGGATGAGCACGAGTTTATTCTCCTGTATTTCGGTAGCCGAGCTTCATCTTGGTACTCGGCGAGTTCGGCCGCGAGACGATTTCAGTCGGCTGGTGTGCGGTATTCGATTGGTGTGATGGTGGTGCGGGGCGGGTGCGACCACGGAGGTCGTACCCGCCCCGCTGCCGTGCGCCTGCAGGCGAGCTACTCCTCGCCGTGCAGCCGCCTGCGGTAACGCAGCATCAGCCACGTGCCGCCGGCGACCAGCGCCAGCGATATACCGGAGAGCCAGATGACGTCCGCCCCGGTCACGGGCAGCGACGACGACTGGTCCGGCTTGGCAGGCGCAGGCTTGCCCGGAGCCCCGTTGTGGCCGGTGCTGTCTTGCTGCTCCGATGTGCCCGGCCGCCCCGGCGTTCCCGGTTCGTTGGAACCAGGCTCATTGGAACCCGGCTGCTCCGGCGAACCCGGCTCGCCCGGCTGGCCGGGTTCTCCCGGCTCACCGGGGCTCGGGGGCGTCGGCCACTCGGTGCCCGGTCCCGGCGGCATCACCGATCCGCCCCACGGCGGCAGCGGAATCGGGATCGGGATGATGATCATCCCGTTGCTGCTGGTCTTGTTCTCCAGCCCCAGCACCACCGGTTCATTCGCGTCACCGGTGAACGTGACCACGGCTCCGGTCGGTTCGTCGTCGATTCCGACAACGTCCGCGTCGCCGTTCTCGGCGCTCCATTGCACATCGCCCCACTTGACGTTGGTCACGTCGGTGTGGGCACCGGTCTCCACAAAGGAGATCTCCGTGTCGAGTGGGAACTGGACCCGGCCGTCGACAACAGCCGCGTCGCACTGGGCGGTCGGTGTGGCCGACGCGCCCGGCTCGACATCGAGGACGCAGGAGCGCGACTCGTCATCAACGTCCGTCCATGTGGCGGTGACCTGGAAGGTCGTGGAATCGTCCCCGGACACCTGGGCGCCCTTGGGCCCGGTCACGACCTTGTCGATGTCCACATCCGTCGTCGGGATGGGCCGGTTTCGGATCTCCACCACCGCACTATCGCCGGGCACGATTCCCACGGTGTTGCGGTATTCCGCGTCACCAGCGTCTTCGGCCACCCAGTAGTACGGCCGTGCCCAGTCCATGCCGGGCAGGGGCTTTGCCTCGACCTCGGAGAAGGTGACCACGGTGTCCCGTGGCAACACGTCGCCGGAGTTCCAGCTGAAGCCGTTCTCGGCGTTGAGGGTGACGGTATCGCCCACTGCCGGGAATTCGGTCCCCGCCGGGAGCGCCGGGTCGACACCGTCGATCCGTATCTGGAACTCCGCACCCTCCGGCAGGTCGGCCTCGGTGGCGGGGATCGGATCCTCGCCGTCGAGAACGTACTTCGTGAACTCGACCGAGCCGAACTTCCAAAGGGCCTCGTTGGTCAGCGTGATCAGACGGCCCTCGGTCGGATCATCCGAAACGATGCCGGTCACGGCGCCGTCGCCGGAAGGCCTGAGCCACGACTCCCCGCTGGGATCGGTGCCCCAGGTGATCGTGCCCCACTCGACGCCTGCGACATCGGGACGACCTGTCTCCGTGAAAGTAACCACGGTGCCGACGGGAAGTTCCACGCCGAGCGGTGTGGCCACGCCCTTGGTGACGGTGAGCGTCGTCGTTTCGTAGTTCACACCGTCCTGCCAGCTGGCCTCGACAGTGAACTCCGCGTCCTCACCGACGTTGTCGGCAGCCTCGCCCTCAATCTGCTTGAGCACGCGCAGGGTGCCGTCGTTCTTGTCGACGAAGTTCGTCACCTCGACCGTGCCCGGATTCTTGCCGATGGTCACCACGGCCGTGCCGTCGTCACCGATCGTGACGTCCCCGGAGAATGCGGGCTCGCCCCAGGCGAGGCCGTTGCCATCCGCCGGAACGGTCTCGGTCAGCGTGACCTTGGTGCCACCGGGCAGGTTCTCGCCGAACGGCACTGCGGTCCCGTCGGCAGGAAGCGCGAGGGTCTTAGACTGCTCGCCTCCGTCCGCGTCACTCCAGGTTGCGATCACGTCGAAGCTGGGCGGCACAGCCGCATTCGATGCTTCCCGCCCAGTGAGCTTCTTGCTCAGCTCGAAGGTGCCTTGCGTGACCCTGGCCTCGTTGGTGACGGCGACCGTGTTCGCCGCCGCGTCGGCGCCGATGGTGAGCGTGCTCGGCACGATGACCGGCTCCGACCACGTCACGAGGTCGGTGTCCACCGGCCGCACCTCGGTGAAGGTGAGCTCCGCACCGATGGGCAGATCGCTGAGCTCGTAGTGCTGACCGTCCTTGAGGGTGAACTCGCGCAGCTCGGTGCCGGCGTCGTCGTCGTCACCGTTCGAGATTTCCGCTTGGATGACGAAGGCCTCGTTGCCGGTGAGCACCGCGCCCTCGTCATTGATGACGGTCTTGGTGATCGTCGCCGAGCCCAAGACGGCCTTGTTGACCAACTCGACCTCGACGTTGCTCTTCGGCGTGATCTTCACCAGCGCCTGGGTGCGGTCCGCATTCAGCGTCACGTCCTCGGCCGGCAGGAACTTCCCCTGCTCGAAGTAGACGCCATCGACAGTCGGCAGATCGGTCTCGGTCAGCCTGATCTGCCAGCCGGTGCCGCGGGCATTGACCCCGCTGACCGGTGTTCCGTCCGCCTTCACCTCGACCGTGTAGGAACTGTCCGGGGCGTCGGTCTCCGGGTCCGTCCCGGGGGCGAACTCCTCGACCAACACGGTGAACCCGGTGTCCTCCGGGAACTCCTCGGAGAAGGAATCGATCTTCTTCAGCAGCGAGAACGAGCCCCGCGCCACGCCCTCGCCGGTGCCGCCACCGCCCCAGGTCTGCCGGACGCTGCTCGAAAGCTCCTGGCCCGCGTAACGAACCGTGTTTCCGTACTCTGTGCCGCGCTCGTCCAACCCGCCACTGGTGGTGCACAGGGTGTAGTCGATGTAGTACCGCGTCTCACGGCCGTAATCGCCGTCCTGTTTCGGGAGGGTGAACTCGATCCCATCGTCGGTGCGGGTGACCGTGGCGGCGTCGGTGAGATCGCGCTCCGCCGCGACGTCGCTGTCGCCCAGGAAGTCTCTCGCGACGACCTTGAGGTTGAGATTCGCCTTGAGGTCGGCACCTGCCTCGCACACCGTCATCGTCTCAGAGAACGTATCCGTGATGACCGCCGGTTCCGCGAGATCTTCGAGATCGTAGCCGGGGATCTCGAGGCTCCAGTCGATGGTGGTGCCGGCGGGCTGTGTTTTCCCGGCGACGTCCTTCTCCGTGGTGTTGAGCGCGCCGCTCTTGCCGCCGGTGAACTGCGGTCCCCTGACCGAAGCAGTGACCTCCGTGCCGTTGACAACGGCCTTGTTGGTGAATACATCGGACGAGTCCGGAACCTCGTCGCCGGTCAAGCAGGTCCGGAAGCTCAGGTAGTAGTACTGATCCGCGTCGAACGCGTCGATGTCCTTCGGCGTGAAGGTCACGGTGAAGTCCGTGTCGCCTTCTAGAGCAGCGGAATCGATCGTGAACTTGTCGGTGACTACGGGGCGCGACGGTGCGTCGCCGTCCTGCCCTGGCAGGTAGTCGCTCTGCCGGATGTCCATCCGGTCGAGGCCATCCGTGCAGACGGCGTGCCCGTCACCGAGCGTCTCCTCTACGGTGACCGTGTGGTCCGCGCTGGCCGCGATGAAGGTGCCCGGGACCATGATGGTCCAGGCGGCCTCCATATAGCGCTTCCCCTTGACTAGGCTGCCGCTCTTCGACGGCGCAGTCGACGGGCGCCAGTCCTGTTCGACGCCTTCGGCGCCGACCGTCTTATCGCCGATCGTCACAGAGTTGTCGTAGACGGCTTGCTTGCCGTCCTCCGTGGGCAGGTCCACCTCGCCGCTGGTCGTGCACGAGGTATATTCAACGCGGTAGAGCTTGTCGCTGGCGAACGGTCCATTGTTGTCGATCGCGATGCTGACCGGATCGCCCGCGCCGGGCTGGGTCACGGTGACGCCGCCAGGGACCTCCCCGAGATCGCCGGGGCGGCCGGACAGCAACTTGGCGTTGAGCCGGCCATCCGTACACAGCGTCATGTTTTCCGAGAGCGTATCGCTCAGGACCACCGAACCGGAGTCGTTCTCGTCCAGTGCTGCCAGGTCGGCGCCCGGGATATCGATGGTCCAGCGCACGGCCTGTTTGTCCGGCGTGAGTACACCGGACTTCGTCGCTTCGCCGAGATCCTTTCCGTCGCCGATTCCGCCACCGCCGGGCAACGGAACCTGCAGCGCCGTCTCCCCGTTGACGACGAACTCCACATCGTCAGACGTGGTGTACTCGACCGCTGTGGTGTAGACGAAGAAGTCTCCCATTACTTCGGCGGGGCGATCCGTCACGGCGTCGGTGAGCACACAGGTCATGAGATTGGAGGCTGCGGCCAAATCGCAGATTCCCCAGATGGTGCCGTCCTCGCCCACGAGTTCGATGTGAGGGTTGTTCTGGAGTTCGAGCACATCGGGAAACCCGATCGTGAACTCGTCGCCGGGTTGCGGCTGCGCAGCACTGGCGTCCCAGGTTCCCCGTACCGTCACGGAGTCCCCGACCGTGATCTGCTGGTCGTTCTTTCCCTCGACCTGGATGTCGGTGATGCTCACTTCAATGCCGGGGTTCACTCCCCGCGTTGTGGCCGCTGAACGTTCCGCCCGCTGCCCGCTTTTCGTGGACGGGGGTGCTTTCGACCGGGTCGGGGCACTCGACGCTGTCACCGGCGCCTGGGGCGTGGACACGGGAGTCTTCGACGTGGGCGCAGGAGCCTTCGGCGTGGAGCCAACCGGCGTCGACGTGGGCTGCACCGTAGTCGCGGGGGCGGACGAAGTAGTGCTCGGCTTCGTCGTAGTGGGCGAACTGCTGGAAGTGCGCGACGCAGTGGGGGTGGTGGTCGAAGCCCTGCTTTCGTCGGCCGAAGCAACGGGAGCGAGCGACAACGAGGCCACGAGCAACGCCAGAACCGTGAAGATCAACCCGAGCGTCGTCCACCGAGACACCACCCCCTCCCCTTTACGACTCCGGGAGAGACGATCAAACACGAAGACCCCTTTCGGTCAAGACAGCGAGAGCGATCCGCCGTGCCGACAACAACCGGGTCGCACGACGGATCACAAAAAGAAATGTTTTGAACAGTAGCCAATCAAGGTGCAATATTCACAATTAGGCTCCTTTGAACCCGCTGAGCTGCCGTAACGCCTCGCATGACCCGACGCTGAAGCTGACGGGTTCCGGCGTCCCGGCCGCCTCCGCCACAGCGTTGATGTTGACGGCGTCCACCCCGCCCTCGACGAGAAGATCCGCCGTCGCGTCCAGGATCGACGCCACGGTGCGCTTGGCGCTCTCCTGCCTGGGCACGCGCACCGGGAGGCAGCTGCGCGGTACCGGCCCGCCCCGAACGTTCATTCCGCCCCCTCCGCACGTCCGTTCGTTCCGGCCCCAGTGCATCCACCGCGGACGCCCGCCCGCATGCACGGCACGCGGTCATGACGGGCGCACTCGCCGAGCTCGTCCTCGTCGGCCTGCCCCAATACGTCGCGGGCCGTAGGCGGCGGTGTTCCGTGCGGAGGCCGGCGCCACCGTCGTCAAAGTGCAGCCGCCCGCGGCCACGCCACCGCATGCTGGAACCGCAGGTGCCCCGGGCACACGCCAGCGACCCAGGGGAGGGCCGGTGGGTGCTGAACTACGACGCCTCGGTGGGCGACGCCGACCCGGTGTACTTTGACAATCGCGGTGCCTCAGCACACCGCGCACACCGCCTACCTGTCGCACCTGGAATGGGATGCCATCGGCCTGCTGCACGATCAGCATCTCGGCGACCTCGCACCAGGCGAACGGGTGCGTCGCTCGGGGCGGGGGCGCCCAGGCCACCGAGTGGCCGTGCTCTCGAACCCCTACTCCCCCAGCCGGTCCTGGATCCGCGCGAACGGCCGCGCCTCCTCCACCGCGTAGGCCATCTCGAGAACACGCGCCTCCGACCCCAGCGGGCCCGCGAGCTGGATCCCGATGGGCGTGCCCTGCGAGCTGATCCCGAACGGCAGCGAGACGGCCGGGTCGCCGGTGGCGTTCTGCAGCGGCGTGAACCCCACCCAGGCCAGCAGCCGCTCCATCGCGATCTCGAACGGCAGCGTGGGGTCGATGTGCCCGATCCGCGGGGTCAGATGGCTCACCGTCGGCGTGAGCACCAGGTCGTAGTCCGCATACAGCTCCCGCGAGCGGCGGGTGGAGGCGCGCAGCCGGGCGATCGCGGCCGGCAGCCGGTGCAGGCGATGAAGCGTGTAGCCGGCGAACCCGCGGGTGAGCGACTCGGTGCGGTGCCAGTCGAACGACGGGTCGAAGGTGCTCTTGCCGGTGGCGTTCATGTAGAGGAACAGCAGCCCGTAGTAGGTTTTGAAGTCTTCGAGGAACGTCTCCGGCACCGGCGCCGGAATCTCCTCGACGCGGTGCCCCATCGACTCGAGCAGCCGGGCCGCCCCGCGCACCGCGGCGGCCGTCTCGTCACCGGTGGGGGTGAACGGCGACTCGATCACCATCGCGACACGCAGTGACCGGTCGCCCGCGCGGCGCACATCCCCCACCGGCGGCAAATTGTGCACGGGGTGCAGGCGCTCGACCTCCCGCAGGTAGGCGGCGGTGTCGCGCACCGTGCGGGTGAGCACCCCGTCGGCGACCACGCGGACCGGCATGCGGCCGAACAGCCCGTCCTGCGGTACGCGCCCGCGGCTCGGCTTGAGCCCGACGAGCCCGCACGCGGCGGCCGGGATGCGGATCGAACCGCCTCCATCGTTGCCGTGCGCGAAGGGCACCACGCCCGCCGCCACCAGCGCCGCCGACCCGGCCGACGATGCACCCGAGGAATAGTCGGTGCACCAGGGATTGCGCACGATCCTGCCCGGCGATTCGGCGCTGGCGGAGATGCCGAACTCGGACAGCTGCGTCTTGCCCAGGCACACCGGCCCGAGCCGGCGGAACGACGCGGCGAACTCCCCGTCCGCCGGTGCCGGCTGCGCGCGGAACGCCGACGAACCCTCCTGCGTGGGCAGGCCCACCACGTCCACGTTGTCCTTGATGAACGTCGGCACGCCCGAAAAGAACCCGCCCGCAGGCGATGACGCGGCTCGCCGGGCACGGTCGAAGTCGGCGCAGGCGATCGCACCCAGTGCCGGGTCGACGGACTCCGCCCGGCGGATCGCCGCCTCCACCGCCTCGGACTGCGACACCCGCCCGCTGCGGATCGCCTCTGCGACGCCGGTGGCGTCGAGCTCGCCGAGTGCGTCGTCGGCGAAGGCGTGGACGTGATGGACGGGCGTCTGGGAATCGGTCATGACGTCACGTTAGCGGAGTGACGGGCACCCCGAGGTCACTCCGATGGCGCTGTGAATGGCCCGTCGGCACCGAAGACATGCGCGGAGAACCGCTCGGCCATCAGCGCGTGCGCCTCGGGACCCGGGTGCAGGTTGTCGGCCAGCGGGTGCCGCGCTTCGTCCGCCGCGCCGAACAGCGTCAACCCGTCAAGATAGTGCAGGTGCGGATCGGTCTTCGCCCGCTGCTCGACGATCCATCGGGTCTCCTCGCGGATGGTGCGCAATGTGAGCTTGCCGGCGCGCGCCTCGGCCGGATCGCCCGTGGCCCGATACCGCATGCCCCCGTCGCCGAAGTCCATCGCCGCGGGCCCGGGGGTGTCCTCGTGCATGGCGCAGTGCGGTGACGAGACGAGCAGCAGCGGCGTGTCCGGGTGCCCCTCGCGGATGGTGTCGAGGAACCCGTGCAGCAGCGGGGTGAACGCGCGCATCCGCATCACATCGGCGTTGACGAGGTTGATGCCCACCTCGAGGCTGATCAGATCGGCCGGCCGGTCCCGCATCACGCGCGCCACGAACGGGTCCAGCATCGCGCTGCCGCTGAAACCGAGGTTGGTCACGTCCAGCCCCGCCTCGAGCGCCACGCGCGCGATCCAGGTGCCGGTGGGGTTCGCCGCGTTCGAGCCCTGGCTGATCGAGCTGCCGTAGTGCAGCCACCGGCGGCCCCGCGGACCGGCCAGGGGCGCCACCGGCTCGTCGGTGCGCAGCTCGCCGAGCTCGACCCGCTCGTAGTGCGGCAGCCAGATCTCGACGTCGTGCTCTCCCGCGGGCAGCCCGTCGACGCGGACGGTCTGCGTGGGCCCTGGCTCCGACTCCACCGCCCCGGTGGCGGCGTCGATGAGCACCGCGGTGCCGCCCTCTGCCTCCACCTGCGCCATCAGCTCTCCGCCGACCAGCAGGTCGAACCGCCCGGGGGGTCGCGGCGCCACGCCCCGGAAGGCCATGTGGGTGCGGTGGGCGGTGAGCTCGATCCTGGTCGCCGTGGTGCGGAACGCCAGGCGCACCCCGGCCGGCTGCGCCTGGGCGGAGAGCAGCTGCGGGTCTGCGCGCCGGCGCGCCCACGCCGGCAGCCGGCACGCGACCACGCCGCGCTCACCCCGCTCGACGTCCAGTGCGCCGTGCAGCAGGTCGGCCGTGACGGGCGTGCGGTGCATCGGTGTCGACGAATCCATTTCGCCCATGCTAACCGCAGGGCCGATGTCGACCGGCACGGTTCGCTCGCTCGCTTCCCATCCAGTTCACGTGCCCGCGCCGCGCGGGCAATCTCGCGCCGCGCGCGCATTGCCGCGACACGCCGGGACAATGCGCGCGCCGGTCGACAATACGCGCGCAGGCGGATTTTGGGCGCGCGGTGCGGGAACAGCGCGCGGCGCGGGAGATGCCCCTCAGATCCACGGCTGGCTAGCCGCGCTCTTCCGCCACCGCCTCCCGCACCGCCGGCGCCACATCGTATGCAAAGGCGCGCACCGTGTCCGGGTCGTCCACGGCCAGGATGAACGTGCCGATCCCGTACTGCAGCGCCAGATCCGCCAGCTGCTCGACCCACTGCACCGGGCGCCCCTGCAGCAGTCCGCCGCCATCGCCGAAGCTCCCTCCGATGTTGTAGATCCGCCGCACCTGCCCCGGCCGGCGCCCCGCGTCGGTCGCCGCCGCATCGAGCGTCGCGGACAAGGGCCCCAGCCGCGACGGGTCGGCGTATCCCATGCTCGGCACCCATGCGTCGGCCAGCGCCCCGGTCACGCGCAGCATCCGCGGGCCGTAGGCGCCGACCCAGATCGGAATGTCATGCGCGGGTGCGGGCCCGGCCTTGAGCCCCCGCACCGGGTAGTACTCGCCGTCGCGGAAGACAGTGCCGCCCGCCCAGAAGTCCCGCATGACGCCGATCGCCTCGATCAGCGCGTCCACGGCCTGCCCCGGTGTGCGCCGCTGCCCGCCGGCCGCCTCGATCGCGTCCCGGAACGCGCCCGACCCCATGCCCAGCTCGACACGGCCGGACGTGACCCGGTCCAACGTGGCGGCCGCCTTGGCCAGCATCACCGGCGGCCGCAGCGGCAGGCTCGCCACGTTCGTCGCCAGCTTGATGGTGCTGGTGCGGGCGCCGAGCACCGACAGGAGGGTCCACGTGTCCAGGTGCCGTCGCTGATACGGATGATCCTGGATCGACGCCACGTCCAGGCCCAGCGCCTCGGCCAGCGCGACGAGCGCGAGGACGTCGTCGAGCCTGTCCGCGTCCGGGGTGGGAAACACCCCGAACTCCAGCGAGTGACCGTGATCCGGCATGCCGGCGAGTCTATTGACCGGCCACCGCGCCGGGGCGCATTCGCCAGGTTCCACCAGCCCGAATGACCCCGCCGCACGCTTCACCGAGGCGGCGCCGCGAGGTAGAACAGTCCCATCGCGACGCACACCGCCAACGTCAGATACGGCGTCACCAGGCCCAGCCCCCCGGCCACCAGATATGCGGGCGGCGCGGCCGCGGCACGCCGCAAGATGGTGCGCCGCTCGGCACCCGTCAGCGGCTCGCGCAACAGGCGGCGGCGCTGCGCCAGAATCTGGAATTGCAGTGCCAGGAACACCGCCGACGTCACGAGGAACGATCCGGCGTAGACGACTGCCGCCAGGCGCCCGCCGTCCTCCTCGACGAGGTAGCTCGACAGCAGCGCGGTCGTGAACGGCAGCACCACGATGCACAGCAGGAGCAGCAGGTTCAGCACCAGCACCGAATGATCCACGTCCCGCAGCCGCCGCAGCATCGTGTGATGGTTGATCCACAGGATGCCGATCGCCACGAAGGAGATGACGTAGGCCAGGTAGTTCGGCCACAGTGCGGCCAGCCGGTGCCCCAATCCACCCGCGCCACCGGGTTCCGGCACGCGCAGATCCAGCACCAGCAGCGTGATGGCGACCGCCATGACACCGTCGGAGAACGCCTCGACCCGCCCCTTGCCGAAAGATCCCGCCCGCTCCGCGCGTCCGGGCCGCGCCGATGTGCCGGAGATGTCGCCGCTCATACTCCGCCTGCCTGGTCCGAGAGCCGGAATCCCATGCCGACTCGGGTTCAGTAGTTCACCCACTCGGTTCCGAACCACCGCCGTGCGCGGTGGGCACCGAACTCCGCTTTGTCGGCTCGCAGCGCCTGGGAGGGCGCGTCGAACTTCCCCACCGGTGGGTGGCCACTGCGGAACGTCACCTCGACCCGGGCCACTCGGTCCGCACCGAACTCCGTGTAGCACACTCCCGTGCCGTCATAGGTCGCACGCGCCGCAACTCCGCGGTGTCGCGCCACCAAACGATCGGCGACGACGCCGGCCTGCCGCTCGGAGAACACCCCCGCCTTGGGAGTGCCGACACTCGTCACATCCCCGACGGCGTAGACGTCGGGGAACGTCGTTTCGAGTGTCAGCGGGTCGACGGGAATCCAGCCGTCCACGCACATCCCGGACTCGGCCACCACCGCCGGGGCCCGGTGCACGGGCACGCCGAGGAACAGGTCGAAGGGCAGTTCGTTGCCGTCGGCGAACACCGCGACCCTGCGCTCCACGTCGAGACATTGCACGATGGAGTCGGGGCACCAAGTGATCCCTCGCTTGGCGAACGCTGCCAGCAGCGCCTCCGACGCGGCCGGCGACGGCGGGATGGGGCTGCCGAGTGGCATGACCAGCGAGATCTCGCTGGCCTCGCGCAGGCCTCGCTCCACGAGGAAGTCGTGCAGCATCAGCGCGGTCTCGCTCGGCGCGGGCGGGCATTTGAACGGCGTCGACGTGACCCCGACGATGACCCGGCCGCCGCGGAACGAGTCCAGCACGTCGCGCACCGCGAACGCGCCGGCCGGCGTGTAGTAGTCGTACCCGGTCTCCATCAGTCCCGGCGTCGCCGCAGGGTCGAGGTCGGCACCCAGCGCCACCACCAGCGCGTCCGCCTCGAAACCGCCGTCGTCGGTCTCCACGTGTCGGCGGCCGGGGTCGATCGAACGGATCACGGACTGGACGAATCGGACCCCGGGCTTGACGATGTCGGCGTAGGAATGCCGCACCGCCCCCGCGGTGGTCCGCCCGAACATCACGTCGAGCTTGGAAAAGCCCATGACGAACCCGTCGGCCTTGTCGATCAACACGACGTCCGCGTCGTCGCCGAGCTCCTCGGACAGTCGTGACGTCAGCTCCAGCCCGCCGAATCCCGCGCCCAGCACCACCACCCGCATCGCGGTCCTCCTCCGTACGGGCCGGGGCGCCCCGGCCGCCTGGTCCGTCAGTTGCCGAAATTCACGATCGCGCCGTTCAGCGGCAACTCGCCGGTGCGCGGCGCCGGATCGTCCAAGTGGTGGGCGAAGAACGCGCCGCTGAGATAGTCGTCGGCCGCGAGAATCGCCGCGGGCTCGACGTAGCCGGCGTAGTCGAACGCGTCGAGCACGTAGGGCACCCCGTCGCTGCCGTCCAGGTTGGGCCCGTCCATCAGCTGGAAGTGCAGGTGCGGGGCGTTCGAATTGCCGGTGTTGCCGAGCAGGCCGATCACCTGCCCCTTGGCCACCTTGTCGCCCGGCTTCACCGTCAGCGGCCCCTCCTGCAGATGCGCATACATGGCCCACGTGCCGCCCCCGAGGTCCTGGATGACGTGATTGCCGTCCACGTTCTCGACGGTGAGTTTCGCGGCCAGCTCCGGTACCGTCGCGGGCAGAATGCCGGGCGCGTTGGCCTGCACGTCGTCGAGCACCGAGGTGACGGTGCCGTCGGCCACCGCGTGCACCTCCTGCCCGTAGTCCTGGTAGCTCTCGTTCCTGGTCTTGTCGCCGACGTAGAAGCGGCCATGATCGTCGGTCCGCATCCAATCGATGGCGAACCGCTGGCTGCCCCTGAGCCCGCCGTCGAACGGCATCAGCGAATCCACGTGCGGGAAGCCGACCCCGCAGCAGCCGTTCTGCGCGACCCAGTCGTTCCCCCGTACCGGCGGCGAGATCACGCGCGCCGTGCGTGCCGACACGTCCTTGGGGGCGACCGTGTAGCTGACTGGGGCCGGCGCCGCGGAAGCCGGGTTCGCCGAGGCGAGGGCGGTGATCCGGTGCAGCACCCGCTTCGGCACGTCCGCCACGTCGTCCGCGGTGAAGTCGACCAGCAGCGACCGGGATTCGCCTGTCGGGATGACGGCGTCCTTCGCCGGGGCGGAGGGAAGCAGGCGTAGCCGGTTGCAGTCGCCGTAGCCGCACGACGGATCGACGAGAGCGGTGCCCGAGAATGACGCGAGCGCGCGCTTCGTGTCCGCCGCATCGACGATGTCGACCTTCTGCAAGGTGGCCGACGCCGGCCCCGCGTTGGTGAGCTGCAGCGCGTAAGCCACGTGCGCCTTCCCGTCGCTGCCCATGAACGGGAACGTGGGCGAACCGAGGTTCTGCACGGTCAGAGCGGTGTATCCGGCGGATGTCCGGGCCGGCGACTCCTCCGACACCGGCGCCGCATCACCGCCTGACGCGGCGCCGGCAGACTGCACGGCACTATCCGCCTTTCCAGCACCGTCCGCAGCGTCCCCGCCGCTGGAACAACCCGCCGCGACCAGCAGCGTCAGGGCGAGTGCCGCAAGGATCACGGACCGCGGACGGCATAGTCGCACTCTCGCCGCGGGCCATCTCGTCGCAGGCTTCGGGGTCCAGCTCATGCCACCGAGCGTGCGCGCTCGCGCACGTATTCGGAATAGACCCAGGTCGCGCTTCTGCCGCCGATCCGGGTATTCGCGAACTGGAGACGTAGGCCCATGGCCGCACCGTGCCCGGGGGACGACTGTGGAATGGCAGTCCCGGGTGGAAGGAGAGCGCATGGCCCCGGAAATCGGCTCGATCGACGTCTACCGCGATCCCGAGAACCTGATCGAATCACCCTGCGGGATCATCGCTGCGGGTGACGACGTGTGGTTCACGAGCATCGCCAACGACCGTGTGGGACGTGTGCGCCCGCCCGACGACACCCGCTTTCCCGCCCACGCAGCCGCCGCCATCGGGGCCTCCACCATCGGGACGTCATCCCCGATCGAAACCTTCGCCGACCCACACGGCCGGATGCGGCTGCCGGCCAACCTGTTCCCCGACGCGTACGGCCGCATCTGGATCACCTGCCTGGGCTCGGACAGCCTGGCCGGCATCGACCCGCACGCCGCCGATCCCGCGTTCACCATCACCGCGGTTCGCCACCCGGACCTGCGCGGCCCGGTCGCGATCAAGTCGGCCGCCACCGGACTGCTCTGGTTCAGCCTGCGCGGGGCCGACGCGATCGGGTCGCTGGACCCGCGCGCGGCCGACCCTGCCACCACGGTGGCGATCGTGCGATCCGGACTCATCGCCGACCCGTCCGCGCTGTTCATCGACGCCCGCGGCCTGGTGTGGTGGGTCAACGCGGCGACCGCCACCGTCGGCCGGCTCGACCCGTCGTCCCACCACCCGGCCGCCACCGTCGCCCGGTTCGGTCCGTGGCCGAGGTACGGCGCGCCGCGGGCGTGGGCTCCGGGCCCTGCCGGCGGGCTGTGGGTGACCACCCAGAACGAACCTGGCCTTTTGCGGATCGCGCCGCCCGCGTACGGCGCGGCCCCCGGCATACTGGCGGTCACCTGGTATACCGACCCACTGCTGCACTCACCGGACGGAGTGTGGACGGCACCGGACGGGACGGTCTGGCTGGCGGACTCGGCCGGTGACACGCTCGTCCGCTTCCACCCGGATGCGGGCAGCTGGGAGCGGTTCACCGCACCGGGCGTTGAAGGACCGTTCGACATCAAACCCGGCCCCGACCCGGCCTACCTGTGGTTCACGAACAAGCGCGGCGGTTCCATCGGCAGGATTCGCGTGGTGAGGGGTGACGACGGTGCGCCATGATCACACAAGCACCTGATCATGGCGGTTGGTGGTCCCGACAAGAAGTGGGCAATGCCGTGACCAGGCATCCCAGGCGTTCTACGCTGGTCGCATGACAGAGCACGGCAGATGAGCGGACCGGGGGGCGCCCGACTGCGCTCGCTGGACCGGGCCCTCCTCCTGGCCGCCGGCAGCGTGGTCGCCCTGGGCTGCCTGCAGCTCGGCCTCTCGCTGCCCGGATCGGGTGACCTGTGGTGGGCGCACCTGGTTCTCGTGTTCACATTCTGGGTCTACGCCGCCGCCGGACTGCTGGCCTGGCATCGCCGCCCCGGCAACAGCATGGGCATGCTCGTCACGTTCGGCGGTGCCGCCGTGCTGGCGGGCAGCCTCGGCAACACGTCGGTGCCGGCCCTGATCGCCGTCGGCGCCATCACCGCCACGGTGGTGCTGGCCGTGACCGTGCACCTGCTGCTCGCCTTCCCGTCCGGCAAGGTGCACGGCCGCACGGCGCGCATCGTGGCCACTGCGGGCTACGGGGTGGCCCTGATACTGCAGGCGCCGCAGTACCTGTTCGACCCCGACGCGGCTTCCCTGCTGTTCGTCGCCGACCGGCCGGGACTGCTCGACGCGGGGGCGTGGGTGCAGCGGACGGCGGGCGGCCTGGTCGTCGTGGCGGCGGCGCTCATCCTCGCGCGCCGCATCGTGCATGCCCGCGCCGGGCGCCGACGCGTCCTGCTCCCGCTGTTCGCGTACGGGATGCTCGCGCTGCTGTCGGTGCCGCTGCGGCCGACAGTGCTCGAACCCGCGCTCGGCGGGATCACCGCCGCCGTCGTCCAGTTCGTGATCATCGCGGGTGTGCCGGTGGCGTTCGTGCTCGCCATGCTGCGCGGCGGGTTCGCGCGCGAGGGCGAATTGGAGGAGCTGGCCGTGCGGCTCGGCGACGCCGGGGGCGCGCACGGCCGGATCCCCCTCCTCCTCGGCCAGGTGCTCGGCGACGCCTCGATAGACGTCCTGTTCTGGATGCCCGAGCAATCGGCCTGGGTCGACTCCGCGGGTGCCCCGGCCGTCCTGCCGCTGCCGCAGGACAGGGCCGGCGTCGAGGTGACCATCGGCGGAGAGCGGATCGGGGCGATCCTGTACGACGACGACCTGATCGCCGACCCGGAGACCGTGCAGGCCGCCGGCCGGGTGATGGCGCTGGCCATCGAGCGCGAACGCCTTTTGGCCCGGCTCCTGGCACAACGCGGCGCGCTGATCGCCTCACGTGCGCGCATCGTCACGGCCGCGGACCGCGAGCGCCGCCGCATCGCCCGCGATCTGCACGACGGCATGCAGGTCAGCCTGGTGCTCCTCGCTCTCGAAGCCCAGCGTGTCGCGTCCGCCGCCCCCGACGGGGCCGTGCGATGCCGGGTGCTGACGCTGCGCCACGGCATCGACGAGACGGCCGCCGAGCTGCGCACGTTCGTACACCGGCTGATGCCGCCGGCCCTGATCGAACGCGGGCTGTGCGCGGCGGCCGAGGACCTGGTGGACCGGATGCCGCTGCCGACGGTGCTGCACGCCGAGCCGACCGGTGGACCTCTGCCGCCAGGCGTCGAGAGCACCGCATACTTCCTCATCGCGGAGGGGCTGGCCAACGCCCTCAAGCATGCCCGGGCCGCACGGATGTCGGTGCGGATCGGCCGCGAAGCCGACCTGCTCACCGTCGAGGTGCACGACGACGGGATCGGCGGCGCCGCGATGCACGGCGGCCGCGGGCTGCGCGGCCTCGCCGACAGGGTCCACGCGCTCGGCGGGGAGCTCCGCGTGGACAGCGCCACCTCGTGCGGCACGCACCTGCGGGCGGAACTGCCATGCGCGTCGTGATCGGCGAGGATGACCTGCTGCTACGTCAGGGCGTGACGGCGGTGCTCGTGGACGGCGGCTTCGACGTGGCAGCGTCGGTGGGTGACGCCGACGCGCTGCTCGGCGCGGTGGAATTGCACCGCCCCGAGCTGGTGGTGACGGACATCCGCATGCCGCCCGGGAACGCCGACGACGGACTTGCCGCGGCGCTGCGCATCCGCGCCCGCCACCCGGGCACCGCTGTCGTGGTCCTGTCCCAGTACGTGCAGCGCCGCTACGCCACCGAGTTGCTCGCCGGCACTCCCGCCCGCGTGGGCTATCTGCTCAAGCAGCGCATCTCCGATCTGGACTCGTTCCTGGGCGCCCTGCGCGCAGTCGTGGACGGGGGCACGGCGATCGACCCGGAGGTGATCGAGGTGATGGTCCACCGGGCCCGCATGGTCGACGGCCGCATCGCACACTTGACGCCCCGGCAGCGCGAGGTCCTCGCCCTGATCGCTGAGGGGCGCAGCAACTCCTGGATCGCAGAGCACTTGGTGATCTCGGAGAAGGCCGTGGTGCAGCACACCTCGCACATCTACGACGCGCTCGGCATCCCCGTGGACGCGAACGACCACCGGCGCGTGCTGGCAGTGGTGCGGTACCTCGCCGGGTAGGGCCCGAAAACACGTCGGCGGCGGCCCGCATCCGTCCGGTCGACGCTGTATCCGGCGCGCGACGGGACTTGAGTCTATGGCCTGCCGTCCTCGCGGCGATGACACTGATGCCATGCGAGTTCCGCGCATCTTCGACACCCGTCCGCCGGCCGCAGCCCGTGCGGTCACAGGAGAGGACACCGGACTATGAGTACCAATCCTGCACGGCGTCGCAACCAGCTGTTCGACAGCGCCTTCCACGACCGGTTCGGGCAGTGGCCGGTGGGGTACATCCCCGCCGGCGGAGCCGACATGGGTGACGTGGTCGCCGTCGCGAACGCGGTGGGCGACGGCGACGACTCCGCGTTCTACGACGCGTTCGTCTCTTCCGGGGATGCGAAGGCCGCCGCAGCGCGGCGGCTGCTGTCCGCGGGGCACCGGCACAGTGCCCGCGGCCAGTTCCTGCGGGCGAGCTGCATGTACGCCGCGGCCTACCACCCGATCTTCGGCAGTCCCGTCGACCCGCGCCTGCTCGCGGCGTTCGATAAGCAGATGGGCGCGTTCCGCACGGTGATGGAGCTGTCGGATCCTCCCGTGCGCCCCGCCGGCATCCCGTTCGAGGGCGACGAACTGCCCGCATACCTGGTGCCCGCGGCCGGGCGCGCCGACGAGGTGCGTCCGCTGCTGATCCTGACCAACGGGTTCGACGCGACGATGACCGACATGTACTTCGCGTCGGGCGTGGCGGCGCTCGAACGCGGCTACCACGTGCTCCTGTTCGACGGACCCGGCCAGGGCGCGATGCTCTACCGCCGAGGAGTCCCACTGCGCCCCGACTGGGAAGCCGTGATCGCCGCCGTGGTCGACTATGCAACGACGGTTCCGATCGTCGACAGCACCCGCATAGCGCTGAGCGGGTGGAGCCTGGGCGGGTACCTCGCCCCCCGGGCCGCCTCCGGCGAACACCGGCTGGCCGCGTGCATCGCGGACCCCGGCCAGTGGGACATCGCCGACTCGATGCGGCGCTTCCTGGCCGTCCTCGGGGTGCCGGACGCGGACACCGTCGCCTTCGACAGTCTCGACGACGCGACGCTCACCCGGCTCGCCACCGCGATCGAGTCGGACAGAGAGATGCGCTGGCAGATCGTTCAGCGCGGATACTGGACGACCGGCGCGGCAGACCTACGCGGGTTCCTCCGTATTCTGGCCGGGTTCACGCTCAAGGACCGAGTGGGCGACATCCGTTGCCCCACACTGCTGACCGCAGCCGAGAATGACCCTCTCGCCGCAGGCACAAGCGTCTTTTTCGATGCGCTGAGCTGTCCGAAAACCCTCCTGCGATTCACCACCGCCGAGGGCGCTGGAGAGCACACCGAGATGATCAACCGCTCGCTGTACAACCAGCGCGCACTCGACTGGCTCGACGAGACTCTCGACGCCGGCTGAACGGCCTCGACGTGCACGCTGCCCGGTCCCCGCGATGAGCGGAGATCACGACGCGAGTCCCCGCCCGGTCACCAGCGGAAGGTCGACGGCAGTGACGATCCCCGGCTTCGCCCCGACGACCGCCTCGACGGTGTTGACCAGACGCATCGCGGTCATGATCATGCCGGAGTCGTTGTGGTCGCCGTGCTCGCCGTGGTGGTGGAGGTCGACGGTCATCGACGGCTGCCCCGTCACCTCGACCCGGTAGCACCCGTCCCCGCGTGCGGGCCTCGGCCAGCCCGGCGCCTGCGCGGGCGCCGTGCGGGTGACGTGCTCGAGAACCACCTTCTCCTCGCCGCCCACGGTGCCGACGACCTCGAAACGCAGCGCGGCCGCCGTGCCTTCGGCGACGTGGCAGCACACGGTGTCGAAGTCCTGGTCGGCGGGCAGGCGCTCGTGACGTTCAACCAGCGGCTCGTCCAACGTGAGCCCCAGTCCTGCCGCGATCTGGCGGACCACCGAGCCCCACCCGAGCGCCAGCACGCCGGGTTGCAGCAGGAAAGGCGTCTCGTCCAGCGGACGGCCGAACCCGAACAGCTCGGTCATGGTCATCGCCTGATCGTAGGTGCTGTAGTCGGCGATCTCCGTGCATCGGACCTGGTCAATCCGCTGCGACAGGCTCGTCAACACCAGTGGCAGCACATCGTTGGCGAAGCCCGGATCGATGCCGTTGACGTACAGGCTCGCGCCGCCCTGCACCCCGGCGGCGTGGATGCGTTCCACCTCGTCCTCCGGCAACACGCCCCACGGATACTGCAGCAGCACCGGGCCCGAGGACACGACGTTGATGCCGTTGTCGAGGAAGAAGACGAGGTCCTGTACGGCCTCGAAAATCCGGTCGTCGGTCATCGCTGTGTGCACGATGCAGTCCGGCCGCAACGCCAGCAACGCGTCTCTATCGGTAGTGGCGCGGACGCCGAGGTCTCTGCCCAGCCCGGCGAGTTCGCCCGCGTCCCTTCCGGCCTTGTCCGGGTTCGAGACCCACACGCCGACGAGTTCCAGTTCCGGACGTGCGTCGATGCCGGCGATCGCATGCCGCCCCACCGTGCCCGTCGACCACTCCACTACTCGCAGTGCCACTGCATCCTCCCTTCGTCACCTGATCCGTCGTCTCGCAGTAGACCAGTCGTCCATACCCGCGGTGGCCGCTTTGTTGAAACTCCGCGGTCGTGCGGCCGATGCGTCGCGCATATTCGTGCAGGCCGGGGCGATTCCGCTCGCCCCGGCCGGCCGTCCGATCCCGTACCCCGATCAGTCGATGGTGAACACGAAGCTCGAGTGCGGATACCCGGCCTGCACGAACGACGTGACGTCAAGCGGCTGCTGCCAGCTGGTGCCTGCCGTGCCCGTGTTGTCCGCGTAGTCGTCGGCCACCAGGGTCACGTCGCCGCGCGGCGCCATCGAGGTGCCGGACAGGTGGTAGCTCATGGTCGCCGACACCCCGTTGCCGCCGCCGACCCCCTCCACGGTGATCGTCTCGCTGCTGTGCGGATTGATCTGCGTGAGCGGCGCGTCCACCCACTGCCCGTCCCGGGCGAAACCGCCGTCGTAGAACATCGTCGAGTCGGTGTTGTTGTTGACCGTGATGACAGCGGTGGCGTCGTGCTCGGTGGGCATCGCCTGCGCCACGCCGGTGCCCAGCAGCGCCGCAGTGGCGGCGCCGCCGACGAGGACGGTGGAGGCGAGGACGGTGGCGGTGGCGCGGGTGGTGATGCTCATGGCGGTAGCTCCTGTGCGAGTCGGTGATGCGGTGTGCCGGTGTGTTCCGGCGATGACTCCACTATCCGGGGAGAACCGCGCCGCGTATGTCCCGCTACCGAACGAAACTCCGGTGGAGTCCGCGTGTCCCCCGATCGGCGGACAGGCGGCTATCGGCCGGCGACTCCGTACTCGATGCGGTGCCGGAGGCTCTCGAGCACCGCGTCGGCGAAACGCCCGATGTATCCCTGCACCAGCGTGGCCGCAAGCCACCCCGTGAACACGCCGTCGATGCGGAAGTCGACGTGCAGCCGGATCAGGGTGTCATCGCCGTCGGCCACCGCCTCGAACCGCGCGCGGTGGTGGAAACCGCTCTCCGAATGCCACGCCAGCACCCCGTCGCCCGCCTCCTCGATGCGCACCCGGCCGCCGACATACATCGTCCCCAGGAGGATGAACACCTCCCAGTGCTCGGCGTCGCCGCCCGTGTCCTCGACGCGTGCAGTGCGCCCCAGGTCCGCGATCACCGCCATGACCTCGTCGGGGCATGCCAGCACGGCTTCCGTCGCCGGCAGCGGCCGGTGCACCGTCACCGAACGGGTCATGGACGACATCAGCTCACCACCGGGATGACGCTCTTGGCGGCCAGCCGTGACAGCGCCACCTGCATCACCGACGTGACGTATTCGTAGGCCTCGTCCCAGTCGGGATCATCCCCGTAGCGCTCGTGCAGGTCGATGGGCTCGAGCACCTGGATGCGGATCTTCGCCGGCAGCGGGATGTGCGGCAGGTCGGCGGGCAGCAGCCCCCACGGCACGCTCAGGCTGATCGGCACCGACTTGACGCGCAGCAGCTTGTCGAACCGCAGCAGCTTCGCGGTCTTGCGCCCGTCGTTGAACACGTAGAAGGTCTCCTGGCCGCCGGTCGCGACCACCGGCACGATCTTGACCCCGTTGGCGTGGGCGAGACGCAGGAATCCTTTGCGCCCGTCGAACACGATCCGGTTCCGGTCGCGCCACGGGCGCAGAGCCTCCACGTCACCGCCCGGGTAGACGAGCACGTTCGCACCGCCACGGAGCAATTCCGCCGCGGTGTCCATATCCGCCTGCACCATCCCGAACTTGCGCGCGAAATCGCCGACCACCGGCATGCGGGTGACGATCTTGTGCGCCAGCCCCACCAGCGGCCGCCCCTCGACGGTGAAGTAGGTGTGATATCCGAGCAGGAACACGAACGTGTCCGGGATGTCGGCGCCGCCGCTGTGGTTGCCCACGAACAGCACCGGCTCGTCCGGCACGTTGTCGAAACCGTCCACCTCGGCGCGGAAATACAGGCGTGCGGCCAGCCAGAACCGCGGCAGCATCTCCCGGATGAACTCGGGGTCCCGCCCCTCCAGCCCGCCCGGCCCCGGCGTGAGAGCGCGGCGCACCGCGGCCGCGGGCTTCCCCAGCAGCGACGTCCATCCGCCCATCGTTCCCCCGTTTCCAGTGTCCGTACCGATCCGTCACGCCTATCGTCACAGATCCGGCGGCGTTCAGCCTATCGAGGTGGGCCCCTGCGCGCCGACCGTCCGCCGCCTGCCGCCCTCAGCCCCCGCCCCGGCGCGCGGTCGCCAGGGCCGACGACGATCATAGGCGCCATGCCTCCGATGGATTCCGAGCGCGCGCTGCACGCGCTGCCGCTGTTCACCTCCGACCCGATGGCGTGGACGCACCTGTCGGCGAGCGAACTCGTGCACCACCGCGCGGCCGTGCAGCCCGACGACACGGCCTACCTCTCCCCCGCGGGCACCACCACCTGGGCCGAGTACGATGCGCTGGCCGACGCGGTCCGCGACGCCGCATTGACGCTGCCAGGGCCCGCCACCGCGCTGGTCTTCCTGCCGGACACCGCCGAGTTCCACGCCGCGATCGTCGGCCTGTACCGGGCGGGAGTGCTCGCGGCCGCCACCGGCGCGCGCTCCGGCGCGGCCGAGCTCGCCCACATCGCCTCCGCATCGGACGCCACCGTCCTCGTCACCGCGCACGAGATGCGCGGGGCGACCGCGCACGCACTGGCCGACGCTTTGCGCACGCGTGGGGCGAATATCGCGCACACCCTCGTCGTCGAGCCGGGACGCGTCACCGTCGACGGTGCGACCCCGGGCCGTCCCGCTGTTCCGGAAAGGGCGTTCTCCGTCGACGACGTGTCCTACCTCAACGCCACCTCCGGCACGACCGGACTGCCGAAGCTCGTCACCCACACGCAGCGGCGCTGGACGACGTTCGCGGCGATCGCCTGCCGGGGCGCGGATCTGGGGCCCGACGAGGTCGTCGCGTCGTTCGTGCCCTCGCCCTACGGTTTCGGCCTATGGACCGCGCATTTCCTGCCGGCGCTGCTCGGTCGGCCGGCGGTGGTGCTCGACCGCTTCGACGCCACCGCCGCCGTGCGACTCCTCGCCGAGTACCGCGCGACCCTCCTGGGCGCGGTGAGCACCCAGTTCCGGATGATGCTGCAGGCCGACCCGGAGGGACTCGCCCGACTCGACGGACTGCGCGTGATGTACACGGGCGGCGAAGCGGTGCCCCGTACGGAGGCCGAGCGCTTCGAGTCGCTCACCGGCGCCAAGGTTCTCCAGTTCTACGGGTCCAACGAGGCGGGCGGGGTCAGCGCCACGACGGTGTTCGACGGCGACGAGACGCGGCTGGGCACCGGCGGGCATGTGCTCGACGAGATGCGCCTGCGCCTCTTCGACGCCGGGCGCGAAGTGCGCGGTCCGGGAATCCGGCGCGGGCAGCCCGCGGTGCGCGGACCGTTGGCGTCTCCCGGGTACTTCCGCGACGAGGCCGCCGATGCGGAGCTGTTCACCGACGACGGCTGGCTGCTGCTGGGCGACGTCGTCGAAGTGGACGAGGAGAACCGGCTCCGGGTGGTGGGCCGGGTCGCGGACGTGATCATCCGCGGGGGCAAGAACATTTCGGCCGCCGAGGCGGAGGACCTGGTGCGCGAGCACCCGGCGGTGTCGATGGTCGCGGCGGTCGGCGTGCCGGACACCGTGTTCGGGGAGCGGCTGTGCGTGGTCGTCGCACTCGCGCCCGGGGCTGCGCTGTCGCTGGGCGCACTCACCGCGTGGCTGCAGGAGCGGGGCGTCACCCGCGAGTACCTGCCCGAAAAGCTCGTCGTCACCGACGCGCTGCCGCTGGCCGCGGGCGGCAAGATCGCCAAGGCACGGGTGCGGGAGCTGGCGGTGCGCGAGCCGCAATGAGCACCGACCGAGGACACGCCGGGCGGACCGGCACACCGGGTGAGGCCTCGAAGCCGGTCCAGGCATGTCTTTCTCGACGCTCTGGATTGCGGAAGGATTCGCGTCGGACACCGCCAACGCCGTGCACTGCCGCGTTGCGCGTAGCCCTCCGAGTTCATGCCGTTGTCGTGCGGTTTCGCGCGTCCTGCCGCGTGGCCCGGAGTGCACGGTTCCTTCCGCAATGCAGAGCCTCCCAGGCGCACTGCCGGAGGTCCCGGCGTCGCCGATGTCAGCCGAGCCGTATCGGCTCGCCGTACTCGATGGTCCCGTCGGCGTGCACCTCGTAACTCTGCAGCCCGCCCGGAATCCGTGCCTGGTCGCGGTCCTGCGACACCGCCACCTTGTTGACGGCGTTGCGCGAGATGTCCAGCACCAGCTCCACGGCCTCGGCCGGGGTGAAGTGCTCGCGCACGGTCCCCGGAAGTTCGCCCGGCAGATACGCGGGACGCCAGATCATCGCGTCCGTCAGCGCCAGCGCAGCCCGCTGCCGGGGAGTGAAACCGGCATCCTCATAGTCGTCGATCGCGTCGAACAGGTCCTCGTCGGCACCCGCGGCCATCGCCGGTGTCGAACGCAGCGACTTGCACATCCGGCACTCGTGCTGGCGGGCCCCGCGCAAGCGCACCAGCTCGGTGAGGACCGGCTCCAGCAGCGGCAAGCGCGCCACGGCGCCGACATACTCGCCGACGGCGGGCCAGAGACCGTCCACTTCTTCGACATCCGCCGGCCACTCCCCTGCCCCGCCGAACAGCTCGGCCAGCGTCCGGCGGACGCGCGGCACCCAGTCGGCCGCATACACAGCGAGGGCGAACTCGCCGGCCCGGCCGCCGAGCACCGCCTCGAGATCCGCGTGCTGCGCGGCGGTCACCGCCGACACGTCGAGGCTGAATTGCTCGGCGAACACCACGGCGGCCGGCTCCACCGCGGGCGCCGAGACCGACGCGAGAGGCTCGAGCCCAAGCGCTCCGGCGCACGTCACGCGGGCCAGCGCCGTCAGCGCGGCCATGCCGGGCACCACGCCGCAGGCCAGCCGGTCGAGCACGGCGGCGGCCTCCGGCGCGACGTCGACGAGCACTCCGCGGGCGGTCCATTCCCATTCCGACGACATCTCCGGCGCCTCCTCGATCGTTCGACACGTCCAGCTTCCTGCGCAGCACGGGCGGAGGAAACGTACCGTCCCGCCCAACGGCAGTCAGGGGCCGGACGAGCAGCGGCGCGACGGACACCCCCGAAGGGGCCCTGCGGACGTACCGTCGAAGGACGCATCTGCACCATCCAGGAGGCTCCCCATGGCCTTCCGCAGCCGCTTATTCCGTGTACGCACTCTGCGGCCCGCCGCCGTGGCCACGTGCGGCGCTGCGATCCTGGTCGCGGCCGCAGGGACGGCCCAGGCCGGCACCGCGTCCACCGTGTCCGGCGACCTGCTCGCGCCCACGGCCGCCGACGGCACCGTGGACGTGCAGGGCCGCACCGACATCGACGCCGCCGACCCGTCCGGTCCGGGCGGATACCACGACACCACCGACGTCGCCGTCAACGGCGGCACGATGTACGTCAACGACCGCGCCGGCTGGGCGCTCGACGTACTGCGCAGGTCCGGGGGCGCCTGGGCGTTCCGCGCGGCGGTTCCGACGCAACCGGGGACCGGCCCGTATCTCGACTTCGTGCCATCGGGCGAGCCCGCGCCCGGCGGGGGTTCACTGGGCGCCGGTTCACTGGGCGCCGGTTCACTGGGCGCCGGTTCACTGGGCGGCCTGACCGGCTCGCTCGGCGGTTGATCCTCGGAGGCCCGACGCGAGCCGGCCGGCGCGCCGACGACGACTCCGCGCCGCGGATCAGTTCTGCAGCGGCTGCAGGGCGGCGGTGACCCGCGTCAACTCGTCGAACATCTGCTTGGCCGCGCCCAGTTGGATCTCGTTGGGCTCGAAAGCGCCGTCGACGAACTGGTCGAACACCATGGGCGCCACGATCCCCTCCAACACCGGCACCATGCGCAGCGGCAGCACCACCAGCTTGGCGTGCTCCACCGACCGCAGGCCGCCGGAGATGCCGCCGTACGAGGCGAAGGCCACCGGCTTGTAGTTCCACTCCGTGGACACCAGGTCCAGCGCATTCTTCAGCGGCGCGGGCATGCCGAAGTTGTATTCCGGGGTGACGATGACGAAGGCCTGGCAGCCGGCGATCCGCTCGCTCCACGCCTTGGTCGCGTCGTTGACGTACCGGCCGATGCGCGGATGGTGCGGCTCGGATGTCGTCATCGGCAGCGCGACCTCGGCGAGGTCGATGACGTCCACGTCGAACCCGCCGTGCTCACGCGCCTGCGCGGCGATCCACTCGCCCAGCATGTGGCCCACGCGCGTCTCACGCACGCTCGCGATGATGATGCCCAGCTTCGGCGCCCCGGCGTTGCCCATGTGCAGACCCTTCCGATCGAGGAGAAGGCCCGGCGGCGACGCACCGGGCATGATTGTTTCCTACGCAAAGACTAACGGGCGGGCGGTACCGGTTCATCCCGCGCCGGGCGTGTTCCGCACCACCGCCCACATCCGCCATGTGGGCGTGCCGGGCCAGGTCCACCGGAAGACGCGGCGGACACGGCACCGCGTGCCGAGCACGCCCCTCGGCTACCGTCGTTCGCACGTACACCCGACACACCCCCGCAGGAGGCAGCTTCATGCCCGCCCCGACGTTCGTCCTCACCGAGGAATTCGAGCAGGCGCTCGACCTGCTGCGCTCGGGCGGCCACCTGTTCCTCACCGGCAAGGCCGGCACGGGCAAGTCGACGCTCGTCCGGCGGTTCCTGGCGGACACCGACCGCCGGGTGCTCGTGTCCGCTCCCACCGGCATCGCGGCCCTCAACGTCGGCGGCTACACCATCCACCGCGTGTTCGGTTTCCGCGCCGGCACCACCCTGGCCGACGTCGAGAGCGGCGCCTACCGGCCGGGCCGCTTCACCAAGGCCCTGTCCGAGTTGCAGACCCTCATCATCGACGAGGCGTCCATGGTGCGGGCGGACCTGTTCGACATGCTCGCCGCCGCGCTGGGCCGGTACGGCCCGGACCCGTCCGCCCCGTTCGGCGGCGTGCAGATCGTGCTCGTCGGCGACCTGTTCCAGCTGCCGCCCGTGGTCACCGAGGCCGAGGCCGCGTACTTCGAGACCCGCTACAGCACCCCGTACTTCTTCTCCGCCGACGCGTACCGCGGCGCGGCCTTCCCCACCGTCGACCTCACGCGGGTGTTCCGCCAGTCGGGCGATCCGCGCATGGCCACCATCCTCAACGCGATCCGCGAGGGCACTCTCGTCTCCCGCTCGCGCGCCGAACTCAACTCCCGTACGCGGCCCGATTTCCAACCGCCCGACGACGAGTTCTGGCTGACGCTGACAACCACCAACCGCATGGCCACGTCCCGGAACCGCGCCCGCCTGGAGCGCCTGGCGGGCGAGGAATTCACGCATCACGCCGAGCGCATCGGTGAGCTCGACCGCTTCGAGGCGCCCACCGACGACGTCCTGCACTTCAAGGTGGGCGCGCAGGTCATGATGCTCACCAACGACCCGTCGGACCGGTGGGTGAACGGCACCATCGGCCGGATCGTCGACGCCGAGTGGGGCGAGCGCGGCTGCGTCGTCGCCGTGCGGTTTCCGGGCGGCGACATGGCGGAGGTGGCGGCGTACCGCTGGGAGGTCACCCGCCCGGTGCTCGACGGCGGCGGGCTACGCCACGAGGTGATCGGGTCGTTCGCACAGCTCCCGTTCAAGCTGGCCTGGGCGATCACGATCCACAAGAGCCAAGGGCAGACGCTCGACCGCCTCGTCGTCGACCTCACCGGCGGCACCTTCGCCACCGGCCAGCTTTACGTGGCGCTGAGCCGGTGCACGTCGATGGACGGCCTGGTGCTGACCCGGCCGGTGCTGCCGAAGGACCTCAAGACCGACCGTCGCATCCTCCGGTTCCTGCGGGCCGCCACCGAACCTGCTGCCGTGCAGCGGTACTGCGCGATCGCTGCGCTCACCGTGGGCGACGACGGCGCCCGCAGCAAGCCGCGGCCCGTCGAGCTGGCGGTGGCCTTCGAGGACGGCACTTCCGTCAGTTCGGTGATCAATCCGCAGCGCGACCTGGCCGACGCCCGCCGCGCCTACGGGATCAGCGTGTCCGACGTGCTGCTCGCCCCGACCCTGCTCGAGGCGTGGGCGATGATCCTGCCGCTGCTCGATGGCTGCACCCCCGTCGGCGTCGGCGTGGACAAGGCGCTCGGCCACATCGACTTCGAGCTCAAGCGGCTCGGCAGCGCGATGCCGATGCCGCTCGGCGTCGACGTGCCCGCCGGGCGGCTGTCGGCCGGGGAACGATCGGCGCTGCGTTCGTCGTCCGCGGTGCAGCGCGCGCATGCGGCGTTGCGGGCGCGCGACCGGCTGGGCGCACAGGATCCGGGTGCCGGCGTCTTCGACGCCGACGCAGCAGCCGACGAAGCGGACCCGGTGGGGGACGCGCACGATCCCGGAACGGCCGGTTCCGGCGGCGCCGTCGGATACCTGCTCACCCGCACGCCCGACGCCCCGACCCCGGAATCGGCGCTGCTGCCCCAGTTCTCGGCGATGCTGGCTGTCGGCCGCCGGATCGGCGCGGTGCTTCTGGGACGCGAAGGCGGAGTTTCCGACCCGGATGCGGAAGCAACCGGCAGCGTCGATCCCGAAATCCTGCGCGAGGCGCGGGTTCTCGTCGCCGAGCAGGTGCGCGCGGCGGCTGCGCGCGTGCCTCTCACAGCGGAAACGCTGGACCGCCTGAGTTCTGCCGAGGCGGTGCTGGGTGCGGAACTCACGGAGGGCCTGGCCGCGCTCGAGGCCGGTTCCGCGGACCGCATGCTGACCCCCGGTACGCGCGTGTGCTTCACCGGCGACACGTTCGGTGCGGACGGGCGGTTCGTCTCCCGCGACGAGATGTTCATGCTCGCCGAGGCGCGCGGGCTCACTCCGGTGAAGAACGTGTCCAAAACCAGGTGCGACGCGCTCGTCACCGCGGAGATCGGTTCGCAGTCCGGCAAGGCGCGCAAGGCCCGCGAGTGGGGGAAGCCGGTGGTCTCCGCCGACGAGTTCCTCGCGTGGGCGGGCAGCTGAGGCCGCCAGGACCCCCGGCAGCCGCGGATAGGGGGTGCCGACCGACCACCGACGCGCAGTCAGACCAGCGCGGTACCCACAGCCCGTTCGTAGACCGCACGGAGCTTGGCGAACAACGCGTCGGTTCGGGCATCTCTGCCCGGGGAAAGTTGCGTCGTGGCATTCACCACGACGCCGCACGCCCCGTCTTCGGTGGCCGCAGCGAACTGCGTGTAACCGGAGGTGTTGCCGGTGTGGCCGAACACCCGGCCATACTCCGTGTCGTAACGAAACAGGGCCAGACCCGCACTGTTGGTCCCCGGTCCCGGCGGCTCCGACGATCCCGGCCGGAACCGGAACTGGGCCCTACGGCTCCGCTGATCGAATCCGTCGCCCCGGACATACGATCGGACGAAGCGCAGCGTGTCCATGGGCGTCGAAACCACGCCTCCGGCCGCCCAGGCCCAGCCGGCCGCAAAGAGCGTGCTCACATCCACTGGCTCGTCAGGGGTCGTGGTGTCGTAGCCGTGGAGGTACGGCTCAGGTATCGCCGATCCCGCGGGCAGGGTCGTCTGCGGCAACCCGCGACGCCTGCACACGCGATCGCGCAGCACCGCCTCGTAGGGCCGGCCGGTAGCGGCCTCGATCATCAGACCGACGAGGATGTTGTCCGAGTTGGAATAGGCGAATGCGGTGCCCGGTTCGAACTTCAGCGTCGGGTCGGTGATGAAATCCAGCAACGCCCGCGGCGGCGGAGCGTGCTGCAAGGACGACTGGAAGGCGGTAAGGAAGCCGCTGGTCGCAGAGAAGTCCGGGATGCCGCTGGTATGTCCGAGAAGCTGTTCGAGGGTGATTGCCGACCATTGTCCGGGTAGTGCCTCGCTGGAAAGCCTCTCTCCTATATTGTCCGCCAGTGACAGCGTTCCGTCTGTGACGAGCGCCAGCGCAGCGGCCCCGCTGAACGCCTTCGAGACACTTGCAAGACGCATGTGATCGCGGGCCGTCGGCTGCGCTCTCCGGTTGATGTCGGCGGTTCCCACGGCATACAGCGCGTCCTGCGTCCTGCGACCGATAGCCACCACGACGGCGGGCGGCCCGCCCTCGGCCTCGTGCAGTTCCTGCATCGCCGCGAGCAATTCGCGTTCGACCCGTTCCGCGGCCGATGAACCCGCCGATCCGAGCGAGCCGAGGCTGCCGAAGCCTCCCGTCGGCGACGCGGTCACGGCGGATGGGGAGAGAAACTCCCACAAGCCGGTACCTGCGACGGCCACCCCGCCCATGAGGAACCTTCGGCGGGAGGTTTGCGCGTCGAGAATTCGCACTTCCGCCCTCCTTTCTCAAGCCGGATGCGACGCTGTGCGCCGAGGCTCCTGCGCCGACACGCACGCGGAGCTCAACGGTGGAAGGTGCCCATGCCGTCGAGGTCGAGGTGTTCGATGGTCACCGCGGACGCCGGGGCGGTTCCCGTCTGCTCGAACGTGACTTTCGAGATGCTGCCGTCGGGCGCGTTCTCGCCGATGGGCACCATCGTGAACGTCTGGCCGTCCCAATGGGTGAGCGGGAACTTCGTGTGGTCGGGCCCCAGGGTGAGTGTCAGGGCGCCGCCTGGGTCGGTGACCGTCGCAGGACCGTAGAAGTCGTTTTCGTAGGTGCCGACGTAGGCGGGGTTGGCCGCTGCCGGAGACGGGCTCGCCGGCGGCGTCCGCCCCACCAGGGAACCGACGGGATCTGTCAGAGTGGCCTCGAGGACCTGGTGGAATCCGGAGTACCAGTCTTGTTGTACGCTGCCGAACTCAGCCATATCGACGAACTCGTTGGTGAGCGCCTCGGCGACCCCGTTGGCGGCCGCGTTGGTCAGCACGACGATGCCGATGTCGAGGTTCGGGACGAACATGACCGCAGTACCGGTGCCCTGGCTGTAGCCGCCGGAGTGGTGGATTCGGATCCGCCCGGACGCGTCCTCGTCGATCTCGAATCCGTAGCCGTAGAAGGTCTGGCGAGTGTCATCCGTACTCACCGGGTTCAACCGGATCTGCGGAGTGACCGCCGCGGTGAGCGCATCGGAATCGACGATCCGCGTGCCGTCCGCCGAGGGTCCACCGCGCATCACCATCGCGAGCCACGTCGCGACATCGGACGCCGATGAGCTGACCCCGCCGGCGGGCGACATCGCATCGTGCGAGGTGTTGAACTTCGCCTCGTACGTATTCTCCCCCACCAGGGCATGCCCGGGGGCGTGATCGGGGTCGGCTTCGAAATCGCTGTGCCGGGAGCTGGTGTTCGTCATCCCCAGCGGCCCGTAGACATCACGTTCCGACAGCGTTGCCCAGTCGGTGCCGGCCGCGGCCGCGACGGCCAGCGCACCGGAGGTGATACCGAAATTCGTGTAGTGCAATACGGTCCGGAACTCGTCAAGCGGCAGGTACTGGAGTCGGTTGATGATCTGTTCCTGGTCGTAGCCGAGGTCTTCAAGCCTGTCCGGCACTTCGCTGGGCAGACCGGAGCACTGGGCGTACATGTCCGCAATCGTGACGTTGCGGGTGACCCAGGGATCGGAGAGCTTGAAGTCCGGCATGGACTCGACCAGCGGCGTGTCCCAGGCGACGGTGCCGTCACCGACCTCCTTCGCGATCACCGTCGCACCGATCGGCTTGGACACCGATGCCACGGCGAACGTGGTGTCCTTGTCCACCTTGCCCGGTTCACCGACTTCCCGGACACCGTAGCCCTGGGCGAACACCGTCTCGCCGTTGTGGACGACCGCGACCGCCATGCCCGGTGTTCCGGACTTAGTCATGAGGTCCTGGGCGAGCCCGTCCACCCTGGCGATGGCGTCTGCGACCCGCTGATCATCGGTGGGCACGCCGGGAACGGTGTTGGGATTCGGCGGGGCCGATTGATTCGCAGATGCCGGCGCGGACGATGCCGCGGCCGGCGCCGCGGGTTCACCGGCTGACGAGCAACCCCCCATGAACAGGACGATGGCGGTGACCGGAATGAGGAAATTGCAGATCCGCTTCATGCCGTCGCGCTCCGATGGGCTTGCGAGCCGCTGGTTATGGCCGGGTCGCATCACAGTAGCATCTGGACAAAGGACTTTAAATAGTACGGGTCAAGGAATCTGTGGGCGCGCTCGGGATTGCCGCGATGCTACCCGACGGAATGATCAGGACCGCAGAATGGACCGAACCATCAACCTCGGCACGAAGTGCGGTAGAACGGGGTTCTGAGCCATGGAGGTCGTACTGGAGCCACGGAGATCCGCCGGCCGCTCCGATGCTCAGCCTCGATGCCGAAAACCGACCCGGAACGGGCCGTCCGTTGCTACGCTCCGGTGCAGTACCTTTTGCACCAGGCGTGACCTTTTGCACCAGGCGTGACCTATTGCACCAGGCGTGCGAATGAAAGGCGGTTCCCTTGCCCGTCTACGAGTTTCGGTGCCCCGTATGCGGCCCTTTCGACGCTCTCCACACCATGGCCGCCGTGCCAGATGCGGACCTATGCCCCGCGTGCGGGGCAGCCTCCTGCAGGTCCATCACGGCGCCCGCCCTCGGCCGGGACGGTTCCGCACCGATGCGCCTGCTCGACGCCGCCGCCCGCTCCGCCTCCGAGCCCGCCGTCGTCTCCGAGACCGCCCCCGGCCGCCGGCGCACCGCCGGCACACCTGTGTCGACGAATCCGCTGCACCGCAGACTGCCGCGCCCCTGAACACGGCCGCTGCCTCCCGCACACTTCCGTGGCGCGCTGCCACGGCATACATCGACCTACGGCTGAACGGGAGGAATGCGCCCGTGCGCCAGCACCCCTTCCCCATCGACTCGTCCATGACCTTCACCGGCCAGCAGATCACCGGGCACGGCCTTCGGAGCACGGACGTCACGCCGACGGTCGCCGGCGAGCCGGGCGACGAGTCCCGCGCCGGCTGCAGCGGCCGGTTCGACGAGCCGATCCGCGACGATGACTCCGCCGAGGACAGCTGCACCGCCCCCCATGAACCGAGTGCACGCAGTGCCCGGGCCGTTTCGGCCGGAAGACACCGGACCGCGAAGTGGCTGAGCCGATGAGGCGTGATGCGCCAGCGTCTGCGGACCGCGAAACAGCCACGGGCCGCGTTGCGGCCGATCGTCGGCGGGCAGGCATGGCCAGGCGCGGCCTGCGGCCCACCCTGCGGCGGATCGTCGTCGACGCCGACCCCGGGCGCATCCGGCTGCGCAGCGCGTGGGCTACAGCACTGGCCGTCATCATCGCCATCGCGGCGATGGGCGCGGTGGCGGAGTCGGCCCGCAAGGGCCCGGAACTCGTCTCGGTCGCCGGGTTCATGGCAATGCAGGTGGTGACCCTCGTCAGCGATGCGACCCTCCGGCAACGGCAGGTGACGATGGCGCTTTCGATCCTGCCGTCCACCGCGGCGGCAACGTTCGCCGCGGTTACCATGCCCCACCCTGCGGCCGGTGACGTCGGCATTGTGGCGATCGTATTCTTTTCGGTGTGGTTGCGCCGCTACGGGCCACGCGGTTCCGCGTGCGGGATCATCGGGTTCTTCGCGTATTTCTTCACGGTGCTCACGGCGACGAAGCCCGACACGCTGCCGTTGCTGCTCGTCGCCATCGTCGTCGGAATCAGTTCGGCCTTGTTCGTGCGTACCGTTGTGCTTCCGGAACGCCCGCACATGCAGCTGCGGACCCTGCTTCCCACGCTGCGCAACACGTCGGCCGACCTGCTCGACGCCGCTATCGTCGACGTTTCCTCCTCAGCCGGCTCTCCCGCCGCCGCTGCCGCCGGGGACCGCCCGAACGGCTCCGGCGGCGCGACCGCCAGGACTCTGCGGGTACGCCTGGGCGCATTGAGCCAGGCCGCCGCCGCCATCTACGACTGGCAGGACAGGTTCGACACCGGACGACACGCGAACGTCACCGCGCCGGAGCTGGCTCAGGTCGTATTCGATGTGCAGATGTCGATGGAGCACGCCGCACACGCGCTGCACCGTGCGGGCCCGCGAAGGGACTACCCGGGGCCTCTGATCGCAGCCGTGGAGGCGCTGCGCTCGACGATGATCCCCGCCACGATGCCCACCGGCGCCCCGCCCTTCCGGCAGCGATCACGTGATGCACTCGAATGCACCGCAGCCGCCACGGCTCTCGCCGGGGCGGCCGGCGACGCTGCGTGGGCGGTGCATCGGGCGGCACAGGCACAGTTGCATCTCCAATCCGTGCACGTGGCACCCGGCCGGGTCGCGAGGGTTCTTCCTTCAGGGCGTGCCCGGGCGGTGGATCCGAAACCCGCTCCGGATCCTGGTCCGGAATCGTGCAGAGCAGACGTGGCTGACGGAACCGCGTCGGCGTCCCGCCACAACGGAGCTTCCGACACCCATAGCCCGGACTCCCGACTCCGCCTCGCCCGGCAGCCAGTACTCGCCTGGCAGTCGTGGGATCCGGCCACCAGGGCCGCCGTGCAGTGCGCCGTCGCCGCGTCCGTCGCGACCGTCATCGGGCGGGTCATCTCCGCGGACCGGTGGTACTGGGCCGTGCTGGCAGCGTTCATGATCTTCTACGGCACAACCACCAGTGGGGAAGTACTGGCGAGGGCCTGGCGGCGAGTGCTCGGCACCGTTCTGGGCGTCGTGGCCGCACTCGTCATCGTCTACGCGATCGGCCGCCATCCCGACGTCCTGCTGCCGCTGATCGCCGTCTACGCGTTGGCGTCCCAGTATCTCGGACCGCTCAACTACGCGTACCGCGTCTTCTTCATCACCCTCATCCTCGCCACGCTCTACGAGCTGATGGGAGTCTTCGACCTGCGGGTGATGGAGATCCGCATCGACGAGACTTTCGCCGGCGCCGCCGTAGGGATCGCGGCCGCCTTCTTCGTCATGTCGACCCGATCGACACCCGTCCTCACCACGCGCATCTGCGACTACCTCGCCCAGCTCGCCGACCTGGTCACGCAGTGCAGCGCGGCGCTACTCCACGGCCGGACCCAGCACGACCTGAGACGCGCCTCCCGTTCGTTGGACGCGGCCCTGGCCGCCGTGGGAAAGGCGGCCGACCCGTTGGAGACCGTCGGCAACCGGCAGCATCGCCGCGATGCCGCACGCTGGCATCGGTGCCTGCAGGCGAACAACCGATTCGCCCACGAGCTCGTCGGTGCCGCCGTTCTCGAGGCGGAGCCGGCCGACGACCACTTCCCGCCGGGTACTGCCTCCGCGTTCGACCGTGTGCTCGAGCACGTGCTGGGCGACATCTCCGCCGCCACCCGCGTCACCGATCCGGCGCTGCGCGTCGACAGCAGGCCTGGCCGGCGCCCCGCAGCGGGCCCGTCCGCCGACCGCCTGGTCGAGGTTGTGCTGCACACGCTGCCACACTCATGTTCCGGTACGTCCTCGGCCGATCGTCTCCGCGCCGCCGTCTACGCGCTCCGCGGCATCGACCGCACGCTCCCCGAGACTGCGGACCAGGAAGGTGGGCTCCTCCCGGCATGACCGCGCCCATGATGCGGCGCGTGCGGACTCTCAATCGAACGCGCCGTGCCGCCCCTCCCCGCCGGCGAAGCGCCCGGCGCCGTCGATGCCGTCGGCCGCCAGTGAACGCATGCCGATGGCGAACTCCCCGGCCATCGCGTCACGCTCCGAGGACCCCCACTGGTCCAGCACCGACGAGCGGTCGCCGCGCATGCACGTCTGCGGGAACTCCGCGATGCGCTCCGCCAGGTGCTGCGCGTATTCGAGCGCCGTGCCGTCCGGCACCAGCCGGTTGACCAGCCCCATGTACTCCGCCTCGGCCGCGGGGACGGGCCGGCCGGTGAGGATCATGTCCATCGCACGGGACTGTCCGATCAGCCGCGGCAGCCGCACCGTGCCCCCGTCGATGAGCGGTACGCCCCAGCGCCGGCAGAAAACGCCGAAAACCGCCGACTCTTCGGCCACGCGCAGGTCGCACCACGCCGCAAGCTCGAGGCCCCCGGCGACGGCGTATCCGCTGACGGCGGCGATCACCGGCTTGTCCAGGTGCATCCGGGAGATGCCCATGGGGCCGTCGCCGTCCGCGGCGAGACGGTTGCCCGTGGGCCCGCCCACCGCTTTGAGATCCGCCCCGGCGCAGAAGGTGCCGCCCTCGCCATGGAGGACGGCGACGCGGGCATCGGAGTGCTCGAACGCGCGGAACGCGACCGCCAGCTCCGCCGCCATCCGGCCGTCGACGGCGTTGCGCCTGTCCGGGCGCGCCATCGTCACCGTCGTCACATGGCCTTCGGTGTGCACGGTGATGTCGTGGAAGTCCTGTGCGCCGCGGTCGCCCCAGCGCCCGGCCACCACGTTGTGACCCGTCACGCTGTCGCCCGTCACGCTGTCGCCCGTCACGCTGTCGCCCGTCACGCTGTCGTCTGTCGTGCTGCCGTCATCCGCCATGTTCCTGCCGCCCGTCTCCGCTCCGCCCCTGCCTTCCGTCCGTCGTCCTCCGTCCGCCGTCGCCGCCCGTCACGCTTCGCTCTGCAATCGCGCCCGCAGCTCGCGGCGGAGCAGCTTGCCCACGGGCGACTTCGGTATCGCATCGACGAAACGCACAGACTTGGGCACCTTGTAGCCGGCGAGATGTGCGCGCACCAGTTCCTGCAGTTCCGGTTCCGTCGCCTCCGCGTCGGGCGCGAGTGCCACGAACGCCGTCACCGCCTCCACCCACGTGGCATCCGGAGCGCCCACCACGGCGCACTCGGCGACGGCGGGATGGCGCAGCAGAGCATCCTCGACCTCACGGGGGTATACGTTGTAACCACCGGTGATGATCATGTCGCTACTGCGATCCACCAGGTAGACGTAGCCGTCCTCATCGGACCGGGCCATGTCCCTGGTGCGCAACCAGCCGTCGGATGTGCGCATCTGCGCGTTGAGCTCGTCGGCATTGTAGTAACCCTGCATCACGAACGGCGCCTGCACCTGCATTTCGCCGATCTCCCCCGTCGGCACCGGCGTGTCGGTTTCGTCAGCGATGCGCAGACGGACGTCCGACGACGGCCTGCCGCATGAGCCCCACAGCCCGGCGTCGCGGTGGTCGTCCTTGGTGAGCACGGTGATCGCCAGCGGCGCCTCCGTCTGCCCGTAGTACTGGCAGAAGATCGGGCCGAACACTTCCATGCCTCGTTCCAGGACCGGCCGCGGCATGGGGCTCGCCCCGTAGATGACGGTGCGCAGCGACGACAGCTCGGCCTCCTCCGCGGCGCCCGAGTTCAGCAGCATCGCGAGCATCGTCGGCACCAGGTTCACCTCGGTGGCACGCGTCCGTGCGATCGCATCGACGAACCCGCGCGGTTCGAAGCCCGGCAGCACCGCCGCCATCCCCCCGCGTGCGAAATAGGGCAACACGAAGGTGCCGCTGGCGTGGATGAGCGACGCGGCGTGCAACATCACCGAACCCGGTCCGGGGTCCACCAGGTCGGCCAGGATGTTGTCGGCGATAGCGCCATAGGTGGCGTGCGTGTGCACGACGGCCTTGAGCGTGCCCGTCGTCCCGGAGGTGTACAACAACAGCATCGGATCATCGGGCGCGACGTCCACCCGCGGCTCGCCGGCCGCGGCGAAGCGGATGTCCAGCACGTCGCAACCGGTCCCGTCTGCGGGCAGGCAGTCGAGGCCCAGCGTGCGCAGCCCAGGCATCCGGGCGAGCAGCTCCGAGGCCCGGCCTGCACTCGGCCCGTCGTGCACGATGACGGACACGTCCGCCTCGCCGAGCATCCGTGCCTGCTCGTCCGTGGCCAGCCGCGGATTCATCGGGACACGCACCAGGCCGCATTTCATCGTCGCGAAGTCCACCGGCACCGTCCAGAGACTGTTCCCGTAGAGCAGGCCCACGTGCTCGCCCTTGTGCAGCCCGGCCTCGCCGAAGGCGGCGCCTATCCGGTTCGACAGGTCGTCGACCTGCTGGAAACTCAACGTCCTGTCGCCGAACCGCACCGCAGCGCCATCCCCGTGTTCCGCCACGCCGCGCCGCACGAATTCCAGGGCCGGAGTCATCGTCACCTCGCACAATCCCGTCAGGGCCCGCACCGGCGGGCCGCGTCATCGCTCCACTATCCCGCCTGCGGGCACCTCCCGGTGCCGATTCCGCGACCTTTGCGTGAAGCTCCGCGACTCCCGCTCCCTTCGCGGTAAAGGCATTCGTGTCATACCGAGGGCGAGTTCGGGACGGATAGCAGCGCCAGGCGCCGCCGCGGGCCAGCATGGACTTGGCGATCGGCCCTTCGTCCGAATGCGGGTTCACACCTGCCACGATCGCCTCGTGGGCGACGCCGCCGTCATCACGTCGGTCCGCTGCATCGGCGGTGATCCGCACGCTCCGGACGCGATTCCACCGCACCTGGGAAAAGCGGGAAGCCGCATCCCGGCACTCGTACTGACTGCCCGCTCAACATCGAAGGGCCCGTTTACTACTCCATCGCGCCGGCGCCGTACCGTGCCCAGTCGTCAGGGTCGTGGCAGACCCAGATTTCCGCGCGCGCGTCGGCGGCGATCGTTTTCAGCCGGCGGATCGACGCGCGGGCTGTAAGGGTGTCCACATCGCCCTGGTAAGCGGCTTCGGTCTCGAGCGCGCCGCGCGCGTGCACCACATCCGCGCCGAGGATCATCGTGCCGCCGGGCAACCGCACCATCGCCGCGAGTGAGCCCGGGGTGTGCCCCGGCAGGTAAAGCGCTGTGACCGCCCCGTCGCCGAACACGTCGACGTCGGTGTCGATGACATCCCACCGGATGCAGTGACGATCATCGAAGTCTTCCGGCCGGAACCATCCGCGTGCGAACAACTCCGGAGCACGGGCATATTCGAGTTCGCCAGAGCCGAGGATCGTCCGCGCATGCGGGAACTCTTTGAATGCGCCTGCATGGTCGAAGTGCAGGTGCGAGGCGATCACCGTCTGCACATCGTCGACCGTGAAGCCCAGGCGGCCCAGCTGACGGTCCAGCCGTTGCTCCACTGTGAAACGGATGTCGATACGCTCGGCCATCTCCCCGTACACGGCGGACGGTCCCCCGGCCGCGGTCGAATCCAGGCCGCCGTCGAAGAGCACAAGACCGTCGTCGTGCTCGATCAGGTAGACCGGGAACGGCAGGCGCGGCGCCGCGTCGCCGAACAGCTGGACCTGCTGCGGCGACCGATATGTCGCCGGCTCCAGCGCATGCATACGGCCGACGGTTCCGCCGCTCATTCGGCGGCCTTCGTCAGCAGCTTCCGGGACTCGGCCGGCATGGCGTTCTCGCGACCGCCCGCTACGAACTGGTCCCGCAGCCCGGCGCGATCCGATGCGTCCATACGCGCGAACGCGCTCGAGCGGGACGGCGCGTACCAGACGTCGTCGGCTTCCCATGCGGTCGCGCGCAGCGGCGCCTTGTTGATCTTGCCGCTGCCGGTCATGGGCACAGCGTCGACCACCCGCACGAACGTCGGGCGCCACTTGGTGCCCATGTCCGGCTGTGCGTCGGTGAACGCCGCGAAATCAGCGGGATCGAAACGGGCGCCGTCGGACATCGTCACTACGCACATCACCTGGTCGCCGGTCTTCGGGTCCGGCACGCCGAGGATGTGGGCGCCGCCGAACCGCGGGTAGCGTGCAAGAATCCGCTCAACAGGCGCGGCGCCGAAATTCTCCCCGTCGACCCGCAGCCAATCCGACGAACGGCCGGCGAAATAGAAGTACCCGTCTTCGTCACGGTAGGCCAGATCGCCGGTCCAGAAATCCTCGCCGCCGAACTTGAGCCGGTCCGCCATCGCTTCGGGATTGTTGTAGTAGCCCTCGAAGGTCTTACCGCGGCCGATCACCACGATCTCGCCGGTCGCCTCCTCCGCGTTGAGCAGGACCCCGGCCCCGTCGAACCGCGCCGGCGGGCACTCGTTGTCCTCCTCGTCGCGCACCTGGGCGGACATGCCCGACGCCGGCAGGCCCAGCGCGTTGCGCGGCGACTCGGCCGTCGGCACGATCCGGATCGCCCCCTCGCTGGCCCCGTAGCCCTCGCGCACCTCGCAGCCGAAACGCTCACGGAACTCGTCGACCTCAGCAGGGGAGGCCTCCGAGCCGAATGCCACCTCGAGCTGGTTGTCCGCTTCCTCCGGGTCGCGCGGAACGGCGAGGATGTAGCTCAGGGCCCGGCCGACGTAGTTGAAGAACGTCACGTTATGCCGACGGACATCGGGGGCGAACGCGCTGGCCGAGAACTTGCGGACCATCACCACCGTGGCGCCTTCCTGCATCGCGGTGGCCAGGTTCATCATGATCGCGTGCCCGTGGAACAGCGGCAGCATCATGTAGGTGACCGAGTCGCGGTGCAGCGAGATCCGCTCGCCCATCTTCTCGGTCAGCCGGCCGAGACGGCCGTTGGTGCAGATCACCGCCTTCGGCGCTCCAGTGGACCCCGAGCTGAACAACAGCAGAAAGATCGCCCTCGGATCCGGGAGGCCCTCCGGCGGTGCCGCGTCGGAGAACCTGCCCAGCAGAGCAGTGTATTCGGCGGATTCGACGTCGACGACGCGGTCGGACGCGACCGCCAGATCCTCGAGGGCAACGGTCTCCAGATACAGCGGCTCGGTGAGCACCATGTCGCAGTCCGCGTGGACGATGTCGTGCCGTAACTCCGCGCCTCTGCGCGTCGGGTTGAGCCCGACGATCACGTCGCCGTTGAGTGCCGCACCGAGCAGCCAGAACACGTAGTCGGGGATGTTCTGCAGCAGGACCCCCACGTGACGTTGTGTGCGGCCGGCACCCGGTTGCACGAAATCACGCAGCAGCGCCGCCCGCACCGCGGACTCGTGGACGATTTCGTTCCAGGTCCAGGACTGCCCCTCGAACCGCATACCCTCATGCGTGTCACCGATCCTGGACCGCACCACCTCAGCGAAAGTCTCCAAGCCGATGCCTCCTTCCCCTGTTCGCGCGCCAGTTGCCGACCGTGACGCGACCTAGTCAATTGAGCAAGCGCTTGATACGGTAGCTATGGCCCAATTCACAGTCAAGCACCTGTCGCCGTTCTGGGAGCTTCGAGAGTCCCTTCCCGGCGAGCACTGCGACGGCGCTGCCGTCGCAGGAACGGGGCGCCGCACTTGCACCGGCGCCTCCGGTCTTGCAACTGGTCAGGTGATGGCGGGGCGCCCGGGGGCCGCAGGTCAGCCGGGTCACGCGTCGAGTCCGTCGATGCCGCGCATCGCGGTCGTCGCGACATCGCTGCGTAGCGCGGCGAAGTGCTCCACGCCGGCGAGGGTGCGCACACCGCCGCAGACCTTCTGCCGGAGTTCGGCCATGCGGATTTCCCGTTCGGCAACGTTGTAGCCGAACGGAGTGTTCGGGTCGACGGCGCACCGAAGGCAGCCCTCGATCCGCGTTGCGATCCCGCGGGAAAGGACGCCTGCATCGTTCATGACTTCGCCGCCCGGCGGTCAGCATCGCCTCGGCAGGCAGAGGCGATCCGGCGTCGTCCGCGCGCTTCGTGAGCCTTCGGCCGTTCGGGAATCCTCATAGCCACGGTGTTCCTCCACTACTGTCCGGAGGCATGAGCCATTTTTCGGGGACCGAACTGACCGACGCCTTCACCGCTTTCCTCGCCGAGGTCGATGACCTGCACAAAGCGGGGCAGTGGGAACGCTTTGCCGACCTGTTCACCGACGACGTCGTCTACATCGAGCACGCCTTCGGGCGGTTCACCACGCGCGAGCAGGTGCGCGACTGGTCGGTGAAGACCATGACCTCGTTCCCCGGCAACCACATGACCGAGTTCCCGCCGCTCTGGTACCTGGTGGACGAGGAGCGCGGCCGGATCGTCGCCGAGGTCGACAATCCGATGCGAGACCCCGGCGACGGATCCGTGCACACAGCCACCAACATCTCCATCTACACCTATGCGGGTGACGGAAAGTGGTCCGGGGAGGAGGATGTGTACAACCCGATGGAGTTCGCGCAGATGGCTATGCGCTGGTGCGAGCGCGCCCAGGAGCTGGGCACCCTCACCGATGAGGCCCGCACGTGGATGGACAAGATGCGCAAGGTGCTCCCCCGCTGAATCTTTGGACGGAGGATCGTGATGACCGACAGGACCGCGGCGAAACCGACGCCGGCGACTCTGGAGCAGGCGCTGCCGGGCTATCGCAGCGCCTACCTGCTCACCGTCTCCGACGCGGCCCGCCCGCACGTTGTCGAGGTGTCCGCGCGGCTCGCCGCCGGGCTGCTGGAGGTGCGCGGGCACGGACGCAGATCGACGTCCAACGCCCAGGCTCGGCCGGAGGTCACCGTGCTGTGGCCGGCCACCGACCCCGGCGGGCGCGCGCTGATCGTGGACGGGCGCGCCTCCGTGGCCGAAGACCGCCTGTTCCTCACCGTCGCGCGCGCGATCCTGCACCGTTCCGGCGAGGCGGCGGGCGACGCGACGCCGGCGGACGCCTGCACATCCGACTGCGTGGAACTGAGCTTCGCCCGGCCGTGACGGCCGGGCTTGCCCGTGTGCGCATCATGGACGATCGCACATCACGTCTCCTTAGGCATCACGATCCATAGCACCAGGTACAGCAGGACCTGCGGCCCGGGCAGCAAGCAGCTGAGCACGAACACCAGTCGTACGGTGCTCACGTTCCAGCCGAAGTTTTCCGCGATCCCTCCGCACACGCCGGCGATCATCTTCTGATCGCGGCTCCTCGACAATGTCACTTCGGCCTCCTCGTCGACGCGCGCCTGCACGTTCCAGTCACGACTCCAGGATGTCGCGCGGCCGTGCCCTGAGCATCCGGGACTCCCCTGAACCACACCCGGAGTTCCCGGTTCTGGCCCGGAGTTCCCAGCGGGGCACGGGTCCACACTCAGAAGAGCATCGGCTCCGGCTCGCGGTCCGCGCGGCTACGCTCCGCTGAACGGGCCGTCCCCCCGTCCGGCCCGGCACCGCGCTCCGGCGCGCCGCTGCCTCCACTCACGAGCCCGTGCTTGTCCAGCAGCGGCGTCACGCGCTCGCGCAGCCAGATCTTGTACTCGACCGGCACATACGCGCCGTGCCCGTACAGCCGCCGGTAGCGGCCGACCAGCTTCGGGTGCTCGCGGGCCAGCCACTCCATGAACCATCCGCGCGTGCTGCCGCGCAGGTGCATGGGCATCACCGTCACCGACCGGGCGCCTGCCGCCGCTACGGCCGCGAACAGTACGTCGAGCTCGCGCTGCCCGTCGGTGATGTACGGGATGACCGGAGCCACCATCACGTGCGGGGTGAACCCCGCCTGGCACGCCGCGCGGATCAGCTCCAGGCGCGCCGCCGGCGAGGGAGTGCCCGGCTCGATGGCCTTCTGCACCGACGGGTCGAGCATGGCCAGCGACACCGCCACGGACACGTCCACCCGCTCGGAGGCCGCTGCGAGCAGCGGAAGATCACGGCGCAGCAGCGTGCCCTTGGTGAGTATGGAGAACGGGGTGCCGGAACCGGCAAGCGCGCGGATGATACCCGGCATGAGCCGGTACCGCCCCTCCGCGCGCTGGTAGGGGTCGGTATTGGTGCCCAGCGCCACCGGCTCGCCGTGCCAGGACCGCCGCGCCAGTTCCCGGCGCAGGACGGCGGCGACGTTCATCTTGACGACGATCTGGGTGTCGAAGTCCTTCCCCGCGTCCAGATCCAGGTACTCGTGCGTGGGGCGGGCGAAGCAGTACCGGCACTGGTGCAGGCATCCGCGCATGGGGTTGACGGTCCACCGGAACGGCAGCCGCGCCCCCTCCGGCACCTGGGTCAGGGCGCTCTTGCACAGCACCTCGTGGAAGGTGACCCCCTCGAACTCGGGCGTGGCGACGGTGCGCACCAGCCCCGCCCGTCCGAGCCCCGGCAGCGCCCCGTCATCCACATCGAGCGTCTGTTCGATCCACCGCATGTGCACAGTCGAACAGTTGTTTGGCATCCCTGTCAAGCGTGGCGGCGGGTCCGCCGCCGGAACTACTCCGTGATCTCCCGGACCTGCGCGCTCGTCACCGCCGTCCCCGCGTGCCCGGCCCCGGTCGCCTGGATCGCCTTGTGCAGAGGCCGCTCGGCCAGCGGCGTACCCATCGCCTCGGCGCGCAGGTGGGCCTTGAGCAGTCCGGCGAGCTCTGTCAGCGAGGCCGGACCGTCCGCGCGACCGTCCCCAGGACCGGCGTCGGCCGCCGCGTCGTCCGCCCGGGGCTCGATCACCTCGTGGCGCGCGAGCGTGTCGGCCGCGCGCAGCCCCCGTTCCAGCGCCGCCACCGCATCGATGGGCAGCTCGCGGCCCCGCTCCCCCGAATACACCGCGAGGGTCACGGCCACGTTGTCGGCGCGCAGCATCGCCTGGTCCACCCGCGACCGATTGACCGTGATCGTCACCGAATCCGCCGTGGCCAGGTCCACCACTCGGGTGGGTCCGGACCGCGAGGTGAGCACCGTGCCGTCGATCGACTGGTTTCGTCGCATCCCGGCGACGGCGATGACCACCAGCGGCACCGCGATCACCAGCGCGACGATCACGCCGGCCCACCAGCTGAAGTTGATCCCGAAGAACATGCCGAGGATCACGCCGACACCCACCGCGATGAGCAGCAGGCGCTGCAGCTTGGGCCGCACCTCCGCGGGCGCGACCAGGTTGACGTTGACGGCGCCGTCACCCAAGGCGATCACGCACCTCGGTCACGGCGTCGCCGAGCGTCACCGGCGACTGTTCGCCCGTCGACAGGTCCTTGACGCCGACGACGCCCTGTTCCAGGTCGCGCTCGCCCAGCACCAGCGCCAGCCGCGCGCCCGACTTGTCGGCGGCCTTCATCGCACCCTTGAGCCCGCGGCCCCCGTAGGCCATGTCCACCCGGACCCCGGCGGCGCGCAGATCGCGGCCCAGCACGGCCATCGTGCGCGCGGCATCCTCACCGAGCGGCACGCCGAAAACCTCGCAGCACGCGTCGGCGCCGGCGACGGCGATCCCCTCGGCCTGCAGCGCCAGCATCGTGCGGTCCACGCCGATGCCGAACCCGATACCGGACAGTTCCTGGCCGCCGAGCTGCGCCATCAGCCCGTCGTACCTGCCGCCGCCGCCGATCCCGGACTGCGCGCCCAGGCCGTCGTGCACGAACTCGAACGTGGTCTTGGTGTAGTAGTCGAGGCCGCGCACCATCCGCGGGTTGATCTCGTAGGGCACGCCCATCGCCTCCAGGTGCCCCAGCGCCCGGTCGAAGTGCGCTTTGCACGCCTCGCACAGGTGATCGCGCATCAGCGGCGCGTCGGCGGTCATGGCGCGCACGTCGGTGCGCTTGTCGTCGAGCACGCGCAGCGGGTTGATCTCCGCCCGGCGCTTGGTCTCCTCGTCCAGGGGCAGAGCGAACAGGAAATCCTGCAGCGCCTGCCGGTAGCGCGGCCGGCATTGCGCGTCGCCCAGCGAGGTGATCTCGAGGCGGAATCCACTGAGTCCCAGCGCGCGGAAGCCGGCGTCCGCCACGGCGATCACCTCGGCATCCAGCGCCGGGTCGTCCACGCCGATGGCCTCCACGCCCACCTGCTGCAGCTGCCGGTACCGGCCGGCCTGCGGGCGCTCGTAGCGGAAGAACGGGCCCGCGTAGCTCAGCTTCACCGGCAGCGCGCCGCGGTCGAGCCCGTGTTCGATCACCGCGCGCATCACCCCGGCGGTGCCCTCCGGGCGCAGCGTCACCGAGCGGTCGCCGCGGTCGTCGAAGGTGTACATCTCCTTGGACACCACGTCCGTGGACTCCCCCACGCCGCGGGCGAACAGCGCGGTGTCCTCGAAGATCGGCAGCTCGATATGCCCGAAGCCCGCCAGCCGCGCGGCACCGGTGAGCGCGTCGCGCACCGCCGTGAACGCGGCCGAGTCCGGCGGATAATAGTCGGGGATCCCCTTGGGGGCGCGGAAGATGCTGCTCGAGCTCACTGTGGCGTAGCGCCTTTCGTGGATGTGGTCGTGGGTGCGGGGCCGGTTCAGCCGACGCTCAAGCCTGCCAGGAACGGGTTGGTGGCGCGCTCGCGCCCGATGGTGGACTGGCCGCCGTGGCCGGGGAGCACCACCGTCTGCTCGTCCAGCGGCAGCAGACGCGCGGCGATCGAATCGAGCAACTGCTGGTGGTCGCCGCCGGGCAGGTCGCTGCGTCCGATGGAGCCGGCGAAGAGCGTGTCCCCGGTCAGCGCCACCGGCACCGGGCCCTGCCCGGTCTGCGCGGTGGTGAGGAAGTCGACGGAGCCCTGCGTGTGCCCCGGGGTGTGCAGCACGTCGAACTCCAGGCCGGCGAGCTCGAGGTGGTCTCCCTGCGCCAGCGCGATGACCTCGTCGGGCTCGACGAACTCCGCGTCGCCGATGATCTGCGCCATGCCCGGGCCCATCCCGCGGCCCGGGTCGGCCAGCATGTGGCGGTCCTCGGGGTGGATGTAGGCCGGGACGGAGAATTCCGCGCACACCGGCGCGACCGACCAGGTGTGGTCCAGGTGCCCGTGGGTGAGCAGGACCGCGACGGGCGTGAGGCCGTGCTGGGCGAGCACCTCGCGCAACGGTTCCACCGCGTCCTGTCCTGGGTCGACGACGACGCACTCGCCGCCGTCGCCGGGGGCGACGAGGTAGCAGTTGGTCTGGAACATTCCGGCGGCGAATCCGGTGATGAGCACGGCGCCCTCCTCTCGCTGCGGCCGGCCGGCCGACGTTCTGCGGGCCGCCCTGCGGCGTGCTGCCCGACGGGGTCCCGGTTCTCAAGCCTATGCTGCTCGGCGGGGCCGCTCGACCCCGGACCGCCTGCGAGTGCGGGCCGCCACCGCCCACTGCCGCCGCCCGCGGGCCCTGCGACGGAAGGAGCCGCGATGCGCACGGTGCCCCGGCGTCGCGCACGTCGGCCCCGTCCGCCGGCCGTACCGGCCGCTTCCTCCGTGGCCGCGACCATCCTCGCCGCCTCCGTGCTCGCTGCGTCGTGCTCGTCGGGCGGCCCGGCTGCGCCAGACGCCACAGGCCCGGCGGGCGGCACGGAGGGACAGCCCGCCGGCGTCTCCTGTTCGTACCCGGACTCCGGTTCCCCCGCGCGCCCGGTGGAACGCCCGGAAAGCCTGGGCGTGCCCGCCACCGGCACGCTCCCGGTGACGCTGCGCACCAGCGCCGGCGAGATCGGCGTGACCCTGGACCGCGCGTCGGCCCCGTGCGCCGTGCACAGCCTCGTATCGCTGGCCCGCCAGAAGTTCTACGTCCACACCCCATGCCACCGTCTCACCACCCCTCCGGCGACCGTGTTCCTGCTGCAGTGCGGCGATCCGACGGGCACCGGGGCAGGCGGCCCCGGCTACGCCGTGCAGGACGAGCCGCCCTCCGGGCTCGCAACCGCGCCCGGCGCACGCGGCATGGTCGTGTATCCGCGCGGCACGGTGGCGTTGTCCAACCACGGGGTGCCGGATTCAGGCGGCAGCCAGTTCTTCCTGGTGTACCGGGACAGCCCGCTGCCGCCGACCTACTCCGTACTGGGGCGCGTCGACGCGGCGTCCCTTCCGGTGCTCGACGCGATCGCGGCCGCGGACACCGACGGCGCTTCGTCCCCCGGCGACGGCCACCCGCTGGAGCCGGTGATGCTGCGCGCCATCGTCCTGCCCGCCGGGTGACGTTCCCCCATCAGGCACGACCCCGTCCGCGCGCGCCACGCCCCCCGCGGGCCAGTCCTACGACGCCGAGGTCACCCGATAGACGTCGTAGACGCCCTCGACGTTGCGTACCACGGCCAGCACGTGGCCCAGGTGCTTCGGGTCGCCCATCTCGAAGGTGAACTTGCTGATCGCCACCCTGTCGCCCGAGGTCGTGACCGCGGCGGACAGGATGTTGACCTTCTCGTCCGCGAGCACCTTGGTGACGTCTGACAGCAGCCGGTGCCGGTCGAGTGCCTCCACCTGGATCGCCACCAGGAACACCGACGACGAAGTGGGCGACCAGGACACCTCGAGGATGCGGTCGGCCTGTTCGCGCAGCGACGACGCGTTGGTGCAGTCGACGCGGTGCACGCTCACGCCGCCGCCGCGGGTGACGAAGCCCATGATCTCGTCGCCGGGCACCGGGGTGCAGCACTTGGCCAGCTTGGTCATCACCCCCTCCATGCCCGTCACCAGTACGCCGGTGTCGCTGCTGGCGGGCTTGTGCGCGGGCACCGTCGACGGGGTGGAGCGCTCGGCCAGCTCCTCCTCCACGTCGCCGATGCCACCGAAGTGCGCGATCAGCCGGCTCACCACGTGCTGCGCGGACACCTGGTGCTCGCCCACCGCCGTGTACAGCGCCGTCACGTCCTGGTAGCGCAGCTCCTTGGCCACGGCGGCCATCGAGTCGGCGTTCATGATCCGCTGCAGGGGCAGGCCTTCGCGGCGCACGGCCTTGCTGATGGCCTCCTTGCCCGATTCGAGGGACTCCTCGCGGCGCTCCTTGGCGAACCACTGCCGGATCTTGGCCTTGGCGCGCGGCGAGACCACGAAATTCTGCCAGTCGCGGCTGGGCCCCGCGTTGGGCGCCTTGGAGGTGAACACCTCGACCACCTCGCCGTTCTCCAGCTGCCGCTCGAGCGCCACCAAGCGCCCGTTGACGCGGGCGCCGATGCACTTGTGGCCCACCTCTGTGTGCACGGCGTAGGCGAAGTCCACCGGGGTGGAGCCGGAGGGCAGCGTCACCACGTCGCCCTTGGGGGTGAAAACGAAGATCTCGCGCACCGCCAGGTCGTAACGCAGCGATTCGAGGAACTCCCCCGGGTCGGCCGCCTCCCGCTGCCAGTCCAGAAGCTGACGCATCCACGCCATGTCGTCGAGCTCGGAGGACTCCTTGCCCGCCTTGGCGCCGTTCTTGCCGCGCAGCTCCTTGTACCGCCAGTGGGCGGCGATGCCGAATTCGGCGGTCCGGTGCATCTCATGGGTGCGGATCTGCACCTCCAGCGGCTTGCCCTCGGGGCCCACCACGGTGGTGTGCAGCGACTGGTAGACGCCGTAGCGGGGCTGGGCGATGTAGTCCTTGAACCGCCCGGCCATCGGCTGCCACAGCGAGTGCACCACGCCGACGGCGGCGTAGCAGTCGCGCACCTCGTCGCACAGGATCCGGATGCCCACCAGGTCGTGGATGTCGTCGAAGTCGCGGCCCTTGACGATCATCTTCTGGTAAATCGACCAATAGTGCTTGGGCCGGCCCTCGACCACGGCCTGGATGCGCGAGGCCACCAGGTTGCGGCTCACCATGGAGCGCACCTTGGCCAGGTAGGTGTCGCGCGACGGGGCGCGGTCGGCCACCAGGCGCACGATCTCGTCGTACTTCTTGGGGTGCAGGATGGCGAAGGCGAGGTCTTCGAGCTCCCACTTGACCGTGGCCATGCCCAGCCTGTGCGCCAGCGGCGCGATGACCTCGAGCGTCTCCTTGGCCTTGCGCGCCTGCTTCTCCGGCGGAAGGAACCGCATGGTGCGCATGTTGTGCAGCCGGTCCGCCACCTTGATCACCAGCACGCGCGGATCGCGCGCCATGGCGATGATCATCTTGCGGATGGTCTCGGCCTCCGCCGCCGCGCCGAAGTCCACCTTGTCCAGCTTGGTGACGCCGTCGACGAGGTGCGCCACCTCCTCACCGAACTCGGCGGTGAGTTGCTCGAGGGTGTAGCCGGTGTCCTCTACGGTGTCGTGCAGCAGCGCCGCGGTGAGCGTGGTGGTGTCCATGCCCAGCTCGGCGAGGATCGTGGCCACCGCCAGCGGATGGGTGATGTACGGGTCCCCGGACTTGCGCATCTGCGTGGCGTGCCGCTCGGCGGCCACGTCGTAGGCGCGCTGCAGCTGCGAGAAGTCCGCCTTGGGGTAGACCTCCCGGTGCAGTGCGGCCAGCGGCTCGAGCACCGGCGCCACGGCCGCGTGACGCTGGCCGGTGATGCGCCGGGCCAGCCGCGCCCGCACCCGGCGCGAGGCGGACGCCGAGACCCCGGAACCCTGCGAGGCGGCCGGCGCCCCGGCCTGGCCGGCCTCCGCCGCCGCACCGGAGGTGCGTGCGCTCCCGTGCCTCGCCGCACCCGCAGTCTCCGTCGAACCCATCGCGCCCGCCTGGTCCTTCGCGTCGCCGGAACCAGTGGTACCGGACCGGCTCGCGGCATGGTCCGGCCGCGACGCTGTCACGCCGGAATCGACCTTCTTGCCCACGAGGCCACCTCCTGCCCACCGGATCGTCGTGCTGCCACGACTCTATCGCTCAGACCGTGGTCAGGCAGTGCAGTCCCACACCGTCGAGGCGCTCCCGGCCGCCCAGCCCCGGCACCTCGGCGACCACGGCCACCGTCTCCACGATGGCGCCGCAGCGCTCGAGCAGATCCACCGAGGCCCGCAGCGTGCCCCCGGTGGCCAGCACGTCGTCGACCACCAGCACGCGGCGCCCCGCGAGCTCGATCGCCTCCGCCGGGACCTCCAGCGCGGCGCTGCCGTACTCCAGGGCGTACTCCTCGCCGTGCACCGGCGGGGGCAGCTTGCCCTTCTTGCGCACCGCCAGGACGCCGGTGCCCAATTCCAGGGCCACGCCGGCGCCCAGCAGGAAACCGCGGGCGTCGATGCCGGCGACGAGGTCCACCCGGCCCGCCACCGGCGCGGCCAGCGCGCGCATGATCGAACGGAGCGCCGGACCGTCCGCGAACACGGGTGTCAGGTCGGTGAACAGCACCCCCGGCTGGGGAAAGTCGGAAACGTGCCGGGCGAGCCGCCGGATTCCCTCGACCGCCGCCGCCACCTCCGCGCGCGCATCGAGCGGTTCCGGGGCTGTCAATTCAGTACCATCCACCGGTCCATGTTCCACCCGGCGCCCGCCCATGATGTCGTCGGGGCCCCCGCGTGCAGGCCACCGACGAAGGAGGTCTGCCGCGGCGTGCGGTACAGCGGCAGTGTCGGCATCTCGTCCCACAGGATCTGCTCGGCCTCGTGGGTCAGGCCCAGGGCGTCGGCGCCCTCCGGGGTGACCTGCAATTGCGCGACGATCTCGTCGAAGCGGCCGTGGGAGAAGCCGCCGATGTTGCCTGACGCGCCGGTGGTCAGCGCCGCCAGCCGGGCCACCGGGGTCGCCGGTCCGCGCGGCGGCCCCGCCTGCGACCCGCCCGTGCCGCCTAGAACCGCGTCGACCGTGCCGTCCGTGAGCGCCTGCGGGGTGAACCCGGCCGCGCCGGAATCGTGGATCTGGATGCCGGCCGGCGCGCACGCCTTCGCCATCAGCGCCACCACGGCGGCGCGGCGCGCATCCGGTGCCAGGTATCCGACGCGCACCGTGAGCCCGTCCAGGCCGGCCTCGTCTAGCGCGGCCTGCGCGGCCGCCACGTCCGGTTCGATGAACCCGCCTCCCGCGGTGCCGGCGACGAATCCGTAGGCGAGCGTGCCGGGAAGGGTGCTGCGCGAGTTCTGCACCGGCGGGGTGCCCGCTGGACCCGTGTCGGGCGATGCGGCGTCCGGTGCCGCGCTCTCCTGCGTCGGGCCGTCCGGTGCAGAAACGTCCGGCGCGAACTCGGCGGCGATCCGCCCGCGCGGCACGCACGCTGCCACCGCGCGGCGGGCCGCGGACGTGGCCAGCGGCCCGCGGTCGGCGAAGATGAGCTGCTCGACGTCATCGGTCGCGTGCACTGTTGTCGTGTAGCCGTCGCCCAGTTCCATGGCCTGCTTGGCGCCGGCGCCGGCGCCGACCACCTCGATCTCACCGTCGGAGGCGAGGGTGTTCACCGACGCGTTGCGCGGGTGGATCGCGATCCGCTCGGTGCGGGCCTTGTCCCCCCACCATGACGCGTTGGCGACGAGTTCGATGCTGCCGTCCTCGTCCACCGAGTCCAGCCGGTACGGGCCCGACGACACGAACACGTCCGGGTCCACCCTGCCCGGAGTCAGCGCGAAGGCGGTGTTCCAGTAGTCCGCGACGGTCCGCAGGACGTCGAGGTCCTTGTCCTGCACCGCCCGCACGATGTCCACCCCGGCGGCGGCCGGCCCCGGGGGCGCGCCTGCGCCGGCGTCCTGCCCGTCTTCGTCCGCGGCGTCGGCCCCGGGGTCGATCCCCGCAGCCCCTTGCGCGACGACGTGCGACGGGAGCATGCTCGTGGCCCCGAACACCGACCGCCAGCCGGTGACGGCGCGGTCACCCTCGTAGTGCACGACGGCGTCGCGGCCGCCCGGCTCGCAGTCGATCGCGGCGATCTGCGCCATCGCCGGATCTACCGGCGCGTCGAAGAGCGGGACCGGGGCGCCGTCCGCGCCGGGAAAGGTGAACGTCCCGCTTTGCGCCGCCCAGGCCAGCACCATGTCGTCGCAGACGACGGGCGCCCCGTCCGAGTACTGTGCCGCCGGGTTGATCCGGTACTGGATGCTGGACGGGTCGCCGGGCACCGGGGTGACCGTGCCGAAGTCGGTGTCCGCGATGGTCTCGCCGTGCGGCCCCGGGTAGCTGAAGCCCGTCTGCACCCGGACGAACGCCTGCCGCGCCGCGGAACTCGCACCGGTGGTGGAGGAGACGTTGTAGGTGGGCACCGCGCCGTCGATGACGTATCCGATACCCGCGGCAGGCGATCCGCCCGATGTGCACGACGCGACCAGGCCCATCGCCGTGCCGGCCGCCACCAGCGCCGCGAGTGCCCGCACCGGCCGCCGCGCCCGCACGATCAGCGCCGCTTCCGCCGCTTCGATGACGGCCGCGCCCCGGGGCGCGGCTTCGTCGCCGTGCCGGGTACGCCCGCCCGCGGCCTGTCGCCGCCTGCCGCATCGGCATCGCCTGCGTCCGCGCCGCCGCCCGCGTCATCGGCGGAGGCGTCATCGGCGGAGTCTTCGGCCTCACCGGCTGCGATGTGGGCGGCCGTCGCGGCGCGCTCCTCGGCGCGGGCGCGCCGTTCGAAGACCTTCTTGTTGTGTCCCTTGATCCTCGCGTGCATCTTCTTGAATGTCACAAGCAGCGGCGTGGCCGTGCAGATGGACGAGTAGGTGCCCACGGTGATGCCGATGAGCAGCACCAGCGCCAGGTCCTTGAGCGTGCCCACGCCGAGCATCCACACCGCGATCACCATCAGCGCGAGGATGGGCAAGATCGTGGTGAGCGAGGTGTTGATCGAGCGCATGAGCGTCTGGTTGACCGCCAGGTTCGCCTGCTCCGCATAGGTGCGTCTGCGTTGGTGGAACAACCCCTCGACGTTCTCCTCCACCTTGTCGAAGACCACCACCGTGTCGTAAAGCGAGTAGCCGAGGATCGTCAGCAGACCGATGACCGTCGCCGGCGACACCTCGAATCCGACGAGCGAGTAGATGCCGGACGTGACGATCAGGTCCAACAGCACCGCCAGCAGTGCAGCGAAGGCCATGTCGCGTTCGAATCTGATGGCGATGTACACCCCCACCAGCACCAGGAAGACGACGAGGGCGAAGATCGCCTTCTTCGTGATCTCTCCGCCCCAGGTGGAGCTGACGGCCGAGACGCCGATCGTGTCGATCGTGGGCGCGCCGTCCGCCCCCACGGGCTGGAACGCGTCGAACAGTGCCTGCCGGAGCTCCACGGACTGCGGCACGCTCAGCGTCTCCGCCTGGATGAGGATCGACGCCGACCCGCCTGAGCCGACCGTCTGCACCGACACCGGCTCGTTGCCGATGGTGTCCTCGAACACGTCCGAGACCTCGCTGGTGGTGGTCTGCGAGGTGGTGGGGAAGGTGATGCGCGACCCGCCCTCGAAGTCGATGCCGAAGGTGAACCCGCGGATGGCGATGCTCAGGACGCACACGAGCACCACGACGCCGGTGACGATGTAGAACTGCCTGCGCCGCGGGATGATCCGGAACGCGCCGGTGCCGGTGTAGAGCCTGGCGAAGAACCCCCGGCCCCCACTCGACGGCGGCGGGGTCTTGACCGCCGCGGTGGTGTTCTCGCCCATCTCAGCTCTCCTTCGCAGCCGCGGCCATAGCCGCCGCCTTGCGTTCGCGGGCCACGTCGGACATCGCTCCGAGTCCGTTCCAGCGGGGGTTCGCCGCCCACGCCTTGGTGGACGCGATGTGCAGCAGCGGGTGCGTCACCAGGAACACCACGACGAGGTCGAGGATCGTCGTGAGGCCCAACGTGAACGCGAAGCCCTTGACGTCGCCGATCGCCAGGAAGTACAGCACCGCCGCGCCGATGATGCTCACCGTGTTGCCGGACAGGATGGTGCGGCGTGCGCGCGCCCATCCACGCGGCACCGCCGAGCGGAAACTGCGCCCCTCGCGTATCTCGTCCTTGACTCGTTCGAAGTAGACGACGAACGAGTCGGCCGTGGTGCCGATGCCGATGATGAGACCCGCGATACCCGCGAGGTCCAGGCTGTATCCGATCGATCTGCCGAGCAGCACCAGCAGAGCGTAGACGAGGATGCCGGACAGGATCAGCGACAGAGAGATCAGCACGCCCAGCACGCGGTAGTAGGCCAGGCAGTACAGCAGCACGAGGATCAGACCGACCAGACCGGCGATGAGGCCGGCCTTGAGCGAGGAGAGCCCCAGTGTGGCCGAGACCGTCTTGGCGTCGGACTGCGAGAACGACAGCGGAAGCGAACCGTACTTGAGCTGGTTGGCCAGCGACTGCGCCTCGGACTGCGAGAAGTTGCCGTAGATGGACGTCGCGCTGCCGGCGGGCGTGACGCCCTGAATGACCGGTGCGCTGATCACCTCGGTGTCGAGGACGAAGGCGGCGCGCTTCTGCAGGTTCTCGCGGGTGAAATCCGCCCACACCTGGCTGGCGTCCGGCTTGAACTCCAGCGAGACGATGTAGCCGCCCTGCTGCTGGTCGAACTGCGACTGAGCGTTGGAGATCTGCTCGCCCTTGATGATGGCCGGGCCGAGCAGCATCACCTCCTGCCCGTTGGCGTTGCAGGCGACGAGCGGCAGCGCCGGGTCGTCGTTGCCGCGCAGCGGGTCCTCCCCGACGCACCCGGTGGCCGCGAGGTCGCTCATCGACTGCTGCTGCACCGCAGGGTCGGTGCTCTGCCGGGTCTTCTTGGCGGCTTCGATCTCCTCACGGGCCTTGTCCGTCAACGCAGCCTCGGCCGGAGACTGTGTCGACGTGCCCGGCGCGGTCGACACGTCGCCCCCTGCCGGGGCCGGAGTCGGGGCCGGGGCGTTCTCGCCGGACGCCGGAGCGGACTCGTCGCCGGGCGCGGCGAGCGGGTAAACGCGGTTTTGGGGGGCGGGCGCCCCGTCAGACTGGGCCGGCGCCCCGCCGGATGATCCCGACGCGGGCACGGACGGCGCGGCCGGGTTCTCCGGCGCGGGCGGTGCCGCGGGGGCAGCGGGATTCGCGGGGGCGGGTTGCGCTCCGGCGGCCGCGCCGATGGGCTGCGACTGCAGGACCGGGCGGATCGTCAGCTTGGCCGTCTGCCCGAGACTCTTGGCGGCCTCGCCGTCGCTACCGGGAACGGTGATGACGATGTTGTCGCCGTCCACCACCACGCTGGCACCGGAGACGCCAAGGCCGTTGACCCGGGACTCGATGATCTTGCGCGCCTGGTCCAGGCTCTCATCACTGGGGCTGCTGCCGTCCGGCGTGCGCGCGGTGAGCGTGACGGACGTCCCGCCCTGCAGGTCGATACCCAGCTGAGGCGTCGGCTCGCGGTCGCCCGTGAAGAACACGAGCGCGTACAGCACTGCGACGATGACGCCGAACAACGCAAGGTAGCGGGCGGGATGGAACTGCCCGGATTTTTTCGCCACGACGCGCGAATCCCCTCGGTGGTGTCGGTGGAACGGTGTTGGTGTGGTTGTGCCGGGGCATGCCGCGCCCCGGTTCCCCCCTACCGAACCGGACGCGCCCCACGGCTGCGCATCGGCGGACACCCCTGTGGCAATCTACTCGACTGTCCCGCCACGGGGGTGATCCGCGTTGCGCCTCCGGTCAGATTGTCACGATTCGGCCGCGTCGCCATCGCGACGGCCCCGGTCCGATCCGCGGCGTGCCCCGTCGTCCTGCGCGTCGCCCGCGAAGTCCTCAGGCGTGAGGTCGTCCGCGGAGAAGCCCTCGATGTCGTCCTCGGTGAACCCGTCCTGCACGTCGTCCTCGTCGGACCGGTCGTATCCGGCGTCCGCGTCCTCGGCCGTGTCGCCGGTGAGGCGCTCACGGATGGCGATGCGCTCCCAGCGGGTGACGACGCCGGGCGCGATCTCGAGATCGACCGTGGTCTCCTGCAGGTCCGTGACCTCAGCGTGCATGCCCGAGGTGGTCATCACCTCGTCGCCGACAGCGAGGTTCGCCTGGGTCTCCTGCGTCTGGCGCATCGCCTTCTTCTGGCGGCGCGTCGTCAAGAACAACGGCACCATGAGCACCAGAAGGATGAGAATGAAAATGATTCCGTCCACGCGATCGACCTCGCCCAACTCTCGAAACGTCACTTCGTGCGCGTGATCGCACGAACCACCAGTGTGCCACCTGCGGCATAGGCGCGCCGCCACGGTACCGCCGGATCACTCGGCGGGCCGCACCTCAATCCCGCCGTACACGAGCCCCTCCGGCGGCGTGAGCCCCAGATGGTGCCAGCCGGCCGCGGTGGCGACCCGGCCTCGGGGCGTCCGCGCGATCATGCCCGCCCGCACCAGGAACGGCTCGCAGACCTCCTCGACGGTGCCGGACTCCTCCCCCACCGCCACCGCCAACGTGCCGACGCCGACCGGGCCCCCGCGGAAGCTGCGGACGAGCGCGGCCAGCACCGACCGGTCCAACCGGTCCAACCCGGCCTCGTCGACGTCGTAGACCTGCAACGCCGCCCGTGCGACGGCCAGGGTGACCGTGCCGTCGGATCGCACGTCCGCGTAGTCGCGCACCCGGCGCAGCAGCCTGTTGGCGATGCGGGGCGTGCCGCGCGAACGGCCCGCGATCTCCCGCGCCGCCGACGGCTGCAGGTCCACCCCGAGGATGGTGGCGGATCGCCGCAGGACGTGCTCGAGTTCGCCCGGCTCGTAGAAGTCCATGTGGGCGGTGAAGCCGAACCGGTCGCGCAGCGGCCCCGTCAGTGCCCCGGACCGCGTGGTGGCCCCCACCAGGGTGAACGGCGCCACGTCCAGGGGAATCGACGTGGCGCCGGGCCCCTTGCCCACCACCACGTCCACACGGAAGTCCTCCATCGCCAGGTACAGCATCTCCTCGGCGGGCCGGGCCATGCGGTGGATCTCGTCGATGAAGAGGACGTCGCCCTCGACCAGGTTGCTCAGCATGGCGGCCAGGTCGCCCGCCCGCTCCAGCGCCGGGCCGGAGGTCATCCGCAGCGACGTACCCAGCTCTGTGGCGATGATCATGGCCAGCGACGTCTTGCCCAGGCCCGGCGGACCGGACAGGAGGATGTGGTCCGGCGTGACGGCCCGTTTCATGGCGCCGGAGAGCACCAGGTGCAGTTGTTCGCGCACGCGCGGCTGGCCGATGAAGTCGTCGAGCGTCTTCGGACGCAGCCCCGAATCGGTGTCGCCGTCGCCGGAGATCATCGTCGCGCGCATCGTCTCGTCGCCATCGGCGAATCCTCCCGGAGCGTCCCCGCCGTTGAACGCTGAATCCCCGGCCGCCCCGTTGTCGAAGGCCTCGTCGTCAAAGCTCCCGGCATCGTATGCACCGGCATCGGATCCGTACCCGTATCCGTCCGTGCTCATCGCGCGCGCCCGAGCTTGGACAGCGCGCTGCGCAGCACCGCAGAGACGTCCTCCGCACCCGGGGCGCCGGTGGACTCGGCGAGAACCACGTCCGTGGCCTGCTCGGCCCCGGCGACAGGGAAGCCCAGCCCCACCAGGCCGTCCACCACCTGCTCGCGCACGCCGGACAGCACAGGCTCCGGTGCGCCCGGTATCCCGGCGGGCGCCGGGCCGGACACCGCTGCCACCTTGTCGCGCAGCTCGACGATCATCCGTTCCGCCGTGCGCTTGCCGATGCCCGGCACCCGCGTGAGCGTCTTGACATCCTCAGCGCTCAACGCGGCGGAGAGTGCATCCGGCTCCAGCACGGCGAGGATCGCCATCGCCAGGCGCGGGCCCACCCCGGATACCGTCTGCACCAGGGCGAACAGCTCGCGCGACGGCGGGCCGTCGAACCCGTAGAGCGTCATCGAGTCTTCGCGGACCACCAACGTGGTGGTCAGCGCGGCCTGTTCACCCCGCCGGAGCGCGCCCAGCGTGGCGGGCGTGGCGTGCACCCGGTAGCCCAGGCCGCCCACGTCGATCACCGTGTGGTCGAGGCCCACGTGCAGCACCTCGCCGCGCACCGAGTCGATCATCGCGCGCCCGTCACCCCTTCATCACTCGTCGAGACTGTCCATCCATCGCCCGGCGGCACCGTCCGCTCGCGGCCGAACGCCCCGCGCGGCCGCCCCGTCACCGCCGCACCACTATCACCGCTGCGCCCCCGCCTGCCGCCGCGCACGCCGCTCCCGGGCCAGCCGCGATTTGAAAGCCTTCTCCTGCTCGCGCGCCCGCTCCTCCGCCTCCGCCATCCGGGCGATCATGGGCGCCCGCCAACAGTGGCAGATGGCCAGCGCCAGCGCGTCCGCGGCATCCGCGGGCGACGGCGGCTTCTGCAATCCCAGGATGCGCGTGACCATGGCCGTGACCTGCGCCTTGCCCGCGGTGCCGTTGCCGGTGACCGCGGCCTTGACCTCGCTGGGGGTGTGGAAGCACACGTCGATGCCCCGGCGCGCCGCCGCCAGCGCCACCACTCCCCCCGCCTGCGCCGTCCCCATCGCGGTACGCACGTTGTGCTGGGCGAACACACGCTCCACCGCCACCACTTGCGGCTTGTGCGTGTCCATCCAGTACTCGGCGGCGTCCGCCACAAGCAGCAGCCGCCGGGCCAGGTCAAGGTCCGACGGCGTGCGCACCACGTCCACGTCCAGAGCCGTGACCTTCCGCCCCGTGCCGCCCTCGACGAGGGACATGCCGCAGCGCGTCAGCCCGGGGTCGACGCCCATCACCCGCACGCCGGCACCATCCTCACCCTGCCCACTCTCCCCTCGCCGACACGCAACTCCGAACTACTGTTCGAGACACTAATGCACGACACCCCGTACGTCGAACACCGGCGACGTACGGGGTGTCGTGCGGCGGCGCGGCCGGGGATGCGCCCCGGCCCGGTCCGCGCTCGGTCCGCTCAGTCCTCGTCGAGCGCCGCTAGGACCTCGTCGCTCAGGTCGACGTTGCTGTAGACGTTCTGCACGTCGTCGCTGTCCTCGAGCGCGTCGATGAGGCGGAGGACCTTCTTGGCGCCGTCGACGTCCACCGGAACAGACACGGACGGCTGGAAGCTGGCCTCCGCCGAGTCGTAGTCGATGCCGGCCTCCTGCAGCGCGGTGCGCACCGCGACCAGGTCGGTGGGCTCGCTGATGACCTCGAAGGACTCGCCCAGGTCGTTGACCTCCTCGGCGCCGGCCTCGAGCACGGCGAGCAGCACGTCGTCCTCGCTCTGGTCGCCCTTCTCCAGCTGCACCACGCCCTTGCGTGTGAACAGGTAGGACACCGAGCCGGGGTCGGCCATGTTGCCGCCATTGCGGGTCATCGCGGTGCGGACCTCGCCCGCGGCGCGGTTCTTGTTGTCCGTCAGGCACTCGATGAGCACGGCAACGCCGTTGGGTCCGTAACCCTCGTACATGATCGTCTGCCAGTCGGCGCCGCCCGCCTCCTCGCCGCCCCCGCGCTTGCGTGCGCGCTCGATGTTGTCGTTGGGGACCGACGACTTCTTGGCCTTCTGGATGGCGTCGTACAGCGTGGGATTGCCGGCGGGATCGCCACCGCCCGTGCGGGCCGCCACCTCGACATTCTTGACGAGCTTCGCGAACATCTTGCCGCGCTTGGCGTCGATCGCGGCCTTCTTGTGCTTCGTGGTGGCCCATTTGGAGTGGCCCGACATGCAGTACGCCCCTTCCGAGGTTCCTCTAGCATCGGTTCCTCTCGCATTCGAGAGCAGCCGGAACCACACGCCAGGCGGTGGCCGACTGTGTTGACACTCGATTCTATGCGGCCGCCCGCACCATATCGACAAACAGCCCATGAATCCGGAGGTCCGCGCCCATCTCGGGGTGGAACGACGTGGCCAGCGCCGCCCCCTGGCGCACCGCCACCGCCCGCTCCGCACCGTCCCGGTCCACCGAAGCGAGCACCTCCACCCCCGGCCCGACGCGCTCGATCCACGGTGCGCGGATGAACACGGCGCGCACCGGGTCCCCCGTTATGCCGGTGATGCGCAGGTCCGCCTCGAACGAGTCCACCTGCCGGCCGAAGGCGTTGCGCCGCACCGTCACGTCCAGCGCGCCGAAATGCACCGCGTCGTCGCGCGTATCGAGCACCTCGGATGCGAGCAGGATCATCCCCGCGCAGCTGCCGTACACCGGAAGCCCGTCCGCCACCGCTTGCTGCACGGGGCCGACCATGTCGAACACGCGCAGCAGCCGGCTCATCGCCGTCGACTCGCCGCCGGGGAACACCAGCCCCGACACGGAGCCGAGGTCCTCCGCGGACCGCACCGGCATAGCCTCCGCACCGCACGAGCGCAGCGCGGCGAGGTGTTCGCGCACGTCCCCCTGCAGCGCCAGCACGCCGATCCGGGGTGCGGTACCGCGGCTGCCGGAGGCCGGCGGTGCCGCGTGCAGCGCTCCGTCGACGGGCACGGTCCCCGTGGTCGTGCTCATGCGCCGTCCTTGTCGATGGTCGCGCCGTCCTTGGTAGAGGCCGCGCCGTCCTGGGTGATGATCGACGTCCCGCCGCCCGGCGCCACCGGCCGCATGAGCCCCTCCTGCACCACCGCGGCCGCCAGCCTGCCGTCGAGCGTGAAGATGCGGCCCTGGGTCAGCGCTCGGCCGAAGCCCGCCGACGGCGATGTCTGGTCGTAGAGCAGCCACTCGTCGGCGCGGAACGGCCGCAGGAACCACATGGCGTGATCCAGCGACGCGTTGGCCGTCTCCCGATCACGATGCGGGACCTTCGCCGAGTCCAGCAGCGTCATGTCGCTCATGTAGGCGAGCGCGCAGATGTGCAGTACCGGGTCGTCCGGGAGCGCCTGACGGTGCCGCATCCACACCCGCTGACGCGAGGCGGTGCCGGACGTCGCCGACTGTTCGGCGGGCACCATGCGCAGGTCCCAATCGCCCCACTCCTGACCGAACCACAGGCCGTCGTCCGGGTCACCGCTGCTGCGCAGATCCGGTAGCTGCTCCGGCCCCGTCACGTCCGGCATGCGGTCCTGGTGCTCGAGACCATCCTCGTGGACGTGGAACGACGCGGACATCGCGAAGATCGTCTCGCCGTCCTGCACGCCGCTGACTCTGCGCATGCAGAAGCTGCGGCCGTCCTTGACCCGGTCGATCAGGTACACGGTGGGCATCGCGGGGTTGCCGGGCCGCAGGAAATTCGCGTGCAGCGAGTGCACCTGGAAGCGCGGATCCACGGTGCGTTCCGCCGCAACGAGGGCCTGCCCGGCCACCTGGCCGCCGAAAGTGCGCTTGAGGAGGGTGTCGACGACGGGCCCACGGTAGATGTCCCGTTCCAGGCGTTCGAGATCGAGGACCGCGCGGATATCCGTCATTCGCCCAGCGTAGTGCAGGCCCGTCGGGACCCGCCCGCGGGAGCCGGGTGACCGGCACGATGCACCCGACTCCGTCCGGCGCGACACGCAGGCCGGAGTCGGAGCCTGTCAGCTCACCAGCCGCGCTCGGCCAGGCGGTGCGGCTGCGGGATGTCGTCGACGTTGATGCCCACCATCGCCTCGCCGAGGCCGCGGGAGATCTTCGCGAGCTGGTCCGGATCGTCGTAGGACGCAGTGGCCTTGACCACGGCGGACGCACGCTCGGCGGGGTTGCCGGATTTGAAGATGCCGGAGCCGACGAACACGCCCTCGGCGCCGAGCTGCATCATCATCGCCGCGTCGGCCGGCGTGGCGATGCCGCCGGCGGTGAACAGGGTGACGGGCAACTTGCCGGCCTTCGCGACTTCCGCCACCAGCTCGTACGGCGCCTGCAGCTCCTTGGCTGCGACGAAGAGCTCGTCCGGGGCCATCGTGGTGAGCTTGGCGATCTCGGCGCGGATGCTGCGCATGTGCGTGGTGGCGTTGGAGACGTCACCGGTGCCGGCCTCGCCCTTGGAACGGATCATCGCCGCGCCCTCGGTGATGCGGCGCAGCGCCTCGCCCAGGTTGGTCGCGCCGCAGACGAACGGCACGGTGAACTGCCACTTGTCGATGTGGTTGGTGTAGTCGGCGGGGGTGAGCACCTCCGACTCGTCGACGTAGTCGACGCCGAGCGACTGCAGGATCTGCGCCTCGACGAAGTGGCCGATGCGTGCCTTGGCCATCACCGGAATGCTGACGGTGTCGATGATGCCGTCGATCATGTCCGGGTCGCTCATGCGGGATACGCCGCCCTCGGCGCGGATGTCCGCCGGGACCCGCTCGAGCGCCATGACGGCGACGGCGCCCGCGTCCTCGGCGATCTTCGCCTGCTCCGGGGTGACGACGTCCATGATCACCCCGCCCTTGAGCATCTCGGCCATGCCGCGCTTGACGCGCGCGGTGCCGACAGTCGACTCGGAACCGTTGGTCGAATTGTTCGCGGAGTTGGTCACGAAGTGCTCCCTGGTGTGTTGTCGCGGGGTGTCGTTGCCCATCTTATGCCGTTACCCCCCGCACCCTGATTCTGCGGTCGGGAAGCCGGTCAGCGGATCGTGCGGACCTCGTGGGCGCGCTGCCCGCCGAGGCACTCGAGGGCGTCGGGAAGCAGCTCGGCGAGGTCTTGCGGGTAGACCGCGACGGCCGATCCCGCCAGGTCCGCAAGCTCGTCGGAGGAGAACCACCGGTGCCCCAGCAACGCGTCGCGCTCGAGCTCGGTCCGTGCCCCCGGCTGCGGTTCGAAAGTCTCCGTGCGCAGCACGAAGAAGTGCTCCTCCGAATGCATCATCGACCCGTTCCAGGGGAACAACGACAGCCGACGCCAGATGGGCCCGCACAGCTCCTCGGGCCGCACACGCAGGCCGGTCTCCTCCCACAATTCGCGCACCGCCGCCTCCCGCAACGATTCGCCCGCCTCGACGCCGCCGCCGAAGGTGAACCAGAACGGCGCCTCGGAGCGGTGCGGGTCGCGTCCGCGCGCCAGCAGCGCCCGCGCCGCGTCGTCCACCAGCAGAACCCGGGCCGAGATTCTGTTGCCGTTGCCGGCGGATACGTGCGCATCCTTACCGTTCTCCGCTTCGTCGGAGCCGCTCGCCCCGGCGGCGGGGTACGCGGACACCGCGTTGCGCAGCGACTCCTCGGTGATGTCGAAGTAGGCGGGCATCTGCGCCGTGCCCCCGAGCCGCAGCCACCGCACGAGCCGCCCGCCTTGCAGCGCACGCGTGTCCCGGACGGCGTCGTTGTGAAAGCGGCGGGCGATGAGCACCCGCGCATCGGCGTCCGCGAGCTCCGCCGCATGCACGGCGCGCACCGTCGAGGCGTCGACCCCCGCCAGGGCGCGGGAGAGCGCGTTCTCCGCCCGTTCCCGATCGGACCTGTCGGCGCGCTCGGCCCGCAGCGACAGGTCCACGAGCACCGCCGCGTCGCCGCGTGCCGCAGACGATTCCTCTCCCGCTGACGACTCCTCGCCCGCCGAAGACAGCTCGAGGTCGTGGGAGAGAGCCCGGACGACGACGGAGCGCCGGGCGAGCGCCGCGTCGAGCGCCTGCCAGGCCAGGTCCGTGCGCACGTGCAGCCGGTCGAGCCGGTTCGCCGTGCCGTACGCCCACAGCGCGGCGAGCACCAGCAGCGCGACGACGAGGCCGACGACGGTGATGGTCAGTGCGGAGATCGTCATTCGCCCACCGCCCGCACGCGCCTGTCGCCCACCATGACGGTTTCATACACCCGCAGGATCTGGTCGGCGACCACGGGCCAGTCGTAGCCGCGCACCACGCGGTCCCCGGCGGCCACCAGACCGTCGCGCAGCCCGGTGTCGGTGAGCACCCGGTCGATCCCGGCGGCCAGCGAGCGCGGATCGCCGATCTCGGTGAGCACCCCCGCCTCCCCGTCGCGCAGCACGCGGCGGAACGCGTCGAGGCGGCTCGCCACCACCGGGGTGTGCGCGGACAACGCCTCGACGAGCACGATGCCGAAACTCTCGCCGCCCAGGTTGGGTGCCACGTACACGTCGGCGCTGCGCATCGCCGACGCCTTCTCCTCGTCGCTGACCTGACCGAGCAGCCGCAGGTGCCCGGCCAGGCGCCCGGCGCGGGAGCGCAGCTCGTCCTCGTCGCCGCGGCCGACCACCAGCACCTGCAGGTCGGGATGGCGTTCCACCAGCGCAGGCAGCGCGTCCAACAGCACCCCCATACCCTTGCGCGGCTCGTCGTAGCGGCCGAGGAACAGCACCGTCCCGCCGCTCCGCGGATACCCGTCCAGCACGGGGGCGTCCGCGAATGAGGACACGTCCACGCCGTTGGGGATCTCCACCGCGTCGGCGCCGAGTGCCTGCACCTGCCAGCGCCGCGCCAGCTCGGACACGGCGATGCGCCCGGAGATCTTCTCGTGGTAGGGCCGCAGCACGCCCTGGAAGGTGGCGAGGACCAGCGACCGCGTGGTGGACGTGTGGAAGGTGGCGACGATGGGCCCCTCGGCCACCTTGAGCGCCAGCATCGACAGGCTCGGCGCGTTGGGCTCGTGCACGTGCAGCACGTCGAAGTCGTTGTCGCGGATCCACCGGCGGATGCGCGCATAGGTGCCGACGCCGAAGCGCAGCCGCGCCACCGACCCGTTGTAGGGGATGGCCACGGCGCGCCCGGCGGACACGACGTACGGCGGCAGCTCCACCGACTGCGAGGCCGGGGCGAGCACACTCACGTGGTGGCCGCGTGCGAGGAACACCTGCGCCAGCTCGCTCACGTGCGCCTGCACCCCGCCGGGCACGTCGAACGAGTACGGGCAGATCATCCCGATGCTCAGCCGGCGCCCCGGATCCCTCTCGGTCACCGTCGCCTACCTGTTACCGAGCCGGGCGCGTCGCTCGTCCGACAGGTCCGACCACCACAGCGGCTGCAGCATGTGCCAATCGGCCGGATGCGCAGCGATGTTCGCGGCGAAGACTTCCGCCACCGATTGTGTGGCCGCCTCCACGCCCCGGGTGGCATCGACGGGCGGCGCGATGGAGAAGCCCCAGCCGCCGTCGGTGAACCAGCAGTGCACCGGCAGCAGCGCAGCGCCGGTCTCCGCCGCGAGCCGGGCCGGGCCGGCGGGCATGCTCGTGCGCTCGCCGAAGAAGTCGACGGGGATGCCGCGGCCGGTGAGATCGCGTTCGCCGAGCAGGCATACCACCTTGCCCTGCTCGAGCCGCGAGCGCAGCGCGCCTAACGGCGGCTCCTCGCCGCCGCTGAGCGGGAACACCTCGAAGCCCAGGCGCTCGCGGTAGTCGACGAATCGCTGGAAGAGCGATTCCGGTTTGAGCCGCTCGGCGACGGTGGCGAACTGCCCCCAGGCGTGCACCAGCCACACGCCGGCCACGTCCCAGTTGCCGGAGTGCGGCAGCACCAGCACCGCGCCCCGGCCAGCGTTCATCGCGGTGTTCAGATGTTCCTGGCCCTGTACCGCCGAGTCGACGTCCGCGGCCATCCGTGCCAGGTCCATCGACGGCAGCCGGAAGGCCTCGCGCCAATACCGCGCGTACGAGCGGAGAGAAGCGCGAATCAGGGCGTCGGGCACGCGCTCGGGCGTCGAGCCCATCACCCGGGCCAGGTTGGCCCGCAGCTGGCCCTGGCCCGCACCACGCCGCCACGCCAGGTCGGCGCCCAGGTCGAAGCCGCCGCGCGCGACCCGCTCCGGCAGCAGGCGCACCGCCCGCCAGCCTGCCGCGTACCCGGCGTCGCTGAACTTCTCGGACCGGCTCGTCTGCGCGGCCGGGCGGGAGTGCGCCGTCGGGCGCGGCTGCGCCGTCACGACTGTCCCTCCGGCGACGGGCCCTCCGGCGACGGGCGGTCGAGCGGGATCAAGTCGCGCGCGCCGGGCGAGCCGCGCACCGACCGCATGCGCTGCCCCACGGTGATCACGCTGCCGGCGGCGAGGATCCACATGGCTGCGAAGAGGATCCACGGCTGGTCGAAGATCCCGGTGAAACCGGCGCCGACCAGCACGATGATGAGCCGGTCCGGCCGCTCGATCAGACCGCCGTCGCCGTTGAGCCCGCTGGCCTCCGCTCGGGCCTTCGCGTAGGAGATGACCTGCGAGGTGACCAGGCAGATCAGCGTGGCCACGAGCAGCAGCCGGTACTGCGTCGTGTCGTCGAGGCTGTAGACCACCCACCACGCGAGACCCGCGAAGATGGCGCCGTCGGCGATCCGGTCGCAGGTGGCATCGAGGACCGCGCCGAAGCGGGTGCCACCGCCGCGGGCCCGCGCGGTGGCACCGTCGAGCATGTCGAACATGACGAAGAACCAGATCACCAGGGCACCCCAGAACAGGTGCCCCATCGGGAAGAGCGTCAGTGCGGCGGCGATGGACGCCACCGTGCCGGCGACCGTGATCACGTCGGGCGTCACGCCCATGCGCACGAGCTTGCGGCCCATCGGCAGCGTCACCTTGGACACCGACGCGCGGGCGAAGACGCTCAGCATGCGGACCACGCCTCGGCGAGCAGCGAACGGGTATCGCCGAGCAGTTGCGGCAGCACCTTGGTACCGCCGACGACCGTGATGTAGTTGGCGTCCCCGCCCCAACGCGGCACCACATGCTGGTGCAGGTGCGCGGCCAGCGAGCCCCCCGCGGCGGAGCCCAGGTTGATCCCCACGTTGAACGCATGCGGGTGCGACACGGCGCGGATGGTGCGCAGCGCCTGTTGGGTGAATGCCATGAGCTCGGCGCTCTCGCCCTCGTCGAGGTCTTCTAGCCCCGCGACGTGCCGGTACGGCAGCACCATCAGGTGCCCCGGGTTGTACGGGTACAGGTTGAGCACGGCGTAGACGGACTCGCCGCGCGCGACGACCAGGCCGTCCTCGTCGCGCATGCGCGGGATGTCGCACAGCGGGCATCCGCTGGACTCGCCGGGCGCGACGGTGGGCGCCTCTGCCACATACGAGAGTCGGTGCGGCGTCCAGATGCGCTCGAGCCGGTCGTCGTCCCCCACCCCCGTGGAACGGATCCCCGCGCCCCCGGGACCGCCCAACGGGTTCGGACCGGCATCCGCCGTGTGTTCCCGCCGCGCCGCCGGGCTCTCCCCCGTCACTCCGGGCCCTCCCCCTGCTCGGACGAAGCCTGCACCGCTTCCGCCGTGGGCGAGGCGTTCTCACGCCTGCCGACCCATCCGGTGATGAGCGCGACGGCCTCGTCTACCGGCACGCCGTTGACCTGGGTGCCGTCGCGGAAGCGGAAACTCACGGCTCCCGCCTCCACGTCGCGCTCACCCGCCAGCAGCATGAACGGCACCTTCTGCGTGGTGTGCGTGCGGATCTTCTTCTGCATGCGGTCATCGGAGGTGTCCACCTCGGCGCGCACGCCCGCCCTCTTGAGACGCGAAACGACTCCGAAAAGGTGGTCCTCGAAGGCCTCCGCCACCGGGATGCCCATCACCTGCACCGGCGCGAGCCACGCGGGGAAGGCGCCGGCGTAGTGCTCGGTGAGCACGCCGAAGAAGCGCTCGATGGAGCCGAACAGCGCCCGGTGGATCATCACCGGGCGGTGCTTGGCACCGTCGGAGCCGGTGTACTCGAGTTCGAAGCGCTCGGGCTGGTTGAAGTCGAGCTGGATGGTCGACATCTGCCAGTTGCGCCCCAGCGCATCCTTGACCTGCACGGAGATCTTGGGCCCGTAGAACGCCGCCCCGCCCGGGTCCGGCACCAGCTCCAGGCCGGAGGCCTCACCCACCTCGCGCAGGGTCTCGGTGGCCTCCTCCCAGGTGGCGTCGTCGCCGACGTACTTGTCGGGGTCCTTGGTGGACAGCTCCAGGTAGTACTCGTCCAGGCCGTAGTCCTTGAGCAGGCCCAGCACGAACTCGAGCGTGCGGGTGAGCTCGGCGCGCATCTCCTCGCGGGTGCAGTAGATGTGCGCGTCGTCCTGGGTCATGCCGCGCACGCGGGTGAGGCCGTGCACGACGCCGGACTTCTCGTACCGGTACACCGACCCGAACTCGAACAGCCGCAGCGGCAGCTCCCGGTATGAGCGGCCCCGCGAACGGAAGATCAGGTTGTGCATCGGGCAGTTCATGGGCTTGACGTAGTAGTCCTGCCCCGGCTTGCGCAGCGTGCCGTCCTCGTTGTACTCCGCGTCGAGGTGCATGGCGGGGAACATGCCCTCCCGATACCAGTCCAGGTGGCCGGACACCTCGTACAGGTTCCCCTTGGTGATGTGCGGGGTGCTGACGAACTCGTAGCCCTCTTCGATGTGCCGACGGCGCGAGTAGTCCTCCATCTCCTTGCGCACGATCCCGCCCCGCGGGTGGAACACCGGCAGCCCCGAGCCGAGTTCGTCGGGAAAACTGAACAGGTCGAGCTCCGCGCCCAGCCGACGGTGGTCGCGCTTCTCCGCCTCGGCCAGCAGCGCCAGGTATTCGTCCTGGCGTTCCTTGGACTCCCACGCGGTGCCGTAGACCCGCTGCAGGTCCTCGCGGCTCTGGTCGCCCCGCCAGTACGCGGCCGAACTGCGGGTGAGCTTGAAGGCGGGGATGTGCTTGGTGGTGGGGATGTGCGGGCCGCGGCACAGGTCCGCCCACACCCGCTCACCGGTGCGGGGATCGAGGTTGTCGTAGATGGTCAGCTCCTTGCCGCCCACCTCCATGACCTCCGGGTCGTCGAATGGCGACTTGTCGCCTGTCGATTTATCACTGATCAGTTCGAGCTTGAACGGCTCGGACGCCAGCTCGGCCCGGGCGTCGTCGAGATCCTCGACCACCCGGCGCGAGAACCGCTGCGACCCCTTGATGATCTTCTTCATCCGCTTCTCGAGGCGGGCGAGGTCCTCCGGGGTGAATGGCTCTGCCACCTGGAAGTCGTAGTAGAAACCGTTCTCGATGGGCGGGCCGATGCCCAGCTTCGCCTCCGGGAACTCGACCTGCACCGCCTGGGCGAGCACGTGCGCGCACGAGTGCCGGATCACGCTGCGGCCGTCGTCGGTGTCCGCCGCGACGGCCTCCACCTCGACGTCGACGTCCGGCACCCAGGCCAGGTCGCGCAGCCGCCCCTCGCCGTCCCGTGCGACGACGATCGCGTCGGGGCCCTTGCCCGGCAGGCCCGCATCGTGGACCGCCCTCCCGACGGACGTCCCGGCCGGGACCCGGACGGTCGGGGCGGCAAGGCTGTTCACGGCTCCGGAAGACACGGCTGCGGGGCTCCTACTCGCTCGTCGCGGCGACTGCATACCCGGCAGCCGCCTATCCATACGATCGTATCGGTACTCGGGCGCGCCGCTGCAGGTGGCGCGCCCGAGTACCGTCCGCTGCAGATACGGCGCCGGTGTAAGTGCGGACGCGATCCGTGTCCGGCGACGGGCGTCAGGCGGTGGCCACCGCGACCCCGTCTGCAAGGTCGTTGAGCTCGTAGGCGCCCTTGCCGTCGATCGACTCCCGGATGATGTCCGCGTGCCCGGCGTGGCGGGCGTACTCCTCGATGGCGTGCAAGGCCACCCAACGCAGCGGCCACGACTCCAGATCGTCGGGGAACCACGGCTGGTCCGGAACCGGGACGGGGCGCTCCAGGTCGGCGGCGGCCAGATGCTCCTCCACCCAGTCGGCCTGGGCCCGGAGCTCGTCGATGAGCTTCCGCGCCGTATCGCCGTCGCGGACCGCGCCGGGCTGGATGCCGCCGGCCGCCCAGTCCGCGTCGTCGTAAGCGCCGGCGTCGGGGACGAAGTCCGGATCGAGCTGCGCCAGCAACCCCTTCGACGAGACGAACAGCACGTGCCGGGCGAGCGCGCCCAGGCTCATCTTCGACGCGCTCGGGATCGAGCGGATCTGCTCGTCGGACAGGCCGTGCAGGCTCGCCGCGATCTGCCGCAACTGCTGCGCCGCGAATGCGGACAGCCCGTCGTTCTCGCTGGTGACGGTTCGAGTGAGGAACGGCATCGTGCACTCCTTCAACGTGGGTCCCGAGGTGTCTCGGCTTCCGATTGGTCCTGCCAGAACCACTCTGAACGTGTCTGCGGACAGTATCGGTCCGTTGATCCGTGCGATCATCGATCCATGACCGACACCGCCGCCCGCCTGCTCCGGCTCCTGGGTCTGCTCCAGGCGCGTCCGTACTGGTCCGGGGCCGAGCTGGCGCGCCGCCTGGAGGTCACCGACCGCACGGTGCGCCGCGACATCGACCGGCTCCGGGGACTCGGCTACCCCGTCGAGTCCGCGCACGGGCGCGGGGGCGGCTACCGACTGGCCTCCGGGAGCGCCATGCCGCCGCTGGTGTTCGACGACGCAAGCGCCGTCGCGGTCGCGGTGGGCCTGCGGCTGGCCGCAGGCACGGGCATCGACGGCCTCGGCGAGGACTCGCTGCGCGCGCTCACCGTGTTCGACCAGGTGATGCCCGCCCGGCTGCGTCCCGTCGTCTCGGCACTGTCCGGATCCACCTCGGTGCTCCCCCGCGGCCCGGAGACGGTGCGACCCGAGGTCCTCCTCGGCTTCGCACGCGGCGCACGGGCGAAGGTCCGGATGCGGTTCGCCTACCAGGACCGCACGGGCGCGGAGACCGAACGCGACGTGGAGCCGTGCCACGTGGTGTCGCTGCACCAGCGCTGGTACCTCATGGCCTTCGACACCGGGCGCGGCGACTGGCGGACGTTCCGCCTCGACCGCGTGTCCGCAGATTCGCTGTACACGACCACCTTCGGCTTCACGCCGCGCCCGGTCCCCGACCCCGACGAGTACATCCGGAAATCGGTCACGGGAGGAGGCGACGAGGTGGTGGCGCGCGTACGGGTGGGGCTGCCCGGCGGCGCGGTACGTCGGGTGGTCCCGTCGCACGCCGGCACCGTCGACGACGACGGGCCGCAGCGGTGCCTGCTGACCACGCACACCCGGGACCTGCCCTGGCTCGCGTTCCAGCTCTCCGCGTTCGCGGCACCCGTCGAGGTACTCGAACCGGAATCGTTGCGGGAGACTATGCGCACCATGGCCGCGCGGCTCAGTGCCGCGGCGGGTGTGGGATGACGGCGGGTACGACCCAACCTCGACACCGGCTGCGGGCGGCGCCGCGGAGCCGGGACGGAAAACCCCCAGCGGTGAGAAGCCCACCCAGCAAGATCAGGCTTCCACGGTTCCAGGGGATCGCCAACCCCGGATTGCGACCTGCACCTGGTGATGGACAACTACGCCGCCCACAAGACGACGGACGTTAACGCCTGGCTCGAAGGCCACCCGCGCATCCGCGTCCATTTCACGCCGACCTCGGCGTCCTGGCTGAATCTGGTCGAGACGTGGTTCGCGATCATCGAGCGCCAGGCCATCCACCGCGGCACCTTCCGCTCGATGCGCGAGCTGACCCAGGCCGTCCGCGCATTCATCACCGGATCGAATCCCCGTGCCACCTCGTTTCTATCGACGCAGGACGCCGACACCATTATCGCCCAGATCGACCGGAACAGAACCCCACCCATAGGCCACTAGATCGCAGCTTGCTCTTGCACATGCATCTTGAGGTTCTCTCGATAGAACTCGTACCGTTGATGGTTGACGAGCGCCTCCGCGATCTCCTGGTCGCCAAATCCGGCATGCGACAACAGGCACAACCTCAGCACCCAACTCACCGACGACTCCGATATCAACCAGTTGTAGAAGTGCTCCTCAAATGACCGGACAGTGTTGTGGTGAGCCAGATCGTGGCGAGTCGTCTTCACTAGGTCTGCCCAGCTCGTGACTGGATCGGTGACATTTGGCGCGACCCTCTGAGCAATTTCGTGCAGGTCGCTGGCGCGCTCTCTATAGGTACGCTCCCGCCCATCTATTCGTTTGTGAATCCCCTCGACCAGCGAGCACGCAACCAAAGCCTGGACCTGAATCGCTTGGCCCTTGACGGGATCGGCCACCGCCGCGGCGAGCCCATCCATCGACTGCTCGATTGCCAGCCACCTGGCGATCCTCTCTAACGTTACTGACGCCGGCGGCAAGAGGTTGTCGGGGTCGGGCCACGACGTCTTGTTCGAGTCCTGGTCTCGGGTCTTCACGTCGAGCCAGTCGGTTTGTCCAGTCTCGCGGACCTGAACGCACAGCGGTATGAGGTCGACGTCGACGGCAAGCTTAATCAGTGTCATCACCGAACGCACAGCCCGGTCAGCGGAGCGCAGCCTGAGCGTGAACGATGGTCGAAACTCCAACCGCATCAGCCCGTCGTTGCCGCGTTCGCACAGCACCTCGCCCGCTTCACTCTTCGCTGAACCGGCGTTGGGTAGCTGCTCCCACCAGCCTGGGCTATCCAGGACGAAGCGCACAGCGTCGAGCGTCGCGGCGTGCCCATCGGGCAACTGCGCCCCGACGATCAAGATGAGTGGGTCCCAGACCTGTTGAAACATCGACGCCACATCAAATCCGCTCATCGGAGGGTGCATGAGATACGAGTCAACGCACGTTACTGGCCCTGCTCCGGTTTCACCGAGTACTACCCGAGGCACTCCGTCGGCCACAATCCGAGCGGGGTCGCCACTGTGACTTACTGTCGCCCCCGTGCTTGTGACCTCTAACGGTCTCGCCAATTCGTCGACCACGCGGGACTTAAGTATGAGTCGTGCCCGAGACCCGGGCTCCCAAGCCAGAGTTCCCTCGATACGTTTGGAGTCGTTCGCCGGCAACCAGAAGGTGCCCGAGGCTTCAAATGAGTCCACGCTACGAACCGTATCCGCGACCTACGACACAGATTGACTGTTTTCCGAAGAGCCTACGGCACGCTTGCCGCCCGCCTACCCTGCAAAAAAGCTCTGACCTTGTGGTCCCGGCTGGGTTCGAACCAGCGACCTTCCCGGTGTGAACGGGACGCTCTTCCACTGAGCCACGGGACCGCGAACGTTCCCGCATCGGCGGGCCGTTCCGAGGAGGAACACTAACACGGTCGGATCCCGACGGTGAAATCGCCAGGCCAGCGCGCGATCCGGCCGTGGGCGCCGCGCCGCTTCGTACGCGCTGAGACCGTCGATGACCGTCATGGTCGGCCGTCGTCGCTGCGCGAAGCGGCCGACGCCAGGCACACCTTCAGCAGCAGAACCGGAGCCCGGCGCGGGACGACACTGCCAAGTTGCCGGGCACGGCCGGCCGACACCTCCACCACATGGCTTCGGACACGCCGTGACCAGTCGATTTGTGAATCCGCGACCGCGTCCATTAATGTTCTTCTCGCACCACGGAGAGCGCAGCCGGTGGCTGGGCCTCCCTTGGAGCGTGCGGACGTGGCGCAGCTGGTAGCGCACAACCTTGCCAAGGTTGGGGTCGCGGGTTCGAATCCCGTCGTCCGCTCGAGAGGGTCCGCAAACCCTCGCGGTGGAGTGGCCGAGTGGTGAGGCAACGGCCTGCAAAGCCGTGAACACGGGTTCGATTCCCGTCTCCACCTCGCAGTGAGGTCCCGCGCGATTAGCTCAGCGGGAGAGCGCTTCCCTGACACGGAAGAGGTCACTGGTTCAATCCCAGTATCGCGCACCACGCAGGCCGGGCACCCCGATCAGGGTGCCGGGCCTTTCTGTGCTGCACTGACGCACGTACGCATTCGGCGACTCTGCTCAGTTCCGCTCCGCGAGAGCCGGACCGCAGAGCGCGTACGGGTTCTCCACGCCCCGAGCCGGACTTCCCTCTGCGAGCCGCACCCCCTGCGAACCGGACTTCCACACGCGAGCCATCCTGCAATGCGCGAGACCGTTCAACCGCGAAGCCGGCCCGAGCCGCTCGCGGACTGCGGACCGGCACTCGAACCCCGAGTTGATGGACCCGCGCACCGGCGAATGCCACACGACGCGCGGACCGGCTCGCAGCCGGAGCAGAGTCGTTGGCCACCCGATCCAGCCCCCTGCCGGACGCGCCCCCCGGATGCAGGCCCCCACCAGACGCACGCCCCCTCGCCGACCTCGCACCCGCGCGGGAACGCCACGCTCACGCGCCCCGTACCCTGCACCCCACACCCCCGCTTTGTGCGCCGGCACCCCGTCCGCTATCGTTCTCCTCGCACCACGGAGTGCGTCGGCCGTACGGCCGACGTCGACGGTGCGATATGCGGACGTGGCGCAGCTGGTAGCGCACAACCTTGCCAAGGTTGGGGTCGCGGGTTCGAATCCCGTCGTCCGCTCCACACCGAAAACCCCGCCTCCAAAGTCGGACGCGGGGTTTTCGCGCTCCCGGGTCGTGACACCCTGCCGCCATACTGGACGAATGACCGGCAATTCCCGGGCACTGTGACGCGCGCCGCTCCGGCGGTGGTTCAATCGACGGGTGAGCACCCCGCCCCCACCCTCGAAGCCCTCGAACACTCCCCCGCGCATCGCCGTCTCGGTGGCGTTCGGGCTCCAGGGGTTCACGCTCTCGATGCTGCTCACCCTGCTGCCGCAGTTCCGCGACAGGTACGGCCTGGACGATGCCGCGATCGTCGGCGTCGTGGTGCTCGCTTCGGTCATCGCCGGCGCGGGCAGCCTGCTCGCCGAGGCGCTCGCCGCCCGCACCGACAGCCGCGCGGCGCTGCGCACCGGGTTCGCCGTCATCGTCGCGGCCGTGCTCGCCGTGACGGTGGCGCCGGGGCTCATCGTGTTCATCGCGGGGTTCGCCGTCTACGGCGTCGGCCTGGGCATGGTGGACGCCGCGACGAACATGCAGGGCGTGTCCCTCCAGCACCGCGCGGGACGGTTCATCATGTCGTCGTTCTATGCGGCCTGGAGCGTGGGCGCGATCGGCGGCGCCCTGTGGGTGGCCGCGTTTTCCGGCCTGGACCTGGGGCTGCACGTCACGCTCTTCGTGGGCATCGGACTCGTCGCGCTCGCCGCTGTGGCCGTGTCCCCGCGGCTGTTCCGGCCCACCGACGGAGCGGCGCCGACGAAGAACGACACCACGACAGAGAACGACGCCCCGGCGCATCCGCGCATCCCCTTGTGGCCGTTCCTCGCGCTTGGTTCCGCGATGGCGCTGTTCTACGGGATCGACTTCGCCGTCGGCAACTGGTCCGCACTGTTCATGACCGACGTGGTCCTCGCCAGTTCCGGCACCGCCGCGCTCGCGATGGCCGCGTACCAGGTGGCCGCGTTGCTCTCACGGCTCACCGGCGATCTGTGGGTGCGCCGGTTCAGGGAGATCGCCGTGGTGCGGGCGGGCGCGGCGGTGGCGATCGTCGGGCTGGCGCTGGTGGTGTCCGCGCAGTCGATCCCCATGGCGCTCGCCGGCTTCCTCATCGTCGGCCTGGGCGCGCCGCTGGTGGCACCGCTGTGCTTCGGCGCGGCCGGCCGGCTGGCCCCCGGGCAGGCGGACGCCGTCATCGCCCGCATCAACCTGTTCAACTATGCGGGCACGATCATCGGCGGCGGCATCGTCGGCGGCGTGGCGGCACTGAGCAACCTGCGGGCCGCCTTCGTGCTGCCGTTGCTGTTCGCCGTCGGACTCGCGGCGCTCGCCCCCGCGTTCCGTCCGCGCCGCCGCACCGCAGGCACGGCGCAGGGCACACGGACAGCGCCATGATCTCCGTCGCCGGTGTGGTGCTGGCGGCGGGGCGCGGCAGCCGTTTCGGGCGGCCCAAGGCGCTCGCCAGGCTCGACGGCGAGGCGATGGTGGCACGCGCCGCTCGCACCCTCGCGCACGGCGGGTGCGCCCCCGTCGTCGTGGTGCTCGGGGCGGCGGCGGACGAGGCGTCCGCCCTGGTGCCCCCGGACGCACGCACGGTTTTCGCGGCGGACTGGGCGGCGGGCCTCGCCGCGTCGCTGCGCGCCGGCCTCCGCGCCCTCCCCGCGGGGGCCGGCGCTCCCGACGCCGCACTGATCCACCTCGCCGACCTGCCGGACGTGGGGCCGGACGTCGTCGCACGCCTGCTCGAATCCGCACAACGCGCACCCGACCCGTCCGGCGTGCTGGCGCGCGCGACCTACGGCGGCCGGCCCGGCCATCCCGTCCTCGTCGGCCGTCGGCACTGGGCGGACCTGGCCGCGTCCGTCACCGGCGACCGTGGCGCCGGTCCGTGGCTGCACAGACGCACCGACGTGCTCCTCGTCGCGTGCGACGACCTCGCGACGGGCGACGATGCCGACACCGCCGATGCGCTGCGGCGCCACGGCCGGGTCACCTAGGCTCGCACCGTGACCGCCCCACGCTCACCCCAGGACCTCGCGCAGGCCCTCGACACCACCGGGTACCTCGCCGGGGAGGGCTTGTCGGTGGCGGCGTTCCTGGCGCTGCAGCTCCAGCGCCCGCTGTTCTGCGAGGGCGAGCCCGGCACCGGAAAGACCTCGCTGGCCACCGCGCTGTCCGAGGCACTGGGGCTGCCGCTGATCCGCTTGCAATGCCACGAGGGCATCGATGCCACGCAGGCCCTCTACGACTGGGATTTCCCGCGGCAGCTGCTGCATCTGCGCACGCTCGAGGCCGCCGGCAGCCTGGACCCGGAGGAGGCCGAGCGCTCGCTGTACACCCGGCGTTTCCTGCTGACCCGGCCGCTGTTGCAGGCGCTGACCGATGCGCCGTGCGTGCTGCTGATCGACGAGGTGGACCGCGCCGACGACGAGTTCGAGGCGTTCCTGTTGCAGGTGCTCGACGAGAACACCGTGACCATCCCGGAGTACGGCGAGGTGCGCGCGGCCGCTCCCCCGCTGGCGGTGCTCACGTCCAATCGCACCCGCGACGTGCACGACGCCCTCAAACGCCGGTGCCTGTACCACTGGCTCGACCATCCGGACCTGCCCCAGGAGGTCGCGATCCTGCGGCGGCGGATCCCCGGCATCGACGCCTCCCTCGCCGCGCAGGTGGCCGCCGCGGTGCAGGCGCTGCGGCGCATGGAACTGCTCAAGCCGCCGGGGGTCGCCGAGTCTCTCGACTGGGCGCGCGCACTGTCCGCCCTGGGTAAGGACGCGCTCGACGCGCAGTCTGCCGCCGCGACGCTCGGCGCGGTGCTCAAGTACCGCGAAGACCTCGACCGGGTGGTGCGCCAGGGCCTCGACTCCCTCTTGGCCCGCTGAACCCCCGACCACTGAGCCTCGGGAAGACGATCCCGCCCCCCTGCGCGGCATTCGGGTGACAATGCACACATGGGCTGTGACGGACAGGCGGCCGACCCGCTGACGGGGGCCGTCGGCTTCGCACGGGTGCTGCGCGCGGCCGGCGTGCCCGTGGGCACCGACGCCACCGGGCGCTACCTGCGGGCGCTCGGCGCGGTGGACCTTGCCGAGCGGCGGCAGGTCTACTGGGCCGGCCGCGCGACGTTGTGCTGGGGCCCCGAGGACATACCCCTTTACGACCTGGCATTCCAGAGCTGGTTCAGCGGCGCGCCCCCGCCGGTGGCGGCGCGCGGCGGGCGCATCCGCGAGACCCGGATCGCCGGGCTCTCGACCGGACCCCGTGGCGGCGCAGGCCGGGAGGACGACGCCGACGGGGAGGACCTGCGCGTCGCGGCCGGCGATGCCGAGGTCCTCCGTCACCGCGATATCGCCGAGCTCACTCCGGCCGAGCGCGCCCACCTCGACCGGATGCTTGCCGGGCTGCGTGCGACCCCGCCGACCCGTCCGGCCCTGCGCCGGCGGCCGGCGCGCACGGGGCCTGTGGATCCCCGCCGCACGCTGCGGCGCACCGTGACGGCCGGGGGCGAACCCGTACGCCCGCTCCGCCATCGGCGCGCCCGCCGCCCGCGGCGCGTGGTCCTGCTCATCGACGTCTCAGGCTCGATGCGCCCCTACGCCGACGCGCTGCTGCGCTTCGCCCATGCGGTCTCGCACGGCGCGGCCGGCGGCGCGCGCACCGACGTCGAGGTGTTCTCGCTGGGCACACGCCTGACCAGGCTCACCCGAGCCATGGGGTCACGCGACCCGGAAACCGCGCTGGCCGCCGCGGGCCGCGCCGTCCCCGACTGGGCGGGCGGCACCCGTCTGGGCGAAACGCTCGGCGTGTTCCTCGGCAGGCACGGCCGCCGCGGGATGGCCCGGGGCGCGACCGTCGTCGTCTTCTCCGACGGGTGGGAGCGCGGCGACGCCTCCCTCCTGGGCGAGCAGGTGGCCTTGCTCCGCCGGCTCGCGCACGCGGTCATCTGGGTCAATCCGCATGCGGGCGCCGCGGGCTTCCAGCCCGTGCAGTCCGGCATGGCGGCCGCGTTGCCGCACGTCGACCGACTCCTGGCCGGGCACACCCTGGCCACCCTGCAGCGGCTGCTCATGGAGGTGCGTGATGCGTGACGTGATCGACGAACTGGACCGGCGGTACCGCGCCGGCGAATCCGTGGGCCTGGGTACCGTGGTCGGCACCTTCAGCTCGTCGCCGCGCGACCCGGGCGCCGCCATGCTGGTGGCGGAGGACGGCACCGTGACCGGCAGCGTCTCCGGCGGGTGCGTCGAGGGCGCGGTGTATGAATTGGCCGAGCAGGCCATCGCCGACGGCGCCCCCGTGCTGCAGCGTTACGGGGTCTCAGACGAGGACGCCTTCGCCGTGGGGCTCACCTGCGGCGGCATCATCGACATCTTCGTCGAGCGGGTCGACGCCCGCGGATACGCCGAGCTGCGCGAGGCCATAGACGCGGTGCGGGACGAGGTGCCGCTCGCGATCGCCACCGTGACCGCCCACCCCGACACGTCCCTGGTGGGGCGGCACATGCTCGTCTACGACGACGCCGTCACCGGCAGCCTGGGCTCGCAGCGCAGGGACGACGCCGTCGTCGACGACGCCCGCGGGCAGCTCGACAGCGGCCGCTCCGGCACGCTGCACTACGGCCCGGACGGCCAACGGCGCGGTGAGGGACTGTCGGTGTTCGTCAACGTGTTCCGGCCGCCGCCGCGGCTGCTCGTGTTCGGCGCGATCGACTTCGCCGCCGCCATGGCACGCATCGGTTCGTTCCTGGGCTACCGGGTCACCGTGTGCGACGCGCGGGCCGTGTTCGCCACGCGCACCCGGTTCCCCGAGGCCGACGAGGTCGTCACCGACTGGCCGCACCGTTACCTCGCCGCTGAGGACGCTGCCGGGCGCATCGACCGCCGCACCGTGGTCACCGTGCTGACCCACGACCCGAAGTTCGACGTGCCCCTGCTCGAGGTGGCGCTACGGCTGGACCTCGCCTATGTCGGGGCCATGGGGTCGCGGCGCACCCATGACGACAGGCTGGCTCGCCTGCGCGAGGCCGGCATGGCCGAGGACGAACTGACCCGGATGAGTTCGCCGATCGGCCTCGATCTCGGTGCGCGCACGCCCGAGGAGACGGCCGTGGCCATCGCCGCCGAGATCATCCAACTGCACTGGGGCGCCGCCGGTGCGCGGCTCACGCACTCGACCGGGCCGATCCATGGCGGATGACCCGCCCGGCCCCGCGCCCGCGGCGGCGGTCGGTGCCGCAAAGGCGCGCGCCGCTCGAGTTTCGCCAATCGGGTTGTCCTCTGACCCGTTCCGGGGAAGAGTTGCACAGTGACACTCCTCACAACCGCGTCAAGCCGGAGGTTTCCATGCGCATCTCTGTTGTGGTCGACGGCACCAGATACTCCGACGATGTGGAGCCGCGGACCCTGCTGGTGCACTATCTGCGCGAGCGGATCGGCAAGGTCGGCACCGTGTCCGGCTGCGACACCAGCAACTGCGGCGCCTGCACGGTGCATCTGGACGGGCGCAGCGTCAAATCCTGCTCGGTGCTGGCCGTCCAGGCCGACGGGCACGAGGTGACCACAATCGAGGGGCTGGCGCACGACGGTGCGCTGCACCCGGTGCAGGAGGCCTTCCACGCCCATCACGCGCTGCAGTGCGGATATTGCACGCCGGGGATGATCATGCAGTCCGTGGACCTGCTCGGCGAGAACCCCGATCCCGACGAGCAGCAGGTCCGGGAGGGACTCGAGGGCAACCTGTGCCGCTGCACCGGCTACCAGAACATCGTCCGGGCCGTGCAGGACGCGGCGGGCCGCATGCGCGAGGGTTCCGCCGCGCAGGCCGGGGGTGCCCGATGACCTCCATCGCCGAGCCCACGGCCCCCTCCGGCGAGATCGGCCGCTCGCGCACCCGCAAGGAGGACGCGCATCTGATCACCGGCCACACCCGGTGGACCGCCAACATCACGCTGCCGGGCATGCTGCACATGGCGGTGCTCCGCAGCCCCGTCGCCCATGCGCGCATCACCGGCATCGACGTCTCCGAGGCGCGCGGGATGCCGGGTGTCGTCGCCGTCTACACCGGCGCGGACCTCGGTGAAGAGCAGGGCAGCCTGCCCAACGCATGGCCCGTCACCCCCGACCAGAAGGCGCCACCCGCCCCGCCGCTGGCGGTCGACACGGTGAACTTCGCCGGCGATGCCGTGGCCGTGGTCGTCGCCCGCAGCGACTACGAGGCGCACGACGCCCTCGAGGGCATCGACGTGGACTACGAGGACCTGCCCGTCGTGCTCGATCTCGAGTCCGCCGTCGCCGACGGGGCCGATCTGGTGCATCCCGCCCTGGGCTCCAACGTCAGCGCCGTGTGGTCCCTCGACTCCGCCGAGGCGGGCAGCGGCGACGACGTCGACGCGGCGATAGCCGAGGCCGAGGGCTCTGCGGAACACATCGTGGTACGCCGCACCCTGCACCAGCAGCGGCTCATCCCCGCGTTCATGGAGCCGCGCGCCGTCGTCGTGGACCCCACGGCCGCGCAGATCACGATGTGGTCCGCCACGCAGATCCCGCACATCCTCAGACTGATGCTCGCGATGACGCTGGGACTGCCGGAACACAAGCTGCGCGTCATCGCACCCGACGTGGGCGGCGGCTTCGGCGGCAAGCTCCAGGTGACTCCGGAGGAGGTGCTCACCCTCGTCGCCGCCCGCCGGCTGGGCAAGCCGGTCAAGTTCGCCGAGACCCGCGAGGAGGCGATGGCCACCGGCCACCACGGCCGCGCGCAGGTGCAGCGACTCACCCTGGCCGCCCGCCGCGACGGCACCGTCACCGGCCTCAAGGTGGACCTGCTCGCCGACATGGGCGCCTACCTTCGCATCCTCACCTCGGGCGTGCCCATCCTGGGCGGGTTCATGTACAACGGCATCTACAAGATCCCGGCCTACCGGTTCACCTGCACCAACGTGTTCACCAACAAGGTGCCCACCGACGCCTACCGCGGCGCGGGACGGCCCGAGGCCACCTTCGCCATCGAGCGGATGATGAGCGAGCTGGCCGCGGAACTCGGCATGGACCCGCTGGCCGTCCGGGAGAAGAACTGGATCCGGCACGAGGAATTCCCCTACACCACCGTCGCCGGGCTCACGTACGACACCGGCAACTACGAGGCGGCCACCGCGAAGTCCCGGGAGCTGTTCGACTACGACGCGCTGCGCCGCGAACAGGCGGAGCGGCGCGAACGCGGCGACGCCGTCCAACTGGGCATCGGGGTTTCCACGTTCACGGAGATGTGCGGGCTGGCCCCGTCGCGTGTGCTCGGCTCGCTCGATTACGGCGCCGGCGGCTGGGAGCATGCGTCCATCCGCATGCTGCCCACCGGCAAGGTCGAGGTGGTCACGGGCATCTCGCCGCACGGGCAGGGCCATGTCACCGGCTTCAGCCAGCTCGTGGCGGACAGACTCGGGGTGCCCTTCGAGGACGTCGAGATCATTCACGGCGACACGCAGTCCTCCCCCAAGGGCCTCGACACCTACGGCTCCCGCTCGCTCACCGTCGGAGGCGTTGCCGTCGCACACGCGGTGGACAAGGTGATCGCGAAGGCCCGGCCCATCGCCGCCCACATGCTCGAATGCGCCGAGGACGACCTGGACTTCAACGACGGCGGCTTCCACGTGCGCGGCACGGAGGCGTCCGTGGGCATCGCCGACGTGGCGCTGGCGGTCTTCGCCGCGCACGACCTCCCCGAAGGCGTCGAACCCAGCCTCGACTCGCAGGCCACCTACGACCCGGAGAACTTCTCGTATCCGCACGGCACCCACCTGTGCGCGGTGGAGGTGGACACCGACACGGGCCGCGTGGCGCTACGGTCCTACGTGGCGGTCGACGATGTGGGCACCGTGGTCAACCCGATGCTCGTGGAGGGCCAGGTCCACGGCGGCCTCGCCCAGGGGATCGCGCAGGCGCTGTTCGAAGAGGCCGTCTATGACGATTCCGGGACGCTGCTCAGCGGTTCGTTCGCCGAATATCTGCTCCCCTCGGCGGCGGACCTGCCCTCGTTCACCACCGACCGCACCGAGACGCCCGCCACCAGCAACGTCCTCGGTGTCAAGGGCGTCGGCGAGGCGGGCACCATCGCCTCGACCCCGGCGGTGGTCAACGCGGTGCTCGACGCCGTCCGCCACCTCGGGGTGCAGGACATCGACATGCCGTGCACGCCGATGCGCGTGTGGAAGGCCATTCAGGAAGGTGCAGGTGCACGATGATCCCCTCCGCATTCGACTACACCGCGCCGGAAAGCCTCGACGACGCCCTGCGTGCCCTGGCCGACGCCGGCGACGACGCCAAGATCATCGCCGGCGGCCAGAGCCTCATGCCGGTGCTGCGCCTGCGCATGAACGACCCGGCGATGGTGGTGGATCTGGGCCGCATCGCCGAGTTGCGCGGCGTGCGCGACGACGGCGATGCGGTGGCCATCGGCGCGATGACCACCCACCACGACGTGCTGCACGACCCGCTGGTGCGCGACCACGCCCGGCTGCTGGCCGAGGCCGCGGGCACCGTGGCGGACGCGCAGATCCGGCACCGGGGCACCCTCGGCGGCGCGCTCGCCCACGCGGACCCGGCCGGTGACCTCCTCGCCCCCGCCCTGGCGCTCGACGCGACGATGACCATCGCGGGGTTGCAGGGCCGGCGCGAAGTGTCTGCGGCCGAGTTCTTCGAGGACCTGTTCACCACCGCGGTGGGGCCCGACGAGATTCTCGTCGAGATCCGCGTGCCCAAGCACACGGGGTGGACCGGGCACTACGAGAAGTTCAACCGCACCGCGCAGGCGTGGGCCATCGTCGCCGTCGCGGCCGCGCTGAAGGTGGCCGACGGGCGCATCGCGGAGGCCCGCGTGGCGCTGACCAACATGGCGTCGGTCCCCGTGCGTGCCCGCGGGGTCGAGGAGGCGCTGGTGGGCCGGCCCGCCGACGCCGCCACCATCCGCGACGCCGCCGCGCGCGCCGGCGAGGGCACCAGCCCCACCTCGGACGGCAACGCCGACGGGGAGTACCGCACGCACCTGGCGCAGATCCTCACCGCCCGGGCGGTGACGGCGGCCGCCGGCACCTGATCCGTCAGCCCCCTGTTCCGTAGGCACGCCTGACGCACGTCGGAGGCGAGCCCACCGCCCATCACCGTGTTGCAAAGGAGAAGACCCCGTGGAACTGGAGCACTCATTCACCGTGCCCGCGTCCGTCGACGACGTGTGGCAGGCGCTGCTCGATCCCGAACGTGTGGCACCGTGCATGCCCGGCGCCACGCTCACCGGGGTGGAAGGGCAAACGTTCAAAGGCAAGGTCAAGGTGAAGCTTGGCCCGGTGTCGATGCAGTACAAGGGCACCGGCGAGTACATCGAGACCGACGAAGCCACGCACACCGTGGTGATCAAAGCCGCCGGCAAGGACGCCAAGGGCAACGGGACCGCGGCCGCCACAGTGACTCTGCGGCTCACCGGCGACGGGCAGCGGACCACCGGCGCCTCCGCCACCGACCTCACCGTCACCGGCAAGCCGGCGCAGTTCGGGCGGGGCATGATCGCGGAGGTGGGCGGCAAGATCCTCGAACAGTTCGCCGTCAACCTGGGCGACGCGCTCGCCGACACCGAGGGCCAGGGCTCCGCCGGTGACGCGGGGAGCCGGCCCACGGACGGCGGCGACCCGGCGGGCGCTGCCGCGGGGGGTACTGCCGCGGGGGGTACTGCCGCGGGGGGTACTGCCGCGGGGGGTGGTGCCGCAACTCCGGCGGCCCCGCTCTCCACCGCGGACGGCGCGGGCCCCGCGGGCCGCCCCGCCGCCCCGCCGGCGCGTGAGACGGAGGCGCTCGACCTGTCGGAGTTCGCCCGCGGCGCGGTGCTCAAGCGCGCGCTGCCGCTGATCGGGGCAGGCGCCGTCGCCGCTCTGATCGTGATGGTCCTCCTGCGGTGCCGCCGGAACGGGGACGACTGACGGGTGCCATGCTGGGCGGCATGACACTGCAGGTCGGATCCGGCATCACGCGCGCAGCGCCGGCGCACGCCGACGAGCTCGCCGCCCTTGCCGCGGAGACGTTCCCCCTTGCCTGCCCACCCGGGGTCACCGAGGCGGACGTGCGCGTGTTCGTCGGCGAGCACCTGTCCGCGGCCCGGTTCACCGAATACTTGGCGGACCCGCGCCGCACCCTGTTCCTGGCGCGCGAGGGCGGATCCGCGGTGGCCTATGCCATGCTCGTGCACGCTCCGCCCGCCGACGAGTCGATCGCCAGGCTCCTCACGCACACCCCGGCGACGGAGATCAGCAAGTTCTACGCCGCCCCCGCTGCACACGGCACCGGCGTCGCCGGCACGCTGATGCGATCGGTGCTCGAGTCATGCCGCGTGAGGGGCGACGCCGGCGCGTGGCTGGGCGTGAATCAGGAGAACACGCGGGCGCAACGGTTCTACCGCAAGCACGGTTTCGTCGTCGCGGGCACCAAGACGTTCATGGTCGGAGCGGACGTGCACGACGATTACGTGATGACCCGCGCGGTGTAGCGGCCGGCGTTAGCCCGCTGAGGCGACGCTGAACCGCGAGAGCGCCAACAGCCGCGAGGTGGCACGCAGGTATTTCTTGCGGTAGCCGCCGGCGAGCATCTCCTCGGTGAAGATCTCGTCGAGACGGGCGCCCGCCACCGTGACCGGCACGCCCGCGTCGTAGAGCCGGTCCGCCAGGACCACCAGCCGCAGCGCCACGGCTTGGTCGCGTGCCGCGTGCACACCGTCGATGAATACCGCGGACACGCCCTCCACCAGCTTCTTGTACCGGGACGGGTGCAACTTGGCCAGGTGGTCGCACAGTGCGTCGAACTCGTCCAGGCTGGCGCCGTCGGTGGCCTCGGCCAGTTCGTGCAGGCGGTCCGACGTCACCGGGTCGGGCGCCGGCGGGAGGTCGCGGTGGCGGTAGTCGGGCCCGTCGACCCGGATCGCCTGGAAGATCGACGACAGGCTGCGGATCTCGCGCAGGAAGTCCTGCGCGGCGAAGCGGCCCTCCCCCAGCTGGCCGGGCAGCGTGTTGGAGGTGGCCACTATCGATACGCCCTGCGCGGAAAGCTCGGTGAGCAGGCGCGAAATGAGCATCGTGTCGCCGGGGTCGTCCAGTTCGAACTCGTCGATGCACAGCACGCTGTGCCCGGAGAGCTGCTCGACGGCGTTGTTGAAGCCCAGCGCACCCACCACGTGTGTGAGCTCGACGAAGGTGCCGAACGCCTTGGGCGACGGGGCCGCGTGGTAGATCGACGCCAGCAAGTGCGTCTTGCCCACACCGAACCCGCCGTCGAGGTAGAGCCCGGAGCCGGTGGCTGTCTTGCTCTTGCGGCCGAACAGGCCCCGCTTGCCCTTCTTGTCGCCCAGGCCGCTCGCGAACTTCTCCGCCGCCCGCACGGCTTCCGTCTGCGACGGTTCCGCCGGGTCGGGAATGTACGAGGCGAAGCTGACGTCATCGAACATCGCCGGCGGCGTGAGCTGGCCCACGAGCTGGTCCGACGGGACCTGGGGGTTGCGGTCGACGAGATGCTGGAGCATTACGGCAGTTTAAGCGATGTGATGTGATCGACCCCGTGCACCGTGACAGTAATGCGATCCAGTTCACAGCCTTGGATGCCCCCGCTGCCGAGCAGGACGGGCCCGCCGGGGGCCATGCGCCTTCCCCCGTCGGTCCGCTCTCCTCGGGCCGGCTGGCCGCCCTGTACGCCTACCCGGAGTCACGTGGCCCCTGGATGCGGGTCAACTTCATCACCAGCGTGGACGGCGCTGTGGCCGTCGACGGCCGGTCCGGGGGGCTCGGCGGCCCCGGCGACCGCCGGGTGTTCGGTCTGCTGCGCAGCCTTGCCGACGTCATCGTGGTCGGCGCCGGCACCGTGCGCGCGGAGAACTACGGGGGCGCGCGGATCCCTGCCGAGGACCGCCGGCGGCGGGTCGCCGCGGGCCGGCCGGAGATCCCGCGGATAGCCGTGGTCAGTGCGTCGGCGCGCATCGACCCGTCGCACCGGGTGTTCCACGACACCGCCGTCGCTCCCTTGCTGCTCGTGTCCGCGGATGCAGAGGCCGCACGGGTCCGCACTCTGGCGGGCACCGGCGCCGAGATAGTGACGCTGCCCGACGTTGCCGACATCGCACCGATACTGGCGGACCGTGGATTGACCCGGATCCTGTGCGAGGGGGGACCCAACCTCACCGGCCGGCTGCTCGCGGCAGGGGCGGTGGACGAGCTGTGCCTGACCGTGGCACCGGTCCTCATCGGGGGCAACGCACCGCGCATGGCGGTGGGCCCGGCCTCGACGCCCGCACCGCTGACCCGCCGGCACCTCCTCGCCGGCGACGACGGCGCGTTGTTCACCCGGTGGACCGTCGCACAGGGCCGGGACGAGCGGTGAGGGCCGGCGCCTGGCACGCTCGTGGGGTGCGTCGATCAGGCAAATACCCGTCCGCCGGAATGGCCCTCGCGGGAGCGGCCATCGCGGGAACCGCCCTGTCGGGGTGCGCGGCGGGCCCCTCCATACCCCCGGACTATGCGGTCGCCGGCCAGGCGCAGGGGTCAACGGCCACGCCGACCACCACCGCGCCTCCCCCGCCGCCGCAGGCCGGGGTACCGCAGCAGCAGCCGCGCTGGCGGCCCTGCCGCACCGACCCCGCCGCCGGGCTTCCCCCGGGCCCGGACGGCCTCGTCATCGAGTGCGCGACGATCACCGGGCCGCTCGACCCGGCCACCTCGCAGTCGGACGTGGGCATCGACCTCACCCGCGCGCGCACCGCGGCGACCCCGCAGGACGCGGCCCCGCTGGTCCTGATGGCGGGCAGCGACCAGTCCTCGCGCAGCGCACTCGCCGGCCTCGCAACGGGCACGGGCGGCGCGGTGGTCGATGCGCGCCCGGTGGTGGCCGTGGACCGCCGCGGCACCGGGCCGTCGACCGATCCCGCCTGCTTCGCAGGCACCGACGCCGCCGACCTCACCGCCGCGGGGCGCGGCGGTGACCCGGTGGCCCGCGCGCAGTCCATGATGGACACCGTCAACCGCGTCACCGTCTCGTGCACCGACGTGCTGCGGCCCGCCGTCGACGCCTTCGACGCCGTGCACGCCGCCTCCGACATCGACACGCTTCGCAACTACTGGGGCGTCGACAAGATCGCGCTGCTCACCCTGGGCGACGCATCCGACGTGGCATTGGCGTACCAGGCCAACGTCCCCGGCCACTTGGCTCGCCTGGTCATGGACTCGCCCGGCCCGCTGCGCGTCGACGCCGCGACCACTGCCGAGCGCAGGGCCCAAGCCGATCAGGCGGCACTCGCCCGCTTCGTCTCCGACTGCACCTCCACCGGCTGCGCAGCGGGCCCCGACCCGGCGCGCACCCTCAACACGCTGCTCGACTCGGCGGAGATGGGCCTGATCCGGGGCGTGAGCAGCGGTTCGGTCCTCACCGTAGTCCGGCGGACGCTCGCCGACTCCGCGCTGCCGTGGGACCAGCGGGTGGCCAGGCTCGGCGAGCTCATCGACGGGGCCGCGCGCGGCGACGTGGACACCTTGCACGTGTTCGCCGACGCGCAGGCCGTCACCAGCGGCGGGTTCGTGGCCCAGTGCAGCGACGCGCCTCCGCCGGCCACGCCGGACCAGTCGCACACCGCGCAGTCCGACTGGGCGGGCAAGTACCCCGTGTTCGGCGCGGACGCCGCGGTCCGGATGCTCACCTGCGCCTCCTGGCCGTCCCACCAGGAGCCGGATCTGCCCGAGGGCTTCGACGTTCCGGTGCTCCTGTTCTCCGGCGCGGCGGACACGGTGGTGGGCTCCGGCGCAGTGGATTCGGTGACCGCCGCGATCGCGCGTACCGGGTCGCCCGCCTCGACCGTGACCTGGGAGGGGGTGGGACACGGGGCACTGTGGGGGTCGGGCTGCGCCGTCGAGCAGCTCGACCGCTACCTCGACGACGCCGCGATCCCCCCGGGGGGCACCGCCTGCCCGGTCTGATCCGCGCCGCACGGCGTACGAGGCGCATGACGGGCCGCGGCGCGCGCAGTCCCCCGCCGCATACAGCGTGCGGCCTCCGTCACCGACGGGGTGTCCCGGCGCACCCGCGCAGCGATACGCGATACCGTGCACCCGTGCCGTCGACCGATCTCCTCCTGCCCCGCACCGCATGGACCCGCTCCGCGGCGATCAAGGCCGCGATGTGGCCGATCGCCGTGTTCACCGTGCTCCACCGCGTGCTGTCGCTGGCGGTGCAGGGGGCGCACACCGACGACTTCAACCCCGTCTACGACGCGGCATGGCGGTTCTGGCAGCAACTGCCCATCTACGGCGGCGACCTCGACACCGTCACCCCGCACTACCTGTACCCGCCGGGCGGCACCCTGCTGCTCTCCCCGCTCGGCTTGATCAACTACGAATGGTCGCGGTGGCTGTTCATCGCGGCCAACGCCGTGGCGATCATCATCGCCGGCTACCTGCTGCTGCGGCTGTTCGACTACGGCATCAAGTCCGTGGCCGCCCCCGTGCTGCTGTTCGCCATGTTCTTCACCGAGACCGTGTCGAACACCCTCATCTTCAGCAACGTCAACGGGATCGTCCTGCTCTGCGAGGTCCTGTTCCTCACGCTGATGGTCCGCGGGCACCACCTGTGGGCCGGCGTGCCCATGGGCCTGACCATCGCGATCAAACCGGTGCTGGCGCCGATCCTGCTGCTGCCGCTGCTCAAGAAGCAGTGGCGCCCGTTCGTGGCGGCCATCGGCATCCCGCTGATCCTCAACGCCGCGGCGTGGCCCCTGATCACCGACTCGACCGCGTTCATCAACCACACGCTCCCCTACCTCACCGAGGCGCGCGACTACTTCAACAGCGCGCTCGTCGGCGCGGGCGCCTACTTCGGGGTCGCCGAGCCGCTGGTGTGGGTTGTGCGGATCCTGCTGGGGCTGACGGTGCTCGTGTCGTTGTATCTGCTGTTCCGCTTCCACCGCGCCGACGAACGGTTCTACCTGTGCACCGGCGCCGGGGTGCTGCTCACGGCGTCGTTCCTGCTGGGGTCGCTGGGCCAGCAGTACTACTCGATGCTCATCTTCCCGTTGATGATGACGGTGGTGCTGCGCAACTCCGTGGTGCGCACCTGGCCGGCGTGGGCGGCGGCCTACCTGTTCCTCAGCTTCGACAGCTGGTACTCCTCACGGTTCATCATGACCGGCAAGACCATCGAATCGCTGCGCGCCACCTTCGGCTGGGCCTTGCTGCTGGTGGTCATTTTCGCGGTGCTGCTCAATCGGTACCTCACGGCGCGGGCGCAGGGCCGGCTGGACGGCGGCATCGACCCGCCCCCGCCGGACGGACCCGCCCGGAGTGCGGCCGCGCAGCGTCCCCCTCACGGCCGCGGAGACGGGCAGGGCCGGGGCGCACCGGCCGGGAATCCTTCTGCGGACGGCGACGGGACGGACGGGCGGGGCGGGAGCCCGGGCGATGGCCCGTCGGGTGCGCAGAGTATTACCGTGGGGACATGACTTCCGGACAGTTGCCAACCCCCCAGGTCGAGCGCTCCGATGCGGAGTGGCGCGCGCACCTCACACCCGACGAGTATGCGGTGCTGCGGCAGGCCGGCACCGAGCGCCCGTTCGTCGGCGAGTACACCGACACCACCGACCAGGGCGTCTACGAGTGCCGCGCCTGCGGCGCCGAGTTGTTCCGCAGCACCGAGAAGTTCCACTCGCACTGCGGCTGGCCGTCGTTCTTCGACCCCGCGCAGTCCGATGCGGTGATCCTCCGTGAGGACGCGAGCATGGGCATGGTGCGCACCGAGGTGCTGTGCCGCAACTGCCACAGTCACCTCGGCCACGTGTTCACGGGCGAGGGCTATCCGACGCCCACCGACCAGCGGTATTGCATCAACTCGATCTCGCTGCGACTCAAGCAGGCCTAGCGGGGTGGACAGGCCGATAACCCGCGAGACCGTGCGCACCGGAGCGTGCGCACGGCCTCGCGGGTGAGAGGGCCATCCAGGTCAGGGGAGGGCTTCGACGAGCCGGGCGGCGGGCACCCGCGGCCCGGTGAAGAACGGGACCTCCTCGCGCACGTGCAGGCGGGCCTCGCTGGCGCGCAGGTCGCGCATGAGGTCGACGATATCGGCCAGCACCGGCCCCTCGAACGCGAGGATCCACTCGTAGTCGCCCAGCGCGAACGCCGGCACCGTGTTGGCCCGCACGTGCGGGTAGGCGCGGGCCCCCATGCCATGCTCGGCGAGCATGCGGCGCCGGTCCTCGTCGGGCAGCACGTACCAGTCGTACGAGCGGACGAACGGGTACACGCAGACGTAGTCACCCGGCTCCTCGCCGGCGATGAACGCGGGCACGTGGCTCTTGTTGAACTCGGCGGGCCGGTGCAACGCGGCGTTGCTCCAGTACGGCGTGCTCGCGCGTCCCAGCGCGGTCGTGCGGCGCAGGTCCGCGTACACCTGCTGCAGGTCCTCGATGCGCTCGGCGTGGGTCCACATCATCCAGTCGGCCTCGGCGCGCATGCCCTGGATGTCGTAGAGCCCGCGCAACTCGACGCCGCGCCCCTCGAGGCCGCCGAAGAACTCCTCGGCCTCGGCGATCGCGGCCGAACGGTCCTCCCCCAACTCGCCCGGCGTCACATGGAACACCGAGAACATCAGATAGCGGATGGTGGAGTTGAGCTTCGCGTAATCGAGTTTCGCCATGCCCTCATCCTGCCACCGACTACGGGGCGGCGGCCGTCGCGGGCGTCACACCGCCGGCATCAGCGGGTGATGTCCGCCACGACCGATTCCGCCGCCGCGCGCGCCCCGCCGATGCACGCGGGCACGCCCACCCCGTGCCAGGCGCTGCCGGCGACACCGAGGGCGGGCAGCCCCGCCACCGCCGACTCCACCGCGGCGACCCGGCCGTCGTGGCCCGCTCCGTACTGGGGCAGACCGCCACGCCAGCGCTGCACGTGCACGTCCACCGGCGCGGCGTCGACGCCCAGCAGGGAGTGCAGGTCGCCGCGTGCCCGGGCGACGAGGTCCGCGTCGGATTCAGTGACGATCTCCGCGGCGCCGTACCGGCCGTACGACAGCCGCAGCAGCCGGACGCCCCCCGATTCGGCCGGCGCGAGGTGCGGCCACTTGTTGCTCGACAGCGTGCAGGCCTTGGCGTCCACTCCGCGTTCCCCGGTGGCGACCAGCACCCCCGACGCGTCGGGCAGCGCGGTCCCGAATGGCAGGGCGAGCGCGACGACGGCGGAATCGGCGAGCGGTATCCGCGCGGCTTCGGCCGCGGCCGCGGGCGCCGCCCCGCGCAGCAGCCGCGCCGCCCGGGG